>CANQVF010000010.1 GCA_947627185.1 uncultured Clostridia bacterium | reverse complement strand
GTCATGCACTTTTCAATGTACTAATTTTTTTAAATTTTTTAAGAAAAACTATTGACATTCATATAGTTAGTCTCCAACAATTTTAAAATTAGTGCCATTCTAATATATTTTCCATATCTTACTTGTTTAAAATAACAAGCTCTTGGATCATCATCAACATCTGTTGAAATTTCATTTACTCTTGGCAATGGATGCAAAATACATAAATCTTTTTTGGCTTTTTTTAATTTTTCTTTATTTAAAATATAATAATCTTTTAATCTAATGTAATCTTCTTCATTAAAAAATCTTTCCTTTTGAACTCTAGTCATATATAAAATATCTAAATCTGGCATATATTCTTCAATATCTTTTGTTTCAATATATTCGATATTATTTTTTTCAAGTACATCTCTTTTAACATATTCTGGAAGTTTTAATTCATTTGGTGAAATAAGCACAAATTTTATATTTTTATACCTTGACATTGCTGTTATTAAAGAATGTACTGTTCTACCAAATTTTAAATCTCCACAAAGTCCTATGCTTAAATTATCTAATCTTCCTTTTTCAGATTTTATAGTTAATAAATCTGTTAAAGTTTGTGTTGGATGATTGTGTCCTCCATCTCCTGCATTTATTATTGGAACTTCTGACTTTATTGATGCTACATAAGGTGCTCCTTCTTTTGGATGTCTCATCGCTATAATATCACTATAACAGCCAACAACTCTTATTGTATCTGATACTGTTTCTCCTTTTGAAACAGAACTTGAAGATGCTTCTGAAAAACCTATAACATTTCCACCTAATTCAATCATTGCTGATTCAAAACTTAATCTTGTTCTTGTACTTGGCTCAAAAAATAAAGTAGCTAATTTCTTACCATCACATTTATGAGAATATTTCTCTTTGTGATTGATAATGTCTTTAGCTACTTCAATCAAGCTATCAATTTCTTCCACGGATAAATCTTTAATATCAATTAAATGCTTCATTTTTTATCTCCTTTAAATTTTTTCATATTTTATCAATTTTATATGCATTTGTAAAGATGTTTTGTTAATTTAAATTTTATAATGCAAAAAAGTAGATTTCTTAAAGAAACCTACTTTTTTATTTATTTGGGGATTTTATTAATTTTTGTTATCTTTATTTTGTACATAAATTAAAGAACCATCGCATCTCTCCTTTCTCTTTTGTATGAGATAATTTTATACGATGATTCTTAAATTAACCTTAAAAATTTATTAATTTTTATATAATTTTTTTAATAATTTTATTTCTTTTTCATATCCATCTAATTCATTTGGTGTTTCTAAGAAAAATGGCAAATTTCTTAATTTTTCATGATTAATTATTTTTTCAAAAGCATCTATACCTATTGTTCCTTCTCCTATTTTTTCATGTCTATCTTTATGTGCACCTAGTGGGTTTTTACTATCATTTATGTGAATAGCTTTTAACTTCTCAATTCCTATAACTTTATCAAATTCGTTTAACACTCCATCTAAATTATTTACTATATCATATCCAGCATCATTTACATGGCAAGTATCTAAACAAACTCCTAATTTATCTTTTAATTTTACTCCATCAATAATTTGCTTTATTTCTTCAAAACTTCTTCCTATTTCTGAACCTTTTCCTGCCATAGTTTCTAGTAAAACAGTAGTTGTTTGTTCTTCTTTTAATACTTCATTTAAAATTTCAATAATATATTTTATGCCTATTTCTGCTCCTTGTCCAACATGACTTCCTGGATGAAAATTATATAAATTATTTGGCGTATACTCCATTCTCATTAAATCATCTTTCATAGTTTCTTTAGCAAAGTTTCTAATACTTGCATCACTTGAAGCACAATTTAAAGTATATGGAGCATGTGCTAAAATAATTTCTATTCCAATTTCCTTTGCCTTTTTTAAAAAAGCTTTTACATCATTTTCATCTATATCTTTTGCTTTTCCACCTCTAGGATTTCTTGTAAAAAATTGAAAAGTATTTGCTCCAATTTTTTCACTAACATTTGCCATATCAAGATATCCTTTTGAAGCTGATAAATGACAACCTATTTTAAACATATTTTTTCCTCTCTATTATCTCTTTCTTGTATATATTGTTTTCTTTGGCATATCACTATAAATATCTATTATAGTTTGTAAATCTTCTGTAAATTCTTTTATCATAACTGTTTTTATTGTTGTATCTTTATCTTTATAGTATTTTTCAAGTTCCAATTTTAAATCCATCATAAAAGGTAGTTCTGCTACTAATTGTTTTTTATTTTTTCTTGCTCTATCTATTAACATTTCTTTTATTTTAACTATATCTTCATTACTTGCACAGGTAATTCTTTGTACCATTTTATATGTATCATAATAATTTAATATTGGTTTTTCCATACATTCAGAAGTAAACTTATCATAAAAAGTTTCCATTTTCATTGGTATACATTTAAAGATTTCATCTGCCTTATCTCTATACATTTTTTTCTTTAATTCTTTATTAAGCTCATGAAAATGTTTTAATATATCTTTCATGTCTTCACCAACATCTATACCAATTCTTGAAAGTTCTTCTCCAATATTACTACAATATTCAGACTTTTCTGCAACTAAATCCATACCAGTTAAGAATTTTTCTTTTATTGTTGGCATATCATAAGGAATTAAATTTTTTCTAGAAAAATAACTAAAATATGCAAATAATTTTACAAGTTCAATAAGGGTTAAATCACCATTTTCTACATTTTTTATTACTTCTTTTATAACATCTGGAAATTGGTCATCAGAAATTTTCCAGTATTCTTCTATAAGTAATCTTTTATAACCTGGTAATTTTTCTGTATCTATTGTTTCAATTATCATTTCCATATCTTGTTTAAATACTTTCATATCAAATATTCTGTTTCTTACATACATTTCAATAAATTTAAAAAATCTATATTCTGATTTAAAATTAAAATAATAATTATTATCAAATTCTTTTATATAAAATTGTCTATTATCCATTAAAACTCTTGAAGAAACAAGAATTGATTTATATTCTTCATTAGAATTAATATTTACAAATTTGTCTTTTGTAATTTTTCCTGCTTTTATTTCAAAAGATACAGCAATTGTAAATATTAACATTGTTTGTAGTACTCTTAAATTTGTATTTGGATAAAATTTATTTACTGTTTCAAATATTTTTTTAAAATCATTTAAAGCATGCTTTAAAATTCTTAAATTTCTAGTTCCAGATTTTATAAAAGTATTTGTTATTAAATTTGTATGTTCTCTTAAAAATCTAATTAAATCTGGATTAGACTCATATCTCATTAAAAGTCCATTAATAATATAACTAAATTGTGGAGCATATTCAAAAGTTTCTCCAATCAATTTCTCTTTTATTCTTTCATAATCATTTGCTTTATCAAATACATACTCTATTTTTTCGCCAATTTTTTCAACCATTGGTTTATCAGGATTTAAAAGAGTACCTTCTTTATCTAAAAGATATGTTGCAATAAAAGTTTTCATTTCTAGATTAGAACTTTTTAATTTAGTAGCAAGTTCTTTTTCATTACAAATAATAATAGTTTTTATATGGTCATGCTCAACAAAATTATTAATATATCCTAAAATATCTATAACATCTACATTTGCTCTCTCTAAATCATCAAAGCATAAAACCTTATCATCTGTTGAAAAGAATTGAGAATAATCCAATTTATCTCCAGATTGTTTTGTACCAAAAAGATGTGCCATATCTAATCCTGTTTTTGCATATTCTGGAATAGATGTAGTATCATGTGTAGCCATATACTTTTTCATGTCTTTATCCATTAATTGAGTAGTTTCAATAAATATTTTTTTACTAATATCCTCTAAATTAGAAATACCATACAAAGACATATATATTGTTGAATATTTTTTTCCATTTAAAGATAAAGAATCTATTTTATTTCTTATTTTATTATTCCAAAAATAAGTTTTTCCACTACCCCATTCACCATTTATCATAATAGCATAATCAGTATAATCTGCTCTTACATAATCTAATATACTTTCTACTAAATCTTCCATTAAATCCTCCTATAATCCTTTGTTGTTAAAATTTATTTTTTATTAACTTTTAAAGTTAATATTACTTTTATATTTCTTATTAATTTTTTGCAATTATTAAAATTAAAATTTCTTTCGCACCAGCAAATTTTAATATTTTAGATATTTCGTTTACTGTTGCACCAGTTGTATAAATGTCATCAAATAAAATTATTTTTTTATTTTCTATTAATGATTTATTTTTTACTAAAAAAGCATTTTTTATGTTTTTCTGTCTTTCATAAAAATTTAATTTGCTTTGTGTTTTTGTGGATTTTATTTTCTTTAAAATATTCGTATTTACATTTATTCCTAAATTTTTATTTATGATATTTACTATAAGTTCTGTTTGATTATAACCTCTTCTAAGTTTTTTATTTTTGTCCATTGGAACTGGAATTATTATATCATATAATTTAAAAATTTCATTAATTTTTTTATTATTTAATATTACATTTGCAAAAAAATAGCAAAGATATGAGGCACCTGAAAACTTATATTTTAAAAGCAAATTTCTAATTATTCCTTTATATTCAAAGCAATAAAAAAGATTATCAAAATAAATTTTATCATCATAATTTTTATTATCTTTTTCTTTATCAAAAACACTTATTTTAATTTTATAATTAAAATTTAATATTTCCTTATCTATTAACTCATATTTTTCAAATTTTTTAATTCTCTTTTTACATTTTTCACAAATATAATTTTCGTTTATTTTTCCACAAATTCCACATATATTGGGGAATACATATCTAAATATATTTTCTATTTCATTTTTTAATTGCATAAAAAAATTGGGTACAAATTCAAGCATTTTTTCTCCTTTCATTTGCCCCAATTCATTTTTATTTTACTCTTTCTATTCTTTTAACATGGAAAAGACCTTTTTCCTTTTCTATTGTTAAATTATACGAACAAAATTCATCTTTTCTATTTAAAACTTCCTTTTCTATTTTTTCAGTATTTAAATAGTCTTCATTACCTAAAGTAAATATTTCTTTCCAGCTAAATTCATCTTTTCTTTGTAAAATTTCATCATCTATATTTTCATAATCTTTTTTCCAAGAATCTGTTTCATCATAAGCCTTAATTATTACTTCTACATTCATTGTATTTTCATTTGCTTCATATTCTCTATCGGCTTCTTCATATTCAATAACATTTACTGTATAAATATCATTATTGTTTTTTATATCATTTATTATATACTTTACTGTTTCTGCATTATCATATCCTAAAAAAACATATCCTTTAAGTTTTTCATCATACTCTGGTAACAAATATGGATAAATTTTAGCAGATTTTAAATCATTTTCTATATCTATTTTTAAAGAATCTCCAAATAAAATTTTTAAATTATCTTCTATTATTTTATTTGTTAAAAATATATCATCATTAGAAATATGTTTTTGGGTATATATCCATGATTTATCAGCATCATTGATATCTTGAAATTCAGAAATTTTCATACCTGTGTTACAAATTTTGTTAACATACTCTTTTATTTCTGTAAAAACTTCATTTCTTATTGTATGGTCTTCTATATAGGATGCTAATTTTACATTTTCTTCTGTATAATCTTCTACTTCTTTATCACTTTCTTCTTTAATTTGAGAATTATTTTTTTCTTTTTCTAATTCACTTATTTTACTTTCTAATACTTTTATTTTAGAATTTTTGATTGTATCATTAAAAAAATATATACCTGCAAATAATACTAAAACAACTATTACTAAAATTATTTTACTTAAAATTTTTTTATTATTCATTTTTATTTCCTTTTATTTTAAATTTTTTAATCTTTCTTCAACATTCTCAAGCATTTGTTTATAATTTTCTAGTTTGGCTTTTTCCTCATTAACTTTTGCTTCTGGTGCTTTATTTACAAACCCAGGATTTGAAAGCATTTTTTCTCCTCTTAAAACTTCTGCTTCCAATTTTACTTTCTCCCCTTCAAGCCTTTTGATTTCTTCCTCAATATCTACTAATTCTTCAAAAGGAATAAAAATTTTTAAATCATCTACTACAATTGATACTGCATTTTGAGGAATTTCTTTTTCATCTTTTACAATAATAATTTCATTTGCAAATCCAAGCTTAGTTAAGAAACCATTTGAATCTTTTATTTCTTTTTCAATATTATTTTTCATAATTAATAATTTTGATTTTTTAGATGGATGAACATTCATTTTTGTTCTTATATTTCTAATTTCTATTATTAATTTTTTTAATTTTTCTACTATTGCTTCTTCATTATTAAATAAAAATTCTTTTCTTGAATTTGGCCAATTGCTTACCATTAATTCTTTACCACTATATTTTACTAATTTTTCATATATTTCTGAAGTAACAAATGGCATAAATGGATGTAATAATTTTAAAGATACTCTAAATACATAATCTAATATGCAACAAACTGCAACTTTTTCCTCATAATTGTCACTATATAATCTAGGTTTTACCATTTCAATATACCAATCACAAAATTCATTCCAAATAAAGCTATATATTTTATCTAATGCTATTCCTAAATCATAATTATCTAAGTTTATGCTTACTTCTGATATTAATTTATCCAATTTATTTATTATCCATTTATCTTCGATTTTTAATAATTCTTCATTATAAGTGTTTGTTTCTTGATTATATATTTTTTTATTAAATTCAATTATATCTTTATCTTCTACTAATGAATTAGTAATAAATTTAGCTGCATTCCAAATTTTATTTGCAAAATTTGAAGCTTGATCTAATTTCTCTGGCATAAATCTAATATCATTTCCCATTGTTGTTCCAGATAAAAGTGAAAATCTTAAAGCATCTGTTCCATATTTATCTATAACTTCTAATGGATCAACACCATTTCCAAGTGTTTTAGACATTTTTCTTCCTTTTTCATCTCTTACAATACCATGAATTAAAACATCTTTAAATGGAACTTCATCTGTAAATTCTAGTCCTTGTGTCATCATTCTAGATATCCAGAAAGTTATAATATCAAAACCTGTTACTAATGTTTGTGTTGGATAAAAATCTTTGTAATCTTGTGATTCCTTATTTGGCCAACCAAGTGTAGAAAATGGCCATAATGCAGAACTAAACCATGTATCTAATGTATCTGGATCTTGAACTAAATTCTTAGAACCACATTTTTTACACATTTCTGGTTTTTCTTTTGCAACATGAATTTCTGAGCATTCTTCACAATAATATACTGGTATTCTATGTCCCCACCATAATTGACGAGAAATACACCAATCTTGTATATTATCTAACCAATGAAAATATTGTTTTTCATATCTTTGTGGAACAAATCTAGTTTCTCCATTTCTTACTGCTTCTGCTGCACGTTTAGCTAAGTCTTTCATACTTACAAACCATTGTTCTGAAATTTTTGGTTCAATTGTAGTTTTACATCTTTCACATTTTGCAACATTGTGTATATAATCTTCTGTTTTAACTAATGCTCCTATTTCTTTTAATTTTTCTACTATTTTCTGTCTTGCTGTTAATAAATCTAATCCTTTATATTCTGGAACTAAATCTCCCATTTTAAAGTTTTCATCAAAAACTTCTATTATTTCTAAATTATGTCTTAAACCTGCTTGATAGTCATTCATGTCATGTGCAGGTGTTATTTTAACACAACCTGTTCCAAATTCCATTTCAACAAATTCATCTGCTATAATTGGAATTTCTTTATTCATAATTGGAAGTATACATGTTTTTCCAACTAAATTTTTATATCTATCATCTTTTGGATGAACAGCAACTGCTGTGTCTCCAAGCATTGTCTCTGGTCTTGTTGTTGCAACTTCTATATATTCATCTTCTGTTCCGGTAATTTTATATCTAATATGCCATAAATGAGATGGTTCTTCTTTATATTCAACTTCTGCATCAGAAATAGAAGTGTTACAACTTGTACACCAGTTTACCATTCTTTTTCCTTTATAAATTAATCCTTTTTCATATAGCTTTATAAATTGTTCTAAAACAGCATTACTCATACCATCATCTAAAGTAAATCTGTTTCTATCCCAATCACAAGAACAACCTAGTTTTCTTTGTTGTTTTTGTATAATTCCACCATATTTATGAGTCCAATCCCATGTTTCTTCTAAAAATTTTTCTCTTCCTAAATCTGCTTTTGATTTTCCTTCTTTTTTTAATTTTTGAACTACCTTCATTTCAGTAGAAATAGCAGCATGATCAGAACCTGGAAGCCAAAGAGTTCTGTACCCTCTCATTCTCTTATAACGTACTAAAACATCTTGAATTGTATCATCTAATGCATGTCCCATATGAAGTTTTCCCGTTACATTTGGAGGTGGCATCATTATACAATATGTTTCTTTAGTTTTATCATTTGATGGTTTAAAATATCCTTTCTTTTCCCAATTTTCGTAAAGCTTATCTTCAAATTCTTTAGGATTAAATTTTTCTGCAAGTTTATGATTCTCGTTCATAATATACCTCCATATTTATTATAAAATATAATTTTTATTTTTTTACATTTAACAAAAAAGCCCTTATGCTTATAGCATAAGGGCGAATATTCCGCGGTACCACCTTAATTATTTATTAAAAAATAAATATCTCTTATAAGTTTTTAACGTTACTTAAACGAATATACTTACTAAATTTCAGTATATCAACTCCAAAGCTACATTCAGTAAATCTTTCTATAAGAAGCTCTCAGCTTAATAACTTCTTTTCTCTTTTATAGTAGTTTTTTACTTACTCCTCTTTTTCACAGTTTTTAATATTAATATACTTATATTAACATAATTCATAAGACAAATCAAGTAATTTCCTACATTTTAATCAAATTCTTTTTTAATTAATTATTTATATAATAAAAACTATAATTCATTCATTTTTTCTACTGTACTTTTTATTATTTCTAAAGGATAATAAATTAATTTATAATATTTTTTTATAAAATCTTTATCAAGTCCATCTTTAAATGCTGGTGGTTCAAACACTGACTGACATCCATATCTAAAAAACATCAAATTATCTTCTACTTTAAGTTCTATACTATGCTTATTATTTTTTATCATTGCAATATATTTTTCAATTAAATCTGATGTAAATACTTGCATTAATTTTACTTTATCATCTGTTACACAATCATAATATTTTTCAAATTCAGCAGAATCCATTTCTACTCTATCTTTACTAAATTTTCTAAAAGCTGAATTACTACTAACATGTATTTTTATAGGAATTTCTTTTTTTAAATCTACTTTTCCAAAAATTCCTCTAAAAATTACTTCTTCTGTTTCTCTATAACTGCCATCTGATTCTCTATAACGATTAATTTTTTTAGTAACTACTTCTGACATTTTAAAATTTTCACCAGAATCTAAAGTTCCATTAATTTGATCTTCTGAAAAGTATTCATCATAATACATTGAATCAAATTTTGCCATATTATATTCAGATCTTAATATACCTCCATAAGCATTATAATCATATGTATCATTATAACCTTTAACTAAACTTGTTATTACTTCTGTTTTATACATTTTTTTATATTGACTATTTCTAATTACATGAATTGTTATTAATATAATCATAGAAATTACAAAAGCAAATAGAGATACAATGCCTGATTTAAAAACTGGATAAATACATACATTTATAACAATTAAAATTAATAATACAATTAAAAGAATTTTATTATTACTAGATTTTTCTGCTTTTAAGTTTTCAGAACATTTGCTATAAACATCATTATAAATTTTTTCAAAGCTTTCTTCAAATTCATTTTCCATTTTATTTTCCTCTTACTATCATATTTTTTTATTTAAAATATTAATTGTTTTATAAATCAATATTAATATTTTCTTTTTTATATTCTTCAATTTCAAAAAGTTCTTCTTCTTTAAATCCAAAAAGCTTAGCTAAAATTAAATCTGGAAAAGTACTGATTGTAGTATTATATAAAGTAACATCTCCATTGTAAACTCTTCTTGCAGCTTGTAATTGATTTTCTATTTTAGTAAGACTCTTTTGTAGATTTATAAATTGTTCACTTGCTTTTAAATTTGGATTACTTTCACTAATAGCTAATAATTTATTAAATTCAGAATTTACTTCCTCTCCCTTTTTTAAGTTTTTACCATTATCATATTCAGAACGTAATTCTGTAATTTTAGCAAAAGTTTGAGATTCATAATTTGCATAACCTTTTACACATTCAACTAAATTTGGAATTAAATCAAATCTTTGATTTAAATAAACATCTATTCCAGATTTAGATTGTTTTATTTTATTTCTTAAACTTACATATATATTAAATTTAATTATCAAAAACAAAATTATAATTCCTAAAATTGATAAAATTACTATTCCAGCCGTTCCCATATTTTCCTCCTTTCCTACTTAATTCATTTGAACTTTTCCTATTATAGAACTTAAATTTTCTATATTATGCTTTTTCATATATTTTTCAATTCCCTCTATTGTTTTTATACTTACTTCTGGATCTGCAAAGTTTCCAGCTCCAATTGATACTGCAGTAGCACCAGCAAGCATATATTCAATAGCATCATCTGAATTCATAATTCCACCCATTCCTAAAATTGGAATTTTAATTGCTTGTGACATTTGATATACCATTCTTACACCAATACTTCTAATGCCTGGTCCTGAAAATCCTCCTGTATTATTTGCTAAAACAGGTTTTCTTTTATCTATATCTATTTTCATTCCTAATAAAGTATTTATTCCAGAAACTCCATCAGCTCCTGCATCTTCGGCTCCTTTTGCTGGCAAAGTAATATCTGTTACATTTGGTGTTAGTTTTACTATTAATGGTTTATCTGTTAAAACTTTTCTTACCTGTGATGTTACTTCTTTTACTCCTTCATAAGTTGTTCCGAATGCTAAACATCCTGCTTTAACGTTTGGACAAGAAAGATTAAGTTCAACTCCATCAATATCTAATTTATTTAAAATTCTACAAAGCTCAACATAATCTTCTATTGTACTTCCACATGCATTTACTATAATTTTTGTATCAAATTTTCTAAGCCATGGTAAATCATATTCTGCAAAATATTCAACTCCTGGATTTTGAAGTCCTATACTATTTAACATTCCGCCTGGAACTTCACATATTCTAGGAGCTGGATTTCCTGGTCTTAATTTTAAAGAAGTTCCTTTTGTAATAATTCCACCAAGTTTATTTAAATCAATAAATTGTGAATATTCTCTTCCATATCCAAAAGTTCCTGATGCAACTGTTACTGGGTTTTTCATTTTAATACCACATAAATTTACTTCTGTATTCATATAACTCTCCTTTTTATTTATATTTTTATTATTTAATAATTAAATCTTCTATTGGTATATCATACAATTCTCCACCAATATATCTTACTCTATAATTTAGAATCTTACTATCTAATCCATTTTTTCTACAATCTATAACATAACTTCCTAATTTATCTTTTGGAATAGCATATCTTATATGATTGTCATATTCTATATGTTGTATTTTTTTTCCATTTTCTTTTTCAATTATATCATATTGATTTATACCTTCTGTATCAACATCCATTTCTATTAAATATTCTTCATCACCTATAGCTGTAATCCTATCAAACCCATAATATTGTGAAACTAATGCATTTATTGGCATTTGTGAAACAAATTCTGGAAAGAAATTGTCTATATTTATATAATCTTCTTTATGAATCCAATTTAAATATTCAAATTTACTAACTAATACATCTTTTTCTCCATTTTTAACAGCTTCTTCATATTCAGCTATTAATTTTTCTTTATATGGAATAATATAATTTATTTGTCCGAAGTGTACTTGGTGAAAATTTACCAAAAACAAATAAAGTAAGTAAAATAGAAATAATTGCTAAAGATTTTTCATATTTTTCAAAATATTTTGCAATAAAACAAACATTTTTTGAAAACACAATCATAAACATTGTTTCATATGCTAAAAACGCTCTTGGTGGAAAATATCCAATATATGCCATTGGTATTGTTGCAATAATAGCTGGTAAAATAAAATATAAAAATTCCTCTTTTACTATTTCTGTATTATGATTTTTAATATTACTAAATTTAAAAAAATTAACTTTTTCTGTTTTTATATTTTCTAAATTATTAAGTATAAACACTGTTATAATACTTATAATTACCGCTATTAAAACTGCTTTATTGTCTATATAATTTTTAAGAAATAACCATGAAAATGTACTATTTACATCTTCAACTCTATTTGTATTTCCAGGTGCAAATATTGTAGCAAAAGCACCTAAACAAAACATTATAAATATTAAAATTAAAGTTATTTTCTTTTTATTTTCAAATTTAAAAAACTTTTTAATATTAAATAAGAATAAACAAACTAAAAAAGCTCCACCTACAAATGCTACGTTTTCATGCATGAATCCAGCTATGAAAGAAAATAAAATTAAAAACATTTTATATAATATATTTAAATTTTTTTCATCAGTAAAATAATTATATACTAAATAAATGAATATTACTAAAGTCGTGCAACTCCACAAATAATTAAAACTTCCACTAATCCAAGCAAATTTTTCTCCAAACATCATACTAAAACTTAAATATCCAAATACTGATAGAATTCCTAAGAATGTTGATTTTTTGTTTAAAACTTTTGTTATGAAAATTATAAAAGTTAAAAATACTAATGTGTTTGCTATTTCATAAACAATAGGTGGCATATTTCTAAAAATTCCAATTAACACATGTGGCAATACTCTACCTGTCCAATTATTATAAAAAAATTTTCCTGTTTGAATACAGTTTTGGATACTATCAACTTTCTGAGTCATATTTGAGCCTTGAACATAAGTATAATTGTAATCATCTGGACTTAATAATACTGAATGATTTAATAAAAATATGCTTCCTAAAATTAAAATTATTAATCCCATTTTAGAGCAAACTTTAATAAAAATAGATATATTAGATTTTTTTATTTTAACTCCAAATATATTAAATTCTTTATCCATAGATTACTCCTATATTTCAACATCTTGTGCATTAAATACTGGTCCTTCTTTACAAACATGACCATATCTAGGTTCTGCTCCTGATATTACTTTTACTGCACATCCTAAACAAGCTCCTATTCCACATCCCATTCTTTCTTCTAAAGAAATTTGGCAAGGAATATTATTTTCTAGTGCATATTGTCTCACAGCTTTAAGCATTGGAAGTGGACCACAAGCAAAAATCATGTCTACCTTATGCACTTCTATATCTTTTTTCATAAAATCTATAGCAAAACCTTTTTCTTTATAACTTCCATCATCTGTTGTAACAACTAATTTATTTAATCCAATTGCTTCAAATTCTTTTTCACATGTAACTAAAGATTTATCTCTAAATCCTAAATATACATTTAAATTTGCTTTTCCTTTTAGTTCTTTTGTAAGTTCATATAATGGATAAATACCGATACCTCCACCTATAATTGCAACATTTTTATATTCTTGAACTTTAAAAGAACCAAATCCTAATGGTCCTATTATATCTATTTTTTCACCTTCTTCAAATTTAGCTAAAAGTTCTGTTCCTCTTCCTTTTACTTGAAAAATAAATTCTAAAATTTCACCATCAATATTAAAAATACTAATTGGTCTTCTTAAAAATGGTTCTCCAGTTTCAGAAACTTTTATTTCTAAAAATTGTCCTGGTTTAGCTTCTTTTGCGATTTCTGGTGCTTTTACAGAAAATTTATAAATTCCTTCTATAATTTTTTCTTTTTTTATTAATTCGCACTTAACTTTTATTCCCATAATTCCTCCTTATTTAAAATTTGAACATTATATTATTTATTTTATTGCTGAATTTAATTCATCTCTCATACGAATAGCCTCTGCTCTTGTTGCTTTTGCATATTCTTCATCTGAATATTTATCTTTCCAAATATCTGATTTATACGCACACATTAAACTTCTTGATGCATTAACAATTCCACCTAAACCATTTTTGAATCCTAGTGCTATGTCTTCTGCTTTTCCACCTTGTGCACCATAACCTGGTATTAAGAAATATGATTTTGGCATAATTTCACGAAGTTCTTTTAACTGATTTGGATATGTTGCTCCAACAACTGAAGAAACAGAACTATATCCATATTCTCCAACTACATCTTCTCCCCATAAATTAACAAGCTCTGCTACTTTTTCATAAATTGTTTTTCCATTTTCTAATTTTAAATCTTGTAATTCTCCTGAAGATTTATTTGAAGTTTTTACTAATACAAAAATTCCCTTATTATATTTCTTACAATCTTCAATAAAAGGTTTAACTCCATCTATTCCTAAATACGGATTTACAGTTATAAAATCTATATCATAAAAACTTTCTTCTTTTTCTCCTACTAAAGTTTTTCCTAAATATGCATTAGAATATGCCTCAGCTGTTGTGCCTATATCTCCTCTTTTTGCATCTAAAATAACTATCATACCTTTTTCTTTTGCATATTTACATGTTTCTTTAAAACATTTTATTCCTTCAATTCCAAACATTTCATAAAAAGCTATTTGAGGTTTTACTGCTGGAATAATATCATATGTTGCATCTATTAAATTTTTATTATATTCCAGAATTCCTTCACAAATACTTTTTACATCTTTTCCATATTTATTTTTTATACATTCTGGTAACATTCCATATCTTGGGTCTAATCCCATAACTGTTGGATTATCTGTTTTCTTAATTTTATCTATTAAAATATCTATTGCATTCATTTATTCTTTTACCTTTTCTAAAAATTTTTTTGAAAAAGTTCTCCTTTCTTTTATTTTTCATATACAACTCTACCAGAAACTATTGTATATGCTACTTTTCCTTTAAGCTTTTTTCCTATCCATGGTGTATTATGTGATTTTGAAACTATCATATCTTCTGTATAAATATATTCTTCATTTGGATCAAATATTGTTAAATCTGCTATTTTTC
The DNA here is from genome assembly GCA_947627185.1 of uncultured Clostridia bacterium. GTDB lineage: Bacteria > Bacillota > Clostridia > TANB77 > CAG-508 > Scatovivens. The sequence goes on along the minus strand of CANQVF010000010.1, from coordinate 46,755 downwards.
CTTCTGCAATAACACCTTTATCTAATCCTAATAATTTTGCTGGATTATAAGACATTACTCTAACCATATCTAAATAAGAAATATATCCTGGAACTACTAAATTAGTAATTGTTGCAGGTAAAGCTGTTTCAAATCCAATTATTCCATTTGGAGCTTTTGCTAAACCTCTAGCTTTTTCTTCTGAAGCATGTGGTGCATGATCTGTTATAATACAATCTATTGTTCCATCTTTTATACCTTCAATTATTGCTAATCTGTCTTTTTCTTCTCTTAAAGGTGGATTCATTTTAGCATTTACATCTGATTTTAGCACTTCTTCTACTGTAAAACTATAATAATGAGGACAAGTTTCACATGTTACTTTAACGCCTCTTTGTTTCGCACTTCTAATCATATCAACTGATGTTTTAGTACTTATATGACAAATATGTGTATGTAAATTATTTGTTTCTGCAATTACTATATCTCTTGCTGCCATTATTTCTTCTGTTTCTGGTAGTACTCCTCCAACTCCAAGTTTTTCAGCTATTGGACCTGCATTTATTGCACCACTTGAAACAGACTTTTCTTCACAATGTTCTGATATAAAACTTCCTAATTTATTTGCTTCAAACATTGCTTTTCTTATTGTTGCTGCATTTTCTACTGGCATACCATCATCTGAAAAAGCAATTGCTCCAGCTTCTAATTGTGATTTAAAATCTACTAGTTCTTCACCTTTTTCTCCTTTAGTTACACTTGAAAAAGGAAGTACATTTAAAAGATTTACTCTTTTAGCTTCATTAATTATTTTTTCTAAAACAAAAGCGCTATCTGGAGTTGGATTTGTATTTGGCATAGGACAAATTGTTGTAAATCCACCTTTAACAGCGCTTTTTGAACCTGTTTCTATAGTTTCTTTATGTTCTCCACCTGGTTCTCTTAAATGGCAATGCATATCAATCATTCCTGGCATAATATATAAACCAGAACAATCAATAACTTCGTTATTTAATTCATCTATTTTTTCAGCTATTTTAGAAATCTTATTTCCTTCAATTAATACATCTAATTTTTTTTCTGTTTTACTTGCATAATCAACTAATATTCCATTTTTTAATAAAATGCTCATTTCAATCCTCCCTAAATAATTTTTATCATTTTATCATCTTTAAAAATGTTTTTCAATATACAATTAATATAAAAATACAACTTTAAAAATTTCAATTTTAAAGTTGTATTTTTTATTTTAATAATAATATATTTTATATTTTATTGTTCTTTAATTTTTATAGAATTAATAATTTGATTGTAGTAAATGTCATCTTCTACTTTTTCTTCTGGAGTAGTATAAGTAAATAAAAATGTTTTACCATTAATCTCTGTAACTAATTGTCGTTCTATGCCAAAAAATTCTGATTCAAAACCTTTCCAATTAATATTGTTTATATTTATTGGCTCAATGATAATAAGATTATCTATTTTAAAATTAGGATTTGTTTTATTTACAAACATATTATAATATCCATCAGCCGTAAAGTTTTTTAATGCTTGTAATTTAAAAGAATATGATTTTCCATCATTATTTAAGCTATAATCATAATTTGATTTTCCATTAAAAATTCCTGTAGTTCCTTTTTCTATAAAAATATTTGGTATTTTTATATCTAAAAAGTTATTTATTTCTATATTAGTGTCATACATAATAGAATTCGTAGTATCATCATCTTTGTCTGTATCTTCAGCACTATTATCTTCAACAATTGTATTACTATTTTCTAAAGTATTATCAATATTATTAGAACTGTCAACTACTGCTTCATTACTATTAGTATTTTCATCATTATCATCTACATATTCGTAATAAGTAGTGTTTGAATTATCAGAAATACTTTCATTTTCACTATTACTAATATTATCACTAACATTTTTTTCTTTGTTTTTATTAGATAAAATAAAATTTACAGTTAATGATAAACAAATTCCTAATGCTATTACCAAAAAAATATATGGTATGCTAGTTCCACCTTGTTTTTTACATTTATCTACTACTGCTTTATCTAACCCATTTTCACTAGAAGATAATATTTTATCTACTTTTTTATTATAAAATGTACGATACATAGAATTAAATAATAAAGACATAGAAACATATAATAATAGATATGATATAACTAATAAAATTATATTTATTCTAGTTGAAAAAATAGTCATTATAGCTGTAGTAAATAAATAAAAAATTATACCTGCCAATAGCATTTTTCTATAAGCAAAATATAGTCCACCAAATAATAATGCTGGTAATGAAAAATTTGCTTTTTCAAATTTATCGTATTTACTTCCTACAAATTTTCTTTTTAACTCTTCTTTTTCCAATTTTTCTCCTTTATCTTTTGTTAATTAATAAAAAATAATTACTATTAGAATATTATCAAATAATATCTTAATTGTCTACCAAAAATTATTAAATTGACTTTTTTTTTTTTTTACTATATTATATTTTAGAAAATAAAAAAACGGAGGTAAAATAATAATGAAAGAATTAATGCCATTACTATTTGATACATCTGCATTTAAAATTGCTCCAGAAAATAAGCCTTTTTGGTATACTTCTGGAAAAATAGGTCCTTACTTTATAAATGCGGATTATTTATATGGAAGTGAACAAGACTCAAAAAATTTATTATCATTTATTGATTATGAATTAGAAAATGAAGATAAACTAAATATCCCTAGTCATATTTTTGCAAGAACTTTTGAACATTATAATAAAAATAAAATTTATAAATTTGTAATTGATAATATGGTTGAATACATAGAATCAAATATAAATGTTGATGAAATAGACTATATTTCTGGTGGTGAAAGAAGAGATTGGTTTTTCTCTAATATGATTGCATATTTTTTAAGAAAGCCACATGTTACAATATATAAAGACTTATCTACAATAGAAAGTAATTTTAATTTTTCTGAAAATGATGATTCACAAGATATTGACGATAAAAAATTTTTACATGTTGCTGATCTTTTAAATAAATCTTCTAGTTTTACTAGAGCTTGGATTCCAGCAATAAAAAATTTAGGTTCTAACATTGTATGGAGTGTTTTTGCAGTAGATAGAATGGAAGGTGGTACCGAAGTTTTATCAAACGATGGAGTTAAAGTTTTTTCTTTACTACAAATTGATGATTCTTTATTTGAAAAAGCTTTAGAATTAAAAGTTATAAATGAAAAACAACTAGAAATGTTAAGAGAATTTAGAAAAGATCCTGATGGCTCTATGAAACAATTTTTACTAAATCATCCTGAATTTATTGAAGAATCTTTAAAATCTGATGATGCTAAAACTCAAAAAAGAGTTCATACTTTAATTGACCAAAATATATATGGATTAAATCTTAAATATTAGTAAAAAATCTAAAATTAAAATAATTTAAAATTTAATAAAAAAATTATTTGTATAAAAATTAAAGTATTAAATTATTATTTGTATAAAAAAATGGCTTTTATTAAGCCATTTTTTATTTTATAATTCTGGTTTTATTATTAATTCACCTAATTCTTGTTCTTTTCCATATTTATCAACAAAATAAATCATATATTTTTCTTCTACTTTTTTTATTTTGAAAACTTTAGTTCCATTCCCCTCAGAACCATTTTCCTTAACTTCATAAGAAACTATATCACCATTTAAGTTTTCTGTTTTTATAAAATATTGATCTGCTATTACATTATCATTAATATCTTTTAACTGTTCAATATAATTATTTTCTATTAAATATTGAAATAAAGTTGTTTCATTATATATTTCGTTAATATCTTTTTTATTTTCTAAAGCATATTTTGAATCTCCAAAATATTTTTGTTTTATTATTAAATTAATTTGCTCTACTACCTCTGTTTTATTATATTCTGTATCTTTGTTTTTTAATTTATTTACAATGCCATCATTTCCAAATAAAAAATGAGCAGCTACAAATGCTAAAACTAAAAGTATAATGATTGTTATGATTAATCCCATTGCTGAAAATCCATTATCTTTTTTCATAATTTTCTCCTTTAGCTTTATTTTTCAATAAGATTATATAATTAATAAAAAAATTTTTCAATATTTTTTATTAATTTAGATTTAGATAATTTATTTTAAATCATATTTTTTACTACATAAAACACTATAATATTTTAATATTTTCATCTGATACAATTTCTTTAAATTCATTTAAAATTTTATCTGTTAAAAATATTGTTCCACATGGTTTTATTTCATCATTTTCCGTAATTTCTAATTTTACATTTGACCTATCTCCACTAAAAAATTTAATAGCTCCTCTTAGTCTTTGTTTTTTTTCTTCATCTAATGATGAAATATTAATATTTAAAGTTTTAACTTTATTTAATTTTGTCTCATTATTTACAATATTTTCTTCCGTAAATTCTTTGATGTAGCTCGCAACTATTTTAACTGGTTCATCTTCTCTAACACTTAATCTTCCTTCAACCAATACTATATTATCATTTACAATAATATTACTTATTTTCTCATATATGCTATCAAATACTATTACTTCTGCTGTTCCATAAAAATCTTCTAAAAATATAAATGCCATTGTTGTATTTTTTTTAGTAAATTTTTTTGTAACTTTAGAAATAACACCAACAAACTTTACAGTTTGTCCATCTTTAAAGTCTTTTGTGAATCCAAATTCTTCTATTTCTTCATTCATTTTTATCATATCTAAAGTTGAAATATTAGTTTGTTTTTCTATGGCTGGTTTTAATTTATCTAATGGATGTCCTGAAATGTATACTCCTAGCATTTCTTTTTCTAATATTAGTAATTCTTTTTTTGGCATTTCTTCTTTTTCGATAAAAATATATTTTTTGTTTTCAATTTCTTCATCTGTTTCTTGCATTAAGTCAAACATTGAAACCTGATTTGCCATTTTATTTTTATTTTCATTATTAATACTATCTAATATTGTTTCAAAAGATGCTAGAAGTGTTGCTCTAGTTTTTCCAAATTCATCAAAGGCACCTGCTTTTATTAAGCTTTCAATACATTTTTTATTTACTGATTCATTTTTTATTCTTTCACAAAATGATGTAAAGCTTTCAAATTCTCCATTTAATTCTCTTTCTTTAACAATACTGTCTATAACTGCTACGCCAACATTTTTAATACTTCCAAGTCCAAATCTTATTTTGTTATTTTGCACAGTAAATTTAGTTCTACTTTTATTTATACTAGGATTTAATATTTCGATTCCCATATCTTTACAATCTTGTATATATACAGGAATTTTATCTAAGTTTCCTAAAAAACTATTTAAAGTAGCTGCCATAAGTTCTTCTTTATAATAAGCTTTTAAATAAGCTGTTCTATACGATAATACAGCATAAGCTGCAGCATGGGATTTATTAAAAGCATATTTTGCAAATTCAGCCATTTCATCAAAAATTTTATTTGCTGATTTAGCATCAATACCATTTCTTACACAACCTGGTACAACAACATTTCCATTTTCATCAACTTGCCCATTAATGAAAACTTCTCTTTCTTTTTCCATAACATCAAGTTTCTTTTTTCCCATAGCACGTCTTACAAGATCTGCTCTTCCTAAAGAATATCCAGCTAAATCTCTTACTATTTGCATTACTTGCTCTTGGTATACCATACATCCATAAGTTACATTTAGAATTGGCTCTAAAGCTGGATGAGTATATTCATTATGTCCTGGATTTAGTTTTCCTCTAATATATCTTGGAATTTGGTCCATTGGTCCTGGTCTATATAAAGAAACTCCTGCTATTAAGTCTTCTAAGCAGTCTGCTTTTAATTCTTTCATAAAGTTTGTCATTCCAGCACTTTCAAATTGAAATATTCCAAAAGTTTTTCCTTCCTGCCATAATTTATAAACTTTTGGATCATTCATTTCTTCATCAAACTTTACATCTATTCCTCTATTTTGTTTAACAAGTTCTAAACAATTTGCTATAACACTAAGAGTTCTAAGTCCTAAAAAGTCCATTTTAAGAAGTCCTAGTTCTTCTAATAAAACCATTGTATATTGTGCTACAACGTTTCCATCATTTGTACATAGTGGAACATAAGTATCTACTGGATCTTTTGTTATTACCACTCCACACGCATGTGTAGATGCATTTCTTGGCATTCCTTCTAAGCCTTTTGCAATATCTATAATTCTTTTTGTTGTTTCATCATTTTCATATTGCTGTCTTAATTCTCTATTTTGCTCTAAAGCTTTATCAATAGTTATGTGAATTTCAAATGGTATCATTTTAGCTATTTTATCTACTTCAACATATGGAATATCTAAAACTCTACCAACATCACGAATAACACTTTTAGCAGATAACGTACCAAATGTAATAATTTGTGAAACATGGTCTTGTCCATATTTTTTTGCAACATAATCTATAACTTCTTGTCTTCTTTCATCTGAAAAATCAACATCAAAATCTGGCATACTTATTCTTTCTGGATTTAAAAATCTCTCAAAAAGAAGATTGTATTTAAGTGGGTCTATATCTGTTATTCCAATTGCATATGCAACTATTGAACCTGCTCCAGATCCACGCCCAGGTCCTACTGGAATTCCTACAGATTTTGCAAAATGAATATAATCCCAAACTATAAGATAATAATCTACATATCCCATTTTTTCAATTATACTTAATTCATATTCTGTTCTTTCTTTAATTTTAGAATCAAAGTTTTCTCCATATCTTTCTTTGATTCCATCCCAAGTTAATTTTCTAAAATATTCTTCGTGTGTTTTAAATTCTGATGGAACATCATAATTTGGAAGTTTTGTAACACCAAATTCGAAATCAAAATTACATTTATCTGCAATTTTTACTGTATTTTCTATTGCTTCTGGTACAGCTGAAAAATAATCTGCCATTTCTTCAGGAGATTTAATATAAAATTCATTTGTTTCAAATCTCATTCTATCTTCATCAGTAATTTTTTTAGCTGTTTGTATGCAAAGCAAAATTTCATGATTATAACTATCTTCTTGTTTTAAATAATGTGCATCGTTTGTTCCAACAAGAGGAATTTCTAATTCTTTTGAAAGTGCTATTAACTTTTGATTTACCATTACTTGTTCTGGAAGTCCATTATTTTGTATTTCTAAATAATAATCCTCACCGAAAACTTTTTTATGCCAAAGTGCGATTTCTTTTGCTTTTTCTAAGTCATCTTTTAAAATAGCTTTATTTACACTTCCTGCTAAACAAGCACTTAAACAAATTAATCCTTCACTATATTTTTCTAATATTTCTGTATCTATACGTGGTTTATAATAATATCCTTCTGTAAAACTTAAAGACACTAATTTTATAAGATTTTGATAACCAGTTTTATTTTTTACCAACAAAATAAGATGAGAATAGTCATCATCTATTCCAGATTCTTTATCTTTTCTATTTCTTGGTGCAACATAAACTTCACAACCAATAATTGGTTTTATACCTTCTTTAACACACTCTTTATAGAAATTTACAACACCATACATAACTCCATGGTCAGTAATAGCAATAGCTTTCATTCCAAGTTCTTTTGCTCTTTTAGGTAAATCTTTAATTCTACACATTCCATCTAACAAACTATACTCACTATGTACGTGTAAATGAACAAAATCTGGCATATTTTTTACCTCTTTTCTCATCTTATAAAATTTTTATTATTTCTCCTAAATCTTTTCCTTGTGTCATTGGTATTTTTAAAATTTCAAATCTAGAAACTTTATCTCCGAATTTTATTTCTACTATATCTCCTACTTTTACTTCATAACTAGGTTTTACTATTTTTCCATTTACTGCTATTCTTCCATTATCTGCAGCATCATTAGCAACAGTTCTTCTTTTTATAACTCTACTTACTTTTAAAAATTTATCTAATCTCATAATTGTCCTCTTTTACTAGAATATAAATTCATTTTTATATTTTTCTGCTAAACCAAGCCATATATCATCATCATATAATTTAAAGTATTTAAAAATTCCTTTTGCATTATCTTTATATAATTTACCATTTCTTTCAAGCATAATTTCTTTTGCTTCCATAAGGAAATTATGTCTCATTGCTCCATGACCACTTATTGCTCCATAAGTTAAATTCATTAAAACTTTATCTTCATTTAAAATTCCACTTGTTATTATTTTCTTTTTTATTAAATTAATATCAAAATTAACTAATCTAGAAATTATATCATCTATTTTTCCATTATTAATTTCTAAAATAACATATTCGGCTTGTCCTATAAAAAATGGAGATACGCCTGAACATCCACAACTAATTACTAATTTATTGTTAACAGTTTCTTTCCAAACTTTTTCATGTGTATGCCCAAAAATTAATGCATCTTCTTCCAAATTTTCTGTATATTTATTAATTAAATCTGTTCTATTTCTATGTAATTGTTCTTCAACAGATTTAGGTGATCCATGTGCAATTAATAATTTTACCCCATCATATTCTAATTTCATAAAATGAGGTAATTCTTTTATATATTTTAAATTTTCTTTTGTTAATTCATTATACATAAATAAAGTATTTTTGAATTGAACATTTTTCCAATTATATCTTTCTTTATCATATTCTATTAAATATTGCTCTTTGTTTCCTTTTAAAACTTTATTACTATATTTTCTCACAATATCTAAAGTTTCATTTCCAAAAGGCAAATCATTTACTTGATCACCTAAAAAAATATATTCATTTACTTTATTTTTTTCTGCATCTTTTATAATTTCTTTTAGTGCAACACTGTTTCCATGTATATCTGAAATAATTGCTATTTTTATTTTTATCACCTCAAAATGCATTATACCATTATTATTTTTGCATTTCAAGAATATTAGATTTCTAAAAATTCTATCTAAACCTTCTACAAACATTATTATTAGATTGATTGCTATTTAATATATTTGATATAGAATTATTTACTTCACTTGTAGCATTATTATTACAATTATTATCATCAGATTTATTTTCGAATATAGAAGTTAGATATGCTGATATAAACGAAATAATTGTATATACAATTGCTAATACTAATAATTCTACTGTTCCTCCTAAAGCAAACGCAGTTAATAAAAATATTGAAAAAGCTATTCCAGCTATTTTAAAAGGACATTTTATTAAAGTTTCAAATATTATTGATAATATAATTGTTGCTACTGGAATAGCAAAAAAAATTAGTAAATTATTCATATAAATAAAACCTCCATTTTTTATGTTCTATTTATATATAATATTCTACTAATTTTTTTATGTGATTAATAATTAACTTCTACTAAGCATAATCCTTTTGCTGGAAGTGTTTTACCAGCTTTAATTCTTTCTTTACTATTAATAATATTAGGAATTTCTTCTGGTGTTATTTTACCAATTCCTACATCTAATAAAGTACCAGATATAATTCTAACCATATTATATAAAAAACCATTTCCAGTAAGTTCTATATATATTCTATCATCCTTTTTAAATACTTCTGCTTTATAAATTTTTCTAACACTACTTTTACTACTTGTACCACTTGCTTTAAAAGCTTTAAAATCATGTTCTCCTTCAAAATATTTAGCGGCTTTTTTCATTTTTTCTATATCTAATTCAAAAGGAAAATGGTACTCTAAATCTCTGTAGATTGCACTTCCATGCAAAGAATTATTAATTGTGTATCTATATTTTTTGGATTTCACAGAATATCTGCTATGAAATTTCTCATCTACCTCTTCTGCATTTTTTATTCTAATACTTTTTTTTAATTTAGAATTAATAGCATAAGCAAATTTACTTGCCTCAATATTACTATTAGTTTTAAAATTTGCAGTTTGACCTAAACTACTTACCCCTGCATCAGTTCTTCCAGAAGCAATTAAATCTATTTTTTCACCTGTAATTTCTTCTATTGCTTTTTCTATTTCTCCTTGAATATTTAATTTATTAGGCTGTTTTTGCCATCCATTAAATCCTTTGCCATCATATTCTATTATTAATTTTATATTTCTCATAGTTATTCTCCATCCGTTTTTATGTTTTAAATAAAAAACATAAAATTATTGTAATTGCAATTATATATTATTTTCCTACATTTGTCCAACTTTACATCTTTTATTCTATTATAAATTTTAAGTAGAATAAAAAACTGGAGCTTTAAAAATTGATTAATTTATAAAAGTATGGTAGAATTAATTATATTGTTTAAATAAGAGGTATATTATGGGAAATAAAATATCAAAAAAACAAATTTTTTTACTTATTTTTTTAATAATTATTTTACTAGTAGCTGTTGGACTAAATATTTATTTTGTATGTTTTAAAACAACAAAATCTATTACTTCTAACAATGAAGTTTCCAATACCATTGAAAATACAAATACTGTTGATAACATTATAGAAAATTCTATAAATAACAATGTAAATAATTCCACTTTAAATGAAACAATAGATTTATCAGACAAAAATCCTGTTGTTGTTGACTTTACTGATGATGTGGATTTAGAAGAAGTAAGACAATTAATGGAAGATTATGGTTTAGCTATTCAAAGAGTAAATTTAGATAGTGAAAACTTAGAGAACAATACAATATTATTACTTATAGCAAAAAGATATTTTGATTCAAATTCAAATAAATCTTCTCTAGAAGTAGATACTAAATATGCTGCAACAGCTGATAATGTTCATAAATTTTTAACAGAATTAACAGGACTTGATTATTCAAATACAAAACGTATTCAATCATATTCAAATTACGTTAATTACGCTACTAATAGTAATTCTTATATTTATGGTAAAGATTATAATGTATTTTCTAAAGAAAAATATAAATGTTCAGATATATCAATTACTAATGAAGAAAATGGAACATATACTGCAAACGCAATTATAACTAGAACAATTGATAAAGAAGTAACTAACTATAATGTTACTTTTGATTTTAAAGTTAATAAAGATTATACTTATGAAAAATATTGTATAAAATCACTAAAGGCAAGAAATACATCCTTCGATCCAGATAATACTATGCATTTTGCAGGCAACTCTTTAGAAGAAGATGAGAATAATTAAAGGTTTTAAATTATGAGTATAAAACTAATTGCTAGTGATTTAGATGGCACTATTATAGATAGAAATAATAAAATTTCTTCAAAAAATATAGAAGCTGTCAATAAAATTCATAAAGATAAAATTGATTTTGTTGTTTGCACAGGAAAGTCTTATTCTGTGTCTAAAAAAATTTGTGACCAATTTAATGCATCCTACGGAATTTTTGGAAACGGAACTCAAATTATAAATTTAAAAACTGGAAAAGAATTAATGAGTAAAACTATTTCTAAAAGTGATTTATTATTTATAATAACTTTGGCTAAAAGAAATAATTTTCATATACATATTTATACTGATACTGAGATTATTTCTGAAAAATTAGAATATATGGATTTAAGAAATTTTATTTTAAAAGAAAAAAATGCTAATGATTCTTTATATTTTAATATTGTAGATAATATATTAACTTTTGTAGAAAAAAATGATATTAATGCTTTTTCAATAGTAATAACAACAGAAAAAAATACTCTTTATGATTTTAAAAAAATATTATCAATTAACAAAAATATTGAATCTGTTTTTATTAATAAAAGAGGAAAATATAGAGATAATATTATTAATAAAGACTATGAATATTTAAATATATCTCCAACAAATATAAATAAAAATGAAGCTTTAAAATTCCTATCTAACTATTTAAATATTTCTAAAAATGACATCCTCGCAATAGGTGATAATATAAATGATTATGAAATGGTCAAAGAAGCTGGAATTGGAATAGCTGTTAATGAAGCTTATGATGATTTAAAAAATGTTGCAAAATATGTAACAAAAGCAACAGCATCTGAAGGAGCTTTTGCAGAAGCAATAAATAAATTTATATAAAAATAAAAAGTAAATTTTTAAAGTGAGCTTAATTTAAGCTCACTTTATAATTTACTTTTTTATTTATATTAAAAAAATTTTTATTTTGTTTCTTTTTTTGCTTTTACTTTTTTATTTCTAGATGTATGTATTGGTTCATTTATTAAATTCTTTATTAAAATTTTTTTCAAAACATCTTCTCTAACATCTGCAATTAAAGTTCCATCTTTTGCTATTGAAATTTTTCCTGTTTCTTCTGAAACAACTACAACAATTGCATCTGATTCTTTTGAAATACCAATTGCAGCTCTATGTCTTGTTCCTAATTCTCTTGCTATATCTTTATCATCAGCTAATGGAAGCATACAAGATGCTGCAGCTATTTTATTATCACTAATTACAACAGCTCCATCATGAAGTGGCGTTTTAGGTTCAAAAATATTTACTAATAACTGTGGAGATATTTCTGAATTCATTAATATTCCTGTTGATGTAATATCTAGAATTTTTATTTCTCTTTCAATTACTATTAAAGCTCCTTTTTTTTGTTTTGACAATTCTACTGCTGCAATAGCTATTTTATATATATTTTCTTTCTTTTTAGCATTTAAATCTTGATCTATTCCTAAAAATCTACTAAATCTATTTGTTGTTCCTAACTGCTCTAATGCTCTTCTAAGTTCTGGTTGAAATACTATAATAAGCATTATCACACCATAAGACATTACAGATGTTAAAACATAATTTAATATTGTTAATTTTAAATAACCACTCAAAAGAGTAATAACTATTAATACAGCTATTCCTTTTAATAATTGCCATGCTCTTGTTTCTTTTAGCATTTTAAAAGCTTTATAAATTAAAAAAATAACAATTATTAAATCTAATATAGTAGTAATTACTGTTAAAGGATTTGTATATAAATTATTAATATTATCAATTATTTTAGTTTCATAAAAATTTTCCAAAGTTTGATTTATCATTATTTACATGCTCCAATCTTTATAATATTTATGCAGCTAATAAATAAAATAATAATGTTCCACATACTGAAAATACCATTAAAAGTAATGCTAATCCTGCAATTATTTTTGTAAAAATTTTCTTTTTATCCATAACTTAAATCCTCTTTTCTGTTTTTTTAATCTATATATATTTATAACATAATGAAAAAATTTTTTCAATATAAAATATTGGTTAAATTTTAGTATTTTTATAAACATTCTATGTAAATAAAAAAGATGTTTATACATAATTTCAAATAAACATCTTTTTTATAATATAAAATTAAATATTATTTTAAATATATTGTAGGATTTACAACTGTACCATCCTTATACATTTCAAAATGTAAATGTGTATCATCTGATATTTCAAAACTTGCACTTTCACCTATTGTTGCTATAGTTTGTCCTTTTTCAACAGTTTCACCTTCTGAAACAAATTCAGTTGTTAAAAGATTTGAATAAACTGTTTTAAATCCATTATCATGTTTTAAAGTAATTGTTAATCCATATCTTGGATCATTTTTTATACTTTCAACTACTCCAGCTTCTGATGCAACTACAATAGATGTTTTATCTGCTTTTATATCAATTCCAGAATGCGTTGTCCATTCTTCTAAAGTATTAGAATAAATTAGCGTATCTGTAGCAAAATCCTTTATTATTTCTCCAGAAACTGGTGCTTCAAAATGTAATTCTTTTGGAGCTTCTTTTTCTTCTTCTAAAACAGTATTTGTATTTTCTACCGTATTTTGAACAGTAGCTTCTACAGGAGTAGTATTAACTATTTTTTTTGAAGTATTTTTTGAAACATTATTTACAGCATTAGTATTTTCAGTATTTGTAACATTATTTGATATTGAATTAGAAACAGTAGAATCTGAAGAGAAACTAGTTTCCTCTAAATCTTCGTTAGAAACTATTTCATTTAACTGTCCTAAACTTTCAATATTTTGATTTGCTTCTTTTCTTAGTTTTTTATTATACATTACAAATATTGTTAAAAAAATAACAACAGATAAAATTAAAATAATACTAAAAATGCCTGCAATTCTTTTTAATTTTTGTTCTTCATAATATTCTCTTCTTCCCATAAAAACCTCCATTTAAGTAATTAATTATTTTTAGTATTTACAGTTTTTATAAGATTATTCACTTATTTCCACATCTTTATAATAATATTTTATTATTTCTTCATAATTTTTTCCTTGTTTTGCTAAAGCATCACTTCCGCATTGACTTAAACCAACTCCATGTCCATATCCTGTAACTATAAATTTTATAACATCACCATTTATTTCAAAATTAAATTTTGCAGATTTTAAATTAAATAATTTTCTAGCTTCTACACCACTAAGCTCTATATTTCCTATTTGCATTTTTTTTATTCTTCCACTGTCTGTATATTCAACAATTTTTATACAATCTTCTTTAGAAAAATCAATTTTAAATTCAGAATATTTTTCAAGCATAATAGTTATTAATTCATCTTTAGTTATTTGCGTTTCAGAATTATATGATGTATATGCTTCCTCTCCAGATGTTTCAACTACTTGAAAATATGGAAAATCTCCTCCCCAAACATTTAAAGATGTTTCTGTGCTTCCACCACTATTACTATGAAAAAGTGCATTTATAGGCTCATTATTATATAAAATTATTTTTCCTTTTGTTTCATTTACTGCTGTAACAATTTTTTTCCAATATTCTTCTCTTAAATCTTCTTCCCATCTTGCCATTCTGTTCTCTTTAGATATCCATGCTTGACAATGAGCAGAGTTATCACATAAATCTGCGTTTTCATGTTTACTACCATTTTTTATTTGATAAATTGTATAAGTTCTTGCAGAAACAGCTTGAGCTTTTAGTGCTTCCATTTCAAAATTAGCTGGCATTTCACTAGAAACAACACCATATAAATAACTATCTAAATCTAGCTCTTCTACTTCCCCTGTTTCTGTATGTAATAATTTTATAGTACTATATTTTCCATAATCAAATTTTTCTTCCACAGTTTGGTTAGATATTACTTCTTCTGTTTTAAATTTATTTGTAAAAATAATTGGCATTGTTATAATTAAAATAATAACAAAAAATAAATAAAATAATATTTTTTTCAAAATAAACCTCTTTCATAAACAATTAAGTTAATAATTTAGATTTAAAATCTTTTAATATTCTTTTTTCTATTCGCGAAACATGAACCTGAGAAATACCTAAAATATCTGCTACTTGAGCTTGAGTTTTATCTTTAAAATATCTTAAATCTATTATTTTTTTATCTCTAAAATCTAATTCTTCGATAAGTTCAAATAAAGTTATTTTATCAATAATTTTATTTTGTTCATCTTCATCTTTAGCTAATATTTCAAGTAATTCCTTTCCATCTTCATCTATTTTTTCATTTATTGATTCAACTGTTTTTAATGCTTTCATAGCAATATATATATTTTCTTCTGGAATTTCTAAAATTTTTGAAAGTTTTGCAATGCATAATGGTTCTCCAGTTTTTACCATATATATTCGCTCTAATTCTTTTATTTTTATTCCTAATTCTTTCACATTTCTACTTATTCTTATCATGCCATCATCTCTTAAAAATTTTTTTATTTCTCCTATCATATATTGAACTGAATATGTAGAAAGTTCAACATTAAATTCAAACTTAAATCTCTGTATTGCCTCTATAAAACCTATACATGCAATTTGATATAAATCTTCTGCTTCATATCCTCTTCCTAAAAATCTTTTTACAATACTCCATATAAGTCCGTTTATTATTTTCCATAATTTGTGCTAATATTTCTTTATCACCTTGCTGTGCTTGTGCAATAAGAGTTTTTTCTCTTTCTTGCATTTTATCCTCCTAATATGTATTTTCTAAAGACATATTTTTCTTTATTTTTTTATTCATTGTAATTTTTGTACCTAAACCTACAATAGATTCTACTTTAAGCTCGTCCATAAAATTTTCCATAATAGTAAATCCCATTCCGGAACGTTCTAAATTTCCTTTAGTAGTATATAAAGGTTCTCTTGCTTCCTCTATATTTTCAATTCCTTCACCTGTATCTGATACTTCTATTTCTATTTCATTATCATATAAAAAAGCTCTTACTTTAACTATTCCATCTGTATTTGGATATGCATGTATAATAGCATTTGTTACAGCTTCTGATACAGATGTTTTTATATCTGCAATTTCCTCTATTGTTGGATCAAGTTGTGATGCAAAAGCTGCAACAGAAATTCTAGCAAAAGCTTCATTTGTAGATTTACTAGAAAATTCCAATTTCATTTCATTTTTTATATTTTTCATAATTTTTATATAATCCAATTATAATAATTAGATTAATTCTCCTTTCCTTTTCAAATATTCAATCTCCATTAATAAGCATTTTAATTTTTTGATTTTATAATTATTTATAAATCTAACTGCTAAACTGCTTTCTCATCTGAAGATTTTTCTACAATTGGTATAATTTTTAAAATACCTGACATTTCAAAAACTCTTTTTAATTTACTATTTACATTTATTAATTCTAAATTACCACCAAAATCATTAGTTGTTTTATATCTTCCTATTATTAATCCTATTCCTGCACTATCCATAAAATTTACTTTTTTAAAATCAAAAATAACTTTCTTAGGCATAAAGCGTTGAATTTCATAATCAGCTCTTTTTCTTATTCTTTCAGAATTATGATGATCTATTTCTTCTGTTATTTCAAAAATTAATAGCTTGTCCTCAATAAAATGTTTAACATTCAACTTTATTTCCTCCTTATAAAAAATTTATATATAATATATTCTAAAATAAAAAAAAAAGCCCTTCATAAAAAAAGGACTAGTTTTGTCGTATTTTTAGAGGTTTTCGACAATAAAATTTTTAATCATTTTTTTGAAATTTTAACTTTAAACCTGTATTTCTCTTTTTAACTTCTGAATTATTAATCATAAATTCAATTAAATTTTTATTTCCAATTACAATTAAAAGCTTTTTAGCTCTTGTTATCCCTGTATATAGCAAATTCCTTGTAAGCAACATATTTGATGATTGTGGAATTACTAAAATTACAACATCAAATTCACTTCCCTGTGCTTTATGAATTGTAATTGCATAAGCATGTTCTAACTGGTCTAATTCTGAAAAAGCATACCATGCATTTTTTCCATCATCAAATTCAATTTCAATTTGTTTATCTGAATAATCAATTTTAGCAATTCTTCCTATTTCACCATTAAACACACCTGTTCCAGCTTCATAAGTTTTCAAATTGTTTCTATTGCCTTTTTCCCAGTAAATATCATAATTGTTTTTTATTTGCATAACTCTATCACCTTCTCTGAAAGTGATATCCCCATAACTTTTTTCCAAAATTTCATCTGTTTTGGGATTTAGTTCTGCTTGTAAATATTTATTTAACTCTTTTGTTCCAAGTTTTCCTTTTTTAGTAGGAGTTAAAACTTGTATATTGGTAAAAAATTCAAAATTTCCATAATTTTTTAAACGTTCCTTACTTAGTGATAATACTTGGTAAAGCATTTTATCTTGATTAGACTCATTTATATAAAAGAAATCATTTTCTGAATCTTCACTATAATCTTTTTTACCTATAAAATTTATACCATTATTTACATTATGTGCATTCACAATTATTTTACTTTTAGCTGCTTGTCTAAAAATTTTATCTAAATGAACAGTAGCAAATTCTTGAGAATCTATTAAATCTTTTAATATACTGCCAGGTCCTACTGATGGCAATTGATTTGGATCTCCTACAAAAATAATTTTTGTTCCTAAAAAAACTGCTTTTACTAAATAATTCATAAGAAAAACATCTACCATAGACATTTCATCAATAACTAAAACATCACTATCAACTGGTGTAACATCTGTATCAATGCTTCCTAATTTATCTTCTTCGAATTTTCCAATTTCTAATAATCTATGTATTGTTTTTGCCTCTTCTCCTGTTGTTTCACTCATACGTTTAGCAGCCCTTCCTGTTGGAGCACATAAAACTACTTTCTTTTTTTGTTCTTTATAAATATCAATTACAAATTTTATAATAGTAGTTTTTCCAGTACCAGGTCCACCAGTGATTATACATACATTATTTTCATTTATTTGATTAATTGCATCAAATTGTTTTTCTGATAATTCAATATCTAGCTTCTCTTCATGTTTTTTTATTTCTTTTTTAAAATTTTTAATATATTTTGTATTATTGCAATCTCTTAATATGCACAATCTTTCTGCTATGTTTTTTTCAGCTTTATAAAGTTGTTCTAAAAAAACATATTCATTATCTTTATCTTCCACTATATGAATTTCTGATGCTACATTTAAATTTATAATATTATTTTTTACTAATTCTTCATCAACATCCAAAATATCTTTAACATAATTAATTAGGTTTTCTTTTTCTACACAAGTATGTCCATTATAACTTGCAACTAATAATGCATATTTTATTCCACTTTTAATTCTATAATCACTATCCATTGGAACACCAATTTGCATAGCAATTCTATCAATATTATAAAAATTAACACCATAAACTATATCAACTAATATATAAGGATTTTCTTGTATTTTTTCAACAGCATCTACTCCTAGAGCATCATATACTTTTTTACTGTTATTTGCTCCTATTCCAAATTGTTCTAAGAAACTTACAATTTGCCAAACTTCCCATTTTTCATTAAATTCTTCACTTATTTCATAGGCTCTATCCTTTGTAATACCTTTTATTTCTGCCAATCTTAAAGGCTCAAATTTAAAAACAGTTAGTGTTTCTTCACCAAATTTATCTATAATTTTTCTAGCTGTAGCTGGTCCTATTCCTTTAATAGTTCCACTTGCTAAATATTTTTCTAGAGCTACTGCATTTTCTGGCATTAATTTTTCAAAAGTTTCAATTTTGAATTGTTCACCATATTCTTGATGAACTACCATTTTTCCTTGAAGTTTTAAAGTATCTCCAACAGCAATAAAAGGTAGATAACCTACAACTGTTACTACCTCTTGATCTTCTGTACTAAATACAGCTATACTATAACTATTTGATTCATTTTGATATATAAATTCTTCAATTTGACCTTTTAATTCCAATTTATCCAAATATTCCTTTTTTCTTTAATGGTGGTTGTTCATTCATTGTTTTTGCAAGTTGCATTAATAACTCTCTTTGTTCATGAGTTAATTTTTTTGGTGTTTGAACTATTACTGTAAAAACAAAATCTCCTCTCCAATTTCCATTTATACTCTTGAAACCTTTATTTTTTATTGTAAATTTTGTTCCTGTTTGAGTTCCTTCTGGAATTCTATAAGTCTCTTTTGTTCCATCTACCATAGGAATTTCAACATCTGTTCCTAAAGTTGCACCAGTTATTGTAATTGGTATATCACATAATACATGTTCAGATTTTCTTGTATAAATATTATGTCTTTTAACATGAACAACTATATATAAATCTCCTTTTGAACCTCCATTTGTACCTGGTTCGCCTTCTCCTTTTAATACAACAGTTTGACCATTATCTATACCTTCAGGAATTTTTACTTTTAATTTCACAGTCTTTTTTAATGTACCTTTTCCTCTACATTCTTGGCAAGGCTCTTTAATAACTTTTCCAGTTCCTCCACATTGTGTACAAACTTTTTGTGTTGCCATTTGACCAAAAGGAGTAGTAACTATTTGTTTTATTTTTCCAGTTCCTCCACACATAGAACATTTTTGAGGTGATGTTCCTCTTTTTGCCCCTGTTCCAGCGCATGATGAACAAGTTTCATTTCTATTTAAACTTATTTCTTTTTCAACACCAAGATATGATTCTTCAAAAGTTATATCTAAATTTATTTTTAAATCTGCACCTTTTCTAGCGCCATTAGAACTTCTGCTTCTAGATGTTCCTCCACCAAAGAAAGATGAGAAAATATCTCCTAAATCTCCGAAATCTCCAAAATCTGAAAATCCACCAAAGCCACTAAAACCAGATCCATAAGAATAATATCCACCGCCTTGACCGCCACCAAAACCTTGTGGACCATCAAATCCAAATTGATCATACATTTGTCTTTTCTGTTTATCAGAAAGAGTTTCATAAGCCTCATTAACTTCTTTAAATTTTTGTTCGGCTTCTGCTTTATTATCTGGATTTGCATCTGGATGATATTTCTTTGCTAGTTTTCTATAAGCTTTTTTTAGATCTTCATCAGTTGCATCTTTACTTACACCTAAAACTTCATAATAATCTCGCTTTTGTGCCATCTTTTATAATCCTCCTACTGATTATGTATTTAAATACTATAATAGCTATATAGAGGTCAGCTTATATTTCTGACCTCTCTTATAACCATTATATTTTAATTAGTTATTATTATCATCATTATTATTATCATCTTCTACTTTATAATCAGCATCATAAACTGTTCCTTCTTTTGCTTCTCCACTATCAGTAGTTGTTTCAGCTGTTTCAGTTCCAGCTTGATTTGCAGCAGCTTGTGCAGAATATAATTTTTCTGATAAATCGTAAAATACTTTTGTTAATTTCTCTGTTGCATCTTTAATTGCATCAACATCTGAACCTTCTAATGCTTTTCTTACATTTTCCATTTCACCTTCAACTTTAGCTTTTTCTTCTCCGCTAATTTTATCACCTAATTCATCTAAAGTTTTTTGGCTATTATAAACTAAACTTTCTGCATTATTTCTAACTTCAATTTCTTCTTTTCTCTTTTTATCTTCTGCAGCATGTGCTTCAGCATCTTTAATAGCTTCATTAATGTCATCTTCTGAAAGATTTGTACTAGCTGTTATTGAAACTTTTTGTTCATTTCCAGTAGCTTGGTCTTTTGCAGAAACATGAACTATACCATTAGCATCTATATCAAATGTTACTTCAATTTGTGGAACTCCTCTAGGTGCTGGTGGAATACCTGTTAGTTGAAATCTTCCTAATGTTTTATTATATGCTGCCATTTCTCTTTCACCTTGTAAAACATGAACTTCAACAGATGTTTGACCATCTCCAGCTGTAGAGAATACTTGTGATTTTTTAGTTGGTATTGTTGTATTTCTTTCTATTAATTTTGTAAATACACCACCATAGGTTTCAATACCTAATGATAGAGGTGTTACATCTAATAATACTAAGTCTTTAACATCTCCTGATAAAACACCACCTTGAATAGCTGCACCAATTGCAACACATTCATCAGGATTTATTCCTTTATCTGGTTCTTTACCAGTTATTTTTTTAACCATTTCTTGAACTAATGGAACTCTTGTAGAACCACCAACTAATAATACTTTATGAATATCAGCAGCTGTGATTCCAGCATCTTTCATTGCTTGTTCTACTGGAACCTTAGTATCTTCTACTAATTTTCCAATTAATTCTTCAAATTTAGCTCTTGTTAAAGTAACATCTAAATGTTTTGGTCCAGCACTATCAGCTGTAATAAATGGTAAATTAATTTGTGTTTGTTGCATTCCTGAAAGTTCTATTTTAGCTTTTTCAGCAGCTTCTTTTAATCTTTGCATAGCCATTTTATCTGATTTTAAGTCTATACCTTCTGATTTTTTGAATTCACTAACTAAATAATTAATAATTGCTTCATCAAAATCATCTCCACCTAAATGAGTATTTCCGTTTGTTGATAAAACTTCAAAAACACCATCACCAATATCTAGTATAGAAACATCAAATGTTCCTCCACCTAGGTCATATATCATTATTTTTTGATCTTGATCTTCTTTATCCATTCCATAAGCTAAAGCTGCTGCAGTTGGTTCGTTTATAATTCTTAAAACTTCTAGTCCAGCTATTTTACCAGCATCTTTTGTTGCTTGTCTTTGACTATCACTAAAATAAGCAGGAACTGTTATAACAGCTTGTGTAACTGTTGTTCCTAAATAATTTTCAGCATCAGCTTTTAATTTTTGTAATATCATTGCTGAAATTTCTTGTGGAGAAAATTCATCTCCCTCTATTTTTACTTTTTCATTTGTTCCCATTTTTCTTTTTATAGAAATAACTGTGTTGTCTGGATTTGTAACAGCTTGACGTTTTGCAATCTGTCCTACTAATCTTTCTCCATTTTTTGAGAAAGCTACAACTGAAGGTGTTGTTCTGTTTCCTTCAGCGTTAGGTATTACAACTGCTTCTCCACCTTCCATAACAGAAACGCAAGAGTTTGTTGTTCCTAAGTCAATACCAATAATTTTTCCCATTTTGAAAATTCCTCCCTTTATTTTCTTTATTATTATTTTCTTTATATTTTAAGTTAATTTTAACTTATCTTTTCTTTAGTTAATTTATATAAAAAATTTAATGACATTATATAATTAAATCTGTAATATTATTTTCAACTACTTCAAAAATATTTTTAAGCTGAATTGGTAAGTATAACCATAAACCTATATTAATGATAAATAATATTATAGAAATAATCATCAAAACTTTATAAATTTTCTTTAATTCATTTTTTCTATATAGTATAAAAAATACTATTGCACAAACTAAAGTAACTATTCCACCATATCTAAAAAATAATAAAATTATTGTATCCATTTTTTATTAATTTGCTACAATTACCATAGAATGTCTAACAACTTTATTTCCTATTTTATAGCCCTTTCTATATTCTTGTACAATTTCTTGTTCACCTTTTGTATTATCTTCTATATGACTTACAGCTTCATGAAATTCTGGATTAAATCTTTGACCTATTGTTTCGATTTCTTCTAATCCTAAAGATTTTAGTGCTTCTCTAAATTGTCTAGCAACTAATCTAACTCCCTCTTGATATTTTTCATCATCTGTTTTGGCATCTGCTGCTTTTTCTAAATTATCCATTATTGGAAGCATTGTTGCAACAACATCTCCTGTAATCATTCCATAAATGCTTTCTCTTTCTTTTTGACTTCTTTTTTTGTAATTTTCAAATTCTGCAAATAGTCTTTTATATCTATCATCTAATTCATCATATTCTTCTTTTAATTTATCAATTTCTGCTGAATTAGTATTATTTTTTTCATCTGTAACATCACTTGTTGTTTGGTTTTCCTTAGAAGTAGTATCTGTTACTTCTGAATTATTATTTTCTTCATTTATTTTATTTTCTTCGTTTTCCAAAATTATTCCTCACCTTCTTATATTTTTCCATTTTTTAAGTCATCATTTAATTTTTTGCTTATATATTTCATTACTGAAATAACTTTTGAATAATCCATTCTTGTTGGACCTATAATTCCTATTGTACCAATATCTTTATCTGCTAATAAATGATTAAATGTTACTATACTGAAGTTCTTTAGTTCTTCTCTTTCAGTTTCTTCACCTATATATATTTTTATATCTTCAGCAACTCCTGTATTTAAAACATCTGCAACTAAATCTTTTGCATCTAATACATTTAAAAATTCTTTAGCTACATCTACCTTTTTAAATTCAGGCATATCAATAACCTTATTTGCACCATCTAGATATACTTGATGTGATTCTCTAATTATTTTATTTATTTCTGCTATTACCTTTTTAATTATATTTATGCCCATTTTTATTTCTGACATAATAAATTCTTCTATAGGTGCATTTAATTGTTCTAAAGGTTTTCCTACTAGCTTATTTCTAAAAAGATATGTTAAATCTTCTGCTTGATCTTGAGTAATATCTTCATCAAATTTTATTATTGATTCTCTGATTATTCCTGAATCTGTAAGTATTACAGCCATTAAAACTCTACTACCAAGTAGAACAAATTTAATATCTACAATTATGTGATTATTTACATCAGGGCCAATTGTAATAGTTGTATAATGAGTTATTTCTGATAAAGTTGTTGTAGCAATTTTAGTTAAGTCTTCTAAATCGTTAACTTTTGTTTCTAATCTATCTTTAATTAACTCCATTTCTTTTTTACTTAATTTATCATCTCTTATTAACTCATCAACATAATATCTATATCCTTTTTGAGATGGAATACGTCCACTTGAAGTATGTGTTTTTTCTAAAAAGCCTATTTTTTCTAATTCTGCCATTTCATTCCTAATTGTTGCACTACTACATTCTAGTTCTTTTACCAAATTATTTGAACTTACTGGTTCAGCAGTTTCTATATATTCTTCAATTATAGCCTGCAAAACTTTCTTTTTTCTTTTATCTAAATCCCCTGACATCACTTTCACCTCTTTTTAGCAAACTTGATGTTTGACTGCTAATATAATATACTGTTATTTGCAATTTGTCAATAGTTATTTTATATTTTTTATATAAATTCTTCAAATACTAAATTGGCTAAATCTAAGCCCTTTTTAGTTAATTTAATATTATCTAAATCTACCTCAATTAATCCATCATTTGTAAGTTTATTTATTTCAAATCTAAAATAGAATAAAGGATTAATTCTAAATTTTCTTTCAAATTCTGAAATACTTATTCCATCAATTTTTCTAAGTCCAATCATCATAAATTCTTTTGCTTTTTCCTCTTTTGTTTGTTCTTCATGAATTTCAACTATATCTTTAAAATTTTTAGAATTTATATATTCATTAAAATTAGATGTATTTGAAAATCTTTTATTATCAATATAAGAATGTGATGAAAGTCCAAAACCTAAATATTCTTCTTGATTCCAGCAATCTAAATTATGTTTAGATTCAAAACCTTTTTTAGCAAAATTTGATATTTCATAATGAATATACCCATTTTTTTCTAATATTTTCTTTGTTTGCCAATACATTTTTCTTTCTAATTCATCATCTAATAATTCTAATTCCTTATTTTGAACTTTTTTATAAAGCTCAGTTTCTTCTTCTAGTATTAATGAATATATTGATATGTGATTTGGTTTTAAAGAAATTACATTATTTAAACTATTAATTAATTCTTTATTTGTTTGAGTTGGAAGAGCAAGCATTAAGTCTACATTTATATTTTTAAATCCAACTTCTTTTACTAAATTATATGTATCTAAAAATTGTTCATAAGTATGTATTCTACCTATTAATTCCAATAATCTATTTTCTGTACTTTGAAGTCCTATACTAATTCTGTTAATTCCAGAATTTTTATAATCTAATAGTTTTTCTTTTGTTATTGTTCCTGGATTTATTTCAATTGTAATCTCAGAGCTTTCATCAATATTGAAATTATTTTTTAATACATTAATTATATTTACTATATATTTTGAATCTACAAAAGATGGAGTTCCACCTCCAATATAAATAGTATTTACTTTTTTATTTATTTTTTTTAAATTTATTTCTTGAGTTAATTTTTCAAAATATTTTTCCTGATTTTGCTCATCACAAAAAAAAGAAACGAAATCACAATATTTACATTTCTTTTTACAAAATGGTATATGAACATAAATACCAAATCTATTCATTGCTATTTCCTTTCTTTTAGTTCTTCCGCTATTTCATGAATTTTTTGCAATCTATGATTTACTCCTGATTTTCCAATAGGATTTTCAAGCATTTCTCCAAGTGCCTTTAAACTTGCATCTGGATTTTCTAGTCGTAATAAAGCAATTTCTTTTAAATAATCTGGTAATTCATCAAATTTTTTTAAATTTTGAATAAGTTTGATATCATTCACTTGATTTACAGAAGCATTTACTATTTTATTTAAATTTGCAGTTTCGCAATTCACTAATCTATTTACATTGTTTTTTATTTCTTTTGTAACTCTAACATCTTCAAAAGATAATACTCCTTTATTTGCACCAAGTAATGCCATAAATTTTGAAATTTCTTCTGCATCTTTTATATATAAATATATCTTTTCTTTATTTTCTAAAAGTTTTAAATGAATATTAAAACTATTACAAATGTTTAATATATATTCTGCGTTATTTTTCTCTTGAAATATTATTTCTAAATGATACTGCTTATTTGGATCTGTAACAGAACCTGCTCCTAAAAAAGCTCCTTTTACAATTGCTTTTTGAATATCTAAAGTTGATTTTGTTTTTATCTCCATAAATTTTTCTACTAATTTACTCTTTTTAATTTTAGCAATAAAAACTTTTCCTTTTTTATCTGGTTCATAATCAATTCCAAGATTAAATAAAATTTTATAAAATCTTTCTATATTAAATTCGTTTTCAGTAATAAATTCTAGGCCTTCATTATTATTTACAGTATTTCCAGTTAAAATATAACCTAAAAATTCTGCTCCTAATAATTCTTTATTTTTTAAATTATTTACTTTACTTAATTCTTCTTTAATCTCTGATGAAAAAGACATTTTTATCATTCCTTTTATACTTTAAATTAATGCTTATATGTTATTCAAAGTTTAAATTTTATATTTACCCACTACAACTCTGTCATTTTGTGCAAAATCTTTTTTAGAATATATTTCTATATATTCATTTTCTTTAAATAATTTTTCTACTTCATCTTTTTGGTCATATCCTATCTCTAATGCTAAAATGCCACCATTTTTAAGATATTTTTTTGCTTCTTTTATAATTTTTCTGTAAAAAAATAACCCATCTTTTCCACCATCTAATGCTATTTTTGGTTCTTTTTTTACTTCTTCAGACAACATTTTTATAACATCTGTTTTTATATATGGTGGGTTGCTTGCTATTATATCAAACTTATCAAATTTTGAAAAGTTTTCAAATAAATCTGATTCTATAAAAGAAACTATAACACCATTATTACTAGCATTTTTCTTAGCAATTTTTAAAGCATCTTTACTTATATCGGAAGCCCAAAAATTACAATTTTTTATTTTTTTAGCTAATGAAACCACAATTGCACCACTTCCTGTGCATAAATCTAGAATATCTAATTTTTGATTATATTTATTAGCAATATTTATTACTTCTTGAACAAGTATTTCTGTATCAGATTGTGGAATTAATACATTATTATCAACAAAAAAATCTAATCCCATAAATTCTTGTGAATTAATAATATATTGTATTGGTTCATTATTTTTCAATTTTTCTAATTTTAAAAAAAATTCCTTTTCTTCTTTTTCTTCTAATTCATCATCTTCATGAATCATAATATATTCTTTAGGTTTATTTAAAATACTTGACAATAATATTTTTGTTTTTAAATTATATTCTTCTATATTATTTTCTTTTAAATTATCTATACCAATTTTTAAAATTTCTTTTATTTTCATTTTTTTCTCCATATAAATTTAATTACCTTACTTTTAATTTAAACTTTTTATTTTGTAAACAATAAAGAAGTATGTTTTACAAACATACTTCTTATAATTTTAATAAATAAAATTAATTTAAAATTTGAGACATTCTTTGATAAACTAAATTTACCCAATTAGATGATGCTGGACAAAACTTTGTTTTCATTGCTGTAAGTGTTGAACCATAATAGAATTTTCCACCTGGGAATAAATAATTATTATGTAGTGTTTCAGCAGCTTTTTCTAAACCACTCTCAACTGATTCAAATTTTATCAAACCTTTGCCAGACATTAAGCTTATATAATTATGAGTATTTCTGTGATTTGTAGCTATTGTCCATCCAGATTCAGCAGAAATTAATCCGCAAAAGAAAATTTCATTTAAACTATATTTTTCGCATATATCATATATTAATCCCGCATTTTCTTCAAAAAAATTAGATGTATCTTCTTCAACTCCAGAGATTAATAAAATAAAATCATCTCTTGACAAACCAGTTCTTACAGTTAAATCCATATCTTTTGATATAGTAACTTCTTCAATTGGAGTAGTAACAACTTCTGGCTCTGTTTGTGGTTCTTCTGCTACTTCTGGTTTTTCTTGTATTATTTCTACATTAGATCCTTCAGAAAGTACTACTTGCATAGTCTCTCTTGGTGCAGAAGATCTGGAACTTACAGATACATTTCTATTATAAGAAGTTTGTTCATTTAAATTTTCTTCTGTTGTAGCTTCAAGCTCATCTATTTCTGTATTAGTAGTTTGAGAGTTATCTAACTCTTTTTCTTCATTCTTTTTTGAATTGTTTGCAATAACTATTCCTATTACAATTAAAATTATTATAGCTAATAAAATAAGTAATAAAGTTGACACTTTTACTGATATTAGCGTTTTTCTTCCGTTTGATTCGTTCATAATATTTCCTTTCTTGTTACTGGAATATTATAAACTAACTTCAAAAAAAAATCAATATGTCAATACCATTTTTTTACAAAAAAAAATAGCCCCACGTTCAAGCCGTAAGTGAAAAGAATTTTTATGGACCTGTACTCACACAGGTGGGTGCCTTCCTAAATACTTCTGGGTTTCTTACATAAATGCAAGCATACACGCCATACTCAGAGATGTGGCTCCCTTATCCAAAACTTTGTAGGTTCTAAAAATTCTGCCTATACGCACTACGCAGGGAAAATTGATATTTAATTTATATTGTATATTTATATTAACATATACCCATTATAGTTTCAAATTAAATTTCTTCCAATTTATTTGATTAATAAACACAAAGTAATTTTATCTAATTTTATCTTCGTTTTTCTTATTTTTTTCATATAAAAATGCTATTTGAAAATAAATGTAGAATATGTTATAATAAATATGTTAGGGATTTTTTTTAAATTCCTTTTTTTATTTTATAAATTAAAATTATTAATAAAACTATTTAAAACTTGGAACATACTGTTCCTCATTATCTTCTAAATCTTGTAAATAACCATTTTTTAATCCTAATTTTAAAATAAAATTTTCTATCTCTTTACTTTCTTCTAAAGTTAATTTTCTATTTATATCTTCTATTTCTTTTGCTTTATTAGTTGGAAAATATTGAGACATTACACTTATGTATACGTTTTTATCTATATTTTTTTGTATCCACTTTAATATCATTTTACTGTTTTGTAAATGATTTGGTAAGATTAAATGACGTATAATTAGACCTTTTTTTATATTTCCATTTTCATCAAATTTAGGAGAACCAACTTGTTTATACATTTCTAAAATTGCATCCTTTGCTTTATCAAAATAATCTTTAACACAAGATAGTTTCTCTCCAAGTTCATTATAATAATATTTCATATCTGGTAAATAAACATCTATATATCCATTTAAAATTTTTATACTTTCTACATTTTCATAACCACTAGAATTATATATTATAGGAATTTTTAATCCTTTATCTTTAGCAATTTCTATAGCCTCTATTATTTGAGGTATATACATTACTCCTGTAACTAAATTAATATTATTAGCTTTTAATTCCTGTAATTTTATAAAATTATCTGCTAATTCTTGAATAGTTATTTCTTTTCCTAAGTTTTCTTGACTAATTTCATAATTTTGGCAATATTTACATTTCATATTGCAACCAGTAAAAAAAACTGTTCCTGATCCTTCTTTTCCACTTATACATGGTTCTTCAAAATAATGTAATTTTACAAGTGCAATTTTTACTTTATCACTTGCTTTACATCTTCCTAATTGACCATCTAATCTATTTATTTTACAATTATGCGGACATAATTTACATTCTTTTAATAACTCTTGATATTTCATAATATAACCTTTTTTATAATATTTATTCTTTTATCTCTCTAGCTAATTTTCCAATTGCTTTTGTTTCTATTCTTGATACATATGAACGACTTATGTTCATCATTTTTGCTATCTCTTTTTGTGTTTTTGGCTTTTTACCATTTAAACCAAATCTTAATTCTATAATAATTTTTTCTCTTTCTTTTAATATTTTTTTCATTTTTTCGTATAAAGTTTTTATTTTAAATTTTATATCAACTTCTTCTTCAACATTTCTTTCATTATTTTCTAAAACTTCTTGTAAAGTAACTTCGTTATCATCCTTATCTTTACCTATAGGCTCATTTAAATAAACATCATATGCTCTTTTTTTATTTGTTCTTAAATACATTAGTATTTCATTTTCTATACATTTTGCTACATAAGTTGCAAGCTTAAAATTTTTTTCCATATCAAAACTATTTATACCTTTTATTAATCCTATACTTCCTATTGAAATTAAATCATCTTGCTCTATGTTTGCTGTAGTATATTTTTTTGCAACATGTGCAACTAATCTTAGATTTCTTTCTATTAATATATTTCTAGCTTCTTTATCTCCATTTCTCATTCTTTCTAAATAAATTTTTTCTTCTTCTTGAGAAAGCGGTTCTGGAAATAAATTATTATTTTGAATATATCCAACGCCAAATACTATTTGACTTAAAGCTAAAAAATTTAAAAAAGCAAACATTTAAGAATACCTCCAAAAATACACTTATAAATTAGTATATGTTGCTTTTTTTCAATAGTGCCTGGCTTATTAAAAATAATTTTAAGCTATTTCCTTTAAACTCATTTTTCTTAATTCTTTTGCATGATTAATTGAAATATCACTAATTGTTCCACTAGAAATTCTAGCAATTTCTTTTAAAACTTCTTCTTCATTTAATAATTTAACTTTTGTTTTAGTTTTTTCATTAATAACTTCTTTGCTTACATAATAATTATAATCGCCTTTAGCTGCTATACTTGCTAAATGAGTTACACAAAGCACTTGATGATTTTTTGAAATTTGTTTCATTTTTTCTCCAGTAGAGTTTGCTGCCATACCACTTATTCCAGTATCAATTTCATCAAAAATAATTACTGGAATTTTATCTACTTCTGCTAAAACATTTTTTATTGCTAACATAATTCTTGACATTTCTCCACCTGATGCAATTTTTATAAGTGGTTTTGCCTCTTCACCAATATTTGTAGATATTAAAAATTCTACTTTATCTAAACCATTTGCATTAAACTTATTATCATCTAACAAATCTATTTGAACTTTAAAATTAGAATTTTTCATTTCTAAATCTTTTAATTCTTTATTAATTTTTTCACTTAGTTCTTTTGAAAATTCTGTTCTAATATCATGCATTTGTTTTGATAAATCTAACATTGATTTTTCTGTTTTATTTAGCTTATTTTTTAAATCTAATATATAACTATCTAAATTTTGTATTTCAAAAACTTCTTTTTTTACTTCTTCCTTATATTTTAAAATTTCAGAAATATTATTTCCATATTTTCTTTTTAAAGAATTTATAAGGTCTAATCTTTCTTCTATTTCATATTGCTCTTTTTCATCATAATTTACTTCTCCAAAGTATTCTTCTATATCTCTTCCAACTTCTTGTATTTCATAATATGCATCTTTTAATCTTTGCTCAGCTTTTGAATATTCTTCATTATATTCTCCAATTTTTCCTAAAGCTTTTATTGCAACATTTATGCTATCTATGATTGTATTATTTATTTGAGATTCTGCCTCTTGTAAATTATTGTTTATTTTTTCTGATGCCATCATAAATTTTCTTCTTGAATCTAAATCATCTTCTTCTCCTTCTTTTAATTTAGCATCTTCTATCTCGTTTATTTGATAATTTAATAAATCTAATTTTCTTTGTTTTTCTCTATCATCGCCATAGTTATTATTTAATTCAATTTTTATTTTTTGATATTCTTCATATAAATCTTTATATTTTTCTTTAATTTCTTTCATTTTAATACCAGAATAATCATCTATTAAACTTATATGTGTTGATATATCTAAAAGAGATTGATTTTCGTTTTGTCCATGAATATCTATAATATTATTCATGAAATTTTTTAATTCTGATACTGTAACTAATCTTCCATTTATTTTACAAATATTCTTTCCATTAATGTTTATTTCTCTTGAAACAACTACCATATCATCTTCAAAATTAAAATCTGGCAAATAAAAACTAGCTTCAACAAAAGAGTTTTTTTCTCCATTTCTTATCATTTCTTTAGAAAACCTTCCACCAGATAAAATTTGAAAAGATTCTATAATAAGAGTTTTTCCGGCTCCTGTTTCTCCTGTTAAAACATTAAAGCCTTCATTTAAATTAATTGTAACATCATCTATAATTCCTATATTTTTAATGTGTAAAGTGTTAATCATAATATATACCTCTTTTAAAATATTTTACGAATATATGTTCGGTATAATTATTATAACTCTAATTTTTATTTTGTCAATACATTTGTTTGCTTTTTAATATCCTAATTTTTTAAATTTTAAAACTAACTCATTCATTGCTAAATCTCTATGATTGTGTACAGAAGCATATTCTTCCTCTTCCATATCTCCCATTGGTTTATCAAATCCATTTGGAATGAATACTGGTCCATAGGTTAAACCACCTAATTTTCCTGCTTTTAAAGCAATAGTTCCTTTACATTCTCCTCTTGCTACTATTTTTTCTCCACTTGGAAGTATTGCTGTTAATACACATACAAATTTACATGTTCTATCTTTTATATTTGTAAATTGTTTCATATTATCTAATAACTTATTTAAATTTTCTTCTTGTGTAGGATGTTCTCCTGCATATCTTCCTGTATAAACACCTGGCTCACCATTTAATTTATCTACACATAAACCTGCATCATCTGTAATTATTATTTTGTCTGTTATATTATTTTCTAAACAAAATTCTCTAATTGCATTTGCTTTTATTTCTGAATTTTCTTCAAAAGTTTTTCCATCCTCAATTATCTCTTTACTAAATCCTATATCCTTTATTGTATACAATTCAGCATCAAACTTATGTGATTTAATTATATTTTTCATTGCTTCTACTTTTGCCTTATTTCCTGTTCCATATAAAATTTTCATTTTAACCTCCATTTTATTTTATATTTACTAATCTTCTTTATAAATAATTATATAATTTCTAAATTATAATTTCATGCTTAAAAAATCTTTCTTGAAATTCTACTAGTACTTCTATTTCTCTAATAGAAAATTTTTTTCCTTCTGGAACTACAATTAATTTATCATCATTATCATTTAATCTATGAATTATCGCTATGCACTTACCTTCAAACTCTTCTAATGGCTCATACACTCCTAGAACATAACAATCTAATTCTTCACCATCTCCACTTACTGTGTTAGGTATGAAACCATAATTAACAGGATAAATAAAATTATATTTAGGATGAGTGCTACCCATTTTTCTATCAATAACTACTTTAACTTTTTTATTTAAATATTTTCTAAAATCCATATGAAATTCGTTTCCTTTCTTTATTTTTATACACAATATATTATTTATTTTACTTTTCTTTTCAATAAAATTTATATTTAATGAAACAGGGTGTCATTATGACACCCTTCTTAGTGTTACTTCAACTTTTTCAGAATTTTTTGCTGAAGATCAAGATCTTTCAAGTCGCGAATAATTCTCGCAACATGTTTTCTCGTGATTCCTAATTCATCAGCGATGATTTGTCTATCAGTATATCCTTCCGATAAGACCATTTGTATTAATGCCTTTGTTGTATACCCCTTGCTCCTCAAAATTCTGACTCCTTTCAATAAAAGATTTTGAAGCACATTAACTCAATTAGTACATTTGTACAACATTATTATCCTATGTTTTGAGTTAACGCTAAATATTATAACATAAAAAAAATAGCTTTTCAACTGTTTACATAACTTTAGTTTTTTTTCTATAAAGCATTAAAATCAAAAAAAGATGAAAAGTTTGATCTTTTCATCTTAAATGATAGCCTTCTACATTGATAAATATGAAGTTTTAAATTTAAACATTTTTTCAATCGTACTAAATATTCTTTAATATTTTTGAACTAAAATATGATAATGATATGATTCTGTTATACCATTTTGTTTTTCATAATAATCAATCTCTTGATGTATATTAATTATTTTAAAATTACTAAATAATTGTTTTGCTAAATTGTAATCAACATAAAAATGTGGTACTTTATATTCTGGTCCTTCTTCCATTCTTAATCTTGTGTTTTCATCAACTAACGGCCAATTTTCTTGTTTAAATCCCCATGTATCTTTTGAACCTAATGTCAAATAACATTCACTATCATGTTTCATTACTCTATCTAATTCTTTTATTATCTGCTTTATTCCTTCTGTATCAGTATGAGAGATGACATTTCTGCAATAAATACAATCAAATTGTTCATCATTATAAGGTAATTTAAGCATATCTCCAATTTTATAATCAAATTCTAAATTTTCTTTTTTAGCCCATTCTTTAGTTCTGTCTATAGCTTCTTGACTGATATCAAAGCAACTAACATTAAATTCGTTTTTTCCAAATAAAATTGAATGTCTACCTAATCCACATCCTAAATCAAGAAAATACTTTTTATTTTGTGATTTCCACCTATTTAATAAATAATATGATTCTATACTTGGATTTTTCCATTTTTTTTCTTTTTCATCTTTAACAATTTTCCAATTCCAACCTTTTGATTCTATCATATTTTTCTCCTCCATAAATTACTATTTTGGTTCTATATATTCTATTTTAATATCATTAGGTAATCATCTATCTTTTTTTTGATCTGTTCCTCAATATTTTTCTTCAAAAATAACATCAATGTCTTAGTTTGCATTTAATATTTACAACATCATTTTCTGTATTAAAATCTTGAAAAGAAGATTTTTGATAATTAATTCTTATTAGATTAATTTTTCTTTTATATTGGTCTTGCAGCATTTATCATCATAGCAGTTACTATGGCAGACATGTTACTTATAGCAGACTGTGCAATTTTTATTTTTTTTGCAATTTCTGTATCTTTTATTTCTTTTAATTTATTTTCTAATTCTTCTTTTTCATATTTATTAAAAATATTTTTTAGAAATTTAGTAGAATTTAATAAAGAAGCTAATAAAATTATATCTTCTGTTAAATTTCCTTTTTCTAACAATTCTGTTTTTACTTCATTAACAACATTAGTAAATTTATCTTCATCTATTTTTACTACTTCTTTATTTATAATCAATCCTTTTTTACTCTCTAAAGTTATAAGGTTATCTTCTAACATATTATCTTTTAATGTATTAATAATTTCTTTTAAATTTTTACTTGAAAAACTATAACAAATAGAAGTTAATATATTTTTCAAAGGTATTTCATCTTTTTTCATATTTTTAATAATTTCATACAACTTTTTATTATAGTTTTCTGTTGGCATTTTGTCAGCAAGTATCACTTTGTTTTTATCTGTAATTTCTAAATTTTCATCTAACATCATTTCTATAATCATTGATATAATTAGATATGGTGTTAATTCTTTTTCATGTAAAGTCTTTTTCTCTTTTAACATACATAAAACATATTTTTCTGTAATAGTCATTTTCTTCATAAACATTTTCCTTTCTTTTTATTAACTATAATTTTTTTACTTTTTATCTTCTTTCATAGGTCTTACTCTCATTTTTAAATTACTTTTTATTTGACTAAATAATATCATATATTTATAAAATATAAAAGAGCAAATATTAATCTGCTCTATCAAACTAATTGTAAGTTATTGCTAATCTAAATATTTAAACATCTGCTCTGGATATATTTTTAATTCTTTATTTTTGAATTTATTTATATCTATCCATATTGCATCATTTTCACAATCATCATCAATTATATGGTATTTTTCCTTATAATCATTATCTTTTATATCAACATTATAAAACAATATTAATTCATGTGCACTTTTTCCATTATAAGTGAATATATTTTCGGCAATACCTAAAAATTTTCCTACACTAATATCTATATTAAGTTCTTCTTTAAATTCTCTTTTTAATGCTTCTTTACTATCTTCTAAAAATTCAATTCCTCCACCTATGCTTCTATAAAATACTTCATCTTTTACTTTATCATATCCTTCACTAACTAATATTTTATTTTCTTTCCTTGCTATACCAAGAACAATAGGTCTTATTTCTTTAAATTTATCCATATCTTATTATTTCTCCAATTCTTTCTTCATATATAAATCTTGGTATTCAACATATCCGTGTTTTGGATAAAAAATATGGCTTTCTAAGTAATCTTTTCCTAAATGTACATGTATTTCTTTATATCCTCTTTTTTTTGCTGAATCTTCTGCTAATTGTAATAATTGACTACCAATTCCATGTCTCTTATGATCAAATTTAACATACAACCTTGATAAAAATATTTTTCCATTTTCATCATTTCTTGTACCTATACATCCAATTACTCTATCAAATTCATCTAATGCTATCCAAAAAGGATGACCTTTATCAAAATAATTCTTTTTTATATCTAATAAATCTTCATTGAGTTTTGGAACTCTACCTAAAGCATTTTTTGCACTTAATACCATAAAAATCATATCATCTCGATATTTTTCTTCAAAACTTATTATTTTCATTAAAATTTTCCTCACAAATTACTGTTTATCTAATCAATTTTATATCATAAAAGATTATAATTATCAATTTATAAAAAATAATCAAAAAATTTGTTTTGTTAGCTTGATTTTTATTTATCTTTGATTTATAATCCCCTCCATAGGAAATGACAAAAAGCAGATGTGGTTTTGCCACCAATTTTTACGATTCTTCGTGGGAGAGGTGGTGATGTTTATGGTTAAAGTAATACTATTTTTTATAACAACATTTATATTATCTTTAACATTAAACGTTGCCTTGGCTACAGTTCTTTACAAGAACTGGGTTGATAAGCAACTACATAAATAAAAAAATAAACCATTCTGCTTATGCCGAGCTAATGGTTTATTAAAGTTATTCTTGGCAAAACCACGTTTGTGGATTTGTCATTTCCTATATTTATTATATAGTCATTTATTTATTTTGTCAAATGAATTTTTAATTATAAAAATTGTAATTTATTAATTTGATAAATCAATTATTTAAAATCATACCATATCCTAAATTTGCATCTATTCTTCTAATAAAACCAAATTTTTCATAAAATTTTTCTGTTCCTTTAGAAGCTCCTAAATATACTCTTAAACTTTGATTATCTTTTTTCAATTCATTAATTTTCACTAATAATTTATTCATTATTAATGTTCCAATTTTTTGTGACTGATATTCTGGTTTAACCATTATATCCTGAATATAAATAAAACATATTTTATCACCAATTAATCTTCCATATCCGATTATTTTATCTTCATCATAAACACTTATAGAATAAAATGTGTTATCTAAGGCTATTTGAGAAATTTTCTCATTATAAGCTCCCCAACCAACTAAATTATAAAGCAAATTAAATTCTTCAACATTTTTATTGTTTTCTTTTATAGTTATTTTCATATCAAATTTCTCCCTACAACTTACTATTTATGTAATTTACAATCCATTCTCCAGTTTTTTTACTATTTTTTCTTTCTATCAGTCCCTTTTTTTGCATCTCCGAAATATATGTTTTTACAGTTCTTAAAGATTTATTTATTTGAATAGCTATACATTTTTTATATTTGTGTTGCAAAAATACATTTATAGTATACAACACAAAATTATTTTTGTTTATAAAGCTTATTCAATAAATCAATATTCTAATGTTACAAATAAATATATAATTTTTTTAATTTATAATATTAGTATCTTTTAAATAATTTAAAAATCCATTACATCCTTCTACTATGTCATTATAAGTTGTTTCAAAATTACCAGTATACCAAGGATCTGCAATATCTCTTGAATTATCTGAATAATCTAATAGTTTACTAATTTTATTATCTAAATCTTCTCCTACAATTCTTTTTATAGCCTTTATATTAGATTCTTCCATTCCAATTATAAAATTATAATTATTATAATCTTCAGCAGTTATTCTAGTTGCTTTTCTTTTGGTAAAAGGAATATTTTTTTGAATTAGTTTATCTTTTGCACCATAATGAATATCGTTTCCAATTTCTTCATAACTTGTCGCTGCTGATTTTACTATAAATTTATCACTTAATCCCTTTTTATTTATCATATCTTTAAATATAAATTCCGCCATTGGAGAACGACATATGTTACCTAAACATACAAATAATACCTTAATTTTGTCTTTATTTGTCTTATCTTCTGAATAACTTTCATGTTCTCTCATTGTTTATTCTCCCAACTAATCACTACCTTGACAGATAGTAATTTTTTACCTAAATTTAATTTTTTTATTGTTCATATATACTATTTCCTTGCAAATTACGATTTATCTAATCAATTTTATATCATAAAAGATTGTAATTATCAATTTATAAAAAATAATCAAAAAATTTGTTTTGTTCGCTTGATTTTTATTTATCTTTGATTTATAATCCCCTCCATAGGAAATGACAAAAAGCAGATGTGGTTTTGCCACCAATTTTTACGATTCTTCGTGGGAGAGGTGGTGATGTTTATGGTTAAAGTAATACTATTTTTTATAACAACATTTATATTATCTTTAACATTAAACGTTGCCTTGGCTACAGTTCTTTACAAGAACTGGGTTGATAAGCAACTACATAAATAAAAAAACTCACATCTGTACTTTGCAAGGTAGGTGTGAGTTTTCTCAAATCTATTTGGCAAAACCACGTTTGTGGATTTGTCATTTCCTATAATTATTATATAGTCATTTATTTATTTTGTCAAATGAATTTTTAATTATACAAATTATAAGTTGTATTACTTTTTACTTGGTAAATCTTTGCAAGTTTCAATAACAATTTCTTTTAATACTTCTTTATTATCTATATCATCAACTAAATACATAGGTTTTGCACTCTCATAAGGTATTTTTTCTTGCATATCATATTTTTTATTACTATTTACTATCTTCACAAGTAACCTATTATCGTATATTCCACCAAACAATATTCCATTATAATAAAGTAAATATTCTCCCATCATTGATTTGCAAGTAATGGTATCTAATAAACTTAATTGTTCTAATACAAAATCTCTATAATCTTTTGTCGTAGCCATATAATCACACTCCTAAATTACTATTTATCTTACAAACACAAACTGTAATTTGTCGAAATAAAATTATATCCATTCATGATTCTTTTTAATATAAAATTTTTTCATTATTTGTGCAATTATTAAATATATAGAAATTAAAACAAATATCCAAGATAAATATAAATATGGCATTGGTTTTAAATCAAATATTTCTGATATATCCGTAAATCCAATTATCATTGTAGTAAGTATAATAGCTATTGTTGAAATATTTAATTGTTTTGAAGCTGTTGCTTGAATAAATGGAATTTTGCTAGTCCTTATAGTGTGTATTACAAATGTTTGCGAAATTATTCCAAACATAAACCATCCACATTGAAAGTATGCTGCTTGTTCTATTGTATTAAATTTAAACACATACCATAATACTAAAAAGCATAATATATCTAATACTGTACTTAATAATCCAAAAGAAATCATAAATCTTTTAATACCTTTTACATCCCATTTTTTAGGCTTTTCAATATATTCTTGTTCAACATTATCAAACGGCATTCCTAGCTGTGCAAAATCATTTAATATGTTTTGTATCAATATGTGAATTGGAAGTAATGGTAGAAATGGTAATGCAATACTTGCAATTACTACTGAAATCATATTTCCAAAATTTCCACTTACTGCCATTTTTATATATTTAGTTACGTTTGCAAATGTTTTTCTTCCTCCTATTACACCTTCTTCAAGCACATTTAAGTCCTTTTCTAATAGAATTATATCTGCAACTTCTTTAGCAATATCTACTGCTGTATCTACTGAAATACCAACATCTGACTGTTTAAGTGGCGGACTATCATTTATTCCATCTCCCATATAGCCAACAGTATGTCCATTCTCCTGCAAAATTTTTACAATTCTTTTTTTCTGAAATGGAGTTAATTTTGAGAACAAATAGCATTTTTCACAAGCAACCTTTAGTTCCTCATCAGACATCTCATCTATTTTACTTCCTGTTAATGTATATTCCGTATCTATTCCTAACTTATTACAAACATTTAGTGCAACACCTTCACTATCTCCTGTTAGTACAACTGTTCTTACACCGTGTTTCTTTAATTTATCAATAGCAGGTTTTGCACTTTCCTTTGGTGGATCCAAAAATCCTACAAAACCTATTAAAACCATATCTTTTTCATCTTGTATACCAAAAGTTTCTATTCCATGTATTTCATTTTTTTGGGCAACGGCAATCATTCTTAAACCATCATTATTGTTATCTTCATATATTTTTCTTGCATTTTCTATCAATTCTTCATTTATTTCTTCTACTTTTCCATTTATTTCAATAAAAGAACATATTGATAAAATTTCTTCAACTGCACCTTTAGTTATTAGTTGTCTTTTTCCATTTTGGTCTTTTAGTACAACGCTCATTCTTTTTCTAGTAAAATCAAAAGGAATTTCATCTTCTTTTATATAATCTCCTTCTAAAAATGCCATTTCTTCTTTTTCCGCTCTATTTATAATTGCTATATCCATTAAATTTTTTAAACCTGTTTGAAAATAACTATTTAAAAAAGCATGTTTCAATATTCTTTTATCTTCTTTGCCCTCTACATTTAGATATCTTTCTAATATAATTTTATCTTCTGTAAGTGTTCCTGTTTTATCAGTGCATAGTATATCCATTTCCCCAAATGTTTGTATACTACTTAATCTTTTTATAATAGTTTTCTTTTTGGACATCATAACTGCACCTTTTGCAAGAGATGATGTCATGATAACTGGCAACATTTCTGGTAGCAAACCTACTGCAATAGTAATTCCAAACATTAGTGATTCTAACCAATTACTTTTTGTATATAAATTTACAATAAATATTATTGGTATCATGATTATCATAAATCTTATTAACAATTTACTAATAGAATCTATATTTTGTTCAAAACTTGTCTTTGCTTTATCAGTAGATAATGATTTTGCCATACTTCCAAAGTATGTTTGATTTCCAGTAGTTAATATAATTCCTTTTGCACTTCCACTTACAACATTACTTCCCATAAACCCTATATTATTTAGTTCTGAAATTTCATTATAATTGTCAGTATATAAAAACTTTTCTACTGGATTAGACTCTCCTGTTAATTGTGATTGATCTATAAATAAGTCTTTTGTTTCAAAAAATCGTACATCTCCTGGTATCATATCTCCAGAAGCCAATTTTACAATATCACCAGGAACTGCATCTTCTATATCTATTTCAATATTATTACCATTTCTTATTACATCTATTTTATTAGTAATCATTTTTTGTAATTTCTTTGCAGCATTATTAGATTTTTCTGTTTGAACAAAAGAAATAATTGCTGATAAAATTACAATTATTACTAACATAACAAAAGTTGCATAAGATGGTGTTTCTGCAATTATTACATCTGTTATATATGTAATAATTGCAACAACTATTAAAACTATATTAAAAGGATTAATAATTGCTTCTTTTAGTCTTTCAAAAAGATTATTACTATTTTTTATATCAATTATATTTTTTCCATATTTTTCTAATCTTTCATCTGCTTCAATTTGATTCAATCCTGTTTTTCTTGTATTGAAATCTAAAAATAATTGATTTATATCTCTTTTGGCATAGCTAGCTATAATATTTTCTACATTTCTTCTATTTTCACTTTTAGGCATATTCTATCTCCTTGACAATTTATTAAATTTGTTAAATTGATTATATATTATTTAACAAATTTAATAAAGAAGATATTAACAATTTAATTAATATCTTCTTATTTAATATTTTATTATGCCTACTTCGTTATATCTGATGGAATTGTTTCTGTAGATTCAATCAATTCTTGCTCATTTTCAATATTATATTCTTTTGATTTTTTTGAAAATATATTTTTGAATATTGTTCTTGTAAGAGGTTGTATAAAGAATAATTGTGATAATAAAGCAAATGGAAAATTTAATACAACTTTTTGTAGCCAAAATGGTATAAAATTTATCATAAAATATAAAAAACTTATTTGATGATATATACCAACTGCAATAATTCCATTATACAAAATTGTTGCTAAAAAGCTCATTAATGGGCACATAATACCTACTGTTGCACATATTATTGCTGTTTCTACCATCATAGGAGAATTTTTTTGTGGTGGCATTGCTTTTAATGCTAATTTTACAGATAAAGGACTACCTATAAAAATTTCACATAGATATGCAAGTATAAATTCAATTGGAATAAATATAACAGAGTTTTTTATTATATCAATTGTAAATCCTCCTGCTTCATAAGAAGAACAATAAAAAACAAAACAAGGCACAGTTATAATTACTGTTATTAATGCAAATATTAATCTTTGAAATTTTGTTTCTGGCATTTTAATCTCCTTTCTAAAAGACAAAAAAACACATATAATTTTTGTACGTAAATTTCTAACATAAAAAGCTCTGTTATCAGATTTACGTGCAAAGCACTACATGTGTCTTCTTTTTTATTTTTTAACAGTAAAAATTTTAACAAAAAATTAAAAATTTGTCAAACAAATTATTATTTATCTAATCATTAATATAATATTATAATTTTTAAAATAATTCAAGATAATAAAAGAAGATGAAAAAGGTTAACTTTTTCATCTTAAATGGTGACCCCCTACCCTGATAGATAAGGAGTTTTTGCCTAAATTCAAGCATTTTTTATATTTGTGTTGCAAAAATCAGTCTATATTATTTTCTAATTCTTTTTTTATAAATTCATTTAATTTTGGTATATCATTTAAAGCAGTATCAAATATAATTTCCAAATTCATATCTCCATAATGATGTGCAAATCTTTCTCTCATACGAATAATATTTTTCCAAGGCACTTCATTTTCTGTCCTTTTTATAAACTCATTAAAATTTTTATCTAATTCTTTTGTAAGTTCTCCTATTTGAAAAACTTTCATTGATATTGAATCTCTAAATATATTATTTTCTTTAAAAACTTCTAAATGTGTTCCAAAA
Organism: uncultured Clostridia bacterium; assembly: GCA_947627185.1. GTDB lineage: Bacteria > Bacillota > Clostridia > TANB77 > CAG-508 > Scatovivens. Next base: position 4,057 of record CANQVF010000010.1, on the reverse strand, counting down.
AATTTAAAATTTTCTTCTATTTCTGTACAATATTTTTGAATATGTAATAAAATTGTTGTCTTTCTATCTAAATTAGTCATATAACACTCTCCTATCTTTTTGAACTTCTTTATAAAATATTTCTTTTGCTAATTTCCCATATTTATTTTCACTCATAATTTCTTCTGTATATGTTTCTTCTATTATTACATCTATTTTTTTATTTAATACATTTTCCAATTCTTCTTCAAATTCTGCTAAATTTAATAATGTCACTATTTTTGAATCTTTTTTTACTATCATTATATCTATATCCGAATCTGGTTTTGCCTCTCCTCTTGCATAAGAGCCAAATAAGTAAGCTTTTTTTATATTATATTTTTCAAATATTGGTTTGGTAATTGTTTTTATTTCTTCAAATGTATAAATTTTATTTTCCATATATTTGGCTCTCCTTTTTTGACATCTCAACAAAATTTTGTAATCATTCTATTGCTAACGGTGTCCATTTTATTACCATTTTGCTATTTCCTTTAATAATTGTTCTGTTGTTATACTTGCCCCATCTTCTGCTTGTTTATAACCTTTTATAATACTACCAATTAAAAGTAATATCTCTGCAATTTCTTCATCTGAAACATTATAAGGTAAATTTTGAATCATTTGTAATATCATTTCTTTCATTTTATAAATGTCACCTTTTTTGAAAATAAGAATTTTTATTATTATACTATAAATCTTGTATTTTATCAATGATTTCATTTTCTTTTTGTTCAGTTAATTCTAAAACGAGCAAAATATACTTATTCATTTTGGTAAAAAATGACTTTGTTTACAAAAATCTCAAAAATGAAAATTGAAGTTATTAATAAGATTTATTATCTTTCTTTAAAGCACTAATATGATAAAATAGTGATAATAATAAAAAAATAGCAAGACAAACATTTATGAAAGTCTTGCTATTACTATGTTTACAGATTTGGTGACCCCTACGGGAATCGAACCCATGATTCCACCTTGAGAGGGTGGCGTCTTAGCCGCTTGACCAAGGGGCCATTTACTAGCTATTTATTTATAACATATTTTATTTTTTTAGTCAATACAAAGCTTAAGAATTTCCTCTAAACGTTTATCTTGTTTTGTTAAATATAAATATCCAATTAAAGCTTCAAAAGCAGTTGACTGTGCATAATCAGCAACATTAGCATTTTTAGCAACATGATGGTTTTCTGTGTTTCTTCCTCTTCTTACAACATCTTTTTCTTCATCTGTTAATTTATCATTTATTTTTTCTAAAATCTCAGCTTGAGCTTTAGCTTTAACATATTTTATTGCTTCTATATGTAATTTATGTGGTTTTGCATTTGAATTATTTGTTAGTTTTGTTCTTATAAATAATTCATACACACTATCTCCCACATAAGCCCAAACTAATGGTGATAATAACTTTGCATCTTCTATATTTTTTTCTCTTTTTATAAATTCCATTTCATATTTTAGTTATTTTAATTATTTTAATTTAATAACCAATTCTCCTTTTCTATATTTATTTTAAATTCATCAATATTTTAGTCTTTTATATTAATCAAAATCAAAAAAATTTAAATTTATATTACTTCAATTATTTAAAATTTCTATGGTTCTTCTAAACTTATTTTTCCTAATTTGCAATTTCTAAAATCATCTAAAATAATTTTAGATATTTTTTCATCATCTATATTTCCTCCTGCAACTAATGCTCCTCTTTTTTTTGCTATTAATTGCATTAATGAATAAATTTTATTACTAGAATTTTCAATTTGAGTGAAATCATCATTAGTTATTTTATATCTTTCAGCTAAATTCACTCTATATTTATTATACAAAATTTTCAATAATTCGTAAGCAATTTCAGTAATCTCTAATATATCATCTTTAATTGTTCCAGTAAAAGCTAAGTTTAAAGCTACTTCTTGGCTTTCAAATTTTGGCCATAATACCCCAGGTGTGTCTAAAAGTTCTTGATTATTTTCTATTCTTATCCACTGTTTTGACTTTGTTACTCCTGGACGATTTGCTACTTCTAATTTGCTTTTTTTAGAAATTCTATTTATTAAAGAAGATTTTCCTACATTTGGAATTCCTAAAATCATTATCCTAATTGTTTTTTTAATTCTTCCTCTTGCATATTGTCTTTCTATTTCATCTTTCATTAATTCATTAACTTTTTTTGTTATTTTTTCTATTCCTTTTCCTGAATTTGCATCTGTTAAAAGTGTTGGCGCCTCTTTAGAAAATACTTCTTTCCATTTTTTATTTGTATTTTCATCTGCTAAATCAGACTTATTAAGTAAAATAATTTTTTTCTTATTTTTAGTTAACTTTACTATTTCCGGATTTCTACTAGAAATCGGTATTCTTGCATCTAAAATTTCTATTACAATATCTATTAATTTTAAATCTTCTTCTATTTGTTTTCTTGTTTTTGCCATATGACCTGGATACCAGTTGATATTTGTCGAATTTTGTCGGTTGTCCATTTAAATCACTTCCTTTGTAATACTACTTAATTAATCCACCATTACATTTTAACTCGTAAATCTTCTTATTATTTTTATAAATTATTTCAATACCACTAAAATAATCTAAATCCCCTTTTACCTCAAAAGTATATTTGTACTCGCCATTATCAAATTCTTTTGGCCCTCTTACAGGAATTACATTATTATCTTCTCCTACAAGCATTAAAGCAGGGCGCAAAACACTATCCATTGCTTCTTCGCCTAATTTTTCATCTAACGTCACACCATAATAATTCATTGCCCAATATATCTTATTATCTAAATAAACTACTTCTTCTCCAATAAAGTTTGTACCACCAAAATAAGTATCGTGATAAATCAGATTATCTTTCTTATATTCATAATCTTTAGACCCAGATCTTGAACTACTAACTTTTTCTACTCCTTCATTTGCATAAGTTTGTTTCTTTGCTTCTATTAAGAATTCTTTTATATTATCCATTTTTTACGCTCTCTTTCTTTTTTTCTACCAATTTTTTATGATAAAAATAATTTACATATTTTATATTATTCGCTCCGCAATAATTATTAATTTCATCTGCTAAAGTTTCCCAATAGTTATTATTCTTTTGATCATATATTTCTATATACTTTGGATATATTTTTTTATAATTATCTTTGATGTAATCTAAAATATCTTTTTTATAACTTCCTCTTAAATTAAGATTTTCAAACCAATATTCATCTACATATTCTTTTGATTCTTCGATAATTTTTTTCCATTCAGTTATATAAGGAAATATAGGGGACATAAATAAAACTGTATATATTCCATTTTTATGCAATTCTTTAAGAGTATTTAATCGCTCTTTAATGGTGCTAGCATTATCCATATCATTTTTAAATTTTTCATTCAAAGTATTTATAGAAATACTTACTGTTAGATTTTTCATTTGCTTCAATAAATCTATATCCCTTAAAATTAAACTAGACTTTGTAGATATTGATAGATAACAGTCTGAATCAACTAACTCTTTCAATATTTTTCTTGTAATAAGATACTTTTTCTCTAATTCATTATAGCAATCAGTAACTGAAGACAAAAAGACTTTTTTTTCAGAGATTTTTTTTAAATTAATCTTTTTATTGCATTTTTTTATATCAATGAAATCTCCCCAATTTTCTTTATGACCAGTAAATCTTCTCATAAAAGAAGCATAGCAGTATCTACATCCATGTGAACATCCAACATATGGATTAATTACATAATCACTGGATGGTAAATTTGATTTAGTTAAATAATCATTAACAACTATCTCTTTTATCTCCATAATTTCATCCCTTCATTTTTTTAATCAAAACTTATCTATATAAATTCATTAAAACATTAGTCAGACAATCTTCTGCAGTTTTATCTGTATCAGAAAAACTAATTCTTACTAATTTGCCATTTACCTTAAATATATAAGGATTTTTTACTTTCATAATAAAATCTAATATTCTTTCATTACTTGATTTTCTTCTATCTATTTTTATAGAACTTATTTCATCTACATCATCTAAAGTTACATCTTCTA
>CANQVF010000009.1 GCA_947627185.1 uncultured Clostridia bacterium | reverse complement strand
ATCATCTAGTCCTGGTAATTCATCTTCATCCTCTTCTGCATCATCTAGTCCTGGTAATTCATCTTCATCCTCTTCTGCATCATCTAGTCCTGGTAATTCATCTTCATCCTCTTCTGTATCATCTAATCCTGGTAATTCATCTTCATCTTCTTCTGCATCATCTAGTCCTGGTAATTCATCTTCATCTTCTGTATCATCTAGTCCTGGTAATTCATCATCTTCATCTTCTGCATTATCTAGTCCTGGTAATTCATCTTCATTCTCTTCTGTATCATCTAGTCCAGGTAGTACATCATCTTCTTCTGTATCATCTAATCCTGGTAATATATCATCATCTTCTATATCATCTGATTTTGGTAATACTTTTTTTGTTTTAACTTTTTTGCTTGTTGGTAGTTTTTTCTCTTCTACTACTTCTTCATCATCTAATCCAGGTAATACAGTATCATCTTCTTCAATTTTAGCTTTTTTAGCAACTTTAATATTATTTTTTAGATTTTCTGGCATTTTTTTATCATTTGATAATTTAGTATTAACTTCCGCTCTCTTTACATTTTCTTGTTTTACTTCTGGTGTTGCTGGCACTTTAACTTTAGGTTTTACTCTAACAACTCTTCCATCTGGTAATACTTTAGTTTTATATACAGGTTTTTCTTCTTCGTTAGATTTAGAACTTTGAACAACAGGAGGTTTATCCTTTTTTATAACTTTTTTTACAACCTTTTTCTTTTCTTCTTGCTTTTCTTCTTCAACTGTTTTAAGAACTGGTTTTGAAGCTGTTTTCTTTTTATCAGAAGTTCTTACAGAAGAAGGAATAACAATAGGACCTGAAATTTTAGCTTGATTCATTTTATTTTCTATAATATCAATTTTTATTCCTGTTTGTTTTTTTATTTCTTTTGATTTTAGTTCTTGAGAATTTACTTTTTGAACAACTCCATTAACAGACATTAATTCTTGATATTTTTGACATTCTTCTTCCAATACTGCTTTTACATTTATTGGTAAGCAATTTACTACAATTTTCAATTGATTATCAGTATATTGTGAAGCAATACTATTAAAGCTTTCAGCGTATTTTTCTGTATTTTTACCTAATTTTTTAAAATGTGTTAATATATTTTGAATTTCTAATTCACTAACTTCATTATCACTTTTATTACTATAATTAACATCTTCTGCATCTATTTTATAATAAGTTTTAGCTTCTTTTTTTACTCTAGGCTTATTTATTAATTTACATACATTATCCATACTTCTTTCAGTGCCTAAAAGTGCATTATATATTCCTATTCCAAATATTTTTACTAAAAAAGCACTTCCTTTTGTATGTCTATCTGCACATATTAAAATTATTGATGTTTCATTTCCATCAATATCTTGTGCTTCATCACTAATATCATCAAGTTTCTCAAAGATAAATTTATCTATTGCTTCATAATTATTATTTGAAAATGATTCTAAATCTTCACTTATAACTATTCTATCATAGCTTTTATCTTTTTGTATCTCTTTTAATATTGCGTTGAAGTAATATACATTTTTATAAGAAAGAATCTCCTTATATTCCTTTTGGTATTTCTTAACAATTGCATCAGAAATACTCTCACTACTAACCGCAAATAAAACTTTCATTTGTTTAACCCCTCCAACCATTTACTACAATTGCAAAAACTAATGGCAATACTTGACATATCAATAAAATTGTAACAAATGTTATGATAAGCATAAAGCCTCTATCTCTAACATCCAACTTTCTTATACCAAGTACATATTGATATATAGAACCTACTGCTATACCAACAAAACAAAATGGTATACTATATATTCTTATTATATTTAAAATATAAGCTGTAACACCAAAAGGTGTAGAGCCATATTTTTCAATGTAGTCTGCTAATTTATCTTTTGCAGATTCTTTAATTTCTACTAATTCTGTTGCTTGTTCAGACTCTAAAACTTCTTCTCCCGTAACAGCAAAAGATTTTGTAAAACTCGTACACATTCCAAAAAATATCACAAAAATTAGTACAATTATTGATACTTTCTTTATCATATCTATAAAAAACCTCCTTTAGGCTAACTATCTAAAACATTATACTACATATAATATAATACAATATTATTAAGAAAATATCAACCGTAAATTCTAATTTTTTTCCTATTTTTTTCTAATATTTATTCAAAATAATTTTAATCTTAATACATTTTTTTGTCAAACTAAATTTAATAAAATATTTTATTTCCGTAAGATTTTTTTATTTAATTATTTTAACATATTTTCAATTGCCATCATAATCCCTAATTTTCCATATTCATATGTTAAACCACCTTGCATATAAGCTGTAAAAGGTTCATGTAATGGTCCATCACAACTTAATTCTATTGTAGAACCTGGAGTAAAACTTCCACCTGCCATTATTTCTTTATATTCATATCCAGGCATATCATCTGGTACTGGAACAACATAAGATTCTATTGGTGAAGCTTTTTGAAGTCCTTGACAAAATTTAATTAATTTTTCTTCTGTTTTTAGTTCTATTGTTTGAATTATATCAGTTCTTTTTTCATCAAATTTTGGACTAACACCTTCAAACCCAAATTTCTCTAGCATTCTACTTGCAAAAATCATAGATTTTAAAGCTGATTTTACAACACTTGGAGCCATAAAAATTCCCTTATAGTAAGATAGTAGTTGATTAAAATTAGCTCCCATATCCTTTCCAACACAAGGAGCTGTTAACCTTTCTGCTACCATATTTATTAATTTCTTTTTTCCAACAATATAACCACCACTTGTAGCAATTCCAGCTCCTAAATTTTTCATTAATGAACTTACAAATAAATCAGCTCCAACTTCTGTTGGTTCCCTATTTTCAACAAATTCTCCATAACAATTATCAACCATAACAATTATTTCTGAATCTATTTCTTTTATTAATTTTGTTACTTTTTCTATTTTATCTATACTTAAACTTTTTCTTTGAGAATATCCTCTAGAACGTTGTATTTCAATTAATCTAATATTTCCTTCTTTAACCCTAGATTTTATTTTTTCATAATCAAAATCATCATTTATAAGTTCAATTTGTTCATATTTAATGCCATGTTTAATTAGTGAATTTTCACTATTTCCAGATAAGCCAATAACACTTTTCAAAGTATCATATGGTTCTCCTGAAATACTAATCATTGTATCTCCATACTTTAATAAACCAAATAAAGATATTGTTAAAGCATGTGTTCCAGACATTATTTGTGGTCTTACCAAAGCATCTTCTGCTTTAAAAATGTCACTATATATTTTTTCTAATTTTTCTCTTCCTCCATCATAATATCCATATCCAGTTATTTCATTAAAATCTGTTGTAGAAACTTTATTATCTTGAAAAGCCTTTAAAACCTTTATACTATTTTTTAAACAATTTTTTTCTAATTCATCAAAAATTGGTTTCAATTCTTCTTCAACAATATTTGCTGTTTCTAATATTTTTTCACTAATTTCCAATTCTTTATACATAATATCTCTCCACTAATTTATTTTTATAACTTAGCTATTATAACATTTTTTTCATAATATGTGAATATGAAAAAATAAAAAAGCAATGCTAGTTATTTTAGCACTGCTTTAATTTTTTATTTTGCTTCATAAGTTGTAACTTCAATTGTTTCTATAACAACATCTTCAACTGGTTTATCTTCTTGTCCCTCTGGTGTTGTTTCAGTTTCTACTTTAGCAATCTTATCAACTACATCCATTCCTTCAAAAACTTGTCCAAATACTGTGTATTGCATATATAAACTTAAATAACCACCATAGTTTTTATATTGTTCAAGTAAATCTTCTGGATATCCGCCTTTTTTCATATATGTTTCCATTTGTTCTGAGTAATTTGCTTGTGTAATGAAAAATTGACTACCAATGCTATTTGGTAAGCTAGACATTGCCATACAAAGTGAACCTCTATATGGTACCAAGCTTTCATCTAGTTCAGTTCCGAAACCTTCTCCCCATATACTTTCTCCACCTGTTCCATTTCCTTTTGGATCTCCACCTTGAATCATGAATTCATTAATAACTCTGTGAAATGTTAGGTTATTATAATATCCTTCTTTTGCATGAGTAACAAAATTTTCAACAGCCTTTGGAGCTATATCTTTAAAGAACTTAACTTTTATATCTCCAAAATTTTTAACTTTTATTATAGCAATTGTTTCACCATTTTCTGGCATTGCCATTTGTTTTTCTGCTGATTCTTTGTAGTTTACTTGTTCTTTTTGATTAGTAGTTGTATTAGAAACAGTATTGTTTTTTGAAGTATTTATAGATGTATTTGTTTTTGTATTAGCTACATCTGTTGAATCTTTTTTTGAACAACCTGTTAATAAAAATAATGCTCCTACAATTAAAATTACAATTAATAATACATATATCATTTTCTTCATTTTTTTACTGTATGATATTATTATCATACTCTCCTTTCATTTTTATATTATATTTAAAAAATTTATAAACATTATTCATCAAAATATGAACTAATTTCCTCTAAATTATAAAAATCACATTGTCTAAAAATATCATATGCAACTATTGCTACTGCATTAGAAAGATTTAATGATCTTAATGTTTTTCTCATAGGAATTCTTATTGTTTTATCTAAATATTTTTTCAATACATTCTCAGGAAGTCCTTTTGTTTCTTTTCCAAATAATACAAATATTTCTTTCATTTTAGAATAATCTACATCTGAATAAACTTTTTTCCCTTTTGTTGTTACGAAAAACATATTATTTTCTTCTGGTTTATACTTTTCTAAAAATTCATTAAAATTTTTATGTTCTTCTATATCTAATTTATCCCAATAATCAAGTCCTGCTCTTCTAACTTGTTTTTCAGAAATTGAAAAACCTAATGGATAAACTAAATGTAATTTTGCTCCAATTGCAGCACATGTTCTTGCAATATTTCCAGTATTTTGAGGTATTTCTGGTTCAACTAAAACTATATTTAATTTCATTTTTCTGCCTTCCTAATGTAATTTATATTATTCCATTTTCTCTTAAAATTTTATATACTCTATCAATAGGTAATCCAATAACACTCATATAATTACCATTAATTTCTTCAATAAATTTGCAAAATGAACTTTGAATTGCATATGAACCAGCTTTATCAAAAGGTTCTTCTGAATCAACATAATCAACTATTTCTTCTGTTGACATTGAAGATATTTTAACTTTAGTTTCCACAATTTCTTTATACTCTTCATAATTTCCATGATCTTCAATTAAAATAGCAAAACTTGTATAAACTGTATGTTCACTATTTTGTAATTCTTCAAGTGTTTTTATTGCATCTTCTCTGTTTTTAGGTTTTCCATAAATTATACCATCTTTAACTACAATTGTATCAGCTGAAATAATTGCTCTATCTCCTTGTGTATTATTAAAAACTTCTAAAGCTTTTTCATAAGATATTTCTTTAGATTCTTCTTCTATGTTTACTCCTTTTCCTATTGGTTTTTCATATTTACTAGGTAATACTTCAAAATCAATTTTTGCTAAATCTAAAATAGCAGATCTTCTTGGAGATTGTGATGCTAAAATAATTCTCATTTTCACTACCACCTTTCACAATAAACATTATATATTTATAAGAAAAAACTGTCAATTGTATTTAAGCTATAATAATTTTTATATAATAACTTAAAATATGTATTACAAGAATTTTATTTTTAAATTTGGTTATTCTAGTATTGAAAATTTTTATTTACTGTGTTAGAATTTTTACTTGGAAATTGCAATAAATTTTATAATTAATTTTTATATTAATAGGAGGAAGTTATGAAATTTGAAGAGTGGAAAGATTTTAAATCTGGTTCTTGGGAACAAGAAATCGATGTAAGAGAATTTATTCAAAAAAATTATACACCATATGAAGGAAATTCTTCTTTTTTAGCTAGTACTACAGAAAAAACAAAAAAACTTTGGAATATTGTACTAGATTTATATAAAAAAGAAAGAGAAGCTGGTGGTGTTTTAGATATATCTGATGATATTGCATCTACAATTTCAAGTCATGATGCTGGATATATAGACAAAAATTTAGAAGAAATTGTTGGACTTCAAACAGATGCTCCTTTAAAAAGAGCAATTATGCCAACAGGTGGTATAAGAATTGTAGAAAAATCTTGTGAAGCTTATGATAGAAAAGTTTCTGATAAAATCGATGATATTTACCATAATCACAGAAGAACACATAATGATGGTGTATTTATGGCATATACTCCTGAAATAAGAGCTGCTAGAAGTTCACACTTAATAACTGGTTTACCTGATGGATATGGTCGTGGAAGAATAATTGGTGATTATAGAAGAGTTGCTCTTTATGGTGTAGATTTCTTAATTGAAGAAAAGAAAAAAGATCTTAAACATTTAGAACATTCTAATATAAATGAAGAAATAATAAGACAAAGAGAAGAACATTCAGATCAAATATCAGCACTAGAAGAATTAAAAGTTATGGCTCAAAAATATGGTTTTGATATTTCAAAACCAGCAAGCAATGCTAAAGAAGCTGTTCAATGGACATATTTTGGATATTTGGGAGCTATTAAAGAGCAAAATGGTGCTGCTATGAGTATTGGTAGAATATCTTCTTTCTTAGATATTTATTTTGAAAGAGATTTCAAAAATGGTACTTTAACTGAAGAACAAGCACAAGAAATTATGGATCATTTTGTTATGAAACTAAGAATGGTAAGATTTTTAAGAACTCCAGAATATGATGAATTATTTAGTGGAGATCCCGTTTGGGTTACTGAAAGTATTGGTGGTATGGGAATTGATGGAAGAACATTAGTTACTAAAAATTCTTTTAGAATTTTACACACATTAGAAACTTTAGGCCCTGCACCAGAACCTAATTTAACTGTTTTATGGTCTACTAAATTACCAAAAGGATTTAAAGATTATTGTGCCAAATTATCTATAAAAACAAGCTCTATTCAATATGAAAATGATGATTTAATGAGAAAATATTGGGGTGATGATTATGGAATAGCTTGTTGTGTTTCTGCAATGAGAATTGGTAAACAAATGCAATTTTTTGGTGCTAGAGCAAATTTAGCTAAAACTTTATTATATGCAATCAATGGTGGTAGAGATGAAAAATCTGGTAAACAAATTACAAGTAAAATGGTCCCTGTTACATCAGAATACTTAGATTATGATGAAGTATGGGAAAAATTTGACAATATGTGTGATTGGGTTGCTAGAGTATACATGAATGCACTAAATATTATTCATTATATGCATGATAAATATTGCTATGAAAAATTAGAAATGGCATTACATGATCAAGAAATTTTTAGAACTATGGCATGTGGAATAGCTGGTCTTTCAATAGTTGCTGATTCATTTTCTGCTATGAAATATGCTAAAGTAAAAGTTATTAGAGATGAAACTGGACTTGCTGTTGATTATAAAATCGAAGGTGATTATCCAAAATATGGAAATGATGATGATAGAGTTGATAGTATTGCTGTAGAAATTGTTAAAATGTTTATAAACAAATTAAGAAAACAACCAACTTATAGAAATTCAAAACCTACTATGTCTATTCTTACAATTACTTCTAATGTAGTTTATGGTAAAGCAACCGGTGCAACTCCAGATGGTAGAGAATCTGGAAAACCTTTCGGCCCAGGAGCAAACCCTATTCATGGTAGAGATACTCATGGTGCTCTTGCTGTGCTAAATACTATTGCAAAATTACCTTATAAACATGCTGAAGATGGTATAAGTTATACTTTTGCAATAGTTCCTAGTGCCTTAGGTCATAATGAAAAAACAAGAATTGATAACTTAACTTCCCTACTTGATGGTTATTTTGCTAAGTTTAGTCACCATATAAATGTAAATGTATTTGATAGAGCTCTTTTAGAAGATGCTATGGAACATCCAGAGAAATATCCTCAACTTACAATTAGAGTTTCAGGATATGCTGTAAACTTTATAAAATTAACTAGAGAACAACAATTAGATGTTATAAATAGAACTATACATGAAAGAATTTAATAAATTAAAATAACCTATAGCTATTTAATTATGTTTGGATTAAGTTTTAATTTAGCATAATTTTAAATAGCTATAGGCTTTTTTATATATACTTTTATTTTTTTATTATTTTTAGTATAATACTTACAATATTATTTTTAGGAGATAATTATGATTGGAAAAATTCATTCAATAGAAACTTTTGGAACCGTTGATGGTCCTGGTATTAGATTTGTAATTTTTATGCAAGGTTGTACTTTAAAGTGCAAATATTGCCATAATAGAGATACATGGGAAATGAATTCAAAAAATACTATGACGATTCCTGAACTAATAAAAGAAATTGAAAAATATAGAACTTATATAGATAATTCTGGCGGTGGTGTTACTGTTTCTGGTGGTGAACCTCTAGTACAAGCTGAATTTGTTACTGAGCTTTTTAAAGAATTAAAAAATATTGGTATACACACTGCTCTTGATACTTCTGGAAGTTTACCAATTACAAACCAAATAAAAGAATTATTAAAATATACTGATTTAGTAATTCTAGATATAAAACATATTGATAAAGAAAAGGCAATAAATTTAACTGGTTTTTCGAATAAAAACAATTTAAATTTTGCAAGATATTTAAGTAATTTAAAAATACCTGTATGGATTAGACAAGTTCTAGTTCCTGGATTTACAGATGATAAATTTGATTTACAAAAATTAAAACAATTTATTGATTCTTTAGATAATGTTGAAAAAGTAGAAATATTACCTTATCATAATCTTGGTAAATTTAAATGGGAAGAATCTGGAGATAAATACGAATTAGAAAATGTGATACCTCCTACTCAAGAAGAAATTGAAAGAGCAGAAAAAATTTTAGGAATATAATTTTTTATAAAGTTTCATTGTTGCTTCAACATCTTTATAACTTAAATATCCTACTCTGTCTTTATCTATACTTCTGTGATTTATTTCATCATAAATTACTCTATTTGAAATTTTATATCCTTCTAGCATATACTTTCCAAATCCTAACAATACAGTTGTTACATCAGTTAAAATTTCATTTTGCATTTTATTATCTAATTTTATTTTATTACTTAGTAATAAATGATGTGTACATTCATGTGCTAAAGTGGAAATAATTGTATCCATTGTCATACCATTTTTCACGTTTATAACTATTTGTTTTTTGTTTTCTAAATTTTCTTCTTCGTAATATAAACCAGCATAAGAAATAAAATTTTTACTTGAAATATAATTTACTTTTAAAACCACACTTTCACTATCTAAATTCATGTATGATAAAATTTCATTTAATAATTCTAATATGTATTTTTCAGAAAATCTTGAATATCTTAAATGTCTCTCTAAATCTTCTTTTAAAATAAATTTTCTACCTATATCTATTCCTAATCTATCTAAACATTTTTTTGATATTTCAATAAACTTTAAAAGATTTTCATTATTAATATTTCTAGAATTCATTCCTTTTTTTTGAATATCTTTTATACTTTTCTTATTTTTTAATGTAACTCTTAGTTCACTTATAAACCACAATATATAATATCTACCTTCATATATAAATATAAGAATAATTGCTATTATAATAGCTATAATAAAATATTTAAAATTCATTTATAAAACCTTTCTTAGATTAACATAATATTATTATAGCATTTTATAATGACTTTTTCAATTATTTTCCAATCATTATTCTTCTTTTTAACATCCTGTTACTGGTAATTTTTTAGTTATTGTATTTTTGGTTTCTGTTTCTTTTTGTAATACTTGTATAGTATTTACTTCATTGGTTATCTCAGACTTTGATTTTGTTGTATTATTTACTATAATTTCAATCTCTTCATTAAACTTAATATCAACTGGTATTAAATCTTTATATAAATTATATCCTTCTAAAGTTTCTGTTTCTTGAATATAATATTTTCCTGGAAATAATTCATCTATAATAATTTCTCCATTTTCATCTGTAATTAAATTTTCCTTAATTACATTTTTATTCAAATCTAATAAATTAAATTTTACATCTTTTAATCTTTTTTCACTACCATATTCTTTTTTTATAATTCTTATTTTAGTAATATTTTTTAAACAATTTTCTTCATAATTTGTTTCACTAGGTTCATTCATATATCCTGCTATTGCGTAATTTTGAGTTTCTGGTATGTTAGTTTTTCCATATACAACTGGTTTTGTTTCTAAATCTGCTTTAACATTAATTGAAAAATTAATATTTTCTTTTAATTTATCTATAGGTATTAATATTTTAAATTTTTCATTAATTTTAAAAGAATTTCTTAAATTATTTTGTTCATCTGTTAAAATGCTTCCTTCTGGAAGTATTCCATTTATTTTTACTTCAAAATTACCATTTGTTAACTTAGTGTTTATTTTATAAATTTTACTTACAAAATTATTTTTTTGTTCATCTACTTTCCATTCTTCAGAAATTGGAAGTACAGATATTTTATTATTATCTTTTAAAGTTTCATTAGAATTTCTTGCATTTTCAACAATTTTTAAATATGCTTGTAATGTTCTTCTTCCAGCTTCTGTATCAACAGCTTCATAATCTGCTACATTTCTATTTTCTTTTAGTGTATAAACAGCAAATTTAGTAGCTGTATATGCTTCATCTATATTATCTACTCCTAATTCTTCTAAGCTTTTATATGGGTAACCATTTATTATTGCTCTCCAAACATTTTCATCCCATACATTTTCACCTTCAATTTTTTTAGAAAAATCTACACTATATTCTTGCATTCCATTTGTTCCAATTCCAGTATATTCTGGATTTAAACAATAAGCTGGATAAATATTATCTCCATTTTTATAAACTACAATGGGTACTTTTTTTTCATTTCCCATATATTTTAAATAAGCTTCACAAATTCTTAGTAATTTTAAATCTTTCTCACCTATTTCAAAGGCAAAACTATTATAAATAGTACTTGCAAGTACTATTAAAAGTAAACTTATAATTATAATTTTTTTCATTTTAATTTCTTTGCTTAATTTTTTTAAGCAAAACTCCTTTCTTATACAATTAGCCAAAATTAATATTTTTTTATTTGACTTGTTATTTATTTAATTAATTATTTAAACTCCATGGCTTGTATACATCTTCTATATTGTGGTTCATTTTCCACACAAGTTATAAGAGTTAATCTATTATCTTTTGTATTTTCTAATTTTTCCCACTCTGTATCTTTTATTATTGTTTTAGTAGTAACTTCATAAACTCTTTTATTTTCATTATATGTATAATAAATTTTATCACCTATTTCCAATTCTTTTAATTTTTCAAAATAATTTACTTTATATCCTCTATTATGAGCTGCTAAACAAATATTTCCTGAAATTTTATTACTTTCTTCAAAATGACCTATAAATTCATCTAGTGTTTTTTTATCGGTTCCTTCTGAAATATTTGCAGATAAATTAATTTTTGGAATTTCTAATTTCCATTCTTTAACAATATTATTTTCATTAATTAAATCTGTACTTTCTTGAATTAAACTATTTTTTAATATTTGATTATTAGTTACTGCATTACAATATGTGAGTTCATTCGTAATTTGATAATTTTTTTCTACTTTAGAATTACTTGAAAAATTATTACTTAAAATAAAAAATACACTAAAGCAAAGAAATATTATCTTAAATTTGTTTTTTAAAAGTTCAAAATAAAAATATTCCTCACCTCTTTTCATTATTTAATTTTAAAAATTTGATTTTTTTAGGTTAGAAACAACCTTAAAGATTTATAAATTTATTGAAATAAATTTGTACTATATTACTACCATTTTATTATTTTGTAAAGTACTTTTTTAAAATTTTAATAAAAAATTTATTAAATTATATAAAAATACCTATAATAAATTGTTATTATAGGTATTTTTAATAATTAACAAATTTAATTTTTTATTTTGCTGATTGAATTTCAAAATAAAATTCTACACCATCTTTTTTATTAGTTACACCATATTTACTTTTATATTTTGTCATAATTGCTTTTACAAGAGCTAAACCTATACCTGTTCCACCTTTAGAACGATCTCTTGATTCATCTATTTTATAAAATCTATTCCAAATTCTATTTAGGTTTTCTTCATCTATTTTACTACCTGTATTAAAAATATTAATTCTTAATTTTCCTTCTTCTTTTCCATTTTTTATTGTAATTTTTATTTTTTTCTTTCCATTAATTTCTTTTATATTTTTAATTGCATTTGTAAAATAATTTGTTACTACCTGCTCTATATAAAAATCATCTGCATAAACATATATAGGCTCATTTTCATTAAAATCAACTTCAATTTTGTTTTCAGTTAAAACCACTTTTGAATTTTTTATTACCTCATTTATAAGTTCTACTATATTAAACTTTTTATCATTAAATTTTCTATCTTCATATTCTAATTTCATTAATTCTAAAAGTCGTTTTACTAATTTATCCATTTTATTTGCTTCATCTAAAATAACATCTGCATAAAATTTTCTGTTTTCTTCATCTGTATTAACATTTTCAACTAATCCTTCTGCATATCCTTGTATTAAAGCAATTGGGGTTTTAAGTTCATGAGAAACATCAGATATAAATTGCTTTCTCATTTCATCAATTTTAGATTTTGCCTCTATATCTTTTTCTAATTCTGTATTATTTAATTTTAATTTATGTATGGTATCTTCTAATTTATCGGATAAAATATTTATACTTTTTCCTAATTCATTTATTTCATCTTCACTATCATTTATTCTATATTTTCTTTTAAAATTTAAATTACTCATTTCATTTGCTATATCATTTAACTCTTCTATCGGCTTTGTAAATTTTTGAGTAATAAAAGTAATTGCTATACCACCCATTACAATTGCTGCAAATCCCATTGCTACAATAAATCTATTAGAAATACTTGCACTATCTTGAATAGGTGCAATTGGCATTCTTATATAAAGATTATAATTATTATCTAAAATAGATTTTAAAAGAACATAAGTTATTCCGTTCTTTCTATCATTAATTTTCCTTATGTTATTTTCTCCTTGCGAATACATAAGATCAGATTTATTAAAAATACTATATTTTACATCATATTTAATTTCATCTATTGTACCAAATTCAGATAAATAATTTTTATTTGTTGCATAAATTAATTCTTCATTATTTAATATAAGTATCTCAAAACTATTATTTACAGCAATTTTTTCTAATTCTAATTCATAACTTTCTTTTTTATTTTGATCTAATATATTTGATATATTTTCATTTATATAATTATATGTATCTAATAACGTATTTTTTTTTGAATAATAATATAATGTTTCTAATACAGCATTATTAATAATTACAAAAAATGCAATAATCATAAAAATAACTATGCATAATGTAAAAAAAAGCTTAGCACGAACAGATTTAAATATATTTTTTAACATAAAATAATCCCTACTTTATTTCAAATTTATATCCTATACCTCTTATAGTTTGAATATGTTTTCCCTTTTTACCTAGTTTGTGTCTAATTTTTTTAATATGACTATCAATAGTTCTTGAATCTCCATAATAATCATAATTCCATACAGTATTTAAAATTTTATCTCTTGACAAAGCAATATTTTCATTATCTAATAAATATTTCAAAAGCTCATATTCTCTAAAACTTAATTCTATTTGTTTTCCATCAACTGTAACTGTTCTTCCTTCGTTATCAATAACTATACCATCATAACTCTTTAATTCTTTTTCTTCTGGTCTTGCTCTCTTTAATATTGCTTCAACTCTTGCTACTAATATTTTAGGGCTAAATGGTTTTGTTATGTATTCATCAACACCTAATTCGAAACCAAATAGTTCATCGTTTTCTTCTGCTCTAGCTGTAAGCATAATAATTGGAATTTTTTTATTTTCTTGACGAATTTGCCTTAAAACAGACCAACCATCAAGTTTTGGCATCATAACATCTAATAATATTAAGCTAATTTTTTCTTTATTTTGATTATAAATTGAAATTGCTTTTTCTCCATCTTCTGCTTCTAATATATTGTAATTCTTTTGTAGCAAAAAATCTTTTATTAATTTTCTCATTCTAGATTCATCATCTACCACTAATACTGTTATATCTGCCATAGCCTTTCCTCCTAAAATTAGATTTTTTATTATAAAATATTTCTTATTTTTATTTTATATACTATTATTATGTTTTCTGTGTGAAATTTAATTTTTTATTAAATTTTTTAATTCATCTAAATTTTTCTTAAAATATTCAAAAGCTATTTCATAAGTATTTGGATTTTCTAAATCTACTTCTACTGATTTTAATAAACTTAAAGAATCTTCTGAATCACCTTTGCTCAACATATCTATATATTTCTTAACATATCCTTCTTCACCAGATAAAATTTTACTTGCAATTACTATTGCTGAAGTTATACCAGTAGAATATTTATAAACATAAAAACAACTATAAAAATGAGGTATTCTTGCCCATTCATATTTTATTTCATCATTTACTATTGCATAATCTCCAAAATATTTTTTTACTAGATTAAAATAAATTTCATTTAAATTATCTGATGTTAAACTTTCTCCTAATTCAATTTTTGAATGAACTTCTTTTTCAAATTCTGCAAACATTGCTTGCCTTATCAAAGTTGCTCTTATTGTGTCTAATTGTTCATTAATTAAAGCCATTTTCTTTTTATTATCATTTTCTTTTTTTATTAAATAATTTGCTAAAAGAATTTCATTTACAGTTGATGCAACTTCTGCAACCATTATAGTATAATTTGCATTTATAACATTTTGATTTTTACTTGCATAATAGCTATGCATTGAATGTCCTAATTCATGAGCTATTGTAGAAACATCTCTTGATGAATTTACAAAATTTAATAAAACAAATGGATGAACTGTGTGTATTCCCATACTATATGCACCACCCATTTTATTTTCTTTTGTATATACATCTAGCCAATTATTATCAAATGCATGTTTTAACATATTTACATATTCTTCACCCATTGGTGCTAAAGCATCTAATACAGTTTGTTTTGCCTCATCATATTCAATTTTCTTATCTTCTACATCTAAAGTATTTACATATACATCATACATATTTACCTTATCTTTTTTTAGAAGCTCTGCTTTTAATTTTATATATTCATGATTTAAATATAAATTTTTATTTACTTCTTCTAGTAATGTTTCATATACTTTTACATTTGAATCATCATTGTTTGTGGCTAGATCTAAAGAAGACTCATAATTTCTTAATTTACTTGAAATTACTCTTTGTTTTACTCTTGATAAATATAGTTCTGTTATTGTATTTATGTGTTTTTTGTATAAAGAATACATTGATTCAAAAGCTTGTTTTCTAATATTTTCATTTTTATTCATAAGATATTCAGAAAATAAAGCTGAATTCATTTTCAATTCATTTCCATTTTCATCTTTAATACTTGGAAAATCAAATTCTGTATTTGTAAAAATATCATAAGTATTTTCTGATGCAGAAAAAATTTCAGAATATTTTGCCAAAACTTCTTCTACTTCTTCACTCAAGATATGCTTTTTTTCTTTCATAATATCTCGAATTACTTTTTCATATTCTTTCATTCTACTATCTTTTAAATATTCTTCTAATTTCTCATTATCAATCTTACTAACTTCTGGCGAAATAAAGCTTTCTGCTTCAGAGAATTCTGTAGTTAAAGCTTCTATTTTTTTATATAATTTTATACTTTCTTGATTACTCATATCTTTATGATATTTAAGCATAGCAAATCCATAAATTTTTTCATGAATTTCCAATGCTTTTTCTAAATTTTTATAACAATTATATATTTCATCTACTCCAGATGATAATTTACCTTTACTTTGTTTTATTTTTTTGATTAAATCATATAAATTATTAATAGAATTTTCTAATTCTTCTTCATTCTTAAAAATATCTTCTAAATTCCATTCTAAACTATTATTCATCATCACACCTCTTTTATTTAATTAATGTTCTTCTAAAAGTTTTTCTCTTTTTTTATCTTTTAAATAAGTTTCTATAATTTCATCCATATATCCTTTTTCATAATTTGGATCATCCTTTGTATATAGCATGTCTAAATCACATATTACAATATCACCTTTTTTTAATACTGTATGATTATTGGTTGGAAATCTTTCATCATTTAAAAATCCTAATATTCCAAAATCATCACCTTTTATAAAATCTGGTATTTCATTATCTTTTGTTAATACTAATAAATTTTCTTTTCTTGCATCTCCCCATACTATTCCTGCTGATTCTAATTCTTTATATATTTCCAATAATTTTTCATCTGTGATTTGAGCGGAATCTACTACACCATAATTAAATACTTCTAAGCAACTTCCATCACTATATTCTTTTCTAAAATATGGCATCATTATTCTAGGATGATATGGTAATTGAAATTTCCTTCTTCCAGCTCCTATTTTTACTACTTGGTCTCCAGCCTGTACTATAAGACTTGAAGATCCACAAGATAAATATTTATATTTATTACCATTTGCAACTTTTTCAAAAATTAATTTTTTTTCATCTCTATCCTTTGAATAAACAAAATTAGCAAATTCTAAATCTTTTACAAATATTGCATCTTTCAAAATTAATGTTTCTATTTGTTTTTGTCTTGGCATAGTTAAAATTGTATGAAAATCTAAAGTTTCAGGATTTGGCATTTCTATTTCATTATATAATTTCGCCCAATATGAATAATCTTCATATTCTTTTTCAAACTCTGGAATATCTTTTAACTCTTCTATAAATTCAAAAAAATCTTTTGGATATAGCTGTCCTTCATGTGAGCCTGGAAAAAATTTATCTTTTATTTCTCCAAAATATTTTTTTAACTTTTCTTTTCCTAATTCTGTTTTTATAAGTGGAATAGCAATATATTGTGGATTTATATTACAATCTTCTAGAAAATATTCAAAATTTTCAGCAATAATTTCTGAGCCACCCTCAATTTTAGCTAGTTCTTTTGCTAAATCTGATATATCTGTATAGTTTCCATAATTTATAAGAAATTTAATGTTATCTAACATGTCTTTTTTAGCTTCTTCACATTTAGATAATGATTCTATAACGGAAGGAGAATTGTTTGTGTTATTATAAATTATTGACCAATTATTTTTAGCAACTTCTAAGCCTTCTGGATATTTTAAAAATACATCTAATAACTTTTTTAATTCATCAGGTTTAGCAAGTATTGCAATTGCTGAAATTTGATTTGCTATTTCTTTTCTTACTGCTTCATTATCAATATTTTCTATCATTTTCTGAATGGTTGCTTCTATATTTATTTCACTCATAAATTTTAAAATATATTTTACCTTTCTTAAAAAGTATTCTTCGGTGATATTTTATCATAATTTATTGCTATTGAGCAATAAATTTATTTACTTTTTAAATTTCTGTGATATAATAACAATACATATTACAAGGAGGAATTAAATTGAAATTAAATTCAGATGATCAGTCTTTAGCAGAAAGTAAAATTTTATTATTATATATACTAAATAAAGTTGGAAAATCTATATCTCATAATGAACTATTAGAATTAGTTTCTTCTATTGTAGATATGAATTATTTCTATTTTGAACAATTTTTATTAGATTTATTAGAAGATAACTACATTATTAAATATGAACAAGAAGATGCAGATATATACGAGGTAACAGATGAAGGAAAAAAAGCTATAAATCTCACTATAGGTATAGTACCTGGAATTTTAAAATTACAAGTAGATAGTAAATTTAAGGAAAATCTTGAAAATATTAAAGATAAATTTTCAATCTCAGCTGAATATAATCCTATTTCAGAAAAAGAATTTTTAGTTAGATGTAGAGTAATAGAAAACAATACTACAATTTTTGATTTACAAACCTATGCTGGTTCCAAAGAGCAAGCAAAAAAAATTGTAGAAAATTGGAATAGTAATGCAATTGAAATTTATCCTAAAATATTAGAAAATTTGATTGGAGAATAATAAAAAATAGTATAGTAAATTTAATTTTTACTATACTATTTTTATTTTATAGTTTTATTTTTTTATTATGAAAATTTTTAATCTATATTTTTTCTTATTAAATCTTCTATTTCTTTTGCTGTGATATTTTCTCTATCTTTTTTATAATATACTGTTAATAAATATATTGTTCCATCATTTTTAACTACATAGTATATTAACCTATACCCATTTGATTTTCCTTTATTTGAATCTGTATTTATGACACGAACCTTTTTTATTTCTTCATTTACTTCTTTTAAATTAATGTTAGGTACTTTATCTCCTAATAAATCTCCTAATGCTAATTTTCCTATTATAGTATCTAAATCTTTTGTTATATTTTTGAATCTTTTTTTATACTCTTTTACATCTTTTTGAAATGTTGGTGTTGGAATTATTTTGTATAACATATTTACTCCTCTTCATTATCAAGTTCTTTTTTAAACTCTTCCCAAGTTTTTGCTTTTATTTTTCCACTTCTTATAAGTTTCATTTCTTTTAAACTTTTTTCGAGAGATTCACATACACTACAATATCTCTCTACTGGTTTTTCATTTGTAAGCTTACCTTTGAAGTGAGCTATTGTATTCATATTTACTCCTCCTATCTTTCTCATAAGTATCAACTCCTTTATATATAATATTATAAATATATATATATAAGAAAATTGTTATATTTTGTGCATCATCAAAATATTCTTATAAGAAATATATACAAATACTAATAAAAAGTAAATAAATTTTACATAAAAAACACATTAAATACATAATTTTACTAGTATTCGTAATATAATTGTAACATAATTTGCTTCTTTTTGCAACTTTTATCTAAATTATAGATAGTTATTAATATTTTGAAATTTTAACAATTTGTCAAAAAAAAAATTTAAATTTCTTCTATTTCTTCTCTTGTAAGTCCAGTTATTTTTACAATATTTTCTATTTTTTCTCCAGATTCAAGCATAGTTTTTGCTATTTCAATTATTGCAATTTTTTTGCCATTTTCAATGCCTTGTTTAATACCTTGCTCAACACCTTGCTCGATTCCTAATTTAGTTCCTTTTATAAGACCTTCTGCAACACCTTTATCAAATCCTTCTTCATAAACATATGCTTCTCTTGCTTTATCATCCATTATTTTCTTTTCCATCAGCTCTGCTATTCTCTCTTCATATTCATCTTGTCTCATTTTATCTAATTCTTCTTTCGCTTTCTTTATATCTTTATTTTCTTTCATTTCTTCTTCCTCCATACTGTCTGGATTTAATAAAAATTTTGCCCATAGCATTAGTTTTTCTTCTTTTTTATCATTCTTGTATTATAATAATTTATATTTATTATATAATTTACTATTATATTTTATATATCCTACTTTTGCTAATCTTCCTACTATAAAACTCATTGGAATTTTATTTTCTTTAGAAATTTTTAATAAATTTTCTTCTGAATAATTACATTCTATTTTATTCCATATTTTTTCATCTATCATTGTATTTAATGCGAATCTATCTGCTCTTTTTTCCTGTTCATCCGTACCATCTACAATTATTTTATTTTTAGCCACATTATAATCACTCTTGCAATGACCCAATTCGTGAAATAATTCATAATAAAATGAATCTTTTCCTGAATAATTTTTAGTATTATAAATTGCTGGATGTTTTCCTTTTACTCTAAAACATCCTCTTACTTTGGTTCCTGATAATGCTTTTTCCACGATAAAATAAATTCCATAATTATTTAAGATTTCTTGAATTTTATCTATATTAAATTTCTCATTGTATGCTTCTTTTTTTAAGTCATCAATTAAAAAATAAAAATTTTCAACTAAATATTCATTTACTTTTTGATTTTGTACAAGTTCATCACATCTAGAAATCCATAAACTTAGTTTATTAAAATTATCTCCATTTTTCTTAAATAATGTTTTTTCTTGAATTTTATCTAAAGCTTCTAAATTTCTAACTTTTAAGAAATTTATTATATCCATATAATTTTGTATTGGATTAGTTATATCTTGAAAATTTATCCATTTCCTATCTTCTAATTCTTTAAAAGGAAACTTAACTTTTAATTCTTTATTTAAGTTTTTTTCTGTTCCATAAATATTATATAAATAATTCGTTACATATTTTCTATTTTCAGAATTTATAATAAATGAAATTGGAATAGAAGTTATTTTTTCAATACTAGCAGCCATTTCCAATGTTATATCTGATTTACCATTTAATATTTCATTTATATGCTTTTGAGTTACATTTAACCTTGTTGCAAATTCTGTTTGAGAAATATTATTATATTCTAAATATTCTTTTAAAAATTTTCCAAAACCACAATTCATAAATTACCCCCTACCCTTCACCATAATGAGTATCATCGATTTTTAAAAACTCAATACTTGTTATTTCAATTTCATTATATGGATATTCACCTATTGGTTTCATATATAATCTTATTTTAGAATTTACTCGTGCAGTATAAATTTCTTTTAAATTTTCTTTTTTATGCGATATTCCATATATATTTCTCAATGGATTTAACATTAGCAGTTTCAAGTTTTCAGAATCAAGTATGAGTTCTTTTATACTTCGAATTCTTGTTTCTTCAGCATGCATATGTTTATTTATAATTTTCTTTTTTAAATCTTTTTTATAATTACTAGATTCTATAATTTTCAAGTCTTCCTCCTTATATTATAACCCGTTAAGTTATAATAGTCAATATTGTACTCTGATATATAATACTTGTCAAGAGGAAATTCTAAAATATTTAAAAAATAGAGGTTTGAATAACAAAATTTCAAATCTCTATTTTTTAATTTTATAGTTTTATTTTTTATTATGGAAAATTTTAATCTATATTTTTTCTTATTAAATCTTCTATTTCTTCTCTTGTAAGTCCAGTTATTTTTACAATATTTTCTATTTTTTCTCCAGATTCAAGCATTGTTTTTGCTATTTTTATTATTGCATTTTTTTCACCTCGTTCAATTCCCTTATTTATACCTTCTTCTATACCTTTATCAAATCCTTCTTCATAAACATATGCTTCTCTTGCTTTATCATCCATTATTTTCTTTTCCATCAGCTCTGCTATTCTCTCTTCATATTCATCTTGTCTCATTTTATCTAATTCTTCTTTCGCTTTCTTTATATCTTTATTTTCTTTCATTTCTTCTTCCTCCATACTGTCTGGATTTAATAAAAATTTTGCCCATAACATTAACTTTTCTTCTTTTTTATCATTCTTATTAATAAGTTTTTCTAGTTTGGGTAACTCAATTATATGTAGTTCAAATACTTCTGTCAATATCGTTTTTCTATAATCTTTTTCCCTTATTTTCCATTCTGTATGAAATTTTTTTATTTCTTTTAAATTTGTCATTTCAAATTTTGTTATTAGAATTAAAATTGTTTTATTGAGTGTTATATAATCTTTTCCTGAACTGATTCCTTTTGAATATAATTTGCTCCAATAATACATTAGTCTTTTTTCTATATCTTTTCGATTTTCAACCTGCATTTCTATATCGCATATTATATTAGAATCTAAAGTTGCTTTAATATCTAATATGCCTATTTTTCCATTTATTAATTCTTTTTCTAATATAGTGTTTCCATCTAAATTGATATTTTGAATTTTTTTTCCTATTATTGAGCTTACTAAATCTTTTGTTATTTCTTCATTTCCAACTTGTCCAAATATTTTTTTAAAAACATAATCATTTGTTGGAACAACTGCTGTGTGTTTTTCTATATTCATTCCTCCTTCTTATGTGTTTTTTGTTTTTTGAAAATTTTGACGATTTGTCATAAGATAACTTTGAATTTAAAATAAAACTATAAAATTTGAAATATAATAGCACAGTATATATTAAGTGTCAATAAAAATATAGAATATTTTTATTCATCATAAATAAACTGTATTATAGGAGGTTCAATAATGTCAAAATTTAAAATTTTTTTTAAATCAATTCTTATACCATTGCTAATAGGTGGTATTGTAGGATTTATAACATCAAATTCTATAGATTATAATTCATTAATAATGCCACCATTTGCACCACCTGGAATATTATTTCCAATTGTTTGGACTATTCTTTATATTTTAATGGGTGTATCTTATGGGATTTTAGAATACAAATCATTAGTAGATTTTAAAATTAATTTAATATATTATTTTCAACTATTTGTAAATGCATTATGGCCTATATTCTTCTTTACTTTAAAATGGAGATTTTTTGCATTTTTATGGATTTTACTTTTAGATATATTAGTTATTTTAATGATAGAAACTTTTTACAAAAAAAATAAGATATCTGCTTTATTACAAATACCTTATTTAATTTGGATAATATTTGCTACTTATTTAAATTTTTCTATTTGGTTACTTAATAAATAATTATTATAAATTAAAATATATAAATAAAAAATAGAGGTTTGAATAACAAAATTTCAAATCTCTATTTTTTAATTTTATAGTTTTATTTTTATTATTTCTAAATTTAAATTTCTTCTATTTCTTCTCTTGTAAGTCCTGTTATTTTCATGATGTTTTCTATTTTTTCTCCAGATTCAAGCATAGTTTTTGCTATTTTTATAGTTGCAGTTTTTTCACCTTTATCAAACCCTTCTTCATAAACATATGCCTCTCTTGCTTTATCATCCATTATTTTCTTTTCCATCAGCTCTGCTATTCTCTCTTCATATTCATCTTGTCTCATTTTATCTAATTCTTCTTTCGCTTTCTTTATATCTTTATTTTCTTTCATTTCTTCTTCCTCCATACTGTCTGGATTTAATAAAAATTTTGCCCATAACATTAACTTTTCTTCTCTTTTTTCATTCTTGTTGATAAACTTTTCTAGTTTTGGTAACTCAATTATATGTAGTTCAAATACTTCTATCAATATCGTTTTTCTATAATTTTTTTCCTTTTGTATAATTTTTTTAATTTTACTTATTGAAAATTTTTGACGATATGTCATAAGATAAAAAATTTAATTTCAAGATATTTAAATTTAATTTTAAAAATAAAACTATAAAATTTGAATTATAATAGCACAGTAAAATTCTGTTGTTAACAAAAAAACACTTAAAAGTTAAATAAAATTTTGCTAATTTAATAACTATAATAATTTAAATAATTTTTTATTATAATTAACAATGAACCCTCATCGTTAAACTTTGATAAAAGCGATTTTTTAACAATTTGGGCTCATTTCAAAATAAAATACTTTTAAAATTCTCTTAAATCTTTTGTTAAATCAAAAGTTATTATTTGATCTGATTTTGTTTCTTTATATGCTCTTTCTTCATGCATATATTCAGCAATTTCATGGCTTTTAAAGTTTTTAAATTTATTTATTACTTTATTTATAATTTCCTTTTCTTGTTTAGATAAACCTACTACTTTATAGTCTTTATTAGCAAAAATTTTATATTCATATTTTTCATCATCTGATATTTTAATCTCATAATTAATTGATGGTAATTCTAACAATTCATCATAAGCTATAGGCAAAGCTCCATAAATTCTATGTTCATATACAAGTCCAGTTATTGCTTTTCCATATTCTTTAAAACTATATGCATCAATAAACCATAATAGTTTCATTAGTACTACTTTTTTTACACTTTTCATAGTTTTAGTAATGTATCCTAAAACATTACTAAGTTTTTCTATATTTAAAATACAATTTCCATTTTCTAAAGATTTTTTATCATATTTAACATACTTAGCTTTTATTTCCTCTTGTTTTAAATAAGAAATTGTTTCACTATCTATTATATTTTTTATATTTTCTGATATCTCTTCAAATCTTTTACTAGAAAATTTATTTTTATTATTTTCTAATAATTTTAATGTAAAAATAGCATTATTATTAATTTCTTTTAATAGACTATCATTACTATTTTCTTGAATTTGCTTAGTTTCATATCTAGTAATGGTAATTTCTCCTAATCCCATCAAAAAAGCTAATTCTGCCTGAGATAGTTTATATTTATTTCTTATTTTCTTTATTTCTTTTGAAGTTAATAAATCTTTTTCTATTCTATAGCTGTCCAATGAATTTATTAAAGATTCGTTCCACATATCTTCAGTCATAAAAGTATTTTCATTTTTATATTTATTACATCTATAATAATGACATATATAATTTACTTTTTCTTTTTTTATAATGGTTTCATCTAATTCTTCACATAAATCTAATTCATGCTCTTCGCCACAAATAGAACAAAACATATTAACTTTTTTTAAAACTTTTATTTTATTCATTGCTTTTTCTCCTCTTTATTTATATGGTAAATTAGTTATAGGATATTCAGGAAAATGGAAAGATATGCAAAACACAATATATTGATCATAACTTTCGATTTTAACCTTTATATAAACAAACTTTCCTTTAATTTGTTTATAAAATACATAATATTTGTTTGATTTTATATTTCTTTCATCATCTAACGTTTCTACGTAGCAATCTACAGTTAATTTTTTTAACTCATTTTTTACATCTTCAGCTGTAAATTTTAATGTTTGCATGCAATACTTTGTAGTATATTTAATAGGCTTATCTTCCCTAAAAGGTATTATAATATTAGATTTCTCATTGTTTAATATTCTGTTTAATTCTAATAAAAATGTTTTTACAGCTCCTTTTGTTTCTCGATACGGTGCTACATTTACCTTTTGATTTGGCATTTTTTCTCCTTATAAATTATATGTTAATTTAAACTAAATATATTATAAACTATCAATTGATAGTTTGTCAAGTTATATATAGATTATTTTTTCATAATTAAATGATTTCTAATGTATTTATTTTTGATATCCTCTTTCAATATGTCATAAGTAAAAATCTAATTCTAAAATTTATAAATATAAAAAATACCAGTAACCTTATTATTTACTGATATTTTTCTTCATAATATTTTTATAAATTTAGGCATTTCTTTTTCTAATGGTTTATATTTGCTTTCTCTTAATCTATGTATTCTAAATAGCTCTACTTTATTGACTTATATTTATTTAAGAATTTTATTATTTCAGACATATTTCTCTGTTGCCGTATATTATAGAACCAATGGTATTCAAAATGTCACATTGCAAACTTTTTCAAATATTTTCTCTATATTACTAACATACATTTCCATTTATTTTATCTGTATTTGTTCATCTAATATTTTTAAATCTATATAAATTCATCTATGTATTTTATATACCTTGTAATACAAATTAATTCATATATTGTTTTTGTAATTTTTAATTTTATTTTTGATTAAATCAATTCCTTCTAGCATTAATTCGTCTTTTTCAATAATTAATAAAATAAAATATATAGTAAAAGAAACTATAATTTGTACAATTATAGAAATTAAATTATTTTTAATTAAAACATTTAATAATATACTTATTATAAACATAATAATAGCCGATAAAAAATACTTATTCGTATTTTTTATTACATCTAATACTTTTATTTCATCTCTTACTAAATAAAATTGAACAGATGTTACAGTAAGCTCAGCTAAAACAGTAGCAATAGATGCTCCAACTGACTGCCAAAGATTTATAAAAATAATATTTAAAATAAAATTAACTAA
The DNA here is from genome assembly GCA_947627185.1 of uncultured Clostridia bacterium. Lineage (GTDB taxonomy): Bacteria > Bacillota > Clostridia > TANB77 > CAG-508 > Scatovivens. The sequence continues at coordinate 47,289 of CANQVF010000009.1, read as the reverse complement.
TGCCCCTAATGTTACAGATATTGTATATTTTTTCTGTTGTTTCGTTGGTAATAGATATTGAGTCCCTATAACATTACTCATACCTATAGTAATTAATATAGGACTTATGATACAAATTAAATATATTACTTTTTGATAACCTATCCCGTAAAAAAGTGGAACAAACTTGTTAGAAATACTAATAATTCCAAACATTAATGGATAAGCAAGTAATAAAACAAATTTAAATGATTTATTCATGTACTCTTTTAATTTTTTTTCATTTCCATTTGCAAAAGTGTTAGCCATTCTTGGAATCATAACTGTTCCTATTGATGTAGCAACTGTTAAAAGTAATTTTACTATTTTTTGTGCTTGTTCATAATACCCAACCTCAGATTTATCTATTACTATACTTCCAATCATTGTTTTATCTAAAACTGTATAAATCTGAGTTGCAATTTGCGGTATAAATAAAATAATTGTTGGTTTTAAATGTTTTAGTATCTTTAAATCTTTTAATTTTACTTTTTCCAAATAATTTGATAAATTTAACCATAAAGATATATTTCCAAAAAAATTTGATAAAACATATATATATATGTACTGTATTAAATTTTTACTAGATTTAACAAAAATAAAAGTACAAATAACACTTATTATTTTTATTAAAGAATTTCTAAAAACTGTTTTTTTGAATTCTTCTAATCCTTGAAAAAAAAAGCTTATATCTAAACTATTAGCCAAAATTTCTAAAATAAAAATTTTATAATATATAGCATACTGCCCTTTATGAACAAATATATTATAAAAAAATAATAGAGAAGTTCCTAACGTAATAAATCTCATTATTAATATTTCAAAAAAAGTTTTACTTCTATTATATATATCATCTTGTAAATAAGCAATTTCTCTTTGTCCATACATTGTAATACCTAGTGATCCAAAAAGAATAAAGTATGTCGTCATAGATAAAGTATAACTATATATTCCAATATTTTCTGCCCCAAGTACTCTGGATAAATAAGGAGTTGTTATTAATGGTACCATAATTACTAATACTTGATATAATAAATTATATATATAATTTTTTGCGATACTTTTTTTAATCATTTAGCTCCTTTCTTACACAGTTTAATGCATTCTCTATTACTTTATCCATATCATAATATTTATACTGTCCTAATCTTCCTCCAAAAATTAATTTACTATCTTTTTCTGATAATTCTCTATATTTTTGATAAAGATTATTATTTTTCTCATCATTTATTGGATAATATGGTTCTTTAGTTTTATTCCAAGTATCTGAATATTCTCTTGATATTACTGTTTTAGGTTGTATTCCATATTCAAAATGTTTATGCTCTATAATTCTAGTATATGGAACATCATATTCTGTATAATTTACTACTGCATTTCCTTGAAAATTATCCATATTTAACACTTCTGTTTCAAAACGCACACTTCTGTATTCTAGTTCTCCAAAACAATAATTATAATATTCATCAATTGGCCCAGTAAATACTATTTTTTGAGCAATTTGGTCTAGTTCATCTTTATGGTCAAAATAATTATAATTTAATTTTACTTCTAACCCATTTAACATTTTTTCGATAATTGGAGTATATCCCCCTATTGGAATACCTTGATACTTATCATCAAAATAATTATTATCATAAGTAAAACGAACTGGTATCCTTTTTATTATAAAACTAGGAAGCTCTGTTGCTTTTCTTCCCCACTGTTTTTCTGTATATCCTTTTATTAATTTTTCATATATTGTTTTTCCTACTAATTTAATTGCTTGTTCTTCCAAATTTTTAGGTTTATCTATAGTAATTGCCTTTAACTCTTCCATGATCTTTAACTTTGCTTCTTCTGGAGAAAACACTCCCCAAAGTTTATTAAATGTATTCATATTAAAAGGAAGATTATATATTTCATCTTTATATCTTGCTATTGGTGAATTTGTATATCTATTAAATTCCGAAAATTGATTTATGTAATTCCATATTTCTTTGCTATTAGTATGAAATATATGTGCACCATATTTATGCACATTTATATCTTCAATCTTTTCAGTATAAATATTTCCACCAATATGAGTTCTTTTATCAATTACTAAAATTTTTTTACCTTTTTTATTTGACTCATAAGCAAATATAGAACCAAATAATCCTGTACCTACTATTAAATAATTATATTTTTCTTTCATGTATTTTCCTTTCTCAAAGAATATGATATTGCAAGTAAAAATATAGACAGAATATTATGTACAAAAATTATAAAAATTGAAAAAATAACGCACATAATTGACATAAAAATAATATTATTATTTTTATAAATCATTCCATATCGTATAGCTTTTAAAATAGCTACCAAAAAAAATGATAATAAATATATTCCACCATCTGTTATTATTTTTGAAATACTATTGCTGTAGCCATATCCGTATTTATTCCATTCATGAAAATGATCATGATTTATTCCTTTTCCCAAAATAGGATTCTGAATAAAAACATTAAATGCATTTTTATAATCTAATATCCTATTAGAATATGATAATGTTGAAAATTTTTCTTCCATGACATTATAAAATAATATAGTGAATATTAAAGCAATCACTGGAATTATAAAATATTTCAATTGCTTAAATATTAAATATTTTTTTTCTTTTGCTATTATATAGAAGAAAAATAATAATAAACTGCATATAATTCCTGTAGTAGTAATAGTAGTAAAAATCGTAAAAAAAAGTATATATATATTAAACTTTGAATGCTTTATTTTACTTTCAAACATTTGAAACATCAAAGCCATAAGAATAATAATTGCAAACATTGGCGCTTCTGAAAATATTCCTGAATTTCTTGTTAAAAAATTATTTATTTTTTGTGTATCAAAATGTAAATAAAAATAGGAATTTATTTTTCTTGGTTTTTTATTTTGAGTTCCAAAATCAATATAAGAATAATTTGTAGGTTTTATAATTTTTAAACAATCAGCAGTGAACCAAAAAAATAAAGAAATTAAGGATAGTATCACAACTATTTTTATAAAAGTATTAATCATTGATATAATTGCTGACTTACCAAATGTAGAAAAATAAAAATAAAACAACAAAAATATTGATAAATAATATATTATTATTGTTTTTAATCCAGAAAAATTCAAAAATGTATTTATTATTATTAAACCTGATAAATATATTAATAAGAAAAAAAATGTATTTAGCTTTATCTTAATTTTGGTCTTTTTTATTGCCATCAGTAGTAACAAGAAAAAAATACAAAAAAAACTAATTCTAATTGGTGAATGCATTCTTAAAATAACAGCATAAACGCTATTTAAATCCAATATTATACTAAATACAATTAATATTTCTAATATTTTTTCTAATTTTATTTTTATTATCATAAAGTAATCTCCTATTAAATTATTAATATTTCTTTTATTATTTCTTTACCTTTCTGTTTAATAAAATAGCATATGGTATGGAAGCAAAATAATTAGTAGCAATTAATATTTTTATTCTTTTTATTTTTTTACATTTGGTGTATATATCTAAACTTTGTTTCTTTAAAATGCTTATAAATTTTATTATTTCTTGACGCATTTTTAATTTTGATTCAGACAATAATATAATATTTAATTGGCTTAATATCATATTACAAATTCTTATACTTATAAAATCTAGTTTATCTTTACTTAATTGAGTTTTATTTTTTTCATAAAAATTAATAATATTATTTAATACCAATTCATGCATACTTTTATTTTTTATTAAACTTGTATAACTAACACTTTGTTCATTTCTTCCTATTCTATAAATATAAATATCTATATCAAAATACATAACTTTTTTTACATAAGGTAATGGATATATTAAATACTCCACATCCGTATAAAATCCATTATCAATTTTTACATTATTTTCTTTCAAAATACTTGTTTTAAAAGAAATTGAATGCATTCCTATTAAAGGTTTTTCACAGTTCAGTTCATTTAATATTTTGTTTTTTTCATATGGAAATTTATATTTTTTTATAATTTTTTTATCATTTTCACTAAAAACTAAATCATTTGTTATAAAAGCATCTATGTCTAAATTATCTTTTAATAAATTTATTAATTTATCCAAACCTTCTGAATTAATCCAATCATCTCCATCAACCATCTTAAAAAAAATTCCTGTTGCATTTTTTATTCCTGTATTCACAGTAGAACCAGGTCCAGAATTTTTTTGTTTAATTAACTTTATTGAATTTGGATACTTATTGCAATATTTTTGAACAATATTAGCAGTATTATCTTTTGATCCATCATCTATTACTAAAACTTCTATGTCATCTAAATTTTTTAATTTCTCAAAAGACCTTAAATTATCTTCAATTAAATTTTCTAAATTATAAGTAGCCACACTTATTGTTAAAATTTTTTCCATATTAATATCCTTTTTAATTAAAATAGGCATTTCTATTTTGATTTTTTATTTTATTTATTACTATATATACATTTTTTAAATTGAACTTATATAACAAAAGTACTATTTTCTTATTAATCCCTCTAATGTTACTAATATCTTCCCAGCAAACTTTTTTATCTTTTTTTATTTTATTTTTGGATTTTAAATAGTATCTAGCATATTGATATAAAAAATGTAATTTTATGTTATTAATGCCTGTATCAGAATAATTATTATTTTTTGCTATTTTTATAATATTAGCTTCAATTTTTCTATTTTCTCCAAAAACTTTATTGTTATAAGAATGTGAAATAGACGACTTTCTCATTCGATAATAATATAATTTTTCATTTAGATAATAAATTCTTTTAGCGTTAATAATGTTTAAAAAACCTATTAAATGATCTTCAAAAGAGGAACATCTAACTTCAACTTCTTCTATATTTTTCTTTAAAAAATCCGATTTAAAAACTTTGTTCCATCTATAAGAACTTATTTTTTCAAAATTATAAAAAAAGTCTAAACGAATTTCTTTTAAGTCCAAATCATTTATTTCTCCATATTCTATACTATTAGCTTTAATTCCATATATTGAATTATTATAATATTTATAATAATCATAAATAATAATATCAAATTGCATATCAATATATTTATCTATAATATTAAAATAATTTGAAGCTATTTTATCATCCGCATCAATAAAACAAATATATTCTCCCTTGGAAGCATTAACTCCCTGTATCCAAGAATCCATTGATCCTGTATTGGGTTTATCTATAATGATTTTATTTTCATATTTTTCAGTTATTTTTTGACATTTTAATAATGAATTATCTGTTGAGCCATCATTAATTAAAATAAGCTCCACATCATCTCTATTTTGTTGTATAACGGAATTTATGCATTCTTCTATATATTCTTCTGTATTATAAAAAGGAATTATAACACTATATTTCATTCATTTTCTCTCTTTCTATCAAATTCTCAATTTGAATTATGTCTAAATTTATATATTTTTTAGAAAAATACTTTTGTACAACACTATATCTATCTAACACAATTTTTAATTTTTCATCAGATAGGAAGTCCAAAGATGTTCTCTTTCTTTTTCTAATTTGCATCTGTTTTATAGCTTTATTAATAGGGCATTTTAAAGAAATTATTATTATTTTTTTATTAGAAATTTTTAATAAATCTATGATTGCTTCTAAAATATCAATGCTAACATTAAATTCTGCAAATAATGCCATACAATAATGAATTATTCCTTCATCTATTACTAAACTTTTTTTTGATTTATATTCAATACAATAAGCAAATAACAGATATTTTATATATAATTCTATTTTAATATGGGGGTTTATTATATTATTTTCAATTTTTTCTTTTTGAAGTATATTTAAAATTTTAGTATATTTTTCTCTCAAATTTGCATTTAACAAAAAACAATATAAAAACAAATGAAACAATATTTTTCCAATCAAATTTTCTCTATAAAATTCTAATATATTCTTTATTTTAAATTTCTTTTCAATATTATTTCCACAAGTAGTTTTACCTGCTCCAGGTAGCCCAAACAATTCAATTATCATTTTACCTCCATGTTATTTAAAAACTTATAGAAGTTAAAATATTTTTTATAAGTTTTTATATCATCTAATACATTTTCACTATTTTTATATTTTTTTATTTGTATAGTATTTAAATCTTTATACTTTCTAGTAGAGAAACATATTTTATTTTGGGCTTCAAAATCATTAAATTTTTTTAAATGCTCATATGTACACATATTTTGATCAGAAAACTTATATATTATTTTGTTCCAATTTATTCTTTTCTTTCTTCTTTCCCATTTTTCAAATGCTTCACTTTCACTACCATAATGTAAAAACATTATTTCAATATCATCAATTTTTCCTATTGGACTATTATAATTTAATTTTTTCAAATAATCTTTATGTTTAGATTCTTCAATAGATATAAATTTCAAATCACTATCTATATAATGCTTTAAATTATATATAAATTTTATGTAATCGTTTGCCATAAAGAACAATCCTAATGTTGGTGATAAATATTCTAAGTTATTATTTCTATAAAAAATCCCAGCCCAACAATTATTAGAAATTATAGTTATATCTTTTTGCTTTACTCTCATATAATTTACTTTTCCAATTGTTAATTTATAAATCTTTAGTAAATATTTTTTTATTTTATACATTATAATAATTTCTCCTAATTAATTGTTTTAAAAAATTCTAAAAGCTTTTTTATATAATTTTTACTTTTAAAGTTATCTAAATTTCTATTATAACTATACAAATTATTGTCTAAATTAATTATTTGTTTCTTTAAATTCTCTATACCATCAAAAAGTCTAGAATTTCCTGTAATTTCAACGAACTCTCTAGCAGCACAATTTTCATTAACAATACATGGTATTCCTAAAAATTGTGCTTCTAAAACTGTTAATCCTGCTGTTTCATACCATAAACTTGGAAATATTAGTGCCTTTGCACCTTGCATATATTCTTTAACTTCCTTATTTTTTTTCCAACCAGTAAATTTTATATTCGTATATTCTTTTTCAAGTTTTTCTCTTTCACTTCCATCACCAACTGCTATTCCCTGCAGTCCAAGTTCTGTAATTGCTTTACAAAATAAATCTACCCCTTTTTCTTTTGAAATTCTTCCAACATACAAATAATATTTATTTTTAGAAACATCAATAACTTTTTCTTTTTCATGATAATCAATTGGATTATATATTTTTTCAATGCGTATATTATTTGGTAATGTTGCTTTTAATACATTCATACTTAAATTCGATATTCCAATAGCATACTGCAACTTATTATTTAATTTAACTATTCTATTTTGTACGAATTGTCTTATTAATCTATATAGTTTGAATCCATAATTTCTTGAATCACAATTACATTTTATACATTGCCACGATAAAGGTTTTCTTTTACAAATTTTATTTTGTATATAATCAAAATATCCACCATTTGGACATGCAGTAAAATAATCATGCAAAGTAACTACAACTTTAAAATTCATTTTAAAGCATATATCAAATATGCTACTCGATAAGGCTTTAGTCCATCCATGAACATGAATAATTGTTTCTTTTTTATCAAGTGTTAATAATAATTTTTTTAAAGTTCTCTTTGCTTTAAAATTATATATACCTTGTACCAATCCTTTAATTATATTTTTTTCTTTTAAGGCTTCATTTTGATGAGTTGAAATGTAATTTATACCATTTATTTCATCATTCTTTCTACTTACAGCGGAAAAAAAATATACATTTAATTTTTCTTCTTTTAAAAGTTTAGCTGTATCTATTGCAACTTTGCTTGCACCACCTTGTATATAATTAAAATCATTTATTATAACAACATTTTTTACATCCATTAACTTTTAACTTTCCAACTTTCATTCCAATAAATCTAGCCAACATATTGGGCATAAATTCTATAAGTACTTTTATATTCTTATCTTGAACTGCTCTAACTAATATATACTTAGCTAAATTTCCACCTGTTTTATTAGTTCCATATTTATCCAAATAGCTATTTTGCTTAAAAAATACACCTGTATCATAATACCTTTTATATAACTGCTTTAAAGTAAAATTGTGAGAATGATAAACTATAGAATCAGCACAATATTTGATTTTATATTTATTCATTATTAATTTGTAAGCAATATACTGATCTTCATTTGTAGGTAAATTTTTTCCATCATAACCATTTAAATCTTTAAAAATAATTGTTCTTATTGCTGATGCTGCATCAGAAAAGAAAAAAGCTCTCATTCCAATTGTTTGCAAAGAGTTTTTATCAACAATATAAGACTTTTCTGGATAATTTTTTTCTCTAGTATATTTTTCTATATTATTATATTTAGATATTTGCCTACTAAATGTTGCCTCTACTTCACTATTAATAATTGGTTGTACTAGGCTTTTTAGCCAATTATCATTTTTTATTTCTATATCCTGTGTTATAAAAACTAATATATCAGCACTGGAATTCATTGCCTCTTTTTCTCTGGACAAACTATGAGAAAATTTTTCTTTCTTTACAATAGAGTACTGAGCAGATATTTTATTTAATATCTGTTCAGTATTATCGTTACTTTCAGTTAATATGTAATTTATTTTTTTTATATCTATATCTTTTTGTCTTTTTAAAGATTTGTCTAGATTCTCTAAATATTCTTCTGCATTATATAAAGGACATATAATTTCTACATTCACTACTTATACTGCTCCTTCCTTTTTTATAACTGAAATTACAGTATCAAAAAGTATTTTTATATCTAAAAATACAGAATTGTTTTCTACATAATAGTTTTCCATTTGAACTCTATCATCATATGATGTATTACTTCTTCCATGAGCTGCCCAATATCCTGTTATACCAGGTTTTACTGAAAGAACTTTATCTTTATATAATCCAAATTTTTCTATTTCATCATCCACAACTGCTCTTGGTCCAACTAAACTCATTTCACCTTTTAAAACATTTATGAATTGTGGCATTTCATCTAAACTTGTTTTTCTTAAAAATTTTCCAAATTTTGTAATTCTAGGATCATCTTTTAATTTTCTATTTTCTTCCCATTCTTTTTTAGCATCTTTGTCTTCTTTTAATAATTTTTCTAAAACTTCTTGTGAGTTATTTACCATTGTTCTAAATTTATACATATAAAAATGTTGCCCATTTTTTCCTAATCTTTTATGAATATAAAAAATTGGTCCATTATCTTTATTAAAAAGATTCACTGTTGCAACAACTATTGTTAATGGAATTAATAAAATAATTCCTACTAAAGAACCTATTATATCTATTAATCTTTTAAAAAATAAATTTAAATATGTTATGTATTTAGCACTTTTTTTGAAGATTACTAATTTTTGTAAATCTGATTCAGTAATTTTATTTTTGTTATAAAATGTTTCGAGATTATTTGAATCTTCAATTTCAATTACATTAATTGTATTTACCAACTCAATTTCATTGGTTTTCATTATTTCTACATCCTCCAATAAAAATTTAAAATAATATTTTGGAAACTCTGAGCATTATTAGATTTCTCAATTCACTATGCATACTTTTTTAGTACACAATGCCGATACTCAAGCCAATCTTCTTTTGCTTTTAGCAGAAAAAGATTACCTAGTTATTTCTAGCTAGGATTTCATAAACCAAATTTTTTTAAACACATTTTTCCTATGTTCATTGAAGTATTAAAATAATAATTTCCTTGGTGATTATTTTCACAAATAAAATTTGCTTCTTTTCTTTTTATTTTTGCTCTGCATTTATAACATCTATTTGCTGTATAATTTTGTCTTACAGTAGTAATTAAAATTCCATTTTTAAATGCTTTATACTGTAAGTTATTAACTATTTTTCTTTTCAAATATATTGGACTATGTTTTCCAACTCTTCTTTCAAAACCAGCTACATTTTCTTCAATTTTTGTTATAGATATAACTTTAACTTTATTTTCTAAACAAAAATTAATTATTTCTTTACTAACTTTATGTGCTGTATAATCATCTATTTGCTCAAGCTTTTTCCAATATGTTTTGTGATCTCCTTCTGTGATTACTTTAGAAATTTTTCTGTTTTTTCTAATTTGTGATAATATTTTTGAAGTTCTATCTTTGTATGCTTTTCCACCTTTTATAAATTTTGACTTTACAAATTTCCCATTTTTGTCAATTATTGTGCATATTGCAAAATCATCATAATTTGAAAAACACACTCCGCAAACTTTTAAATTTTCATCTTTCATCCTTATGCTTACTGGTCTTACATCTTCTACTACTTGCTTTATTGGTATATGAAGCATCATATATTTAGAATTAATTAATATCGTTGGAGATAAGGTTTCTAATGTGTTATCAAACTTTTTTCCATTTAATTTAAGTAAATACCACTCCCACTTTTCACCATTCCATAATTTAACTTCAACAGATTTTGAATTGAAATTTTTATACATTCCTTTATAAAAAATTGGTGAACAATTGAAATTCTTAGTTTCTGATACTTCTTTATTATTTTTAGATAAAGATATATAACTTCTTACAGAACCAATAGCTTGATTAATAGCTGCTCTTCTCAAATAAGTAGGAATTTCTAAATCTAAATAATTCTTTGGTTTTTCTCCATTTTTATTTTTTATGGATAATTTCTCTAATTCTCGCAAACAATATTGATTAGATAAGTTTAGGAATTCTTGATTTTTTAAAAGTAATTTGTAATAAAATAAAATAATTTCATTGTATACTGCTTTTGTTTTCTTTAAAAATTCATCATATTTGGAATAAATTTTTAATTTATATGTAATTGTGCAATATCCAGAGCTTTTATTTATTTCTTCCATTTACTTTTCCTACTTTTTCGTAAAGTTAAATAATTTACGAATTTACTATTCCTAATTATAATATATAATTTATAAAAAATCAACGTTTTTCTAAATTTTTTTAGCACTTTATATAAAAATTTAACATTTTTAGACAATTTTATAAAAAAGGAGAAAATAATATGAATTTGATTAATAATAATTTTTTACTAAAGAGTCAAAAAAATAATTTACCTTTAAAAGAATTAATAAATAGCTGGTTACTTTATAAAAAACATCAAATTAAAAATTCTACTTTTTATAGGTATCAATATATTATAAACAAATATATTCTAAATTATTTTAAAGATATAAAAGTAATTTATTTTGAAAAATTTGATTTTAATGCTTTTGTAGACAAATTATCATTAACTCTATCTGTAAAAACTATTAAAGATATTATGAATGTATTAAAATCAATATTGAAATATGCAGAAAAAAAGTATAAATTCGATTTTGCATTAGATTTAATTTCTACTCCCAAATATGAAACAGATGAAATAACTATACTTAGTAAGAATGAAAGACTAAAATTAGAAAATTTTTGTATTAAGAGTGGTACTTTTAGAGATATAGGAATTATTATTTGCTTAAACACTGGTATTAGATTAGGAGAAATATGTGCATTAACATGGAATGATATTGATTTAAAGAATAAATTAATTACAATTAATAAATCATTACAAAGAGTTTATAAAGATAAAAAAGATACAAAAATATTAATAGATAAACCTAAAACCAAAAAATCAATTAGAAAAATACCAATTAATCAAAAGTTATATAAGATTTTAGCTGAAATAAAGTTAAAAAATAACTATGACGGAGATGAATTTTTTTTAACTGGTTGTAAAGATAAATATATAGAACCAAGAAATTATCAATATAAATTAAAGAAATGTTTTAAAGAGTGTAATTTAAAAAATTATAAATTTCACATATTGAGACATACTTTTGCAACTGAGTGTATAGAAATAGGTATGGATATTAAATCATTAAGTGAAATTTTAGGACATGCTACTGTAGATATAACATTAAATAAGTATGTACATTCTTCGTTTTATACTAAAAAGAAATTTTTAGAAAAACTATAAAAAATAAACCATAAGTGTTAATTTTCATAACATTTATGGTTTATTTTTTTTGCCATTTTTTTCGTAAATTATTTAACTTTACGAAATTTTTTTTGCCAAAAATAATGATATATTTAATTATTATTAATAATTTGAGTATAGATAGAAGAATTTAATTGATAAAAAAAATAGCACTTTAAGTATTGCTTGTCAATACTTAAAGTGCTACACAAAAAGGCTAATATATATTAGCAATTAAAATTCACATATTTTTAAATATAAATATATTAATTATCAAAATATGAATCACTTGTATCTGCAAAAATAATAATATCTTTAATTATATTTTTTAATTCTTCATTTTTATTAATTTCTTCCATAATAAAATCACCTTTAAAACCTTTCTTCTAGTAATCTTATTTGAATAGAATTATATCATTAAGCATTATTTCATTGGTGTTTTTTGTGTGAATTCTTTGGTAATTTATTGTAAACAAAAAAATAAACACATAAACATTACTATGTGTTTATTAACAATATTTTATTTTATTTTTCCTGTACTTCTAAATGCTTCATAAAGTATTATACTTGTTGCAACAGCAGCATTTAAACTTTCTGTTTTTCCAATCATAGGTATTTTTATTTTATCTGTAGCTTCATTTAAAACTTTTTCTGAAACTCCATTTGCTTCATTTCCAATTATAATTGCTGTTTTAGTATAATCAACACTATATATACTTTTATCTGTTTCTAAATCAGTTGCATATACTTTTATTTTATGTTTTTTCATTTCTTTTATAGTTTTTGTTAAATCTTCAACTTCAACAACTTTAACTCTAAAAATTGCTCCCATTGTAGATCTTACAACTTTTGGATTATATATATCAGCAGAACCTTTAGAAACTATAATTTGTTTTAAATTTAAACTATCTGCTGTTCTTAAAATTGTTCCCATATTCCCTGGATCTTGAATATTATCTAAAATTAAAAAATTATTTTCTTTGTAATTAATTTGTTCTTCATTATTTTCTGGCTTTTCTAAAATTGCCATTATTCCTTGTGGATTTACAACATCTGTTATAGAAACAAATACTTTTTCAGAAACATATATACAATTAAGTTTTGCTATTTCATACATTAAATTACTAGGTATAGTTCCTTGATTCTTACAATCATCACAAATAATGATAGATTTTATTTTAGCCTTTTCAAATAAGGCTTCTTCTATCATTTTTAAACCTTCTACTATAAATTCTTTATATTCATCTCTATATTTTTTTTCTTTTAATTTTTTTATATGTTTTATAGTCTCATTATCTTTACTTGTAATTGTCATAAAATTCACCTTTTCTATAAATAATACTATTATTATTTTATATTTTAATATTTTTTATTCTATTTATCAATAAATATGCATAAAACTATTCTAATTTTCATATATTTATGATATAATAATTTTTAATGCACTAGCAAACAATTTTAAAATAAGGAGGAGCATTATGGAAGTAAAACGGAACACGCCCTTAACAATTGCAAACAAGTATCCCGAGGTTTTTTACAAATTGTATCACCAATTGAAACATTTTAACTTAGATGTAAAAAAGTTTTTTTTAACCGATTCAGAAATAGAATTTGTATTTGTTGCAAATGGCAGACCAACATTAAATTACAACGAGTTGGAGGTTTTGCAAAACATCATCAATCCAGAAATAAAGCATCATGATTCAATAAGAGTAATTGGATTTGATCATGTCTACACTTTGAGGGCAAGGCTACTGTAAAAGCTTCAAATGTATTCAGCACTGTTTTAGTGTATTTTCCCCGACGCAAGAAATTTTACGCGTTGGGGATTTCCTTTTTATAATTTTTTTAAAAATTCTTTGCATTCTTCTAAAATATTTTTTAAATCTAATAATTTAAAAGTAATATATGGTTCTTTTGAAGGAGAAAATTTTATTCTGTTTCTATAAGTTTTCATTAGTTTATCAATAACATCTAAATTAAACTTACTATTATCAAAATAAAATACTACATTTTCTCTTTTTTGAGAAATTTTTAAAATATATTTTTCTCGTGCTAAATTTTTAATTCTAGCTATATCTAATAAGTTTTCCACTTCATAAGGCATTGCACCATATCTATCTATGATTTCATCTGTTACATTTTGTATATCTTCTTCTGTTTTGCATAAAGCTATATTTTGATAAACTTCAATTTTTAAAGAAGAATTTTCAATATAATCTTCTGGTATATAACTTGTAACATCAAGCTCTATTTGAACATCTACTTCTTCAACTACCTCTTCACCTTTTATCTCTTTAACAACCTGATTTAATAATTCACAATACATATCGTAACCAATTTGCTCCATATGTCCATGTTGGATTTCGCCCATTAAACTTCCCGCACCACGAATCTCTAAATCTCTCATTGCTATCTTAAAGCCTGAACCAAACTCAGTAAATTCTTTTATTGCTTTTAATCTCTTATCTGCAACTTCACTTAAAGTTTTGTCTCTCCTATATGTTATATATGCATAAGCTTGTTTATCTGAACGGCCAACTCTTCCTCTTATTTGATAAAGTTGTGCTAATCCTAATCTATCTGCATTTTCAACAATTATAGTGTTTGCATTTGGTATATCTATTCCAGATTCTAAAATTGTTGTGCAAACTAAAACATTGCATTTTTCATCAACAAAGTTTTGCATAATATTTTCAAGCTCTGTACCACTCATTTTTCCATGTGCATATTCTACTTTTGCTTCTTTTACTAAATCATTTATTTCTAATGCTTTTTTCTCAATACCTTCAACATTATTATATAAGTAAAATACTTGCCCACCTCTTTCTAGTTCTTTTGTAATTGCTTCTTGAATAACTTCTTTGTCATATTCTAATACATAAGTTTGAACTGGTTTTCTATTTTGAGGTGGTTCATATATAACAGACATATCTCTCATTCCAACAATAGACATATGCAAAGTTCTTGGAATTGGAGTAGCTGTCATAGTAAGAACATCTATGCTATTTTTTAGTTCTTTTATTTTTTCTTTTGCTTTTACTCCAAATCTATGCTCTTCATCTATAATTAATAAACCTAAATTTTTATATTTTACATCTTTACTTAAAACTCTATGTGTTCCAATTAAAATATCTGTTTCACCAAGCTCTAAATTTCTTAAAATTTCTTCTTGCTCTTTTTTTGTTCTAAATCTATTTAATAATTCTATTCTTATAGGGTATTCTTTCATCCTATTTTTGAATTCATCATATTGCTGTTTTGCTAAAACTGTTGTTGGAGCTAAATAAACAACTTGTTTTTGGTCCATTACAGCTTTAAAAGCTGCACGAATTGCAACTTCTGTTTTCCCATAACCAACATCTCCACAAAGTAATCTATCCATTGGTTTAGGCTTTTCCATATCCTTTTTTACTTCTTCTATGCATCTTAATTGATCATCTGTTTCAACATATTTAAAACTATCTTCAAATTCTTGTTGCCAAGGTGTATCCTTAGAAAATGCAAATCCTTCCATTTTCTGTCTTTTAGCATATAGTTCTACTAATTCTTCAGCAACTTCTCTTAAATTATTTTTTACTTTTGCTTTTGTTTTATCCCAATCTTTTGAGCCTAACTTATTTAATCTTGGACCAATTTTTTCTGGACCTACATATTTTCTAATATTATCTAAAGAATTAGTAGGAATATATAAAATATCATCACCTTTATATTTTAATTTTATATAATCTTTTGTAATTCCATCTGCTTTAATTGTATTTACACCCAAAAATTGACCTATACCATGACTTCTATGAACAACATAATCTCCTTCTTTTAAATCTGAAAATACTGTAATAGTTTCAGCATTCTTAAAAGTAGAAGATGGCTTTAATCTTTTCTCTGGTTTTACCTCAAAAATTTCTTCTGCCACAATTACTAAAAGGTTAGCATCAAAAAATTCAAAACCTGCAGAAAAAGCTCCTGGTGTAATGTTTACCACACCAAGAGTTAAGTCATCTTCTAAAAAATCTGTATATATATTTGGTATATTTTTTTCTAATAATAAAGTAGATAGTTTTCTACATTTTTCCGTGCTTCCGCCTAGAATTACTGTTTGTTTCCCTCTTTTAATTGCTTCTTGTAGTTCCTGAAACAGTAAATCCATTGAACTACGAAAAAAGTTGACCTCCCTATAGCTAAAGCTATATCCGTTTCTTTTTGCATGCATACTTTGTTTGTCCACAAATCCAACATCTTGTTTTTCTAAATAAACTGCTTGTTTATTTGCTAATCTTTCAGAAAATTTAATGTAATCTTTCATTTCTGTTAGAATTCCTGGAACAATTTTATTTTTATCTACTAAATCTTTTATAAGATTTGCATTATCTTTTGTTATATTTTCTGCTCTCGCTTTTACTTTGGCAATTTCATCTATAAAAATAACACAATCATCTTGAAGATAATCTAAAAGTGTATCTGTTTTTTCATAAAAACAATCAAAATATTTATCTATTTTTGTTAAGAAATCGCCATTTTTTATTTGATATACATCATCTCTAACTTTTTCTTTAACTGAGTTTGGATAATTTTTTTCTTCAATTCGTTTGCAAACTGTATCAACATCCGTTTCTAATAAGAATTCATAAGCTGGAAAAATCTCAATTTCTTCTAACATTTTAACTGTTCTTTGTGTTGATAAACTAAACTTTCTAATTGAATCTATTTCATCTCCCCAGAATTCAATTCTTACACCACTGTTTATTGAAGTAGCAATATCTACAATTCCACCTCTAACACTAAATTGTCCTTTTCCTTCTATTAAGTCATACCTTTCGTAACCTAATAAAACTAATTTTTCTTTAAGGTTTTCTAAATCAAAAGTATCTCCTACTTTTAATGTCATAACATTTTTATAAAGGCTTTCTTTTGTAATCATTTTTTGCATTGCAGCTTCTATAGTAGTTACTATTATTTTTTTATCATTTTTTACTAATTTGTTTAATACAGATATTCTTTTAAATAATGTATCTTTACTTTCTGCTACATAATCAAAACTTATAATATCTCTTTTAGGAAAAAACTTAACTTTTTCTCCAAAAAATGCTAAATCTTTTATTATTTTTTTTGCTTGCATTTCATTATAAGTAACTATACAAATTGGCTTTTCTGAATAAAATTTTGTACTATAAGCCATATGAACTTTTCCTACATCTGTTAATCCAGAAAGCATTATCGGATTGGTACCTTTATTTAATTCAAATAAGTAATCATTAAACTTTTTAACATTTGGTACAGTTTTAATAATTGAATTCATTTTCCACTCCTCTCTATTTATATATTATTATAATAAATGTACAATATACATTATATATATTCCATTTTTTTGTAAGCACATAAAATGTTTAATTATTATATAATATTTTGACAGCTTTTTCAAGTAAAATAGGTAATTTAGTATTTAAAAAACAATGTTTTATAAATAAAATTCATAAAGTTTTATATAGGTTATATATAGATATTATAAGTGATGCGTAAGCGACCAAACGAAGCATAAGCGAAGTGCGAAATGGAGCAATCTTCATTTTAAAAATTAAAAAAAGAAGATTGCGACACCAAATCACTAATAATATCTATATATAAACTATATAAAACATACATATTTTTATTTATTATGAATATATAAATATTAATATGTAAATTAACTGGAGTATGTTATGAATTTTTTTGTAATATCTTTTAAAAAATATTTTTTTACCTTTATTTTTATTTTATTTACTTTATCTCTTTTAATGTTTTCTAATAATAATTTATTAGCAGCTCAAAATGGGCTTATTCTCTGGGCCACAAAAGTTTTACCTAGTCTTTTTCCTTTTTTTATTGCAACAGAACTTCTTTGTCAAACAAATTTTACTTATATTTTGGGAAAATTTTTAAATAAATTCATGAAACCATTTTTTAATGTTCCAGGAGAAAGTGCTATTGCTATTATTTTAGGAACTATTAGTGGATATCCTGTTGGTGCAAAAGTTGTTTGTAATTTAAAAAAGCAAAAAATTATTTCAAAAATAGAAGCAGAACGTCTTATTGCATATACAAATAATTCTGGTCCTTTATTTATTTTAGGTACAATAGGAATTAGTTTATTTGGAAACAAAAAAATCGGAATTATTCTTCTTATATCTCATATTTTAGCATCTTTGCTAGTAGGATATTTTTTTAAGTTTTGGAAAAAAGATAAATTTGATATAAATTATCGAGAAACAAAATTTAATTCTATGTCTTCTCCGATTAAAATTTCTGAACTTGGTGA
The DNA here is from genome assembly GCA_947627185.1 of uncultured Clostridia bacterium. GTDB lineage: Bacteria > Bacillota > Clostridia > TANB77 > CAG-508 > Scatovivens. The sequence continues at coordinate 29,036 of CANQVF010000009.1, read as the reverse complement.
AATAATTGGAAATTCAATAAAAAAATCAATTGGAACAATTCTTACAATAGGTGGTTTTATTGTTCTTTTTTCTGTTATAATTTCTATCTTACAAACTTCTGGTATTTTAGAAATAATTACTAGTTTTTTAAATAGCATCACAAATATACCTAAAGAAGTTTTATTAAGCTTTATTACAGGATTTATTGAGCTTACAAATGGTGTAAATTTAGTAGCAAGTTTAGGAACATCTACTTTAACTATTCTTCTTACTTCCTTTTTACTAGGTTTTGGTGGAATTTCTGTACTTTTACAAGTTTATAGTATTATAGCTAAAGAAAATATTTCTATAAAACCATATTTTTACGGAAAAATTCTTCAAGGAATTTTTTCTAGTATTTTTACTTTTTTTATAATTTCTTTTATTTAAATTTAAACATTAAAAAATAGTATTTTTTATATTTAAAAGCCCAATGTAAACAAAAATTGTTTTACATTGGGCTTTATTATTTTTAATCTTCATCTAGTAAATATTTTTTTCTTTCTACATAGCTTGTATGTAATAGTTCATGAGCTTTATGTCCTCCAGCCTCTCCTAAATATTCTTCATAAATTTTCTTTAAAACTGGATTTTCATGTGATTTTCTTACAGTACTTTTTTCATCTATTGAGTATAAACAATTTGCTCTTTTACTTCTTATATCAATTGTTGCTCTTTCTTTTGAACTTCTTATTGGTTGACCACCACCCATTACACATCCTCCAGGACATGCCATAATTTCAACAAATTGATAATCAGCTTTTCCACTCTTAATTTCTTCCATAATAGTTTGAGCATTCTTTAAACCAGAAGCAACTACTACTTTTACTTTTTTGCCATTCATATCTACTTCTGCTCTTTTAATTCCTTGTTCTCCTCTTACAGCTTCATAATCTAATTTTTCAAAAGGATTTCCTGTAACTTTTTCATGAACAGTTCTTAAGGCAGCTTCCATAACTCCACCTGTTGTTCCAAATATTGCAGCAGCACCTGTTGCTTCTCCCATTGGTTCATCAAATTTTGAATCTTCAAGATTTACAAAATCAATATGTGCTTGTTTTATCATTCTTGCAAGTTCTCTAGTTGTAATTACACTATCAACATCATCATATCCAGCACCTTGCATATCATCTCTTGTTCTTTCAAATTTTTTAGCAATACATGGCATTACTGAAACAACAAATATTTTGCTTGGATCAATTCCCATTTTTTCAGCATAATAAGATTTTATAAGTGCTCCAAACATTTGATGTGGTGATTTACATGTAGATAAGTGTGGAATTAATTCTGGATAATTAAGTTCCATATATCTAACCCATCCTGGACTACAAGATGTAATCATTGGAAGCGTTCCACCATTTTGAAATCTATTTAAAAATTCTGTTCCTTCTTCTACTATTGTAAAATCAGCACCTGTATTTGTATCAAATACTTTATCAAATCCCATTTGTTTTAAGCTTGAAACCATTTTTCCTGTTACATTAGTTCCTATTTCCATTCCAAATTCTTCACCTAATGCTGCTCTAACAGCTGGTGCAGTTTGTGCTATTACATATTTTTCTTCATCTCTTAAAGCTTTCCAAACTTCCTCAGTACTATCTTTTTCCTTTAATGCTCCTACTGGACAAGCTTCAATACATTGACCGCAGAATGTGCAATTTACATCATTTAAACTCTTATTTTTATATGTAGATACTTGAGATGAAAAACCTCTTTCAGCAGAATCTATTGCACCTATTCCTTGTACTTTTTTGCAAGTAGCAACACATCTTCTACATAAAACACATTTATTAAAATTTCTAACAATTGCTGGAGACTTATCATCTATCTCATATTGATTTCTAGTACCTTGATACTCAATTTCATCAACATAAAATTCTTGAGCCAATTTTTGTAATTCACAATTACCATTTCTTGAGCAAGTTAAGCATTCTCTATCATGATTTGAAAGTATTAAATCTAAAACTATTCTTCTAGCTTCAATAACAGCTGGTGTGCTTGTTTTTACTACCATTCCTTCCTCAACTTTTTGAATACATGCAGTTGCAAATCCACGTCTTCCTTCAACTTCAACAACACACATTCTGCAATCTCCCACTTCATTTACACCTTTTAAGAAGCATAAAGTAGGAATATCTATATTAACTTTTCTTGCAGCTTCTAATATAGTTGAGCCTTCTTCGGCTTGAACTGCTTTTCCATTTATAGTTAAGTTTATCATATTATTCTCCTTCCTTATCTTTATTTTTAAATATCAGCATAATAAATTACAATATGTTTTATTTTTTAACTTTTTATTGCATGGAATGGGCATTTGCTTATACATGTTCCACACTTAATACATTTTTCTGAATCTATAACATGAGTTTGTTTTACTTCACCAGTGATTGCATCAACTGGGCAATTTCTCTTACATAATCCACAACCTTTGCAAAGTTCTGGGTCTATATGTAATTTCATTAAAGCTTTACATTCTCCAGCTCTACATTTCTTATCTCTAATATGTTCTTCATATTCATCTCTAAAATATTTTATAGTACTTAATACAGGATTTGGAGCTGTTTGACCAAGTCCACAAACAGATGCTTTTTGTATGTTTTTACATAGTTTTTCTAGTTTTTCAATGTCCCCTTCTTCTCCTTTTCCTTCTGTTATTTTTGTAAGCATTTCTAATAATCTTTTTGTTCCAATTCTACATGGAGTACATTTTCCACAAGATTCATCTACTGTAAATCCTAAATAGAATTTTGCTAAATTTACCATACATTTTGAGTCATCCATTACTATTAATCCACCAGAACCCATCATTGAACCTATTGCTTGAAGTGACTCATATTCAATTGGTGTATCTAAGTTTTCCTCTGTTATACAACCACCTGAAGGTCCACCTGTTTGAGCTGCTTTAAATTTTCTTCCATTTGGTATACCTCCACCAATATCAAATACTATTTCTCTTAAAGTAACTCCCATTGGAACTTCAACAAGTCCTATATTATTAACATTTCCACCTAATGCAAATACTTTTGTTCCTTTTGATTTTTCTGTTCCTATACTTGCATACCAGTCTGCACCGTTCAAAATTATTTTAGTAATATTTGCATAAGTTTCAACATTATTTATTAATGTTGGTTTTCCAAATAATCCTGCATTTGCTGGAAATGGTGGTTTTAATCTTGGTTGACCACGTCTTCCTTCTATTGATTCTAGAAGTGCTGTTTCTTCACCACAGACAAATGCTCCTGCACCAAGTCTTACTTCTAAATCAAAATCAAAACCTGAATTCCATATATTTTTTCCAAGTATTCCATATTCTCTTGCTTGATCTATTGCTATTTGAAAACGTTTAACAGCTATTGGATATTCTGCTCTTACATATATATAACCTTTATTTGCTCCTACTGCAAAACCTGCAATCATCATTGCTTCAACAACGCAATGTGGATCTCCTTCTAGAACACTTCTATCCATAAAAGCTCCTGGATCTCCTTCATCAGCATTGCAAACAACATATTTTTGATCTCCCTCTGCCATTTTTGTGAAAGACCATTTTTTTCCTGTTGGGAAACCAGCTCCACCACGTCCTCTTAATCCTGATTTTGTTACAACATCTATTACTTCATCTGGTGTCATTGAAAATAATACTTTTTCTAATGCTTTATATCCATCAAAAGCTATGTATTCATCTATATTTTCTGGATCTATTACACCACAATTTTTAAGTGCAATTCTTTTTTGCTTTTTATAGAAATTTAATTCATCTAATTTTTTAACTGTTGTATTATCAACATCTTTACAAAGTAATCTTTCTACTATTTCACCTTTTTGAATATGTTTTTCAATTATTTCTTCACAATCTTCTGGCCTAACCATAGCATAGAAAACATCTTCTGGTCTTATTATAACAATAGGACCTTTTGCACATAAACCAAAACATCCTGTTTGAATTACTCTAACATTTTCTATTTTCTTTTCTTCTATGATTCTTCTAAAATTTTCTAATATTTTAGGAGATTTTGAAGAAGTACATCCTGTACCATGACAAACTAAAATATGTTTCTCACGAGTATCTGCTGATGTATTAACTCTTAAATCTAATTCTTTTCTTTTTTCTTCTCTAATTTTTTTAATTTCTTCTAAAGTTTTCATCTGCTACCTCCTACTCTGGATTTTCCATAATTTTATCTAATATTTCATCCAATTTTTTTACAGTAGCTTTTCCATAAACTTCTCCATTTACTGTAAAAACAGGAGCTAAACCACAAGCACCAATACATCTTGTAGCCTCTAAAGAAAATTTACCATCTTTGGTTGTTTCACCTTCAACAATTCCTAATCTTTCTTTAGCTCTATTTAAAATTTGTTCAGAGCCTTTTACAAAACAAGCTGTTCCTAGACAAATAGCAATATGATATTTTCCTTTAGGCTTCAATGTAAATCTAGCATAGAATGTAACTACTCCATAAACTTCTGCCATTGGTATTTTTAAGTATTCTGAAATAGCAAGTTGTGCTTTTTCTGGAACATATCCATAATATTCTTGAACTTCATTTAATATTTGAATAAGGTTTGATTTGTCTTCTGTGTACTTTTCAAGAATTTCTGTCATTTTAGGATCGGTTCCATTGCAACCTTCACATTTTTGTTTTTCCATATTTACCTCCTATATTTTATTTAAAAAGTTATTTTTAAAATGTTTAATTTTTCGTTAATATTTTATACACTATCATATATAAATTTTATGTATAAATTTCTTCTTGATTATATCACATTCCGTAATAAAAGCTACATTTTTTTACAAATTTTTAATAAAAAATATTTTTTTCGACTTCTTTCTCATTCTAATATATTTTTTTTATATTTTCTAGGTTAATTTTTTCCTAATTAATTAAATTTTTCATTATTAATAATTACTTTATATTTGATACTTTTAATTTAATTTTTGATTTATTTTTTAATTTAATTTTCGGTTTATTTTTTAATTTAATTTTTGATTTATTTTTTAATTTAATTTTTGATTTATTTTATTTATTTCTAATTTAATTACCTTTTTATTTTAAATAAGTATAATTATTAATAATTTTTTAATTATAATTTTGGAAAATAATAGAAAAAATTATTTAAAAAAATAATTTCTTTATGATAAAAAATTTCATATTTAGAAAAAAATTTTATTATTAGAAGAAAAAAAATTGCTTTTTAAAAGCAATTTCTTTTTTATTTAAAAAATTTTATTATGGAATTTATAAAATTTATAACATAAACTAAAATATCAAATCCTTTATATGCTAAATATGCATATATGAAATATATAATACATAAAATAATTATCACTTTTGAAATTTTTTTAAATACTGGTAGTCCATAAAAATCTGAAACTCTAAATACTATTGCAAATACAAAAATTATTGGTAAAGGTAATAAAAAATACATATTTTTTTATTATATGATTTTAAATCATATACTCCTTTCTTTTTATAAAATACAGTATTATTATAGCACCTTTTTTGAATTATGTAAAGTTTATTAAGATTTATTATTATCTAAAATTTCTTTTTTATCTTTTAATTTTTGTATTAATTTGTTTAAAACATTTTTAAATCCATATGAAAATTCATTTAACCCATATGCTGAAAATGGCAATAATATAAAATAATATTGAATAACATATAATGCCTTTGTTTCCCAAATTATATGAAATAAAAATCCGCCAAAAAATATAATTGGTATTAATGCTTTTTTCAAATCTAAATCTTTTGAATCTATAAATAATCCAATTGCTGAAAAAATAAATATTATAATTTGACAAATATTAAATATATATTCTTCTATTTTATAATATTCACCACTTAGCATATTTAATATTTTTTGATGATAATTCAAATAATTTGCATAATCTGGATTAGTTGTATATTTTGCACCTGGTAAAGATACCCATATTGTTTGAAATGTTGGATTAAGCCAGGTTGTTCCAATTTTTTCTGAATAATAATTATAAAAATCTTTTGGATTTTCTGAAAAATATTGTAATCTATTTAAAATTTTCTCTTTAGCAATTTTTGTTGCTAAATCATTATTATAATTACTTTCTTCATAAATTTCGAATAAATCTTCTGTGTACCAACCAGAAGACATTCCAGTTGATTCTGCCATTCCCATATATACATAAGTTATCATCGGAATTCCATCTGGTAACTCTAAATTATATTTATATTTAAGCAATCCTGAATAACCTAAATTTATTATAAAATATCCTATTAGAAAAATAGGAATTATACATAAAGTTTTTAATTTCCATTTTTTTATAATATCTAATATTAAAACTAATAAAATTCCACATAAAAATATATAATAATTAGTTTTAATTAATATTGATAATGATATAAAAATTCCTGCTAAAAACAAATTATATTTTTTATCATTATTTAAATAATACATAGTAAATAAAACTGCTATTAATGCTAATGTTAAACCTATAATATTTCCATAAAAAAATACATTTAAAAACATTAAATATAAAGAAAATGGTATTAATAATAAAACTAAAATTTTTTGTACATCTTCATTTTTAAACAATAATTTTGAAATATAATAAATTAAAAATATATTTAAAATTGAACATAATATATTAATATATTCAATATATATAAAATTTCTACCAAATATTTTATATATTGCTGATACAAAGTAGGTAAGACCAAATTGATAAGGAAACATAAATAAATATTCACCTGTTTTTAAATATTCACCTAACTTTCCATCTAAAAAAGCTATTGCCATTTTATTTATTTTATTTTGATCTGCATTTGGAGCTAATTTAAGTGTTTTAACCCAAAAGAAAAACACAAAAATATCAAATATTAATAATAAAATTAATAAAATTTTTGATGATACTTTTTTAAAAATTTTTTTATTTAAGAGAATTATTATAAAAACACTTAATATTACAATTATTATTTCGAAAATATTTATATCGCATTTAAAAAACGTTTTTTCATTTTTATCAAAATAAGTAGAATTAAAATATGCAGTTATAAATATTGATAATACACCTATAATTCCTATTAAAATACTTATAACTTTTAAGAAAAATTTTTGTAAAAAATTTATTACTAATTGAAATTTATTATTAATATTTTCTTTTTCTACATTCTTTACTATTTTTTCTTCCATATTGTTACCTTTTAATTTTTATTTTCAATTATAAAAATAATATTTTTATAAAAAATTACCCACTATAAAAATAATGGGTGAATTTTTTATATTTATTATGCATTAAAAAATGCTTGATATCCTTTGTATGCTTGATAAACATCAAATTTACTTGTTATTTCATAAGGTGAATGCATTCCCATAACTGGAACACCAACATCAACTACTTCCATGCCTCTATTTGCTAAGGTAAGAGCAATTGTTCCGCCTCCGCCTTTATCAACTTTTCCAAGTTCACAAGATTGATATCTTGCATTTGCATAATCAAATATTTTTCTAACTTCTGCAACAAATTCAGCTGGTGCTTCAGAAGCTCCAGATTTACCTCTTGCTCCAGTATATTTTACTAAAGACATACCTTTTCCTAAATATGCTGTATTATTTTTTTCAAAAGCAAATGCAAAATTTGGATTATAAGCAGCATCAACATCTGCTGAAAGTGCTTTTGTATTTGAAAAAGTTTTATCTAAACTACTTGCTTTTGTATTTCCAGTTTTTTCTAATAATTCTGTAACAAAACTATCGAAAATTCTTGTATACATTCCTGTAACACCATTAAATCCAACTTCTTCTTTATCTGTAATTACACATACTGCTGTTTTCTTTGGCTTTTCTGTATTTAATATAGCTCTTAATCCTGCATAACAACAAACTTTATCATCTTGCCCATATCCTGCAATCATACTATAATCGAATCCTAAACTTTTTGCTTTAAAAGCTGGTACAAATTCTATTTCTGAACTTATAAAATCAACTTCTTTTATACCATAAGCATCATTTAATAATTTCAATATATTTAATTTAACTCTTTCAGATACTTCATCTGAGTCATAAGGTATACTTCCTGCTAAAATATTTAATTCTTCACCTTGTACACCATCTTTTAATTTTCTTTCCATTTGCTCATTTGCTAAGTGTGGTAATAAATCAGATATAGTAAATATTGGTTCTTCTTCTTTTTCTCCAATGCAAATATTAACTTTTTCTCCATCTGGTTTAACAACAAAACCATGCATACTAAGTGGAATATTAGTCCATTGATATTTTTTTATTCCACCATAATAATGTGTTTTAAGCATTCCAAGTTCATTATCTTCATATAATGGATTTTGCTTTAAATCTATTCTTGGAGAATCACAATGTGCTGCAACAACATTTAATCCTTTTTCAATTTCTTCTTCTCCTATAACTGCAACATAAATACATCTTCCTCTATTTACATAGAAAACTTTATCACCTGGCATTAAATTTTCTTTTTCTGAAATATCACAAAAACCATTTTTTAATAATATTTCTTTAGAATTTTGTACTATTTCTTTTTCTGTTTTAGAATTATTTAAATAATACATATATTCATCAGCATACTGAAAAATATTTTTTAATTCTTCATCACTTAGATGTTCCCATCCGCTTTTTTTAGAATCAAATAATTTTTCTTTTAATTCTTTTCCATCTGTTTTTGACATTTTCTTTTAATCATCCTTTCTTCTCTTAAGTATTTTATTATATTATTTCTATTTTAATATATTTCTATTAATTTTTTAAAATATAATTAAAGTTTGAATTTAAAAATATTCAAATAAATATTTGAATATTTTTAAATTACTTCAATTATATTTTTTTTAGAAACTTTTTTTGTTCCAATTTTATATGCAGAAAGTATATTATTTACACATGTATTTGCTTTCTCTGGAGAATTTCCATGAACATAAGCTAAAACTTCTCCTTTTTTAACTTTATCTCCTATTTTCTTTTCAAAAACTATACCAACTCTAGAATCTATTAAATCTTCTTTTTTCATTCTTCCAATTCCAAGTTCCAATCCAGCTTTTCCAACTTTTTCTGCATTTAATTCTTCAACAAATCCATCTTTTTCACATAAAACTGGTGCTATTATTGGAGCCTTTTCAAATTTATCAGTATCTTCTATATAGCTTACATCTCCACCTTGTTTTTGAACAAGTTCTTTAAATTTTTCATAAGCCTTTCCATTTTCTATTACTTCTAAAATTTTCTTTTTATTATCAGAAGAACTTGAATTTTTATATGCCAAATTAAGCATCTCTGTTGCTAATTTTACAACAACTGATTTTACATCTTTTGGCATTTCTTCTTTTAATGCTTTAACCGCTTCTATTACTTCTAAAGAATTTCCTACTGCATAACCTAAAGGTTCATCCATATTGGTTAAAACACATACAGTTTTTCTTTTTGCCCATTTTCCTATTAAAGTCATCATTTTAGCTAATTTTCTTGCTTCTTCTTTATCTTTCATAAAAGCACCACTACCACAAGTTACATCTAAAACAATTGCATTTGCTCCAGCAGCAATTTTTTTACTCATTATACTTGAAGCTATAAGTGGTATGCTTTTAGTACATCCAATAGAATCTCTTAAAGCATATATTTTTTTATCTGCTGGTGCTAAATTAACTGTTTGACCTATTAAACTAATTCCAATTTCTTTAATATTTTTTTTGAATTCTTCTATTGATAAATTTGTATTATAACCTGGTATAGATTCTAATTTATCTACTGTTCCTCCTGTTATGCCTAAACCTCTACCACTCATTTTTGCAACAGGAACACCTAATGATGCTATAATTGGCGTTACTATTAGTGTTATTTTATCTCCTATTCCACCTGTAGAATGTTTATCAACAATATTTTTAGAAATATCACTTAAATCTAATACATCTCCAGAATTTGCCATAGCAACAGTTAAAGTTAAAATTTCATCTTGTGTCATTCCATTTATGCAAATAGCCATAATTAAGGCAGAAGCCTGATAATCTGTTATTTCTCCATTTGTATAATTTTTTACAAAATATTCTATTTCTTCTTTAGATAGCTCTTTTGCATTTTTCTTATTTTCAATTATTTCTAAAATGTTCATATTTTTACCTACTAAAATTTATTTAGATTTTTAAGTAAATCTATAAACTTTTTCTAGTTTACAATTTCTAATACTCTAGATTTAAAATTAATTTTCTTATTAGTAATTTTAAATGCATCTTTTAAATTTTGAGTTGTACTGTTAACTTTTTTCTCTTCATCTGTATGAATATAAGCTAAAGTTTCGCCAACCATAACAGTATCACCTATTTTTTTCTTTAATGTTATTCCTGCTTTTCTATTTATTTTATCTTCTTCTTGCATTCTTCCAGCACCCAAATAAGTAGCAATACTTCCAACCATATCAGCATCTATTGACTCAACTGTTCCAGATTCAGTAGCTAAAACTGGCATAATAAATTTAGATTTTTCTAATAATTCTGGATCATCAATATAATCTGTATTTCCATGTTGAGTAGCAACCATTTCCTTAAATTTTTCAAAAGCTTTACCACTTTTTATTACTTCTTTTATCATTTTTGTATTTTCTGCTAAGTCTTTATTATCTGTTGCTAAAGCAATCATTGTACTTCCAATTGCTTCTAATACATTACCTAAATCTTCTGAAATTATTCCTCTAAGTGCCATTATTATTTCTTTTATTTCCAAATTATGACCAATTTCATATCCTAAAGGTTGATTCATATCTGTAATAACACAAGCAACTTCTTTATCTAAAGATTTTCCTAATTTTACTAATAATTTAGCAAGTCTTTTTGCTTCTTCATTACTAGCAATATATGTTCCTCTACCACATGTAATATCAAAAACAATTTTATTGCTTCCTGTTGCTAGTTTTAAACTCATTAAACTAGATGCAATAATTGGTAAACTATTTTCACATGCAATTTGGTTTCTTAGTTTATACATTTTTCTTTCAACTGGTGCAAAATTTAGTCCTTGATCCATTATTGCAACAGATGTTGTTTTTAAATTCTTTTTAAATTCTTCTATGCTTAAATCTGTTTTAAAATCTGGAATTGAATCTAATTTATCAATAATTGCACTTGTTATTCCATAACCTCTACTTGCTATTGTAGCCATAGGAATATCTAAAGCTGCTAAAATTGGCATTAATAATAATGTAACTTTATCTCCTACACCACCTGTTGAGTGCTTATCTACTACATTATCTGCTATATCTGATAAATCAATCATATCACCTGATTCAGCCATTGCTTGACTTAAAGCTAATATTTCATCTGCTGTAAGTCCATTAATATAAATATAGCTCATTAATGCTGCAGCTTGTCCTTCTGTTATTTCTCCTCTAGAAAATTTGCTTACAAAATGCCTTATTTCCTCTCGTGTTAACTCTTGTTTGTTTCTTTTTTTACGAATAATAGATTGTATATCCATTTCTCTCTTCCTTTCTTTCGTATTTTTATTTATTTAAAAAATTTTTTATAAATGTTTTCCTATGTAAATTGCATGGTCCATTTTCTTTTAAAATTCTTATATGTTCTGCTGTTCCATACCCTTTATGTTTTGCAAAACCATATATTGGATAAACTTCATCCCATTCACGCATTATTCTATCCCTTGTAACTTTTGCAATGATTGAGGCTGCAGCTATACAATAATTTTTAGCATCTCCTTTTATTACAGAAATATACGGAATTCCTAATGTATCTATTTTATTTAAAGCATCTACTAAAATAATTTCTGGTTTTTCTTTTAACCCTTCTAATGCCATTTTTAATCCAAGTTTAGTTGCATTTAATATATTTATTTCATCTATTTTTTTTTGATCTACTATTCCAACACTATATGCTATTGCTTCACTTGTAATTTGCTCATAAAGTTTCTCTCTTTTTTTCTCTGAAACTTTTTTCGAATCATTTACACCTTCTATAAAAGAATTTTCTGGTAAAATAACAGCAGCTACAACAACAGGACCAGCTAATGGTCCACGACCTGCTTCATCAATTCCGCAAATTAATTTAATATTTTTTTTATATAATTTATTTTCTTCTTCTTTTAATGAGTTTAATCTTTCTATTTCTTTTTCTTTCATATTGTTTATCCCTAAGCAAATTTATTATTTTAATATTATAGTAACATTTTTTTAAATTTTAATTTTATTTTAATATTATATTGTTATTATATCTATATGAAGAAAATATTTCAATAAAAAATTAAATTTTTTCTCATATATTTCTATTGTAACTAAATATTTTTTGAGTTATTATATATTTAGTTATTAATTAATTCATACGGAGGTAATAAAATGAATAACGAAAATGACTTTAATTTTAGTAATGACAATACTTTCAAAAAAAGTTCAATTAAAAATTATTCCTCAAATAGTTTTGGAAAATCAGTATTAGTTCCATTTATTTCTGGAATAATTGGAGCAACTTTGGTTATAGGTACATGTTTTGGAGTACCTAAAATAAGATCTAAGCTTTTAAGTGGAAAAATTTCAAAAGACATTGTAACTTCTTCATCTACTTCAGATCCTAATGTAATTAATTTATCAGATTTTTCTAACACTTCAATTGCTGTTGCTGAAAAAGTTCTACCTTCTGTTGTTGGTATAAAAATTACTTATCCAGTAAGTTCAATTTTTGGTGGAAATTCAACAGCAGAGGCTACAGGTTCTGGAATAATTATTTCTGAAGATGGATATATTTTAACAAATAATCATGTAATTTCTTCTGAAAATAATTCTTCACTTTATTATGATATTGGTCAAGCAACATCTATTAAAATAAATTTATATAATAATGATCAAACTTATGATGCTACTGTTGTTGGAACAGATTCATATACAGACTTAGCTGTATTAAAAATTGATGCTAACGATTTAACACCTGCAACTTTAGGAAATTCTGATAATGTAAAAGTTGGAGAATTTGTTATGGCAATTGGTAATCCACTTGGTATGGACTATTCTGTAACACAAGGTATTGTTAGTGCTGTTAATAGAGAAGTAAAAAGTGAAGGATCTGTTTATTATGCAATACAAACAGATGCTGCCATAAATTCAGGAAATAGTGGTGGTGCATTGGTTAATGCAAATGGAGAAGTTATTGGTATTAATACTTTGAAATTTGCAGGAACTGGAATTGAAGGAATGGGATTTGCTATACCTATTTCATCTACTACATCTGTTATTAATCAATTAATTGAAAACAAAACTGTAAAAAGACCATACATTGGTATTTCTGGTACACCAGTAGACAGCAATACTGCAGAAAGATATCATTTACCAGAAGGTGTTTATGTAGAAGAAGTTGAAAAAGATTCACCTGCTGAAAAAGCTGGATTACAAAAATCAGATATAATTACAAAAATTGAAGGAAAAGAAGTAAAAAATGTTAATGAATTAAATAAAATAAAATATACTTATAATATCGGTGATACTGTTACATTATCTGTATATAGAAATAATGAAAATGTTGATATAAAAATTACTTTAGCAGAAGAACCTGAAGAAATAAAAGATGATGATGAACAAAACTCTACCACTTCACAAGAAGAATATTATGGTTCATTATTTGATTTATTTAAATAAAATTTATAATTATAAGCACAATTACAAAATGCGAGGAATGTTTGAGTTCCTCGCATTTTACTTTTTTTATTTTAAAATTAAATTTTATTTTAAATTTTTAAACTTCTTTTTCCATCTAATTTATTTTTAGAAGTTTTTTCATAAATAACTTTATCTTTATTTAAAACAGAATATATTAAAGAAGTAATTGGAACTGTAAATACTACTCCAATGCTTCCTGCAATAGCTGGTATTATTTCTTCTGCAATTGTTTCTTTGTTTAAAATTTCATATATGTTCATTTCGCATGCCATAAATAATAGTATTAATGTTAATGAACTACCAACATATGCTAAAATTAATGTATTTGTCATTGTTCCTATAACGTCTCTACCTATATTCATACCACTTTTTAATAATTCTTTCCAAGTTATATCAGGATTTTTCTTTTTAATTTCATCTAAACTAGAAGCTATTGACATTCCAACATCCATACATGCACCTAAAGCTGAAACTATAATTCCTGCAAATAATAAATCTCTAAAATTAAAATTCATTGTTGTCATATTTATGCTTAATTGTATTGCATCTTCACAAGCACCTGTCATTTTAGCCATATGATTAAAAATTAATGATATAATTCCAGCAGATAAAACTCCACCTAAAGTACCTAATGCCGCAGTTAGTATTTTTTTATTTATTCCATTTCCAATTATTATAAAAGTTCCTATAATTATTAATGCTGCAGTTATAATAGCATTTTTTATAGCATCTGCTCCTCTATATATACCTTTTATCATAACAAAATATATTAATAATATCGTTAATACTAATCCTAATATTGCTTTTATTCCTTTTTTTCCACCAACTAAAACTATGCTTAATAAAAACAATATGCTTAGTCCGAATATATATGGTGCTCTAACAACATCTAGAACTGTAGCTGATATATTACCATCATAATCTTCTACTATTTGAACTGATACTTTATCTCCAACTTCCAATTCATAAGCTAATATTTTACCTTCCATATCATATGTTAAAACATAATCTGTAGAAAATTCTTCGCCAATATAATCTCCTTCTGTAATTTCAACTACAACTGGTTGAACTTTATCCTTTACAGTTCCAGTAACAACTTCTTTTACTTCTCCAATTTCAATTATTTTTCCATATGTATTAATTTGATTTTTATCTTTTTCAACTAATTCAGAGTCTGCTGTATTTTCTGCCTCTGCTGCCGATAAAGCTTCTTCTGTGCTTGCAGAAGGAGTTTGTTCAGTTGCATATACCGAAACAAAGCAACTACTTATTATTAAAAAGAGTACAATTAATAATACACTTATTTTTTTCAATTTAATTCCCCCTATTAGAAAATTACTACATCCATTTCATTAGTATAATCTTTATTTCCATATGCATAAATAACATATACATATCCATCATTTGTTAAGAAAAATGTATCTGTGCTTTCTACTTTATAAATATCACTTGATAAATCTCTTTCATATAAATTGCCAAATTCTTCTGCTATTATTCTTGCATTATTATATGCCTTTTTTATATCTTCATTTATTGTATTTTGAACTTTATTTACTGTTGTTCCTTTTAAATTTATTAAATCTGTTAATGATAATAATTTTTGTTCTGAAATACTATAATTATATGTTTTAACAGTTAGTTTTTCAGATTTTCCTTCTTCTTTTAAAGAAGCTTTTATTGCAATTGATATAACATCATTATTAATAAAAGAAGCATAATTAACAGTATATACAGTTAGCCCTTCTGTTCTTCTCATTACATTATTTGCCATATCATAAAATTCAGTTTTTATATCTGCATTAATTTCTTGAGCCTTATCTGTTTTTATATTTAATATAGGAATTTTAGCATTTATGCTATAAAAATTTTCATCTTCATTTACTAAATCATAAGTAGTAAAAACTAAGTTATTATTTTCTGTTCTTAACCTTTCAATTTTTGAATTAACATTCTCTCCTATAATTGAATTTGTAAACAAATTATTAAAATTAGATTTTAAAGCATCTATTTCTTCAGCATTTTTTTGACTTCCTATATTTATACCCATCATCAATGCGTCAGTATCTGAATATTTATAAAAAAATTGTGCATATATGCCCAAACAAAGTGCTACAACACATATTAAAATTATTGCAACAAAAAACAAATACTTTTTTGCACCATTTAATGAATCAAAAAATCTTCTTACGGCTCTCTTCATTTGAATCTCCTTTTAAAAAATATATTTTCATTATATCATTTAAGTTTTAAAATATCAATGTGTTTTTTAAAATAGCACTCTTATGTATTGTTTGCTATTTTTTTCTTTTTTATTTAGTTTTTTCAATAAAAATCCATTGACTATAAATAAAAAATATTGTATTATTGTTTTTATAGAATATCTATTAATTAGATATATTAAATAGCAATTTAAAAACTAAGGAGAATATTTATAAATGATATGTTCAGTATGTAATAAAAACACAGCAGTTGTATTTTTAAATAAAATAGAAAATGGCAAAAAAACAGTTGAAGGTCTTTGCTATAACTGCGCTAAAGAAAAAGGAATTAATCCTCTTGAAGTATTAGCTAAAAATGCTAATATATCAAATGAAGAAATAGAAGATATGTCAAATCAATTCGAAAATATCTTAAAAGATTTTTCAGAAAACATGAATTTAGAAGCTTTAGGTATTAATTCTGAAGATTTAGAAAATTTAGAAGATGATGAAAATCCTATTAAAAATATATTTGGAATTTTTAGAGCAACAAACGACAATAATGAAGATGATAATTCTAAAAATAAATCTGAATCAAGCCATTCAAATAATGCTAAAACTGTTAAAGTTCAAAAAAAGCCAAAAAATAATAAAAAGAAATTTTTAGATACTTTTGGAACTAACCTTACAGAAAAAGCTAAAAATGGTGAATTAGATGAAGTAATTGGTAGAGAACGCGAAATTGAAAGAATGACTCAAATATTAAATAGACGTTCAAAAAATAACCCTTGTTTAATAGGAGAACCTGGTGTTGGTAAAACTGCTATTGCACAAGGATTAGCAATAAAAATTGCTCGTCAAGAAGTTCCAGCAAAATTATTAAATAAAGAAGTATATTTAATAGATATGACATCAGTAATTGCAGGAACTCAATTTAGAGGTCAATTTGAAGCCAGAATGAAATCACTTGTTGATGAATGCAAAACTTATGGAAACATTATTTTAGTTATAGATGAAATTCATAATATAATTGGTGCAGGTGATGCAGAACATTCTATGAATGCTGCTAACATATTAAAACCTTCTTTATCTAATGGGGAAATTCAATTAATAGGTACTACTACATTAAAAGAATATAGAAAATATATAGAAAAAGACTCTGCTCTAGAAAGAAGATTTCAACCAATAATTGTTGAAGAACCATCTATTGATGATACTATTGAAATTATAAAAGGTATTAAAAAATATTATGAAGACTATCATAAAGTTATGATTACACCAGATATAATTGAAAAAACAGTTAAAATGTCTGAAAAATACATTCATGATAGATTTCTTCCTGATAAAGCAATCGATTTAATAGATGAAGCTTGTTCAAAAATAAATTTAAAAAATAAAGCTTTATTTGAACTTGAATTAATAAAAAATGAATTAAAAAAAGTTGCTGAGGAAAAAGAAGAAGCTGTTTCTTCAGATTCTATTGAAGAATATCAAAAAGCTGCTGATTTAAAAACTAAAGAATGCAATCTTACAGAACGTATGCAAAAAATAGAAAAAGATTTAAAACCATCAGTATTAACTATTCAAGATATTGCAGAAGTAATTGAACGTTGGACAAAAATTCCAGTTACTAAAATTACTGAAGCAGAAACTGAGAAACTTTTAAATCTTGAAACAAATCTTCATAAGCATGTTATTTCTCAAAATGAAGCTGTAAGTGCTGTTGCAAAAGCTATTAGAAGAAATCGTGCTGGACTTCAAAGTACAAAAAGACCACCATCTTTTATATTTGTTGGACCTACTGGTGTTGGAAAAACAGAACTTGCTAAAGCATTAGCTTATGAAATGTTTGGTAGTGAAGATAGCATTATAAGAGTTGATATGTCTGAATATATGGAAAGTCATTCAACTTCTAAGTTAATTGGTTCACCTCCTGGATATGTAGGTTATGATGATGCTGGACAATTAACAGAAAAAGTTAAAAGAAGACCATATTCAATCATTCTTTTTGATGAAATTGAAAAAGCTCATAGTGATGTATTTAATATTTTACTTCAAGTATTAGATGATGGAAAACTTACAGATGCTCAAGGAAATACTGTAAACTTTGAAAATACAATTATAATAATGACTTCTAATGCTGGTTCAAATTTAAATAATAATTCTATTGGTTTTGGAAATCAAGCTGTAATGAATAAAGATAAAATTTTAGGTGCTTTAAAAGATGTATTTAGACCTGAATTTTTAAATAGAGTTGATGAAACAATAGTATTTAATTCTTTAACAGAAGATGAGCTATTGCAAATAGTAGACTTATTACTAGAAAAAACTCAAGAGGCTTTAAATAATAAAGAAATAAAATTAGAATTAAATCAAGAAGCTAAAGCCTTTATAGCAAAAAAAGGAACTGATTTAAAATATGGTGCAAGACCACTTAGAAGAGCAATTCAAAAATTAGTTGAAGATGAAATAGCTGAAATGATTTTAAGAGGAGAAGTAACTTCTGGTCAAACTATTTATGGATATATAGATGGTGAAAATTTAAAATTTAAAGTATAAAAAAAACAATTTGAAGTAAATTTTATTACTTCAAATTGTTTTTTTTACTCAAAATCTTCTATTGCTGAATTTAAATTTCCAATTCCATAAACATATATTCCATTTTGTAAATTATTTATATCATCACTAGTTAAATACTCTGTACTTATATCTGTGCTTTTAAAAAATTCTAATTCTTCACCATTTTTCATATGAAAAACATCAACATTTTCTTTATCTAATTTTAAAACATAATGATCATCGCAAATATCATCTATTCTTTTCGCAA
The DNA here is from genome assembly GCA_947627185.1 of uncultured Clostridia bacterium. Lineage (GTDB taxonomy): Bacteria > Bacillota > Clostridia > TANB77 > CAG-508 > Scatovivens. The sequence continues at coordinate 10,347 of CANQVF010000009.1, read as the reverse complement.
GTACAACATTATTACTACTAAATTCTTCTACATTCCAGTCAGGATAGAATTCTTCTAATTGTGACTTTGTTAAATTAATTATTTCAGGTGGTAATTCTGAATAATTAATTTTAAAATGTCCACATTTATCATAATATTTCTTTAAAGCAAAGTTTGCATTATATGCAACTTTTTCTTCTATTGACACAGTTTCTTCTACCATATTAGAAACAGTATTTTCATTTAAATTTATACTACCCATATTTTCTTTTTTCCATAAACTAGAATAAAAATATCCTATTCCAATTGAAAAAATAAAGATTAATATACTATAAAAAATTATTTTTTTCATATTTATCACCTATTGCTATTATGCAAAAAAAGGAAAAATATATTCATTTATATTAATTATTTAAAATATTTTCTTATAATATTTTATTTTAAAATGTTTTTTTAATTTTTATCTTATCATCTATCTCTATATCAATTTCACCATTTTCATCGGTTCTTAATATATTATCACATACTTTTTTTAATCTATCTATTACTTCACTACTAGGATGCCCAAAATTATTATTTTTTCCAACACCAATTAGAGCTATTTTAGGACTCACTATTTTTAAAAAATTTTCTGTAGAAGATGTTTTTGAGCCATGATGAGCCACTTTTATAATATCAGATTTTAAAATTTCCAAATTATTATTGTAATAATTTAATATCTCTTTTTCTGCTAATTCTTCTATATCACCTGTAAATAAAATTGAAAATTTTTTATATTTTACTTTTAAAACCAAAGAATTATTATTTAAAATATTGTCTTTAATTTCTTTATCAGATGGCCAAACAACATCTATATAAACATTTTTTTCTATTTTTATTTTGTCTCCTGTTTTTAAATAAATAATTTCAATCTTTTTATCTTTAGCCTCTTTTAATAAATCTTCTAGTTGTTTAGAATTTTCATACTGAATTCCTAATAAAATTTTTTTAACATTTAAATTCTTTAAAACAGCAAATGTTCCACCTATATGATCACTATCTGCATGAGATATAATCAAATAATCAATATTTTTTATTCTTCTATCCAACAAATATGGTAAAACAACATTTTTCCCATAATCATACTTATCGCTATTCCCTTCTCCACCATCTATAAGAATATTTTTTCCTTTTGGTGTAATTATTAAGCTAGAATCGCCTTGTCCAACATCTATAAAATAAAGTTTAAAATTTTGGTTTTTTATAAGAAACTGTGAAAAAGTTATTATAATAAGTATTAAAAAAATTATTTTTTTTGTATTTAATTTATATTTTTTTAAGTTTTTATAAATTTTATTTTTTAAGTTATTAATTTCTTTTCTTATAATTGAAGAAAAATATTTTTTTGATAAAATCATTTTTAAAATAAAATATTTTTTCTTTTTAAAAAGAAATACAAATATAAAAATAATAATATAAAATAGTAATACACTAGTAAAATATGGCGTTTTAACATATATTTTTGAAAAAGGAATATTGCCTAAAATTTCTGAAATTTTTAGAATAATAAAAATTAATAATTCCTCAATGCAAATAAAAATTTTTATAAAAGGATTTTTTATATACGATAAAAAAATTGTTATATATCCCAAAATTAAAATTGGACCAATTATAAAAGAAATTAAAAAATTAGAAATAATAAAATTAGTACTAAATGTATTAAATTCATAAATAGTTATAGGTAACATTAAAATTTGTGCAGATACAGAAATTAAAACAACTTTAAGAATTTTGGAATAAATTTTTTTATTTTTTTGTTTTATCAGTAGTTTTATTTCACAAATTCTATAAAAAAATTTGTAAAATAAAACTATACTTAAAGTAGTACTAAAAGATAACCACATACCTACATTGTAAATGTTAAAAGGATTTATAAAAATTATAATAATAAATGACAAAAATAAATTTATATAAAAATTACTTTTTCTATTTAAATTAAAACTTAATAAAATTAAGCTATTCATAATGCAAGCTCTCAAACATGACATGGAAAATCCAGTTAAAAATGTAAATAAAAATAATAGAAAAATAATTATAATATTTTGTTTTTTTATATCTTTAATTATTTTATTTAAAATAAATTTTATTCCAATAATAACATATGAAATATGTAATCCTGAAATCGCTAATATATGAGAAATATTAGTGTTTCTAAAGTTTTCAATAATATTTAAATCAATATTTTCTGTTTTTCCAAGCAAAATGCCATTTAAAAAATCCGCATAATTATTATTATACAAAGTATCTATTCTATTTTTTAAATTATTTCTTAAATTTCCTATAATAACATTAAAAGTTGTTCTTTTACCTATTAAAATAATTTTTTCTGAATTAATAATTCCATAAATTCTTTTAAATTTAAGATAATTTCTATAATTAAATCCTTTGTAATTTCTAGAAACGTTTGCTTTTTCGAAATTTCCATATATTTCAACTACATCACCTATTGCAAATTTTTCTAATTTATTAGAATATAAAATTAATTTTGTATTTTTAGAATTTCTTATATAATTATTTTTTACTGTTTTTATAATGTATTTATTTAATTTTTCTTTTTCTTCTATATCTATAATTTCAAAAACAGCATTTATTTCACATTTTTCTGGATAAATTTTTTCATACAAAAAAACAAAGGCTATGTTATAACATAGCCCCAATATACAAATTAATATTAAAATTTTATTTTTTATAGTAATCTCCTTTTCTTTTATGTTATGCCCAATTAATCAGTTAATCTTTTTGCATTAACAAATCTTGTATTATAATATGTACTTGTATTCAAATTGTCTGTAACAACTCCTCTATTTGAATTTGCTGAATGTACAAAATTTCCATCTCCTAAGTATATACCAGTGTGTCCTATTTTAGTCTTTTCTTCATTATAAAATAATATTAAATCTCCTGGCTCTAAATTTTCCATAGTTATATCTGTACCTAAAGAATTCTGACCTGATGCTGTACTTTCTAAAGAATATCCAAAATTCTTATATACATATTGTGTAAAACCAGAGCAATCAAATCCAGTAGATGGATTTTTTCCACCAGAAACATATGGTAAACCTAAATATTGTTTTGCATATTCTGCAATTTCCTCTCCCTTTGATTTATTATCAATATTAGATAATGCTTGATTTAAAATATTATTTTTATCTTCTGCAACAGTTGTATTATCTACATCCATTCTTTCAGTTGTTGAACCTCTTGAAGATACATTTATAGTAATTAGTCTTTTATTAACATATCCTTTAACATCTCCACTAGTTATTTGATACCAATCTCCATCTTCTCCTATAATATTTACTACATCATCATAATCTAGGGAATTTATTTCTTCTGAAGATTTATCTGCTTTTTCTCTTACAATTGCTGTTTCTACATTTATTTTTCCAGTTTTACCAACATCACTTTCTCTTTCTGGTGTTTCTGGTTCTTGTTCTTTTTGTGTGTTATTTTGATTTGTATTTGTTTCTTCTTGATTAGCCTTTGCTTCATTTTCAACAGACTTTGCTGTTAATTTTATTGATGGTATCCAACCTTCTGAATTATCTACATTAATTTTAACCCAATTATTCATTTCTAAAATTTTTGTTACTTCTTTATCTTTTTCAAGTTTTAAAAATCTATTTGATGCAATATTTGGTAAAAATCTAGCATATGTTTCAGAAGATATTACATAAACAAGATTATTTTGATTTTCAGAATTATTATTTTCTAAATTTTCATTTACGGTATTTTCATTTGATGGATTCTCATTTGTTTTATTTTCACTTATTGTATTCTCATTTGCTGTGTTTTCATCTATCTCATTTTTGTTTGTTGTGTTTGCCTCATTTGTATTTGCAGTATTCTGTTTTTCTTTAATATATTCTTTTTTTACATATCCTGTATTTTCACCATATTTAACTTTTATCCAATCTCCCTCTGTTTCTAATATTTCCATTTCTTCATTTTGATAAATATTAGTAATTATATTAGAATCAGTAGATGGTTTCTCTCTAAGTCTAACAGCATCTGTGTTTACTATTCCAGTAACAGCAAAAGCTTTATTTATTGAAAAAACAAACATTATTAAAATAAATATAAATACTTTTTTTACAATTTTCATATTATAAAAATTCCTTTATTTTTAATATTAATATTAGTTATTTTATTCTAAATTTAATTTTATATGTACTTCTTCTAATTGTTTATCAAAAACTTTAGATGGTGCATTCATAAGTAAATCTCTAGCTTTTTTATTTTTTGGAAAAGCTATTACTTCTCTTATGTTATCTTCTTTTGCTAAAAGCATTATTATTCTATCTATTCCTGGGGCAGCTCCAGCATGTGGTGGTGTTCCATAACTAAATGCATTAAATAGTGCTCCAAATTTTCCTTTTACATCTTCTACTGTGTATCCTGCTATTTCAAAGGCTTTAATCATAATGTCTTGATCATGATTTCTAACAGCACCAGATGAAATTTCATATCCATTACAAACTGTATCATATTGATATGCATATATATCTAATGGATCTTTATTTTCTAACGCTTCTAAACCACCTTGTGGCATAGAAAATGGATTGTGATTGAAATCTATAGTTCCTTCATCTGATAATTCATACATTGGAAAATCAACAATAAAGCAGAATTTATATACATTTTTTTCTAATAAATCTAGTTCTGTACCTAATTTAATTCTAACATCTCCTGCAATTTTAACTGCTTTATTATATTCATCTGCTACAAAAAATATTGCTGAATTTGGTTTTACGTTCATAATTTTAAATATTTTTTCTTTTCTTTCATCATCTATAAATTTACTAATTCCACCATTTAAGTTTCCATCATTATCCACTTTTACCCAAGCTAAACCTTTAGCATCAAGTTCATTTACAGCATATTCAGACATATTATCGAAAAATTTTCTAGGTTTTTCATTCATATTTTCTGTAATAATAGCTTTTATAGTTTTATCTTTAAATGCATTAAATTCTGTTCCAATAAATACTTCTGTTAGATCTGATATTATTAATGGATTTCTTAAATCTGGTTTATCTGTACCATATTTTTCCATTGCTTCTTTATACGGAATTCTTAAAAAATGTCCTTCATCTACTTTCCAGTCCGTATTTTGTTTAAATACTTTTTTTAGAACTGTTTCTAATACATCAAAAACATCTTCTTGAGTTGCAAAGCTCATTTCAAAATCTAATTGATAAAATTCTCCTGGAGACCTATCTGCTCTAGGATCTTCATCTCTAAAACATGGTGCAATTTGATAATATTTTTCAAATCCTGATACCATTAATAATTGTTTGAATTGCTGTGGTGCCTGAGGAAGAGCATAAAATTCTCCTGGATGTAATCTGCTAGGTACTAAAAAATCTCTAGCTCCTTCTGGAGAAGAATTTGCTAAAATTGGTGTTTGTATTTCTGTAAATCCAAGTTCATCCATAGCAGTTCTAAAATCTTTTAAAATTTTTGAACGTAACAATATATTTTTATGTATTTTGTCATTTCTTAAATCTAAAAATCTATATTCCAATCTTAAATCTTCTCTAACAGTTTGCCCTTCAACATTTATTTCAAATGGTAAAGAGTTTCTACATTTTCCCAAAACTGTTAAACTTTTTGCTATAACTTCAATATCTCCTGTTGGAATTTTATCATTCTTGCTAGTTCTTTCAACAACTTTACCTGTAACTGTAATTGTACATTCCTTAGTTACATCTTTTATGTTTTCTAAATTTGCATCTTCTGAAATTACAATTTGAGTAATACCATTTTGGTCTCTTAAATCTATGAACATCATTTTTCCAAGATTTCTTATTGTTTGAACAAATCCTGCTAATCTAACTTCTTTTCCTACATCTGATATTCTAAGTTCACCACAATTATTAGTTTTATATTCGTTTATCATTATTGTTTCTCCTCTTTATAAGATATGTGCTATTATATAATATTTATATGTTTTTTTCAATACTCTTACTATTTAAGTTTTGTTTTTCTTTGCTAAAATTAATCTCTTAATCATAAATTTATAAAATACAAAATAAATAATTTTTAAGTAAAAATAGCAAAAAAATTCTTCTATCATAACTAATAGAAGAATTTTCCATATTTTATTATTTATATAATACCATTCTAAATCCCCAATAAGCATCTGATGTATCTTCACCATAACCTATATGTGCTGCAGGAGTTCTATTTAAATTAGCACTTCCACCTCTTACTACTCTATAAATACTAGTTATTTCATCTTTATTTTTCTTTTTATCGTTTGTATTTTGAGATTTATAGATTTCAGTTGTCCATTCTCTAACATTTCCTGCTAAATCACATACATTATTTATATTATCTTCTTCAGTATAACCTGTTGGATATATTGTTCCAGAATAATTTCCATTATTAGTATTTGAAGAATAATTTTCATGAGTAAGGTCTATCCACTCTAAAACTGTATCCCATGCAAAACTACTAATTAAAGAAGTTTTACAATCTGTATATCCAAAAGCTTCTCCTGATTCAACAGATACATTTATAGCATCTTGGCAATTTATATTTGTCCAAGGAGTTTTTCCAGACATTGAAGCTGCTACTGTTTTTCCATCTATTTCATATTGTGAAGCTTCAAATCTAGCAATATAAAATCCATAATTTTTAGCAACACTATTTACTAAATCTGATGCACCACTATTTGTTTCTTCATATTCTGTATCTAGCATTGTTTTACGAGTTAATTTACCAGAAGCAACTGGTACCCAAACATATTGATTTCCAAAATCATCTTCAATTACATATCCTGATTCTGGATATCCGCCTACTTCTTTAAATCCTTCTGGCATATATGGATTTTTAGATGAACCTTCTTCTATTTCAGATATTGTTATTGTTTTTGTAGTTGATTGCCCATTTTTAGCATGAACTGTAAAAGTATATTCTCCATTTTGTTTAATTTCATATGTTGTACTTGAAGCAACAACTGATGTACCATCAGGTAACTCTATTTGACTAATTTCAATTCCATCAGCAATAGTTGCATTTATATCTACAACTGCTACATTATCTTTTATTTCACTATGAATATCTACTTGTGGCTTTGGCTCTTCAGTAGATACTACATTTGTATTTACATCATTATTACTTGGTTTTAAAACATTAAAAATTAAAAAACCTATAGCAATTATTGCAACAACTAAGATTATTATTATTAAATAAGAAACCCAATTTTTCATACTGCAATCTCCTTTTATTTATAAAATATATTCTATTATTATTAAAACATATATTATTATATTTTTCAAATATTTTATAAAAATATTTAGAAAATTTTGAAGAAATTTTTATAAAAAAATAATATATAAATTTTTAAATAAAAAATTTATATATTATTTTCTTATAAGTAATATACAAAAAAAGCAATTATTGATACCAATAATTGCTTTTTTATCTATACTACTGGATAAACACTTACTTGTTTTTTATCTTTACCTTTTTTCTCGAATTTAACTGTTCCATCTACTAAAGCAAATAAAGTGTCATCACTACCAATTCCAACATTAGTTCCTGGATGTACATTTGTTCCTCTTTGTCTTATAAGGATGTTTCCAGCTTTAACTATTTGTCCATCAGATTTTTTTACACCAAGTCTTTTTGACTCACTATCTCTTCCGTTTTTAACACTACCTTGACCTTTTTTGTGTGCCATGAAAGATTCACTCCTTTCGCTTTATAATTTTATTTATATCATTAATTTTATTTCGATATAATTATTTTTCTACTTTTTCTGTTTTCTTTTCAGCCTTTTTTTCAGCTGTTTCTTTTTCAGCTTTTGTTTTAATTGAAGTAATTTCTACTTTTGTGTAGTCTTGTCTATGTCCTCTTGTTTTTCTTTCATTCTTTTTAGCTTTATATTTAAAAACTAAAATTTTCTTTTCTCTACCATTTGAAACTACTTTTCCTTCAACTTTAACATTACTTACATAAGGATTTCCAACTTGTACTTTTCCATTATCTGAAACTAAAACTACTTTATCAAAAGAAACTTTTTTTCCTTCTTCTTCGCCTAGTTTTTCAAAATATACAGTTTCTCCTTCTTGTACCTTGTATTGTCTTCCACAAGCTTCAATAATTGCGTACATTAACAATGCACCTCCCTTTTCGTATACTCGCTAACTTCCAACTTAGGTAGCTATAATTTAAAATAGCATTTATAACCTTAGCTAAGCAGTTTACAGTATTAAATTTTAACATGATTTACAATATTTGTCAAGAAAAAAATTTAAGCATATATTATATTTTCAATATAATATATGCTCTTTTATAAATATATTTTTATATTTTAAAAAACTATAAAGATCTTTCTCTAGTTTTACCACCATGTTCTCTCTCATTTATATCATTAGTTGGTACTGGGGTACTAACACCTTTTTTAATATCTCTTATAGTTGAATCTTGCTCTAAATCATCAGATATTCTATCTGCTGGTGTAATTCTTATACCTCTATCTTGTGTATCAACAAAATCTCTACCTTCAATTACAGATTGATCATGTTTTCTTACTAATAAACTTCCATCTTCTTTTGACATTCCAGAAGTAACTATAGCTGTTTTTAAATCTTCTCTATTATCATACTCAACAAATTGGTTTTCCGCAAAAACTTTTGTAGCAAATTTTTTTGCATCACTTCCAAATTTTTTTAAAAACTCTATTATTCCCATATTTTCTAAGACTTTGCTTAGTTTTTCACCTCTCTTTTTTCATATAAAAAACAATTTCATATTTATTATAGCAGAAAAAACCCTAAAAATCAAGGGTTTTTCTTTAAATAATTTACATAATTCTTTTTTATATATTTTTAAAATATTTTTTATATTAACTCATATAATCTTTTAATCTTTTACTTCTACTTGGATGTCTTAATTTTCTTAAAGCTTTTGCTTCAATTTGTCTAATTCTTTCACGAGTTACTTGAAATTCTTTACCAACTTCTTCAAGAGTTCTAGCTTTACCATCTTCTAATCCAAATCTTAATTTTAATACTTTAGCTTCTCTTGGTGTTAATGTTGCCATAACCTCTTCTAATTGTTCTTTTAATAAAGTATATGCAGCTGAATCATGTGGTGCAGGTGATTCATCATCTGGTATGAAATCTCCTAAATGGCTATCATCTTCCTCACCTATTGGTGTTTCTAATGAAACAGGGTCTTGAGCAATTTTTTGAATTTCCATAACTTTCTCTACAGGTATTTCCATTTCTTCCGCAATTTCTTCTGGAGAAGGTTCTCTTCCTAACATTTGAAGTAAATGTCTAGAAGTACGAATTAATTTATTGATTGTTTCTACCATATGAACTGGTATTCTTATTGTTCTTGCTTGATCAGCAATTGCCCTTGTAATAGCTTGTCTAATCCACCAAGTAGCATAAGTACTAAACTTATAACCTTTTTTATAATCAAATTTTTCTACTGCTTTGATTAATCCCATATTTCCTTCTTGGATTAAATCTAAAAATAGCATTCCTCTACCAACATATTTTTTAGCAATACTTACAACTAATCTTAAATTTGATTCAGCTAATTTTTGCTTTGCTTCTTCGTTTCCTTCTAAAACTTGTTCAGCAAGCTCTAATTCTTCTTCAAAAGTAAGTAATGGAATTCTACCAATTTCCCTTAAATACATTCTTACTGGATCATCTACACTAACACCCTCAATGGCATTATTCATATCTAAATCATCAAGTTTTATATCTTCTACTTCATCTAAATCATCTGGGTCTGGCTCTAATAAATCATCATCATCTTTTAAAATGTTAACACCCATTTCTTCAAATGCTTCAAAAACTTTATCTATTTGCTCTGGATTAGCTTCACCTAGTTCTAATGCTAGTTCTCCATAAGTAATTTTTCCTTTTGATTTAGCATTATTAACAATTTTTAAAATTTTATCTTTTTCTGGATCATCACTTTTTGCAACTTCTTCATTTTCTGTTTTATTATCTTTTATAGTTTCTTTATTTTCAGTTTTTTCTTCTTTTTTATTCTCTACTACTGCTTCTTCTTTTTCTATTTTTTTCGCCTTTGATTCTTTTTTATCTTCTTCTATTGCTTTTTCTTCTGCTTTTTTTGTCTTTGACACTTTTTTATTTTCTTCTGCTACTTTTTCTTTTTCTGCTTTTTTTGCCTTTGACTCTTTTTTATTTTCTTCTGCTATTTTTTCTTTTTCTGCTTTTTTTGTCTTTGGCTCTTTTTTATTTTCTTCTTCTACTTTTTCTTTTTCTGCTTTTTTTGCCTTTGACACTTTTTTATTTTCTTCTTTTTCTGCTTTTTTTGCCTTTGACACTTTTT
>CANQVF010000008.1 GCA_947627185.1 uncultured Clostridia bacterium | reverse complement strand
AACACAGAAGTCAAGCTCCTTAGTGCCGAAGATACTTACGAGTTACCTTGTTGGGAAAATAGGAAATCGCCAGTTTTATATTCCTCTTTAGCTCAGTTGGTAGAGCGCTCGGCTGTTAACCGATAGGTCGTTGGTTCGAATCCAACAAGAGGAGCCAAAATAAAAAAGTCCATTGCAGATGGGCTTTTTTATTTTGTATTTTAATTGGAGGACTCGAAAAGGAGGATTAGAAAATAGTCCGGTGGACTATTTTCCCGACACGGCTTGCCGAGTCCAACAATATGAAATATCAAATAACCGATATTAATTATTAAAAATAATTGTATTTATAGTAGTTTTATGATATAAATAAAAACACTATAAAAAATGGCAATATCTTTTATTTATTTGCAAAATAAATAAAGTTGTATTGTATCATGTATAAGAATATTATAGATATTACTATTTAAATTAGTAGAAAAGAAAAATATTCTTATCGTGTAAAAGTATTAAGAAATAAATTTTAAAAGGGTTTAGCAAATGGAAAAACATGAATTAGTTGATATAAATGGAAATAAAACAGGTAAAATCTTAACACATATTGAAGCTCGTAATCCAGATAATGTGCCAAAAGGATATTATATATCAGTAGTAGGAGTGGTTATAGTTAATGAAAATAATGAAATTTTACTTCAGAAACGCAGTAGGTTTAAAAGAGTGAATCCTAGTAAATGGGGAATTTGCGGTGGAAAAGTAGATTTTGGTGAAACAACACTTGATGCAGGAATTCGTGAAACTTTGGAAGAAATAGGTATTCTTCTAAATAAAGATGAATTAAATTTTTTAGACATGAACACAAATGAAAAAGCACATTTTACAGTGTATTATGTTAGAAAAAATGTAGACGTAAATCAATGCAAATTACAAGAAGAAGAACTAGAAGAATTAAAATATTTTAAGATAGAAGAACTGCAAAACTTAGATAACGAAGGTTTTGAATGGTTAGAAAGTTTAAAGAAAATAATGAAAGAGAATATATATTAATAGACACAAATTGAGAACTACAATTAATAAAACAAGTAAGAGATGCAAAGATAGATTTTTTTAAGGATTCAAAGCTAGTAGTAATACTAGCTTATTTTTTTTGATGTTTTTTGTAACGAAAATGAGAAAAAGTAACAAAATTGTAAAAAAATGTGTTGAAATATATTTTTGCTTTTGATATACTCTGTTCATATAATAAAATAATTAATGGGGGATATTATGGAAAAAACAAAAATTAAAAAGACAATTTTAATTATTCTTTTAATAGTATCTTTAATTCTTCCAAATATATCTATTGCAGTTGAAGAAGTAAATGATACAGTGAAATCACAAGTTTTTAATGAGAACACTTTAACAGATGAAAATACTATTAGTGAAAATGACAATTTAGATAATTTAGAAGAAAATTTAGAAAATATCGTTGAAAATACTGTAAATTCTGGACTTGAAAATACAACAAATGAAAATACTACAACAGAAAATGTAACAGTTTCAAATACGGTAGATAATAATATAGTTGAAAACACAAATACTATTGATAATAGTGCAAATTTAGCAAATACAACAAATACAACATTAGAAAAAACAGAATCAATTCAAAATACTGTTTTAAATGAAGTAAAAAATACAACAGTAGATATCTCTAATATTCCAGAAACAATTAGTTTAAATGAAAATATAGCTACCATTCAAAATGAAGATGTAATAGAAGTTGAACCAGGAAATGGAACTTTACAGTATGCTATAGAAACTGCAAGACCTGGTGCTATTATTAAATTAAAAAGTGGAAATTATACTGGTAATGATATAAAAATAACTCAAAGTATTACTATTAAAGGCAATGGAAAAGGTTCTACTTATGTACATCCACAGATCATAATAACAGATGAAGATGATGAAAGAAATGTGGTAAATATAGAAGGAATTTCAAGTTATTTACATGCGCAAAATAGAGAATTTAAATATTACGATATTCAAAAGCCAGTAGATTTAAACATGAAAGATATAAGTGTTTTTCATATAAGTAGAGATTTTGATACACCTGAAACTATATCAATTAATTTATCAGCAAATTCATCTGGTACAAATCTTAATATTGAAAATTCGCTTTTTTCTACACTTTATGATGGAATAAATATTGAATCATCTAATAATAATATTACTTTTTCTAATACTGAAGTTTCTGCTAGAATGGCATTAAAATTATCTAATGGTTCAGATAATAATATTACATTTAAAAATAATTCAAAATTAAGTGGACGTTCACGTTATGTAGATAATGATGAGGCTATTTCAATAGTTTCTCAGAATAATTTGGAAATAAATATTAAAGATTCAATTGTTCAAGGAAATGATGCAAGAGGAGATAATCCTACACATGTATTTTCTTTTGATGGTAATAAGCCTAGTAACAATGTAGCAATAAGTATTACTGGTAATTCAACAATAAAAGATTTATATGCAGTGCCAGAAAGTAGCATATTTAATTTTGGAAAAAGCAATACAGTAGAAAATAGTAATTCTATATATATAGCAAAAGAAGTTTCTATAACACCAAATACTGTTGCATCAAAGTATAACGTTGATGAAGATTATGCGATGGTAGGTATTTTTGACAAAGAAGGTAACTTAACAATTAAAGCTTATGACATGAATAAAACAATTGAAAATGAAATAAAAACGCGTTTTCCAGAATATGATGAATCTGAGTGCACATGGTATGAGCAAGATCAAGAAAAAAGAGTAGAATTTGATATAAAAAATACACCTATAACAAAAAATATGGATTTATATCCAGTGTTTCCATTAAAAATAAAAGTTTATGTTGGTGAAGAAGTATATGAGATTACAGAAGGAGAAACATTAGAAAAATCATTTGAAAAAAATCCAAAATTAAAAGAAACTTTAGAAAATTTAAAAAAACAAGATAAATTTAAAAGATTTGTAGATCAAGATGGAGAGGAAATAGATTTTAATACACCAATATTAAAAGAAACCACAATCATTCCAAAATATAAAGTAAAAGTAACTGTAAAAGGAAAAGATGGTGATGAAGAATTATATCTAGAAAATGGACAATTATTAGATGATTTGAAAGCTCAATTAGAAAAATTTGAAAAATTATCAAATAAACAATTTGCTAAATATATAAATATAGAAAATGAAGAAGAAGTAACACATAATACTTTTATTAATGAAGATATAGTCATAAAACCTATATATAATGTAGAAGTTAAAATAAATGAAAAAACATATGTATTAGAAGAAGGAAAAACATTAAATGATTTAAAAAAAGAAGAACTAGAAGAAATAAATTCATTAGTAAAAGTTGAAAATAAAGAATTTTCAAAATTTCAAGATGAGAATTCTAAAGATGTGGATTATACTACTCCAATAAATGAAAACACAACATTAACACCTATGTATAATGTAAAATTAACAGTAACAGCAGAAAATTCAGATGGTAGTGCAGAAATAAAAGAATATACATTTCCAGAAAACACAACAATATCTAAAGAAACGATAGATGAAATAAAAGCATTTGTTAAAAAAGAACTAATTGGAAAAAAATTTGTTCATTTTATAAATGATGATGGTGAAACAATAGATATTGATACATTAATAACTTTATCAGAAAATATGAACTTAATAGCAGTATATGAAGAAAAAATAGATATTCAAATAAAAGTAGATACAGAAGAGACAAGAACATATACGATAGAAACAGGTGCAAATTTAAATACTTTATCAGAAAATGAGATAAAAGAAATAAAAGAATTTGTAAAAAAGAATAATAAAGAATTATTGTATTTTGTTGAAGATGGTAATGAAAGCAATATAATAGATTTCAGTACTTCTATTCCAAAAAATATAACTTTAATTCCTAAATATAAAATAATAGTAACTGTAAAACCAAAATATGGCGATGAACAAACATTTGAAATGCCAGAAGGTAAAAATTTAGAATATTTAAAAGATTCTTTAGAACAATTTAAAAATGTAAAAAATAAAACATTTAATGGCTTTTTTGATTTATCTAATGAAGAAGTAGGTGAAGCAAAACAATTAAATGAAAATATAACAATAATTCCACACTATAAAATAACAATAACAGTACAATTTAGAGATGGAAAAGTTCAAAAAGAATTAGACGATATTGATGAAGGTTCAACATTAGAACAAATATCTGATAAATTAAAAGAATTTACAGAAACAACAAATAAAAAATTTATTAATTTTATAGAATATGAAAAAAATGAATCTATAGAAGCAGGTTATGTATTTAAAGAAAACATAACAATAATTCCAGAATACGAAATTACATTAACAATAAAAAGAAAAGATGAAAGTGAAAAAAAGTTTACTATTAAAGAAGGAATAGTTTTACATGGCTCAGAAGAAATTGAAGAAATAAGAGAATTTGTAAAAATTGCAAATAAAGAATTTTCTGATACTTTTAAAAATGAAGATGAAACAATTGTTGATTTATATACAATATTGGATAAAAACATGACATTAATACCTCTATATAATGTAAAAATAACAATAACAAAAGCAGATGGAACTATTGAAGAATTCATAATACCAGAAGGAAAAAGTCTTTCAGATATCAAAGAAGAAGATAAATTTAGATTTGAATCAACAGGAATAAAAGAGAATAGAAAATTCTTAAAATTTGTAGAGGCTAATACAGAAGAAGTCGTTTCTTTAGATGAACCAATAAATAATAATATTCAGCTAATTCCTAAATTTACTTTAAAAGTAACGATAGGTAAAAATGAATATGATTTAGAAGAAGGAAAAACTCTAAATGATTTATTTAAGCAAAATCCAGAAGTAAAAGATCAATTAGAAGATTTAAAAAAGATTGAAAATAAAACGTTTGTTAATTTTGTAGACCAAAGTGGAAATATAATAGAAGATATTACAGTATTTAATGAAAATATAGTAATAATACCAAAGTATAATGTAAAAATAACAGTGCAAAAACCAGATGGAACAAATGAAGAAATAATATTAGAAGAAGGAAAAACTTTAAATGATTTATCAAAAGAAGATAAAGAAAAGTTAGAAAATATAAAAAATTCTCATAAAGAAGATGAGCAATTTGCAACATTTAAAGATGTAAAAACAGATGAAAATATTTCAGATAATGTTCAAATTTTTGAGAATATAACGATAAAACCAATTTATGAAAAAAAATCAGTTGAAACTACATCTGGTGAAATTGGAACTAGTGTAAATAATGCAAGCAATTCTAGTAATGCGAATATCAATAATTTTTATAATACGGTAATTCCAAAAACATCTGATAATATAATTTATTATATAGCTTTAGGCTTTATAGCTTCAATATGCTTTATAATTACAATATACATAGAAAAAAAGACTAAATAAAAAAAGAATTTTATTTTATTAAAACACACAAAATTATTATATAAAATATTAATTTTGTGTGTTTTTACTTTAAATTTAAATATTTTGTTGAAAAAAATTTTTTGTTAATATATAATAACTTTGAAATAATTACAAGAGAAAAGAATGGAGAAAAATATGAGAAATACTAGTACCAAAAATAGCATTTACATGTTTGATTATATAGGCGAGGGAAATACATTATATGATTTATTGGGAAAATATCTTCCTAATCTAAAAGGAGATTTTTCAACAGTAAATTTGATAAATAAATTAAACGAAACAATGCATGCTAATGGTGGTGATACAGTTGCAGATGGATTTTATGAAGAAGTATTTGATGCAATTACAGATAATTTATTAAATGAAATTCAAGCAAATAGACAAGGAAAAACTTCAAAATTTCCTAGAAAT
This sequence comes from uncultured Clostridia bacterium, assembly GCA_947627185.1. GTDB lineage: Bacteria > Bacillota > Clostridia > TANB77 > CAG-508 > Scatovivens. The sequence goes on along the minus strand of CANQVF010000008.1, from coordinate 79,854 downwards.
AAAGAACAAGATTTATTAGAAAAATTACAAGAAAGCGATAATGATACTTATTATTATGATACATTTAATTCATTAGAAGAATATATATTAGATTTAAAAGAAAATCCTTTTAAAGAACAAAATAAACCGTTAAGAGATCAAATAGTAAAAAACGGTATTCAAGTTTTAGATCCAAAACAAGTTGAAAAAATTAGACATTTATTATTAAAAACAGTTTATGTGCCAAAAGCTCAAGAAGTGCTAAAAAACAAATATAAAACTTATGAAGAAAGAATTAATAATCCAGAATGGGAAAGAATGGAAAATGTTGCTAGCATTTTGTCAAATCAAATGTATTCAAGGACATATGATTCTTTTTTAGAACAACACAAAATAAGAGAAAATAGAATTTTAATGCAACAAGAAATGTTATTAAAACAACAAGAATTAACTGATAGATGTGATGGAAAAAGAAACTTTTATGTTACAACACAACTATATGATATGATGAATTTAGAAGAAAAACAAAAAGCAAATGAAGATGGAATAGTAAATTCAATTTTGGGAAATATAAAAGACCAAAAAATACCTAGAAAAGGAACATACAAATGGGAATTTAAAAAATATAAGAAACCTGTTGTAATATGTGATACAGAAGCTAATTATTCAAATGATGGAATTGAAAATCAAAGAGTTATAGCAATAAGCTATGGCACAATAAACTATTCTAAACCAAGAACAAAGCAATCTTCTGAAGGATTGGAATTAGTAGGAGTTACTAGAATTGGAGCAGATAAGGAAAGAACATACTTTGTTGTAACAGGCTTTGATAGAGCAGAACTAAAAAAATCTGAAGATGCTGAAAATGATAAAAAATTGGATTTATATGTTGATGGAAAAAATGCAAAAATAAAAGAAAAAGATACAAATAGAGAATATGTTCTTGTTGAAAAAGATAGAATCCCAGAGGAATTAGAAGACTATTATTCAAAAATATTTTTTTCAGATGTATATTTAGATGCAGTGGAAAAATATTATCATAGATATGCAGGAATTGTTGTTCAGGATGAAAATAGTATACCAAAAATAAAAAAAGATACTGCATTGCAAACTTTTTTAAGTGATAGTGAAGCAATAAGATATGCAACTAAGTATGCTGGAATTTGTGGCACTGGACATGCTTCTTTAGAAGAACTATGCGAATCAAATGGTATTATTGCAGACTTACAAAAAAATATGGTACATATATTAAGAAATAAACCTAAAGAAAAAGAATTAGAAAAGAATTCAGATAAGGAAGTTAGATAATGTCGAAAAAAATATGGAAACCAGGAACTTTTATTTATCCAATTCCTGCTGTTTTAGTAACATCAGGAGATATGGATAAATCTAATATATTAACTGTTGCATGGACAGGAATAATAAATACTAATCCAGCAACAGTTTATATTTCTGTAAGACCAGAGAGATATTCTTATAATTTAATAAGGAAAAATAAAGAATTTGCAATAAATTTAACAACAGAAAATTTAGCATATGCAACAGATTGGTGCGGTGTAAGAACTGGTGCTAAATACGATAAATTTAAAGAAATGAAATTAACTAAAGAAAAAGCAAAATTTATAAAAGCACCATTAATAAAAGAAAGTCCAGTATCTATTGAATGCAAAGTAATAGATGAAAAAGATTTTGGAAGTCATACAATGTTTACTGCAGAAGTTTTATCAATAGATGCAGATGAAAAATATTTTGATGGAAAAGGTGCTTTTGATATATCTAAATGCAATTTAATTGCTTATGCAAATGGTGGTTATTATAAATTAGGAAAGAAAATTGGAAAATTTGGGTATTCAGTTCAAAAAAAGAAAAAAAGATTAAAATAAAATATTGTAAAAATATTGACATATCATGTGTTTTGTGGTAAAGTATATAAGCATGATTTTAAAAAAACATGCAATCACATCGTTAAAAAAATATAAAAGCTTCATAAAAGTAAAAACGGAGGTGTAGTAAAATGGCGGCAAAAGGTCCAAGAGAAAACATTATATTAGAATGTACAGAATGTAAAAGAAGAAATTATATGACATCAAAAAATAAAAGAAACAATACTGAAAGACTAGAAGTTATTAAGTATTGTAAATTCTGCAAAAAACGTACAACTCATAAAGAAACAAAATAGATAAAACCTTTTAATAAGGGGAGGAGTTAATATGGCTAAAGAAACAAAAAAAGATAATAAAAATAATAAAGAAAATAAAAAATTTTTTAAAGAGTTTAAAGCAGAATTAAAAAGAGTAAGCTGGCCTACATTTAAACAATTAGTTAATAATACAGTTGCTGTTTTAGCAATAGTTATAACTGTAGCTGTAATAGTATTTGTTTTAGATGTTATTTTTGAAAATTTAAATAAATTTGGAGTGGAAAGAATAAAAGCCATAGTTACATCTAGTTCAGAAGAAAAAGATGAATCAAGTGAAGATGCAACTGCTGAAAACACAGAAGCAGTAGAAGATACAAATACTGAAAATTCTGAAGGAGCAGAACAATCTTCTGAAGTTTCTAATGAAGCGGAAACAACAGAAGAACCAACTGATACATCAACACAAGTACAAAATAGTGAAAATACAGAAGGACAATCTACTGAAACTGTTGAAAATGTGGAAAGTTCTGTAGAACAAAATAATTAGTAACTAGAATTACTAATAAAAGGAATGTAAAAGGAGGCTAAAAGATGTCTCAAGATGAGAGTAAGTTAGAGCCAAAGTGGTATGTAGTACATACATATTCTGGTTATGAAAATAAAGTAAAAACAGATCTAGAAAAAACAATAAAAAATAGAGAATTAGAAGATTTCTTTTTTAATATAGTTGTTCCAATGGAAGAACAAGTAGAAATAAAAGATGGAAAAAGAAAAACTAATTTAAAGAAAGTTTTTCCAGGATATGTTCTTATTAAAATGATAGTAACAGAAGAATCTTGGTATATAGTAAGAAACACAAGAGGTGTTACAGGTTTTGTTGGTTCAGGAACTGATCCTATTCCACTTACAGATACAGAAATTAGAAATATGGGATTTGATGAAGTTCCAGTAAATATTGATTATGATGTAAATGACAATGTTCAAGTTGTTAATGGACCATTAGAAGGATTTGTTGGAACAGTTCAAGAAATAAATAAAGAAAAACAAAAAGTAAAAGTTTTAGTTTCTATGTTTGGAAGAGAAACTCCAGTAGAACTAGAATTTTCACAAGTTCAAAAGGTTAATTAAAAGGAGGTGCTAGAAGAAAATGGCAGAGAAAGAAGTTGTAAATGTTATAAAATTACAAATAGAGGCAGGTAAAGCTTCACCAGCTCCACCAGTAGGACCAGCATTAGGATCAAGTGGTGTAAATATCATGCAATTTGTTAAAGAATTTAATGATAGAACAGCTAATCAGCCAGGTATGATAATACCAGTTGTAATTTCAGTATATAAAGATAAATCATTCTCATTTATTACAAAAGTGCCACCTGTTGCAGTTCTAATAAAGAAAACAATAGGTTTAAAAAGTGGTTCAGGAAAACCAAATAAAGAAAAGGTTGCAAACATAACAAAAGCACAAGTTAAAGCAATTGCTGAACAAAAAATGGCTGACTTAAATGCAGCATCATTAGAATCTGCAATGAGCATGGTTGAAGGTACAGCTAGATCTATGGGTGTAGTTGTAGTTGATTAATTTAAGAATTTATAAATTTATTATAAATTAAAATTTTTTGGGAGAATTAAAAAATTAATTCGTTAGTACCACGGGAGGAAAAAATGAAAAGAGGAAAAAGATATCAAGAAGCTGCTAAATTAATAGACAGTACAAAATCTTATGAAGCTAAAGAAGCTTTAGAAATTATCGAAAAAATGCCAAAAACTAAATTTGATGAAACAGTTGAATTACACGTTAAATTAGGTGTTGATTCAAAACATGCTGATCAACAAGTTAGAGGTACAGTTGTTTTACCTAATGGAACAGGTAAATCACAAAAAGTTTTAGTATTTGCAAAAGGAGATAAAGCAAAAGAAGCTGAGGCTGCTGGAGCAGATTATGTAGGAGCTGAAGAATTAGTTCCAAAAATTGAAAAAGAAAATTGGTTTGATTATGATGTTATAGTTGCTACACCTGATATGATGGGTGTAATTGGTAGATTAGGTAAAGTTTTAGGACCAAAAGGATTAATGCCAAACCCTAAATCTGGAACAGTAACAATGGATGTTACAAAAGCTATATCAGAAATTAAATCTGGTAAAGTTGAATACAGATTAGATAAAACAAACATTATTCATTTAGGAATTGGAAAAGTTTCTTTTGGAGCTGAAAAACTAAATGAAAACTATGAAACAATTTTAGAAGCAATTATAAAAGCAAAACCATCTGCTGCAAAAGGACAATACATTAAAAGTGTTGCTTTAACAACAACAATGGGACCAAGTATTCGTATAAATCAAAAATAAAATTAAAAAAAATGAAACCTAAGACAGTAGGTACAAAGATAAATCCTACCGAGGTAAGCTTATAAAGAGAAATTTATAGCTCTTTATTACCTTGGTGTTTTAGGTAATAAAGAGTTTTTTATATTATTTTTAATATAAAAATAAAACAGTTTTTAAATTTTTAATATAAAATTAATTTATATTGGAGGTGAAATTAAATTGGCTAATGAAAAAATAATTAAACAAAAAGAAGAAAGTGTAAAAGAATTAGCTTCAAAAATGAATGGAGCAAGCCTTGTACTTTTAGTAGATTACAGAGGAATTAATGTTTCTGATGTAACAGCTTTAAGAAAAACAGTAAGAGAAATTGGTGCTGAATATTCTGTTATTAAAAATAACATTATAAGAAGAGCTTTAAAAGAATGCGGAATAGATACATTAGATTCAGCTTTAGAAGGACCAACAGCAGTTATTATAGCAAAAGAAGAATATTTGCCAGCTTTAAAAGCAATATATAAATTTGCTAAAGAAAATGATTACTACAAAATTAAAGCAGGAGTTCTAGAAGGAAAAGTTTCTTCAGTAGAAGAATTAACAACACTAGCTCAACTTCCATCAAGAGAAGAACTTATTGCCAAACTTGCTGGATGCTTACTTGCAAATGTATCAAAACTTGCTGCTACACTTGATGCAGTTAGAGTTAAAAAAGAATCAGAAGAAAAATAAAGATTACTTTTATAAAATGAAATATTAGATTTAATAAAATCTAATTAAAAAAAATTTAAAAGAAAATTAAAAATAAAATTTAGGAGGATTTTAAAATGAGTGAAAAAACAGATAAAATGTTAGAAGAAATTGATAGCTTAACAGTAGTTGAATTATCAGAATTAGTAAAAGGAATTGAAGAAAAATATGGAGTAACAGCAGCTGCTGTTGCAGCACCTGCTGCTGGTGGAGCTGCAGCTGAAGGTGGTGCAGCTGAAAAATCATCATTTGATGTTGTATTAACAGAAGCTGGAGGAAATAAAATAGCTGTAATTAAAGTTGTTAGAGATGCTACAGGATTAGGATTAAAAGAAGCTAAAGAATTAGTTGATGGAGCACCAAAAACAATTAAAGAAGGTGTAGCTAAAGAAGAAGCAGAAGAAATGAAAGCTAAATTTGTAGAAGCTGGAGCTACAGTTGAATTAAAATAATTTAATTTCACAAAAAATAAAAAAATACTTTGAAATTTATTTCAAAGTATTTTTTTTATTTTAAATTTATACTTTACTAAATTTGTATTTTAAATAAAAAATACTATTAAAAAATTTTATATTAAGTTTAAAACAGCTATTTATTGAAAAAAGTTGCATAATGTGATATATTATTATTTATAATTATTAAAAAATGGGTAAAAAAATGAAATTAAATAAAAATTCTTTAATTATAAATTTATCAATATATATTATAATATTTGCAATAGTAATTTGTATTATTGGAATTATTATGAATTATTTTTATGAAAATGTGAATAAAATGAATTCTAGTTTACAAATATCTTCTGATTATAGTAAATTAAATTTATATTTTTTAAAAACAACAAAATCAAAAAATGTAACAATAAATAATTATGGATTAGTTAATAACGAAGATACATCAAGTTATTATATTACATTTTCTAAAAATGATGGAACAACAAATACTTTTGTAAAGATAGGAGATATTATATATTTTGATAAAATTAAAATTTGTGAAAATGTTGAAGAATTTAAAATTATTGTTGATAAATCTGAAAGAGAAAGTATTTCAGTAGAAACTAAAATTTCAGGAAAAACTTTTAAGTCTCAATATGTTTTACAATAATAAAAATTATAATAAATTTAGAAAGAGGTATAGCTTGAAAAAGAAAATAATAGCTTTTATAAGTTTTCTTATATTAATATTTATAATGATAGCAATTATTATTTTTTTTAGATCAGATGACATAATAAAAAATACAGAAAAATTACAAATTGTTGCTACTTTATTTCCACAATATGATTTTGCAAAGCATATCGTAGGAGAGAAGGCAGAAGTAAAATTATTATTAAATTCTGGAGTTGAGGCACACAATTACGAGCCGACAGCTAAAGATATGATAACTATTTTAAATAGTAGCGATATATTTTTATTTAATGGAACAATATTAGAACCATGGACTATAAATATTGTAGAAAGTTTGAAAGAATATAATTGTGAAATAGTTGATGTCTCAAAGGGGATAGAATTAATAAAATTAGAAGAATTTGAAGAAAAAAATATTAATTCAGAAATTTTAACAGAAAATTATGAACATAATGATGAAGAAATTTATGATGAGCATATTTGGATGGACCCTAATAATGCTATAATTATGATTGATAATATATTAAATACAATTTGTGAAATAGATCCAATAAATGAAGAATATTATAGAAAAAATGCAGAAAATTATAAAAAAGAAATTTTAAATTTAGATATAGAATTTAAAAATTTAATAGAAAATTCCAGTAGAAAAGAAATTGCAGTAGGAGGAGAGTTTGCATATAGCTATTTAGTAAATAAATATAATTTAAAATTTGTAAGTGTATACACAAATTGTGGTGAAGGAGAAGATCCAAGTATTGCAAAAGTAAAATCAGTAATTGATTATATAAATAAATATAATATGCCAGTAGTGTATTATGAAGAATTGTCAGAAGGAACAGTAGCTAAAATGATTGCAGAAGAAACAGAAGCTAAAGCTTTAGTATTATATTCAATTCACAATGGAAATCCAGAAAAAGACACTTATGTATCTTTAATGGAAAAAAATCTTGAAAATTTGAAAAAGGGATTAAAAGATTAAAATTTATAGGAGAAAAAAATGACTATATTAGAAGTAGAGAATTTAAGTGTATCATATTCAAATCATATTGCTCTTGAAAATATTAATTTTAAAATTGATGAAGGAGAATATGTTTGTTTAATTGGAGAAAATGGTTCAGGAAAAAGTACTTTAGTAAAAACAATAGTAGGATTATTAAAACAAGATGAAGGAAAAGTAAATTTAAATATATCTTTAGATGAAGTTGCATATTTATCCCAAACAAATTTAAAAGATTTAAATTTTCCAGCAACCTCAAAAGAAATAATAATATCTGGTGTTCAAAAACACAAAAAACTTCCTTTTTACACTAAAAAGGATAAAAAAGATTATGAAGAAATAATTAAGAAATTGAAAATAGAAGATATACAAAATAGAAGAATAGGAGATTTATCTGGAGGACAAAAGCAAAGAGTTTTAATTGCAAGAGCTTTAATAAGAAATCCTAAACTTTTAATTTTAGATGAACCAACAACAGGGTTAGATTATAATATAACAAAAGAATTATATAAAATTTTAGAAACTTTAAATAAAGAAAATAAAATGACAATAATACTTGCAACACATGATATTGATGAAATAACTGAAACTAAGCCAAGAATAATATATTTAGCTAAAACTATAAAATATGATGGAAATTTAGAAGAGTGGAAAGGATTTTAAAATGAATGAAATATTAAATATATTATCTTATACATTTATGCAAAGAGCTGTAATTTGTGGAATTGCAATATCTTTTTCAGCAGCTTTAATTGGAGTTATATTAACACTTAAAAATTATTCTATGATAGGTCATGGATTAGGAGAAGTAGGATTTGCAGCCATTTCACTTGCTATTGTACTTAATTTACCACCAATTTCTATATCAATACCAATAGTAATTATTTCAGCAATAATTATAATGCTAATAAGTCAAAAAAAAGGTGAATCTGCAGATATTATAATTGCTTTAGTTGCAACAGGTGCTTTAGCAATTGGTGTAATTATAACTTCTGCTACAAGCGGTTTTAGTACAGATAGTTACAATTATATGTTTGGTAGTATTTTAGCGATGACACAGAAAGATGTTATTTTAAGTATTTTTATAACTGTTCTTTCAATAGTAATATATATAGTTTTTTATAATAGATTATTTTTAATTACTTTTGATGAAAAATATGCAAAAGCAACAGGAATAAATGTAAGCTTTTATCAGTTTTTAATAGCATTAATTACAGCATTAGTTGTTGTGGTTGGAATGAGAATGATGGGCACAATGTTAATATCAAGTTTAATTGTTTTTCCAGCAATTATTGCTAAAAAATTTACAACTAGTTTTAAAGGATTAGTAGTAATGTCTGTTATAACATCTATTATTTGTTTTACAATTGGAATTTTCACATCTTTCTTTTTAAATATGCCAACAGGAGCTGGAATTGTATTAGTTTATATTATTCTTTTGGCAATAAGCAGTGTATGCTGTAAATTAGCAAAAATCTAAAATCTTTAGGTTTTGGTATTTATAATATTAATAATTATTCTATTATAATATTTATATATAATTTTAATAGTGACTTGGTGTCGCAATCTTCTTTTCAAAAAAATTATAAGAAGATTGCTCCATTCGCCCTTCGCTTTGCTTCGGTTGTTCGCTTACGTATCACTTATAAAATTATATATAAACATTATAATAGATATTGATTTTCTAAATAAAATACCAAAACTAAAAAATTTTAGATTTTTGCTTTTTTTATATTTTAATGATATAATAATTCTCACTTTAAAATAATATAAATAACTTAATAATTAGAGGAGGAATTTTTATGGTACCAAAAAAGTTAAAAGTAGGAGATGAAGTAAGAATTATAGCTCCATCTAGAAGTATGGCAATATTAGGAGAAGATTGCAAAAGAATAGCAACAGAAAGACTAGAAGCTTTAGGATTAAAAGTAACTTTTGGAAAATATGTTATGGAAGCAGATAAAGATTATTTTTGTGCATCTGTAGAACATAGGGTAGAAGATTTAAATAATGCTTTTAAAGATAAAAATGTAAAAGCAATTTTAACTGTAATTGGTGGTTTTAATTCAAATCAATTATTAGAATATATAGATTATGAAGCTATAAAGGAAAACCCAAAAATATTTTGTGGATTTTCAGATATAACAGCATTATCAAATTCAATTCATGCAAAAACAGGATTAGTAACTTATTCAGGACCACATTATTCTAGTTTTGGAATGCTTAAAGGATTCGAATATTCTTTAGAATACTTTAAAAAGATGTTTTTTCAAGATGAAGAATTTGATATTGTAGCTTCTAATAAATGGAGTGATGATGCTTGGTTTGCAGATCAAGAAAATAGAGAATTTATAGATAATGATGGTATTTTTGTAATAAATGAAGGAACTGCAGAAGGAAATATAATTGGAGGAAATCTTTGCACATTAAATTTATTACAAGGAACACCATTTATGCCTAATATTGCAAATAAAGTATTATTTTTAGAAGATGATGATATGGCAGGAAAAATTTTCTTAATGGAATTTGATAGAAATCTTCAAAGTTTAATTCATATGCCAGAATTTAAAACAGTAAAAGGTATAGTTATTGGAAGAAGTCAAAAAGCAACTGAGATGAATAGAGAAAAATGGATTAAATTAATAAAAAATAAACCAGAACTTGAAAATATTCCAGTAATAGCAGGAGTAGATTTTGGACATTCAACACCTATAATTACATTTCCAATTGGTGGATATGCAAAATTAGAAGCCAAAAATAATAATGTAAAATTAACAATCAGAGGATAAAAATATGGTATATGAATTTGAAGTTGATGGAGAAATAAAGGGAAAAGCAAGACCAAGATTAAATACTTATACTGGAATTGTATATACTGATAGTAATACAAAAGATTATGAAAATTTAATTAAGCAATATTTTAAAATTAAATACCCAAGATTTATTCCTTTTGAAAATAGAGTTTCAGTAGAAATTAAAATATATTTAAAAATTCCTAAAAACACTACTAAAACTAATAGAAAATTAATAGAAGAAGGATTATTAAGTCCTACAAAAAAACCAGATATTGATAATGTTGTAAAAATAATTTTAGATGCGTTAAATAAAATGGCTTTTAAAGATGATAATCAAATTACAAAATTAAATGTAGAGAAAATATATAGCGAAGAAGAAAAACTATATATAAAAATAGAAGAATATTAAGTTCTAGTACAACCTTCAAATGAATACACTTTAACAAAGTTATTCGTTTGGAGGTTTACTTTATTATGAAAGGTTTATCAATAGAAGAACGTGCAATTGCTGTTGCACAATATATAATTGAAACAGAAGATACAGTAAGAGGTGCTGCTAAAAAATTTGGTATAAGTAAAAGTAGTATACATAAAGATGTAAGTCAACGTTTACTCAAAATAAATTATCCATTAGCAATGGAAGTTAGAAAAGTTTTAGATAAAAATAAAGCAGAAAGACATATAAGAGGAGGTATGGCTACAAAATTGAAATATAGTCATAATAAAGAACAACTTAAAGCTTAGAAACAACTTCAAAACCACGTTGTAATCAAATTGAAACAAAGATGTAACAAAAATGATAAAAAGTACAATAAAAACTGTAAAACCATTGAAATAAGCTAATTATATGATATGAACATGTAGTCAGCTTTTTTGACTTTTTAGTTCATCCGTGATATAAAAAATTCATCAAATCTAAAGAAGTAGGTGATTGGAAAATGGGAATTTACAGATCTGAAATTGCAGACTTAAGAAAAAATATTGGAGAAAACATAGGACAAAAAATTATTATAAAAGAATCACCAGGAAAAAGAAGTAAGCCTCAAGAAAAGTTAGCAACAATTGAAAATGTTTATAATAGCTATTTTAGAGTAAAATTTGAAGAGGCAAACAGAGTGGGATCTTATAATTATACAGATTTATTTACAAGGTCTGTAGAAGTTAGTATGTATAATGGCGAAACTTATGAACCATTAGTACAACCACAACTAGAAGTAAAGAAAAGTAGAGCTCAAGAAGCTACATTAATAGAAAATTCCTAAAATATTAGGAATTTTTTTTTATATTCCTCATATAGTGGTATTAATAGATATCATTTAAGGAGGATTTTTTTATGGAGAAAGAAATTATCACTATAAATAAAAAAACAGCAAGTAATACTAAAATTGCTCAAGTATCAGGAGATATAATCGTTCCAGATATTAAGCCAGATATAGTGAGTATTGTGAATACAAATGGAATTGCCTATATATATAAAGAAGAAATAAGTACAGGAAGAATTAGAATAGAAGGTAATATAGATACATATGTTGTATATCTTGCAGATAATGGAGAAAATAGAAGTATTCAAACTACATTAACATTAACAGAAAATATAGAAGATAATGCAATTACAGAAAATTCTTTTGCAAAACAAAAAGTAGTTTTGGAAGATATAGAAGCTAAAGTTTTAAATGAGAGAAAAATTTCAATAAAGGGAACAGTAAAAATAAAAAGTGAAGTTTATGAAAAAACAGAAGTAGAGATAAATAGCAATTTTGAAGAATTAAAGGATATTCAAAAATTAAAAGAAACATTAGATGTAAAATCAATTGTAGGCACAAATAAAGCTAAAACATCAATAAAGGAAGATATATCTGTAGATGCAAATTATGAAGTCGCTGAAATTTTAAAAACAAGTGTTGAAATATCAAATTTAGAAAATAAAATTAGTTTTAATAAAGTTTTAGCCAAAGCTGATGCGAATGTAAAGATAATTTTTTTAGCAGAAGATGGAAGAATTGGAATAGCAAGTTCTATTATTCCAATAATGAGTTTTATAGATATGGATAAAATAACAGATAAAAATATTTGTAATGTTGATTATAATATTAGAAATATGCTGTTTAAATTAAATTCAAAAGAAATGCATTCAGTTTCTTGCCAAATAGAATTTGAAGTTGTTTGTGAAGCATTTGAAAACAAAACTATTGAAGTTATTCAAGATATGTATGGAATAAAAAGTAATATAGATTTTGCAAAAAGAGATATAGAGGTAGAAACTAATAATCAGGAACTAACTGATACTATAAATGTAAATGAAAATTTTGTAGTAGAAGATATATTAAATATCTTAGATGTAGATTGTTGTTCTAAAATTATAAATACAAATAAATCTGGAAATTTTTATAATCATGAATGCGAGTTAGAACTAAATATTTATTATGAAGCAGATAATAGAAATGGATTAAATGTTAAAACTATTAATATACCATTTATGATAAAAAATGAAATAGAAGAAGGAATGGATTTTGTATTTAAGAAAAAAGAATTTACAGTTAATAATGAAACTGTAAATTGTGATATAGATATTTTATATAAGAAAAATAATTCATCATTAAAGAAAATAAACATAATTGAAAATGTAACATGTAATGAACTAGAAGAAGAAAATGATTATAAAATGTGTATGTATTTTGTAAAACCGGGCGATACAATATGGAAAATAGCAAAGAATTTTAGAGTTTGTATGAATGACATTATTAGCGTGAATAATATTGAAAATCCTGATAAAATAAATGTTGGAGATAGATTATATATTATTAGATAAAAGGCGGGAATACCGCCTTTTATTTTAATAAGGAAGTAACTATATATATTTATAAAATTTAGGAGATATAATGAAAGATAAATTATATTCAAGAAAAAGAATTAGATTGCCTAATTTTAAAAGATTAAGAGAAATTAATAGTATAAAAATTGTTTTATTAATCATGTTTTTCACTATTATTATTTTTATAATTGTTTTTTTGAGAAGTTCATATCCTGTTTTAAAAACAACATGTGAAACTACTGCTGCATCTAAAGGTAATAAAATTATAAGTGATGAAGTGCAAAAAGTAATGAAAGAATATTCTTATGAAAGTTTAATAAGAATAGAAAAAGATATCAATGGAAAAATTAGTTTTATAGAAACAGATAGTGTAAAAATGAATGAAGTAATTAATAAAATAGTTTCAAATATTCAAAAAGAGTTTGATAAGATTCCTAGAATAAATGTATATATAAATATGGGTTCTGTGAGTGGCATAAGTATTTTAAAAAATTTAGAACCACAATTCGAAATAGAATTAGAAAGCGCTGGAAATATTGATGCTAACGTTAGAACAGAATTTGAAGCTGTAGGAATTAATCAAACATTACATAAGATATATTTAGATATAGATACAAGAGTGGGAATACTTACACCATTTGCAACTTTTGGAAAGGACATAGATTCAGATGTTTTACTTACAGAAGCAATAATAGTTGGTGAAGTGCCTGAAACTTATTATAATTTAAATGGATTAGAAAGTGCAGATGAAACATATAATTTTGTTGAATAAATAAAAAATAATATATACAAATTTTGTAAAAATAAGAAAAAATTTCAATGTAATAAAAACTTAATAAAAGCCTAAAGCAGTATTCCCTAGAAAGCATTAAAAAAAGGTAATATAACTGTAATTGCTATTTTAAAAGATAAGCTATATATTGATGTCACTTTAAAGATAAAAAGAAAAAATAAAGGAGCAAAAAAATGGAATTATTAAATATTGTGGAAAATCATTTCAATAATTTTATAGAAAAAATTGGAAAAGAATTATCATTAGTAATGTGGGTTAGTATAGTTTTTATACTTATTTTATGCTCCTATATATCAAGTCAAAATAGAGTTTTAGAAAAGTCAGAATTAAATTTAAATAAAGGATTAAGTGTAAGTCAAGAATATAGAAGTAAATTATAAAATTGATAAAATGCTTTTTATACCATATAAAGTAAATTTTACTTTATATGGTATTTTTTTTATAAAAAACGTATAAATAAAACAATAATAATTAAAAAACTTTATAAAATTGTAGAAAATATAAAAAATTTCTGCTATAATTAATGTGCTTTAATGTAATTTTTGTTATAATTATTAAAATAAATTAATAAAAAAGTAAGAGAGAAAATAAATGAAAATAAAAGAAATTACAGTTGTTGGTGCAAATGGAGCCTTAGGAGTAGGAATTTCTGCAATTTTTGCTTCTTTTGGAGATGTAAAAGTAAATATGATTTCAAGAAGTATGGAAAAATCAGAAATTGCAATAGAAAAAGCAGGAAATTCTGTTAAAGCATTAAAAGTTTGCGATAATATGAAACCTTATACATATGAAAATCTAGAAGAATGTTTAAAAAAATCAGATTTTGTTATCGAAACAATTGTTGAAGATTTTAACGAAAAAGAAAAAATACATAAAAAAATTGATAAATATTTAAAAAAAGGAGCTATTTCTTCATCTGTTACATCAGGAATATCAATAAATGATTTATCAAACTGCTATAATGAAGAAAATAGAAAAAACTTTATGGGAATACATTTTTTTAATCCACCATATAGTTTACCTTTATGTGAATTAATTCCAGCTAAAAATACAGATAATTTTGTTTTTAATTATATGAAAGATTATTTAGCTAAAGTACTTATTAGAAAAGTAGTAGTTGTTAAAGATAAGCCAGCATTTTTAGCAAATAGAATTGGTTTCATGTTTATTAATCAAGCTATGCAATATGCAGAAAAATATAAAGATAATGGTGGAATAGATTATATAGACACAATTTTAGGAAAATTTACAGGAAGAAATATGTCTCCACTTGAAACCGCAGATTTTGTAGGATTGGATGTTCATAGAGCAATTGTGGATAATATTTATGAAAATACAAATGATTATGCACATGAAACATTTAAATTACCAAATTATGTATTAGATTTAATAGAAGATGGTAGGTATGGAACAAAATCTGGAGAAGGATTATATAGAAATAATGATGAAGTGTATGATATAAATACAGAAGAATATAGAAAAAAGAGAAATTATAAAATAGATTTTATAGATAAAGTAATAGAAAAATTTAAAATTGGGGAATATGAAGAGGGATTAGAAATTATTTTATCAGATAGTTCTACTGAATCAGAGATTTACACAAGATTTTTAATAGATTATGTAGTTTATTCTTTATCAATCTCTAAAGAGATTGCAGAAAACGTATTTGATTGTGATACAGCCATGGCAGAAGGCTTTAACTGGATTCCACCTATTGCTTTACTTCAATTTATAGGTGAAGATAGATTTAAAGAAATTGCAAAAAAATATTATGATACAAAATTTATAAATGAATTGATTTCTAAAAACTTAAAAAGTAATTATCAATATGAAAAATTTTTGAAAGCAAAGAGATAAAATATGGAAAAAGTATATATATTAGGTGGTGCACAAACAGATTTTGAAAGAAATTGGTCTAAAGAAGGAAAAAATGTAATTGCTTTATTAAAAGAAGTTATAAATAGTGCACTAAAAAATGTTAATTTAACTTACGAAGACATAAAAAAATTAAATAAACAAAATAAAATTGCAGTTTGCATAGGAAACTTCGCAGCAGAATATTATATTAATCAAGGACATTTAGGTCCATTATTAACAGAAGTAAATGAAGCTTTTTATGGAGTACCTTCTGCAAGATATGAAGCAGCATGTGCTTCAGGTTCTGTTGCAATAGATAGTGCCATATCTAAAATAAGATTAGGAGACTATGATTTGGTAATTGTAGTAGGATTTGAACTTATGAAAACTGTTAATGCTAAAGTCTGTGGAGATTATTTAGGAAGGGCTGCTATATATGAAAGAGAGGCAAAAGGAATAGAATTTCCTTTCCCAAAATTATTTGGAAAACTAGCAGATGAATATGTAAAAAAATATAATTTAGATGAAGAAAGATATAAAGAAAACTTAGCAAAAATTTCTTGTATAAATTATGGAAATGCTAAAAGAAATCCTAATGCACAAACTAGAAAATGGTTTATGAATGAAAAACAAGCAAATTTTAGAGGAAATCCTACAAATGAAAAAATAGGAAGTATGCTTTCAATATCAGATTGCTCTCAAGTTACAGATGGTGCAGCAGTAGTAGTACTTGCAAGTGAAAATTATACGAAAAAAAATAAACTAGAAAATAAACCAATTATTAAAGGATATGGTCATAGAGTAGCTCCATATGAATTTGATAAAAAAATGCAAGAAAGTAAAGATAATGAATATATTCTTCCATGGACAAGAGAAGCTGTTTGCGATGCATATAGAAGAGCAAATTTAAGTGTAGATGATATAGATTTATTTGAAACACACGATTGTTTTACTTCAAGTGAATATATGGCAATATCTGCATTTGGAATAACAGAGCCTGGAAAAGAATATGAAGTAATAGAAAATGGAACAATAGATTTTACAGGAAGTAAGCCAATTAATCCAAGTGGTGGGCTAATAGGATGTGGACATCCTGTTGGAGCATCTGGTGTTAGAATGATGTTAGATTTATATAAACAAATTGCAAATGAAGCAGGAAATTATCAAATTAAAAATGCTAAAAATGCTTTAATGCTTAATATTGGAGGTTCTGCAACAACAAATTATGTATTTATTGTTGGAAAATAAAATTAATATTTAGGAGAAAAAATGAAAAAATATTTAAAATTATTACGTGTAAAGCATTATATTAAAAATTTACTTATATTTTTA
Source organism: uncultured Clostridia bacterium (assembly GCA_947627185.1). Taxonomy (GTDB): domain Bacteria; phylum Bacillota; class Clostridia; order TANB77; family CAG-508; genus Scatovivens. The sequence goes on along the minus strand of CANQVF010000008.1, from coordinate 62,958 downwards.
CCACTTTTTTTTAGTAAAAATATTTTAAATAAAGAAAAAATAATTATTGCAATAATAGGTTTTATAATTTTTTCTTTTACTTCATCAATTGTTTATATAATAAATGATATAAAAGATGTTGAAAAAGATAGAAAACATCCGATAAAAAAGAATAGACCAATAGCAAGTGGAAGTATTTCAAAAAGAAATGCAATTATAATTGCATTGATATTATTATTAATAATAATATCAATGTATATCTATGTGTGCAAAATAGGATATAACGTAATAGCATCAATTATATTTTTATTAATTTATTTAATAATTAATATTTTATATAGTTTTGGACTAAAAAATAAGCCAATAATAGATATAGTTATTTTAGCAAGTGGTTTTGTTTTAAGAGTTTTATATGGTGGATTAATAATAAATGTAAGCATATCTAGTTGGTTATATTTAACAGTTTTTGCTATATCTTTCTATTTAGGACTTGGAAAAAGAAGAAATGAATACATAAAATATCAAGAACAAGAAACTAGAAGTGTTTTAAAATTTTATAATAAAGAATTTTTAGATAAAAATATGTATATGTTCCTATCGTTAGCAATATGTTTTTATAGTTTATGGGCAAGAGAATTTGAAAATACATTGATGATTTGGACAGTACCAATTATAATGATACTAGGAATGAGATATAGTTTTAATATTGAAAATGAAAATTCAGAAGGAGATCCAACAGATGTAATTTTAAAAGATAAAATAATGATTTTACTTGCTTTAATATATTTACTTTTTGTTTGTATAATAATGTATATTTAATTTTTTAGAGTTATTATAGCTTAAGCTGTAATAACTCTATTTAATTTTATTAAAATAAACTATTTTTATTAATTGAAAAAGACTTATTGTAAAATTTAAAACTTCACTTATATATATTGAAATTATATATCCTATTAATCCTAGTTTAGGAACTAAAAAATATATAAAACTACTACTTATTACTAAATCAAATATATTTACAATCATTACACCTACTTGGGCATCTAAACCTCTTAAAACACTATCTACAACAGTATCTACATAAATAAAAATGGCAAGTGGTGATAGTATTTTTATGTAAAATCCAATACTTATATCTTTATAAATAATTTTTCCTAATTGATTAGAGAAAATAAATAAAACAAAAGTTAATAAAAAAGAAATTGTTAAAATGGATAAAAGTAAAATATTTGTTACTTGTTTTATTCTTTTATAATCTTTTTTTGCATTATATCTTGAAAATTCAGGTATTAAAAGGCTTGCAAAAGATTTTACTAAAATATCTGGAAACATAATAATTGGAAGCGCCATTCCATTTATAATACCATATTTAGCAAGTGATTCTGCACAATTTATACCACTTTTTTCAAGACTGGAAGGTATAATTAATTGCTTAAGTGTAGTAAGACCTGAACGAATGTAAGAAGTAATTGCAATAGGTAAAGAAATTCTAATAATCTTATATGTATAATCGTTTTTTTTCTTTATTTCAAAATATTTTTTGTATCGTCTCTTATCTAAAGTATAGATTATATAAATATAAATAAAAGAAATAACTTCAGATAACATATCTCCTAAAATTAATGCAAAACAAGAGAAGTTTAATCCATTTGGAAGATAATGCATTAAAATGATGGCAGTAACTATAACTTTAGCAACATGTTCTATAAACTGACCAATTGCGTTTTTATAAATTCTTCTAACTCCTGCAAAATACCCTGCAATTGCAGAACTCATAGAAATTAATGGCAATGCTAAGCAAATTAGATATATAACATAAGGAGTTACTTTATTGTGTAAACATTTATCTATTATGAAATCTGTATTACAATATAATATTAAGCTAGTAGTTATACTAGTGATTAATGTTATATAAATACATCTTTTCATAATTTTTAAAATACCTTTTGGATTATCTAAAGCCAATTCCTCTGAAATAACTCTTGTTACAGCAAGATTAATTCCGTGATGTAGCAAGTGTAATTCCAAAAAGATATACACTCATTACAAGTTGATAAATTCCAACATTTTCACTTCCAATTTTTGAAGAAACATAAGCTGTAAAATAAATATCTATAGCCCTAAAAATAAGAGAAGTTATTATAAGAATTGAAGTATTAAAAATGAAGAATTTAAATCGTTTCAATTTATTTAAAACTCCTAAAATTTTATTTTATTAGAATATATGAGTCAGAATAACAAAATAGAAGTTTAATGTGTAAATTTATTAAATTAATGTAATATGAGATTAATATAATTTTAATAGAATAAAAACAATGTAAATTAAAAGAAAAAAATAAAACACAAAAAATGTCATAAAAAGATTGAATCCGTAAAATTTTTATGTTATAATAGTTACAATTGTATGTCTTAAATTATTAAAGTGTTGAAATAAAATTTTTATGGGGGAATTAGTTTAATGGAGGAGCATGACTTATTAACATCATTTGACATAGAAACTATACGCGAGAATGCTATAAAAAGATTAGCTAGAAAAACTAAAGAAGCTGTTAAAACATTAATTTTAAGAATTATAGAAATAATTATATCTTTAATAGGAATAGTATTATTAGTTCCATTATCAATAGTTGTTTATTTTCAAAATTTAAAAAACAATGATAATGGACCTATATTTTATGTTCAAGATAGAATTGGAAAAAATGGAAAAATTTTTAAAATATATAAATTTAGAACAATGGTAACTAATGCTGATGATATATTAGAAGCTATGTTACAAGATGAACAAATAAAACAAGAGTATGAAGAATATAGAAAACTTCAAAATGATCCAAGACTTACAAAATTTGGAAAAATTTTAAGAAAAACAAGTTTAGATGAGTTTCCTCAATTTATAAATGTACTTAAAGGAGAAATGAGTTTAGTAGGGCCTAGGCCATATTTACCAGAAGAAAAAGAAAAAATGGGTACATATTATAAATACATTATTCAACATAAACCAGGAATAACAGGTGTATATCAAATTGCTGGAACAGATAGAGTGGCATTTTTAGATAGATTAGATATGGATGCTAGATATCACTATAAAAAATCTTTTATTACAGATTTAAAAATTTCTTTAATAACAATTCTTGTAACTTTTAGAAAAAAGAAAACTTATGATGTTAGAGAAATGCTTAAAGATACTCTAGATTATATTTCTAGATGTTTTACACAATTTGTTAAAAGAATAGTGGATATAATAGGTTCTTTGGTTGGAATCATAATATTAATTCCATTAACAGTAATTATTTGGGCATTAAATAAAATAAATAAAGAAGATGGACCAATATTTTTCTCTCAAGAGAGAATTGGAAAAAATGGAAAACATTTTAAAATGTATAAATTTAGAAGTATGGTGGTTAATGCCGATGAAGTTTTACTAAATTTATTAGAAAATGATGAAAATGCCAAAATTGAATATAGTACATATAAAAAATTAAAAAATGATCCTAGAATAACTAAAATAGGAGAATTTTTAAGAAAAACAAGTTTAGATGAGTTTCCTCAATTCATAAATGTACTAAAAGGAGAAATGAGTTTAGTAGGACCTAGAGCATATATGCTAAAAGAAAAAGAGGATATGGGAAATGCTTATGATGGAATAGTACAATGCAAACCTGGTATTACAGGTCTATGGCAAGTTAATGGAAGAAGTTCTGTAACTTTTGAAAATAGATTACGTATGGATTTAGATTACATAGAAAAATATAATCTTGGACTTGATATAGAAATTTTGTTTAAAACTATATCAGCTGTTTTAAATAAAGAAGGGGCTGCATAAACAATGATAAATAATCAACCAATACGAATTGCACAAATAATGGGTAAAATGGTTGGTGGTGGTGTAGAAACATTTGTAATGAACTACTACAGAAATATAGATAGAGAAAAAATTCAATTTGATTTTATTATTGATTCGGATTCAACTTGTGTACCTAAAGAGGAAATTGAAAGTTTGGGAGGAAGAATTATAGAAATTCCGCCATATCAAAAAATTTTTTCTTATATGAATAAATTATCAAAAACTTTAAAAAATAATAATTATAAAATAGTGCATTCACATATTAATACTTTAAGCGTTTTTCCATTATATTGCGCCAAAAAAGTTGGTGTACCAATAAGAATATCTCATTCACATTCAACTTCTAATATAAAAGAATGGAAAAAGAATATAATTAAAAGTTTATTAAAACCATTTTCAAAAATATTTGCTACACATTACTTTGCTTGTAGCGAATATGCTGGAAGATGGCTTTTTGGTGATAAAACGTTTAATGATGGAAAAGTTACAGTAATACATAATGCAATAGATATAGATAAATTTAAATATAATGAAGAAACTAGAAAGAAAATAAGAAAAGAATTAGGAATAGAAGATAAATTTGTAATAGGACATGTTGGAAGATTTGTTAAACAGAAAAATCATGAATTCTTAATAAATATTTTTAATCAAATACATAAAGAAGAAGAACAAGCTGTATTACTATTAATTGGAGATGGTCCTTTAGAAAAAAAGATTAAAAATAAAGTTAATAAAATGGGATTGCAAGAATACGTTAAATTTTTAGGGGTAAGGAATAATGTAAATGAATTAATGCAAGCAATGGATTTACTTCTTTTACCAAGTTTTTATGAGGGATTAGGAATTGTTGCTATTGAGGCTCAATGTAGTGGACTACCTTGCATATGTTCAAAAAATGTACCACAAGAAGTAAAAATTAGTAATTTAGTTGAATTTTGTTCATTATCTTCTTTAAAAGATTGGAACAATTTAATTTTAAAAAGTAATAAAAAAGAAAGAACATATAGCATAGATATAACTGAAGAAAAAAAATATGATGTAAAAATAGAAAGCAAAAGATTTTTAAATGAATATTTAATGTTGTTAGTATGATGAAAATATTATTACATATGAAGATAACAAATGTAGGAGAATTTAGTATATGGATAAAAAAGTCGCTATAGTATCATGTTATTTTAAACATAATTATGGAAGTCAATTACAAGCATTTGCTACTCAAAAAATATTAGATGATATGAATGTAGAAAATGAGACAATAAATATTGAATATAATAAAGATTTCAAAAAAGGTAAAAAAAAATATTATATGGGGCAAATTTTTAATTTATCTTTTATTAAATCAAAATTTGGAATGATTAAACTAAAAATAGATAAAAAATTAAATAAAAATTTAAATAAAAATATAGAAATTAGAAATAAAAAATATGATGAATTTATAAAGAATAATTATAAATTATCTGAGAAATTTGAAACATATCAAGATTTGGAAAAAAATTGTGTTAATTATAGTGATGTAATAGTAGGAAGTGATCAATTATGGCTTCCAGTTAATGTAATAGCTAATTATTATACTTTAAATTGGGTTCCAGATGAAATAAATAAAATTTCATATGCAACAAGTTTTGGAATAAAAAGCATACCCAAAAAGTATGAAGATCAATATAAAAAATTTTTGAATAGAATAGATTTTTTATCAACAAGAGAAATTTCAGGAAAAGAAATAATTAAGGATTTAACAGATAAGAATTCAGAAGTTGTATGTGATCCAACATTATTATTTAACAAAGATGAATGGATGTGTATTCAAAAAGAAACTCCTATATTACAAGATAAATATATTTTATGCTATTTTTTAGGAAATAATATAAAATATTTAAAATTTGTAGAAGATTTAAGGAAAAATACAGGATATAAAATTGTTTCATTAAATCATGCAGATGAATATGTAAAATATGCTGATATGTTTGCAGATGAAACTCCATATGATATAGGACCATCAGAATTTTTAAATTTAATAAGAAATGCTGAGATTATTTGTACAGATTCATTTCATGGTACAGTTTTCTCATTAATAAATAATAGAAAATTTTTTTCATTTAGAAGACATACTAAAAATTCTAAAATGTCAACAAATTCAAGATTAGATTCATTGTTAGAAATAGTTGATTTAAAAGAAAGATTGCTAGATGGAAATGAAAGTGTGCAAGATGTTTTAAAGTTAAATATAAATTATGATGAGGTTAATAAAAAATTAGAAGATTTTAGAGAACTATCTAAAAAATTTTTAAGAAATTCTCTAGGGTTATGAGGAAAAAATATGATTGATATAAAGGAAAAATCAAAATGTTGCGGTTGTACAGCATGTAAGAATATATGTCCTGTAAATGCAATAAAAATGATAGAAGATGATGAAGGCTTTTTGTATCCTAAAGTTGATCAAAAAATATGTATTAATTGTGGACTTTGTGAAAAAGTATGTCCAATTACGAATAAATTAAATTTAAAAAATGAAATGCAAAAAGCATATGTAGTTAATAACAAAGATGACCAAGTTAGAATGGAAAGTACATCTGGCGGAGCTTTTACAGCAATAGCAGAATATGTAATATCTAAAAATGGAGTTGTATTTGGTGCAACTTTTGATGATGAGTTTTATGTACATCATACATATGTGGAAAATAAAGAAGAATTAGGAAAATTTAGAGGAAGTAAATATGTACAAAGTGATGTCAAAGAGTGTTTTAAAGAAACTAAAAATTTTTTAGATAGTGGTAGATTAGTATGTTTTAGTGGTACACCGTGTCAAATACAAGGACTAAAAAAATATTTACAATATGAATATGAGAATTTAATTACAGTAGATGTTGTTTGTAGAGCAGTACCATCACCATTAGTTTTAAAAAAATATATAGAATATCAAAAGATTAAGTTAAACGTAGATAAGTTTAACGCAATAGCTTTTAGGAATAAGGAAAAATATGGATATAAATATTCAACAATGACTTTAAAAAGTGATAATAATAGCTATTATCAAGGAGTAGAAACAGATCCTTATTTACGAGCATTTTTTAAAAACTATTCCGATAGACCTGCTTGCTTTGACTGCAAATTTAGAAATCCTAATAGGGTGAGCGATTTTACAATATGGGATTGTTTTACAATAGGAGAAATTTGTAAAGAACTAGATGATAATAAAGGAACAACAAGAGTAATTGTTCATAATAAAAAAGCTATTGAAATTTTTAATGAAATAAAAAATAAATTTAATTATGAAGAAATTTCAATGGATGTAGCAACGAATAATGTAAAAGAATTAAAAACTGCTCCAATACCAAATGAAAAAAGAAATGAATTTTTTAATGATATAAGAATTTTACCACCAGATAAATTTTTTGAAAAATATTTTCCAGATAGCATTAAAGTTAAAGTGGAAAGAAGAATTAGAAAAATATTTGTGCACACGACTTTATACAATAAACTAAAAAAAGTGGCAAAAAAATTAATTAATAAATGAAATAATTATAATAAACAAAATTATATTATTATAAATGTTTTAAGGGGAAATATGTGCAAGATTAGTATAATAGTTCCAATTTATAAAGTTGCTGAAAAGTTTTTAAGAAAAAACATAGAAAGTTTAATAAATCAAACATTAAAAGAAATAGAAATAGTGTTAGTAGATGATGGATCACCAGATAATTGTGGAAAAATATGTGATGAATATTCCAAAGTTGATGACAGAATTATAGTAATTCATCAAGAAAACAGAGGATTAAGTGCAGCAAGAAATACGGGAGTAAATAAGTCAAATGGAGAATGGATTACTTTTGTAGATGGAGATGATTGGATTGAAAGCACTATGTGTGAAACATTATATAATTATGCAATCAAAGATTCAGAATTAGATATAATTGTTAGTGCAATTATAAAAGATTATGGAAATAAGACATATAAATATTCATATTCAAAGTTTATAGATAAAAAGACTTATGTTAACGATGAATGTAAATATTGGCAAAAAGAAGTCTTAGATTATGAAGGCAATATTTCTGCTGCATTTGCAAAAATAATAAAAAAAGAATTACTTATTGATAATTGTATTTTTCACAATGAAAAGTTAAGACAAGGTGCAGAAGGAATAGAATTTAATTTAAGATTATTAGGAAAAGCTAAAAAAATATTTTTTACAGAAGAATATTTTTATCATTATATGTATAATTCAAATTCTATTTCATCAAGTCATGATGAAAAAAATCATTTATATGTATTAAAATGTTTTGAAGAAATAAAAAAATATATATGTACTTTAGATGACAATAAAGATATTTTACAAATGTTCTATAATCGATTACTGTATGTTATTGTAACTACAGCAATAAGTGGGTATTTTAATCCATCAAATATTGAAAAATATAAAATAAAAAAAGAAAAATATATAAAATATTTAGAAAATCCATTAATACGAGAATCACTTAAAAATGCCAATTATTCTAAAATTGATATGCAAAGAAAAATTATATTAAAAATGATTGATTTGAAAATGTTTTGGCTTATAAATATATTGGCTAAATTAAGAAAAAAACAGAAAGAAAATAATTAAAAAATGTTGTTATTAAAAATTAATAATTATTAGAGGTTAAAATGATATATTTAAATATTAGAGGCAGATTAGGAAATCAGTTATTTGAATATGCTTGTGCTAGAAATTTGCAAGAAAAATTTGGACATAAAATATGCATTAATACTTACGATTTAAATAAATATTCTCCTAATTTTGAATATGATTTAGATAAATATATTTTAAATGAAAATATTGCTATAGAAAATAAAAAAACATTTCCATGGTATGCAAATAACAATTTTATTATTATTAAAATATTAAGAAAAAATTTTTTTAACAATGTAAGTAATTAAATATATATTTTCATAAAGTAATTAACTTTACGAAAAAAAATTATATTAGAAATTTAAAAATAAATATTAAAAAAGAATAAAGTTAATTATTGACAATGTGCTTTTAAAGTGCTATTATATTTCAAATTTTATAGTTTTATTTTATAAAAACTAAATTTAAATTTTTATAATTAATCTTAAAATTAAAATTTTTATCTTATGACAAATCGTCAAAAATTTTCAAATAAGTAAAATTAAAAGAAAAAATTATACAAAAGGAGGAATGAATATAGAAAAACACACAGCAGTTGTTCCAACAAACGATTATGTTTTCAAAAAAATATTTGGACAAGTTGGAAATGAAGAAATAACAAAAGATTTAGTAAGCTCAATAATAGGAAAGAAAATTCAAAATATCAATCTAGATGGAAACACAATATTAGAAAAAGAATTAATAAATGGAAAAATAGGTATATTAGATATTAAAGCCAAATTAGATTCTAATATAATATGTGATATAGAAATGCAAGTTGAAAATCGAAAAGATATAGAAAAAAGACTAATGTACTATTGGAGCAAATTATATTCAAAAGGAATTAGCTCAGGAAAAGATTATATAACACTCAATAAAACAATTTTAATTCTAATAACAAAATTCGAAATGACAAATTTAAAAGAAATAAAAAAATTTCATACAGAATGGAAAATAAGAGAAAAAGATTATAGAAAAACGATATTGACAGAAGTATTTGAACTACATATAATTGAGTTACCCAAACTAGAAAAGTTTATCAATAAGAATGATAAAAAAGAAGAAAAGTTAATTTTATGGGCGAAATTTTTATTAAATCCAGACAGTATGGAGGAAGAAGAAATGAAAGAAAATAAAGATATAAAGAAAGCCAAAGAGGAATTAGACAAAATGAGACAAGATGAATATGAAGAGAGAATAGCAGAGCTAATGGAAAAGAAAATAATGGATGATAAAGCAAGAGAAGCATATGTTTATGAAGAAGGTATAAATAAGGGAATTGAGCAAGGCATTAAAAATGGTAGAAAAATTGCAATATTAGAAATAGCAAAAACTATGCTTGAATCTGGAGAAAAAATAGAAAATATTGTAAAAATAACTGGACTTACAAGAGAAGAAATAGAAGATTTAATAAGAAAAATATAGATTAAAATTTTTCATAATAAAAAAATGAAACTATAAAATTAAAAATCTAAATGAATTTCATTTAGATTTTTTTAGTGAAATGTATTTTTGGTTTTTTAAAAACTATGGTATAATAAGTAAGAAAAAATAAATATTTTATAAAAAGGAATAGATTAATATGGATAATCAAAAACATAATTTTTTTCAAACAAAATATTATTCATCAAAATATAATTGTAAGTTTGAGTGTTACAGAAATACTAAAATTGCAATAAGTAAAGATGCAATAATTAATATAAAAGGAGTTTTTAAATTAGGAGCAAAGGAAAATCCAAAATCAAATTTAGAAACAAGGCTTAGCATTGAAGGAAAAGGAAAAATTGAAGTGAATGGAGATTTTCTATTTGGTGCTGGTTCAGATATAAGAGTTTATGATAATGCTAATTTAATTTTAAATGGTGGATATTGTAATGGTTTTGTTCAAATTATCTGTACAGATAAAGTAGAAATAGGAAATGATGTGGCTATTGCAAGAGATGTAATAATTAGAGATACGGATTCGCATGAAATTATTTCAAAAAATCATAGAGTAACAGCACCAGTAGTAATAGGAAATCATGTATGGATAGGAACAAGAGCAATTATAATGAAAGGTGTTAGAGTAGGAGATGGAGCAGTAATAGCAGCTGGTGCTGTTGTAACTAAAGATGTTCCTTCTAAAACAATAGTAGCAGGAGTTCCGGCAAAAGTAATTAGAGAAAATATAGAGTGGAAAAAATAATTGTTAGATAATTATCTAACAATTAAATAACTTACTATTGCATGACTATCTAAATTATCATGTATAACTTTATCATTTAAAATAATATTATATTCTTTATTAAAATTAGTTCTATTTAATAAAACAATAGCAATACTTTTATCTATATTCTCAAAAGCTGTAATCTCAATATCTGCCGAGTAAGAACTAAAAGCAATTCTTTTAGCATTTGGTTTTATAAATTTACTAAAATGAGTAATGTAATAAAAACTTAAATTTTTAATATAATTATTTTTTTCTTTATTTATCATTATTGGACTATTACAATAATTCAATTTATGATTTGGTCCACCTTTATAGTCTAAAACTAAATTCCAATCTATGTAGCCATTTATACCAGAATTTAAGTCTCCTAAAATATCGTGTGAATATATTTCTGCATTTTTTATTTCATCATTTGTGTTAAAATTTGAATATCCTGTGCAACCTTCTGTATGAATTAAAAGTTTTCCTGGAAAAGTTTCTTGAACTAATTTTATGTTTTCAAAATGATCTCCTGTATATAGGTGAAAAGCCAAACCAGAAATTGCTTGTAATGATTCATTAGTGTTTAATTCTTTTTGTGCTCTAGAAAAAAGTTTTTCTTTGTTGTGATCCCAAATTAATATTTTAGTTTTTATATTATTCTTTGTAAATGTAGGATATAGATAGTTTACAACAAAATCTTTTTCTTCTTCAGGAGAATATAAGCAAGATTCCCATGTTTGTATTGCATTTGGTTCATTTTGAACAGTTATATAATCTATAAAAATATTTTCTTTTCTATATTCTAATATATACTTTGATAAATATTCTGCAAAAGTTTGCTTATATTTATTTAATAATTTTCCTCCTAAAATTAACATTTTATTTGATTTCATGAACTTTGGAGGACTCCAAGGAGATGCTAGAAATTTTATATTAGGATTTACTTTTTGAGCAAGCTTTATCATAGGGATAATATACTTTTTATCTTGTTCAATAGTAAAATCAGATAAATCTTCTTTTTTAGAATAAGAATAAGATTTTAAAGAAAAATCAGAACTACCAATTGGAAGTCTACAAAAAGAATAATTTGCATTATTAGAAAGAAAATAATCATTAATAATATCAAATTGTTTTTCTTTAGGTAAAACAGATAAAGCATATCCAGATGATTCAGTAAAAGCTCCTCCAAAACCAATGAAATGTTGATAATTTATTTCTGGATAAATATTTATAATTTTATTTTCTAATTTTTCTGTGTAATTTTTATAATATACTTTAGTTTCATTTAAAAATATTTTTCTTTTATAATTAGTTTCAAATTTTAAAACATTCATAATATTACATTCCTTAAATTTTATAAAGTTATTATATTATATATTATTAATAAAATAAATATATCTATAATTAAAATTAATTATAAAAAAATAGATTAATAAAATTAATAAAAAAATAAGTTCTAAATATGCTATAATAATATAATAATAAATAGGAGAGTGTAATGTAACTTATGGGAATATTAGAAATTATATTAATTGGAATAAGTTTAGCGATGGATGCTTTTGCTGTTTCTATTTGCAAAGGTTTATCAATGAAAAAAATGGAATGGAAAAAAGCAATAATTATAGGACTTTATTTTGGAATTTTTCAAGGAATAATGCCACTTATAGGGTATGTTTTAGGAGTTGGCTTTGAAAACAGAATAGAGAGCATAGATCATTGGATTGCATTTATCTTATTAAGTTTTATTGGAATAAATATGATAAAAGAGTCATTTAAAAAAAATGATAAAGATGCAGATGATAAAATAGACTTTAAAACTATGATAATACTAGCTATAGCTACTAGTATAGATGCATTGGCTGTTGGAGTTACATTTGCTTTTTTAGAAGTAAATATATTATTTTCTATTTGTATCATTACAATCATAACTTTTTTTATATCTATGATTGGAGTAAAAATAGGAAATGTGTTTGGAGATAAATATGAAGCCAAAGCGGAAAAGATAGGTGGAATTATTTTAATTTTTATAGGAATAAAAATTTTGATAGAACATTTAGGGATTTTATAAAAATTTTACTAAATTACTTTATAGAATTTTTTGTTTTTTTGTGATATATTAAAAAAAGTAAAATTAATTTTGGCAAAAAAAGGAGTAGTAAAATGAATAAAAAATATATTAATATATTTTTTATTATTATGATTATTATCATAATAATAATTGTATCTATAAGAATAGTTAAGAAGAATACTACAACAAATATTAATAGTCAGTCAGAAGAAATATATAATCAAAATGAAGGCATGAAGGTTACACTAATTGGTGGTAGTAACATGGAGGATAAAGGAAATATAAATTCAGAAGGTTACATAATAAGAAGTAAAAATAATAAGCTAATAATTGTTGATGGTGGAAGAGATACCGATAGTCAATTAATATTAGACTATATTATGAAATATGGTAATGGAGTAGTGGATGCTTGGTTTATTACTCATGCACATGAAGATCATGCAGGTGCTCTTTTAAAATTATTAACAGATGAAAATATTAATATAGAAATTGAGAATTTTTATTATAATTTCTTAACAGATGAATATTATAAAGCAAATGATAAAAGAGGATATGAAACTGAACATGCAATGCTTGAAAATTTAAATAATCCTAAAATAAAGAATTCAGTAAGTTGTGAAAAAGGTGAGATAATTACCATTGATAATATAGATTGTGAAATCATAAGAATTGCTAATCCTGAAATTACAGATTCAGATAATGGAAATGAAGCTAGTATGGTATTTAAAATGATAGCAAAAGATGTAAATAAAAGCATAATATTTTTAGGTGATGCATTTAATTATACATCAGATGAATTAATGAAAAATCCAGAAAAATTAAAAGCTGATGCTGTACAGATGGCTCATCATGGACAAAATGGAGTAAAGAAAGAAGTATATGAAGCTATAAATCCAGAAGTATGTTTCTTTAATGCACCAAAATGGTTATATGATAATAATCTTAATAATCAAGGATATAATACTGGAAAGTGGAAAACAATAGAAGTAAGAAGTTGGTTAGAAGAGTTAGGAACAACAAATTATATAGCATCAGATGGAGATCAAACCGTAAACTTCACTTCGAAAGGATTAGAAAAAATAGAAGAGAATGATAGTAATAATTAAGACATAGAAATAAAAAACCCTTTGCATTGCAAAGGGTTTTTAAAATATAATTATCTTTTACTAAATTGTGGAGCTTTTCTAGCTTTTTTAAGACCGTATTTTTTTCTTTCTTTCATTCTTGGATCTCTTGTTAAGAATCCATTAGCTTTTAATATTGGTCTAAATTCTGAATTAGCTTCATTTAATGCTCTTGAAATACCATGTCTAATAGCTCCGGCTTGACCTGAAAGACCACCACCAATAACTTTTACTATAACATCATATTTTCCAACAGTGTTTGTAACAGCAAAAGGTTGATTAACTATAACTTTTAATATATCAGATCCAAAATATTCATCTAATTTTTTTCCATTAACAGTTATTTCACCTTTACCAGCCATTAATCTAACTCTAGCAATTGATTCTTTTCTTCTTCCTGTTCCTTGAAATACTATATTTTCAGATTTCTTTGCCATATTATTTTACCTCCCAAACTTCTGGTTTTTGAGCTATATTTTCATGTTCTGCATTTCCATATACTCTTAATTTTTTAATCATTTGGTTTCCTAATTTTGTATGAGGAAGCATTCCTTTTATTGCTAAGAACATAGCTTTTTCAGGAGTTTTTTCCATCATTACTCTAGCTGGAGTTTCTTTCATTCCTCCAATATATCCTGAATGATGTCTATATATTTTTTGGTCTAATTTGTGACCTGTTAAAATAGCATCTTTACAATTTATAACTATAACATAATCACCAGTATCTTCATTTGGTGTAAATGTTGGTTTGTGTTTTCCTCTTAAAAGTTTTGCAGCTTCAGTAGCAACTCTACCTAAAGGTTTATTTGCTGCATCTATTACATACCATTTTTTTTCTATTTCACCTTTTTTAGGACTATATGTAGTGTTGTTCATGGTAATAATACCCTCCATTTCAATTTTTAAAATAATTATGTGATTTATATTTATTTTAAAAGACTACCGGGGAGAAGTCTTAAAAAAACATACTCTTACACATAATGCTTAATTATTTTAATACAAATGACTATAAAAGTCAAGTATTTAAAGGAAAAAACTTAAAAATTTGAACGTTAATTTTAAGTTTTTTAATAAAATAAGTTATTAAAAAAATATTTAAAACTTTACCATTAAAAAAAAACATGTTATAATCTTATATATTTCGAATAGAGGAGCAGTTGCTCTATTCAAAATAATAAATATTATTTTAGGAGGTTGGAAGAAATGCCATTAACCAAAAGCCAAAGGCAAAAAGTGCGGAGAATAAAGATTTATGAATTTTTCGCATCAAAAGAAGGGAAAAAGGTTCTGGAGTTTGATGAGCTAAGAGCACTAGTTTTTACAGAGCTTAGTAAACTCGGCTGTCGGTATGAACTGTCAAGCCCTGATGCAGCAAATTGTGTTATTAGAGTTTTCAGAAACAAGAGCATTTCATGCTCAAATGGAAAGTTTTGCTGTTATGGAGCTCAATGTTTCACAAGAAATGGCAACAAGAAAAAATGGGTCGGAGAGGATAATTCCGGAAAAGAGCTTGTTCTAAATTATGCTAGTCATACAATTAATCAAGCATTAACAGAGAACAAGCGAGTTAGCGTAGGAACAGTATTTTTCGACACATATGTTAGGTTAAGTACAAGCGAGTAGTCTTCTAATCAAATGATGAATGGGTGGGAATGTTTTATTAAATCCTACCCATTTATTCTTTATTAAACAATAAAAAATTAATTATTCAAGTATATTTTTTAAAATATACTTGATTTAATTTTTTTTTATGATAGAATATAGCAAAAAGATGTTTGGTAAAAAGGAGAAATTTATGTTTGCATATATAAAAGGTTCATTAGAAGAAAAAGGAAGTAATTATATTGTTATAGATGTTTCAGGAATAGGTTATAAAATATTTATGTCAGATAATTCAATTCAATCTATTGGAGAAATTGGAGATACAGTAAAAGTACATACTTATTATTATGTTAGAGAAGATAATATTAGTTTATATGGTTTTCTTTCAAAAGAAGAACTTAAAATGTTTGAACTTTTATTATCAGTTAGTGGAATTGGTGCAAAGTCTGCAATTTCTATGCTTTCAAATATCACTCCATCTAGTTTTGCTTTTGCAGTAATTTCAAATGATGTTGCAACTCTAAAAGGACTTCCTGGGATAGGAGCTAAAACTGCTCAGAGAATAATTTTAGAATTACAAGATAAACTAAAATCTGAAGAAAAATTAGCAGTAGATGGTGCAAAAGAGCAAATAGCAGAAGAAATTTATAATAATGAAAATATAAAAGAGGCTATTCAAGCACTTCAAATTTTAGGATATAATAATAGAGAAATAGATAAAGTTATGAAAAAACTAAAGGATGAAAAACTAAATGTTGAAGAATTAATTAAAAAAGGTTTATCTTTATTATCAAGATAAAAGAAAGGTAATTAAAATGGATTTAAATCAACCATTAGCTTTTAGAGTAAGACCAAAAACTTTAGAAGAATTTGTTGGACAAGAACATGTTGTTGGCAAAGATAAACTATTATATAGAACTATAAAAGCAGATAGATTATCAAGTTTAATTTTATGGGGACCTCCAGGATGTGGAAAAACATCACTTGCTAAAGTTATTAGTGAAACAACAAAATATAAATTTACAAAAATTAATGCTGTAACTTCAGGTGTAGGAGATATAAAAAAGGCAATTGAAGAAGCAGATAATCCTCTTTTAAATCCAAGTGGAAAATGTATTTTATTTATTGATGAAATACACAGATTTAATAAACTTCAGCAAGATGCACTTCTTCCATTTGTTGAGAACGGAACAGTTATCTTAATTGGTGCAACTACTGAAAATCCATATTTTGAAGTAAATAAAGCTTTAATTTCAAGATCTATGGTTATTAAATTAGAGCCACTAAAAAAAGAAGATATTTTTAAAATTCTCAAAAATGCACTTACAAATAAAGAAGGTTTAGGAACATATAATATAAAAATTTCAGATGAAACTTTAGAAACAATTGCAGAAGTTTCTGGTGGAGATGTTAGAACAGCATTAAATGGTTTAGAAGTTGCAGTTCTTACAACAAAAATGAATTCAGATGGAATAATAGAAATTACAGATGAAATAGCAAGTCAAAGCTTAAATAAAAGAAAAGCTATGTTTGATAAATCTGGTGATAGCCATTATGATAATATAAGTGCGTTCATAAAATCTATGAGAGGTAGCGATAGTGATGCCACAATTTTTTATTTAGCCAGAGCTTTAAATGGAGGAGAAGATCCTGTTTTTTTGGCTAGAAGGATTGTAATTTGTGCTTCTGAAGATGTAGGTTTAGCAAATCCAAATGCATTAGTTGTTGCAACATCTGCTATGCAAGCTGTTACTATGGTTGGAATGCCTGAGGCTAGAATTATTTTAGCAGAAGCAGCAGTTTATGTTGCAAATTCAAAAAAATCTAATACTACATATAATGCAATAAATAAAGCATTAGAAGATGTAGCATCAAAAGATACAGGAACAATACCAATGCATATTAGAAATGCTCCAGTGGAAGGTATGCAAGATTTTGGATATGGAAAAGATTATAAATATCCACATGATTTTCCAGGGCATTGGGTTGAACAACAGTATTTACCAGATAAAATGCTTGGAACAAAATATGTAATTAAAGGTGAAAATGATATTTAAATAAAATTTGAATAAAATTTAATTTAATAGTAAAAAATACCGATATGAATAAAAATTTTTTAAAAAATATTTGTATCGGCTTTTTTTCTGGATTAATTAGTGGATTTTTGGGTGCTGGAGGAGGGCTGATACTTGTTCCGTTTATGACAGAATTCTTAAAAGAAGATGAAGTAATTTCAAGAGCAACAACAATATTTTGTATATTTTTTATGGTTTTAACAAGTAGTTTTTTCTATTTTAATGAAAATTCTATTGATTGGATATTAGCTATAAAGTGTGCAATTGGTGGAATAATTGGTGGATATATTGGTTCAAAACTTTTAATAATTTTGGATAAAAAAATATTACAAATATTATTTGTTATTTTTCTAGTTTATGCAGGAATAAAAATGATTATGTAGGAGAAAAATGGAAGATATATTGTTTGGAATTATATCAGGAATTGTTGCTGCACTTGGAATGGGAGGAGGAACAATTTTAATTTTATTACTAAATTTATTCACTGATTTAAAACAGCATTTAATTCAGGGAACAAATTTAATTTTTTTCATTCCAACATCAATTACAGCAATTATAATGAATGTAAAAAATAAAAAGATTAATTATAAATTATCTAAAATAATAATTATTTTTGGAATACTTGGAGCAATTGTTGGAAGTAAACTTTCTTTTAAAATAAATAATAAACTTCTTAAGAGATGTTTTGGAATTTTTTTACTTTTTATAGCATTTTTTGAAAGTTATTCATTTTTTAAACAGTATATAAAATTTAAAAAAGAAAATACTAAATAATATAAAATTAAATCTTTATATATTTTATTCTATGAAAGGGGAGAGCAAAATGAATTTTATGAAAGGTGTAATGTTAGGAAGTTTAATTACAGCTGGAACAATGATGATGTACTCTGAAGGAGTAGATAATAGTAAAAAAATGTTATTAAGAAAAGGGAAAAAAATTGCAAAAAAAATGAGAACATCAATGTAAGAAAAATGGGCTTAAATTAAAGCCCATTTTCTTTTTAGCAATCACAATTTTCTTCATTATTGTTATATTCCATTTTAGGTTCTTCATCACATTCTTTTTCACAGTGTAAATCAACACCTTTTAAGCATTTTCCTTCTTTATTGCAAGTTTTGCAAATTTTAATGTGTTTTACTCTATTTACCCAAATTTCAATTGAATAAGATTTGTTAGGACAAAGTGGTCCGAAAACAAATTCACCTTCTTTATCTGTAAAAGTATGAGAAACTGGTTTTCTTTCATCAAAACATACTTCTACTAATTTTACAACAGCATCACTAACAGGTTTACCATGTGAATCTCTTATAATTCCATAAACAACATTTCTATCATCTTCAGGTAATTTTAAATCTAAATCAAATTGTTTTCCAGTAGCAATACTTCCATCAACATCAACTATAACTTTTTTATCAAATTCCATAATTTCAATATCCTTTCAACTTTAATGTAAACAATTTAAAATTGTTTATATTAAAGTTTATGATAAATTACATATTTTGGTTATTTAAGTTTAGATATTTTTTAAATAAAATTATACTATTAAAAATTATTGATATTACTTATAAAATTCACTTATAAAACTTAATTGTAGAATTTACTTATAGAATAATATATATGGTTTTAATAGTGGTTTGCTGTCGCAATTTTCTGTTTTAAAAAAAATAAATGAAAATTGCTCCATTTCGCCCTTCGCTTTGCTTCGGTTGGTCGCTTACGCACCACTTATAAAACCATATATATTATTCTATAAGTAAAATATTTATAAAGTAAAATAATTTAATTATAAAAAGTTGTATAGTTCTTTTGACAATATGAATTATCTAACATATAATACTATAATAATATTATTTAAATAAGAAAGGAATATTTATGAATTTTGAAGAGTTAAGATTGAAATATCCTAATTTTGTATATAAAAATTATCAAATTTATGAAGAAAAAAATCAAATTTGTATTGAATATTATTTTGAAATTGAAAACTTATCTTTTTTTAAACCTAAAATAGAAATTTTAAAAAAAGATTTAAATTTTAAAAATATAAATTCTGAAATTGTACAAAATATAGTTTTTAATATTGGCATGATAGAAGCAATAAGTTATTTTAAATGTACTTGTTCACCAAATTTTATTATAAAATGTGGTAAAATAGATAATTTTCAAGAAAAATGGTTTAGAAAATTATTTTATTTAGGACTTGGAGAATTTAGATACATAAATAACATAAAAATTTTAGAAGAGGATTTTGTAAAATTTATTTCAGAAGGTGAAGAATTAATATTTAATCAAAATAAAGAATCTTTAGATGGAATTCTTATACCAGTAGGTGGTGGGAAGGACTCTAATGTTACATTAGATATATTAAAAGAATATAAAAATAAATCTTTGGTTTTTAATATAGGAAGTAAGAAAATTCCAATAGAATGTGCTAAAATTGCAGGTTTTGAAAGTAATCAAATTGTAGAAGTAAAAAGAGTTATAGATAATAACTTGCTAGAATTAAATTCAAAAGGATATCTAAATGGGCATACACCTTTTTCAGCTATTATAGCATTTATAAGTTATTTAACTTCTTATTTATTAAACAAAAAATATGTTGTTTTATCTAATGAAAGTAGTGCAAATGAAACTAATATATATGGAGAAAATATAAATCACCAATATTCAAAAACTATTGAATTTGAAAATGATTTTAGAGAATATGCTAATAGATATTTAAAAGCAGGAGTAGAATATTTTAGTTTATTGAGACCTATTAGTGAATTACAAATAGCAATGATTTTTTCAAAATTAGAAAAATATCACAAAGTTTTTAATAGTTGTAATGTTGGAAGTAAAGCAGAACCATGGCATTGGTGCTTAAATTGTCCTAAATGTTTATTTGTTTTTATAATATTAAGTCCATTTTTATATAAAGAAAAATTATTAAACATTTTTAAAGAAAACTTATATGAAAAACAAGATTTACTTGAAACTTTTATTGAACTTTGTGGATATGGAAAAAACAAGCCATTTGAATGTGTTGGAACTTATGAAGAAATTAAATTTGCAATATCTAAAACAATTGAAAATATAGAAAAAAATAATGAGAAATTGCCATATTTATTAGATTATTATAAAAATCATTTTGAAATGTTTAATAAAAATTTGCTAAATTATTATAATGAAAATAATAATATTCCAGCTGAATTTGAAAAAAAATTAAAAAATGAATTAGAAAATTAAAATTGAAATTTATATAAAAAATATGTGAATAATAAATTTTATAAAGTAAAAATTAAGAAAAAGGATAATAATATGTTAGAAAAATTATTAAATTATTTGAAAAATAAAAAAATACTTATACTTGGTTTTGGAATAGAGGGAGAATCTAGTTATAGATTTTTAAGAAAATATTTTCCAGAAAAAAAATTATTTATAGCAGATAAAAACATAAATTTATTAGAAAACAGAATAGAATTAATAGAAGATCCTTATTTAGAAGTTTCTTTAGGCGAAGGCTACTTAAATGATATTGATAAATATGATTTAATTTTAAAGGCACCAGGAATATCTTTGAAAAATATAGACATTTCAACTTTTAAAGAAAAATTATCAAGTCAATTAGAATTGTTTTTAGAATTTATAAATGTTTTTACAATAGGAATTACAGGAACTAAAGGAAAAAGTACTACAAGTTCTCTCATATATAAGATTTTAATAGATCAAGGAAAAGATGCTTATATTTTATCAAATATAGGCGAACCTATTTTTAATGATATAGATTTATTAAAAGAAAACAGCATTGCTGTTTTGGAACTTTCTTCACATTCTTTAGAGTATGTAAAAAAATCAACTAATATTAGTATTATATTAAATGTTTTTGAAGAGCATCTTGATTATTACAAAAGCTTTGAAGAATATATTAAAGCTAAATATAACATTGCAAAATACCAAAAAAATACAGATTTTTTAATTTATAATTATGATAATATAAATATGCAAAAAATTAATTTTAATTATAAAACTAATGATTATGCAGTTTCTATGGAAACTATACCAAATACTAAAAATAAAGCATATTTAAAAGATGAATATATATATTGTAATGATGAAAAAATTATGAATATAAATGAAAATATGAATTTAAAAGGAATTCATAATATAAATAATATTTTATTTGTATTTACAGTAGCAATAATTTTAAATTTAGATTTAAATAAAGCTAAAAAAACAATAAAAGAATTTAAACCATTAGAGCATAGAATGGAATATGTTGGAAATATTGATGGAATAGATTACTATAATGATTCAATTGCAACAATTCCAGAAGCTACAATTAATGCTATAAAAGCAATAGATAACATAAATACTCTTATTATAGGTGGAAAAGATAGAGGAGTTAATTTAAATAATTTGATTGATTTTCTTAAAAAAAGTAAAATTGAAAATATAATTTGTATGCCAAAAACAGGTGAATATATAAAAGAAGCATTAAGTAATACTATTAAAAATGTGGAATATGTTCAAACTTTAAAAGAAGCTGTAAGTATTGCAAAAAAAGTTACTAAAAAAAATACAGTGTGTTTATTATCTCCTTCTGCATCAAGCTACGGATACTTTAAAAACTTTGAGGAAAGAGGAAATTTATTTAAGCAATATGTAAAAGAAATTTAAAATTTATATATTTTAAGATAAATTTACATAAAAAATAGTAGGTTTACTTATAATAAGTTTACAAATAAATCCTTTTTAAAAGCCATAAATATTTTATAAAATGCAAAAAAAATGGTAAAAAAATGAAAAAAATCCAATTTTATGTAGACAAAAGTTTAAAAATGTGTTATACTATAATTGTTTTTAGGCAAAAAACAATTTATGTACACATTATATGAAGAATACAGTAGATAAATTTTAAGGAGGAATTAAAATTGAATACAAATTATTCAGAAAACAATCACTTAATATTAATAGGAAAAATAGTAAGTGAAAAAAGTTACAGTCATGAAATCTACGGAGAAAAATTTTATGTATTTAATCTAGAAGTAGTTAGATTAAGTTCAACAGTAGATATTATACCTATTACAATATCTGAAAGATTATTAACAAATTTAGATATTGAAATTGGTAAGAAAGTTACAGTAGAAGGACAATTTAGATCTTACAACAATTATGAAAATGAAAAAAACAGATTAGTTTTAACAGTATTTGCAAAAGAAATTAAAGAAATAGAAGAGCAAGAAGAAAAAGATGAAGTAACAAATGAGGTTGTTTTAATAGGTTATGTATGTAAAAAACCTATATATAGACAAACACCATTTGGAAGAGAAATAGCAGATGTTTTACTAGCAGTAAATAGAGCATATAATAAATCAGATTACATACCAAGTATAGCTTGGGGAAGAAATGCAAGATTTTGCCAAAATATGGAAGTTGGAACAGAAGTAAAAATTACTGGTAGAGTTCAATCAAGAACTTATGAAAAAAAATTTGAAGATGGAACATCTGAAACAAGAGTTGCTTATGAAGTTTCAATTGCAAGTATGGAAGTAGTAAATAAAGAAGAACAAAACGAAACTGAATCAGAAGCAGTTGTTTAAATAAATAGATATAATTTAGATATTATATAAATTTTAGCAAATTATATAACGCTTATGTGCTAACAAAGGTTGGTATATGGGCGTTTTCTTTTTGTTTTTTTTGCAAATTTTATTAAATTAGTTTATAAATTTTAGTAAAAGTATGTATTTTTTTTTACTTATTTGATATAATTCAATAAATTTAATGTCTAAAGGAGTATACATGAATACTGATAGTCAAGAAACTCAAAATTATGATAAAAAAGAAGAAAATTTTATTCATGAAAATAAAGAAAAAAAAGAAGATTTAATTGATGAAACAAAAAAAGAAGAAAATATATCTAATAAAAATAAAGAGAAAAAAAATTCAAAATTAAAAGGAATTATATTTCACATAGTTGCAATAATATGTATTTCTTTGTTTTGTGCAGCTATATCTCCTAAAACATTGCAAAACGATACTTTTTATACAATAACAATAGGAAAATATATTTTTAATAATGGGTGTTCAGATTTAACTAAAGATTTATATTCAATTCATAATCTTCCATATACTTATCCACATTGGCTTTATGATTTAGGAATGTATGTTATATATCACAATTCTGGTCAATTTGGAATATATCTTTCAACAATTATTTTAAGTGCAATATTAGGAATTTCTGTTTATACATTATGCAATAAAAAATCAAAAAATAAAGTAATTTCTTTTGTTGTAACAATAGGTGCAATGTACTTAATTAAATCTTTCATTGCAGCTAGAGCACAACTTGTAACTTTTATATTGTTTGTGTGGACAATTTTTGCAATAGAAAAATTTTTGGAAACTAAAAAGAAAAGATATGCTATTTTATTAATAATAATACCTTTATTAATTGCAAATCTTCATTGTGCTGTATGGCCATTTTATTTTGTTTTGTTCTTGCCATACATAGGAGAGTACGTTTTAGTGTCTTTAGAAGATTTAAATATATGGTTTAGAATAAAAAAACTATTTTTAAATATAAAAAAGAAATTTACTAAGAAAGAAGAAAATAAAGCAAAAATTGAAGAAAAAATAAAGCAAATAACAGTTATAAAAGATGAAAGAAATAGAAAAGTAAAAAAATTAAGAAAAAATCCATATAGAATAAAAGTAGAAAAAAATCATGCAGTATTATTACTTATTGCTATAATGGGTGTAGCTTTCTTTACAGGATTTTTAAATCCTGCAGGAGATGGTGCATTTACTTATCTTTATAAAACAATGAAAGGAAATACAACAAGTTCAATTAATGAACACTTACCACTTACATTAGTTGAAAATACAGAATTTTCATTTACAGTAGTAATATTTTTATTATTTTTAATATTTACAGATACAAAAATAAAATTGCATGATTTGTTTATGCTAGGAGGAATAACATATTTATCTTTTAAAACTAGAAGACAAGTTTCAATGTTTGCTATTCTTTGTTCACCAATACTTGCATGTATAGTTACTTATGTATTTGAAAAATATGATAAAGAAACAATATTAAAAATAGAAAGATTTATTTCTGGATGGTTTGGAACAATTGTTATAGTTTGTTTATTTGTTATTTGGTGTACTAATATAGTAAAACCAACATTAAAAGATGACTATATAGACACATCATCATATCCTGTTGAAGCATCAGATTGGATTTTAGAAAATCTAGATGTAAAAAATATTAGATTATTTAATGAATATAATTATGGAAGTTATCTTCTATATAGAGGAATACCAGTGTTTATAGATTCTAGATGTGATTTATATTCACCAGAATTTAATGGAACTTATAATGAAGAAACGAAGAAATATGATGGTAGAGATATTTTTTCAGATGCTTTAAATATGGCTGGTGTGGTAAAAAATTATGAAGAAAAGTTTGAAGAATATAAAGTAACTCATATAATATTATATCAAAATTCAAAACTTGCAATGATTTTAGAAGAAGACTCAAATTATAAAGAAATATATAATAAAGGTAATTTTAAAATTTTTGAAAGATTATCAGCAGAAAAGGTAGAAAACTAAAATTTATTTTGTGGAGGTCTAATTTTGAAAAATAAAATTATAAAATTGATTGTTATAATATCTGTTATATTGATATTATTAGATCAAACAAGCAAAATATTAGTTTCTAATTTTGTAAAAGAGCCTATAGGAAATGATTATTTAAAAATAGAAGTTGTATCAAATACAGGAATGGCTTTTGGTTTTAATAAAGGAAATATTAAAAACATAGTTATTGCAGTTTTTATATTAGCAATTGTTATAAAATTTATAAGAGACCAAATAGATAGATTAGATAAAAAAACAGCTGTTGCAATATCTATGGTATTAGGCGGAGCAATAAGTAATTTAATAGATAGATTTTTTAGAGGTGGCGTATTAGATTTTATCAAAATAAGTAAAATACCAAATTTTAATTTAGCAGATTTTTCAATAGTAATTGGTTGGATATTAATAATAATATTTTTAATTGATTTTTCAAGAAAATAGAGGTGTAATTTTGCGTAATAAAGTTAGAATACTGGGAATTGATATAGATAATATAAATATTGAAGAAGCCGGTGAAATAACAAAAAACTTAATTGAAAATAGTAATAAAAGTTGTAAATTAGTAGTTGCTCCAAATACTGAATTTATTATGATGGCACAAAAAGATGAAGAATTTTTCAATATTTTAAGAAGTGCTGATTTAGCAACTCCAGATAGTGTTGGTGTTATGATAGGAGGAAAAATACAAAAAAAGCCGTTTAAAGAAAGAATACCAGGACAAACATATTTCAGAAAAATATTAGAAATTGGGGAAAAAGAAAATTGGACTTTTTATATGTTAGGTGGACAAGGAGATGTGCCTAAACTTACAGTAGAAAATGTAAAAAAAGATTATCCCAGATTAAAAATAGTAGGTTATCACGAGGGATTTTTTGAAAAAGATTCAGAGGAAGATGTTATAAAAGAAATAAATTCTTTAAAGCCGAATGTTTTATTTGTGGCCATGGGAGCTCCAATTCAGGAAAAATGGATTGCAAAACATAAAAATGAATTAAAAGTAGACATTTCAGCAGGTCAAGGTGGTACATTTGATTATGAGGCAGGTGTAGTAAAAAGAGCACCAAAATTAATTCAAAAAATGGGAATAGAATGGCTTTGGAGACTTATTCTTCAACCAACAAGAATAAAAAGAATGATGGCATTACCAAATTATTTATTAAAAATTTTTTTTACAAAAGATATAACAAAAGGAAGTTTTGATAAATAGGGGAATTAAAATTGGAAAAAAAAGAATATAAAATAAATGAAGATTTAGTAGGAATAAGATTAGATAAAGCAATAAGCGAAAAAGATGAAAGTATTTCAAGAGTTACTGTGCAAAGATTAATTGATGAAGGAAAAATTCTTGTAAATGGTAAAAAAATAAAATCTTCTTATAAATTAAATTTAAATGATTTAATAACAATATTTAAAGAAGAACCAAAGGAAGTAGAAATTAAACCAGAAAATATACCATTAGATGTTGTATATGAAGATAATGATATACTTGTTGTAAATAAGCAAAAAGGTTTAGTTGTGCATCCAGGAAATGGAAATCCAGATGGTACTTTAGTAAATGCTATTATGGCAAGATGTAAAGATAGTCTTTCAGGTATTGGAGGAGAAATTAGACCAGGAATAGTGCATAGAATAGATAAAGATACATCAGGTCTTTTAATTGTTGCAAAAAATGATAAAGCACATATAAATATTAGCGAACAAATAAAAAATCATAAAGTAAAAAAAACATATATTGCATTAGTAAGAGGTGTTTTAAAAGAAAATGAAGCAACAATAGATATGCCTATAGCTAGAAGTAATAAAGATAGAACTAAAATGGCAGTTTCAAAAACAGGAAAAAATGCAATAACTCACATAAAAGTAATAGAAAGATTTAAAAATTATACTTTGCTAGAAGTAAATATAGAAACAGGTAGAACTCATCAAATAAGAGTTCATTTATCACAAATAGGTTATCCAATAGTTGGTGATTATGTATATTCAAATGGAAAAAATCCATTTGGAGTTCAAGGGCAAATGCTTCATAGTATGAAGTTAGAATTTGTTCATCCAATTACTGGTAAACAAATGAATCTAAAAGCAGAATTGCCAGAATATTTTGAAGAAGTATTAGAAATTTTAAGAAAAGAAAACCGGATTTTAACAATTTAAAAATGAGTAAAATATAAATTTTAGAGGAGAAAACAATGGATGAAATTAGACTTCAAAAGTTTTTAGCAGAAAATGGTATAGCTTCTAGAAGAAAATGTGAAGAACTAATTGTTAATGGTGAAATTAAAGTAAATGGACTAATTGCTGAAATAGGAACAAAAATAAATCCTAAAGTGGATAAAATTGAATATAAAGGAAAATTAATTAAAAATGAAAATAAGCAATATACATATATATTATTAAATAAACCTATTGGAGTTGTTACAACAGTGCAAGATCAATTTAATAGAGAATCTGTTACAGATTTAGTAAAAATTAAAAATAAAAGATTGGTGCCTGTTGGGAGACTAGATATGTATACTTCAGGAGCTTTAATTTTAACTGATGATGGAGAATTTGTTTATAAGGTTACACATCCTAAACATGAAATAAATAAAGTTTATAATGTAACAATATCTGGCAATATATTAGATGAAGAAATTGAAAAACTTAAAAACGGAGTTTTAATAGATAATTCTTATGTAACCAAACCAGCTAAAGTTAAAATATTAAAAATAGATTTAGATAAAAATATTTCAAGAATACAAATTACAATTCATGAAGGAAAAAATAGACAAATAAGAAAAATGTGTAATGCGATAGGAAAAAAAGTTTTAGCTTTACATAGAGCTAAAATTGGTAATATTGATGTTAAAGATTTAAAAATAGGTAGTTGGAGATATTTAACAAAAGAAGAAATTGAAAGTATACTAAAATAGTTTTAAAAATAAATATTTTTAAATAAAGATTACGAAAGAGGAGAAAAATATGGAATATCAAAAATTTATTCCAGAAGGTTGGATTGAAAAAAAAGATGAATTAGATAATAATTTATTAAACAAAGCTTTTTCAAATGGCGATGTTCTACAAGGTTATGTAGAAAATTGCGATTCAAATTATAATTTGCATATAAATTTAGGAAATAATATTAAGGGAATTATACCTAGAAATGAATTAGAAGAGATAAATACAGATAAATTTGGATTTTGCAATCCTAGTATATGTAAAAATAAAGTAAATAATTTTGTTCAATTTAAAATAAAAGAAATTGATGATTATAATAATGTTATTTTATCTAGAAAAAATGTACAAAAACAAGCATTAGAATGGGCAAAAAAAGAATTAAAACCAGGAAGTATAGTTAATCGGAATAGTAAAAAACATAAGAAAATTTGGTGCATTTGTGGAAATAGGTGGAGGAATAGTAGGACTTCTTCATATTGAGGATATTTCAGTCTCGAGAATAAAATCGCCAGAAGAACGTTTTTTTATTGGACAAAAAATAAATGTTATGATAAAATCAATAGACACTGAAAATGATAAAATTGTTTTGTCTTATAAAGAGCTTCTTGGAAACTGGGAAGAAAACATTGAAGGTTATAATGAAAAAACAGTAGTTGAAGGAATTGTTAAAGAAACAGATAAATATAAAAATGGCATATTCATAGAGCTTAAACCTAATTTAGTTGGGTTAGCAGAATATAAAGAAGGATTAGAATATGGTCAAAAAGTAAAAGTATACATAAAAAAAATTATAAAAGAAAGAAAGAAAATTAAACTTTTGATTATTTAAGGAGGTTATTAGAAAATGGTAGAAGATCAAGAAATTAAAACTACCGTTTCTCCATTCGCTATTAGAGAAGGAGAAATAAAAACATTTGATGGCAAAGATGGATATGTATCAATAAATCAAATTATCCATAAAATTAATTTAGGCCATATAACAGATGTTCATTTTAAAATACTAGATTTAGTAAATGAATTTGAATTTTTAACATCAAGACAAATATTTCAAATTCTTAAATATAAGGGAGTTGAAATTAAATCACAAGATAAATTAAATACAAAATTAGAACAATTAGTAAAAACAAAAATTTTAACAAGATATTATTTTACTTCAGAAGAAGGAAAAGGAATTTATAGAGTTTACTGCATGGAAAAAATGGGAAAATATTTACTTAATTCTAAAGAAGTAGAATGTAAATGGCAACCAACTGATAATACAAAACCAGTTTCTTTGATGAAAAAAAGATTAGCAGGAAATCAAGTTATTATAGCATATATGAGAAAGGCCAAAAACTTTAATAGTTATAAAGTAAAAACAGCAATTACTGCAAAAATGACAGGAAAAACTTTTAAAGGACATGGAGATGTTAAAATTTCAAAATCTGGAAAATCTTTAAATTTAATATTTGAATGTGTTAGAAGAGAAGAAGAATGGGAAAGTAAATTTGTTGACAGAATGAGATTATATAAAGATTTTTTAGAGAATTTTGTTCCATTTGATTCTGGATATGAAGCAAGACCACAATTAATTTTAGTTTGTGAAGATGATAAACATATGGTAGAAACATTTAAAGCTATAGTAAAAAATAATCTAGAAATGGAGAATATAAAAATATATTTTACAACAGATTTAAAACAAAATGCAGAATCTCTAGATAAATCATTAACAGAATTTGTAAAAAATGAAGATACAGGTAAATTTTCTGCTCGCAATGTAGAATTTAAAATATTAGAATAGAAGCTTTTTAAGAAGTATAAAATAATATGGACCCTAAAATGTTAAAAACATGTAGGGTTCATTATTTATGAATAAATATCCATAAATATACAGCTTTTTCTTGAAAGTTAACATAAATTGTGATAAAATATTATAGTCTAGATGTTCTAGAACAACATTATTAAGGAGGAATACTGTATGAATCGAACAGACATCTACCAATCACCACTTACAGGGAGGTATGCAAGCAAAGAAATGCAAAAGATCTTCTCTGATGATCAAAAGTTTTCTACTTGGAGAAAACTCTGGGTTGCTTTGGCAAAAGCTGAGCAAAGACTTGGAGTGAAAGAGATTACTGATGAGAAGATACAAGAACTTGCAGAACACATTTTTGATATCAACTACGATGTTGCAAGAGCCCGTGAACGGGAAGTAAGACACGATGTTATGTCACATGTGTATGCATATGGCGTTCAGTGTCCGAAGGCGGCCGGAATTATCCACTTAGGAGCTACTTCCTGCTTTGTTACTGACAATACTGACATTTTAAACTTTTACGAGGCTTTAAAACTCGTGAAAAAAAGACTGCTGGGCGTTATTAAGTTATTGGCTGACTTGTGCTATGAACACAAAGGAATTGCTACATTAGGTTATACACATTTTCAGCCGGCATCTCCAGTAACAGTAGGAAAGAGAGAGGCCATCTGGCTTCAGAATTTCATGGAAGATTTAGAACAGTTGGATTTTGTAATTTCTTCATTGAAACTTTTAGGATGCCGTGGAGCAACAGGTACATCATCTACTTTCATGGATATCTTTGATGGAGATGAAGAAAAAGTAAAGGAACTTGATAAGATTATTGCCGAGGAGATGGGATTTGATAAAGTATATCCTATTTCAGGGCAGACCTACACAAGAAACTTGGATTTTAGAATCATAAGTGTTTTAGCTTCCATAAACATCAGTGCACAGAAAATGGCAAAAGACATTCGACTTCAGCAACATGACAAAGAAATAGAAGAACCATTTGAGAAAAAACAGATAGGTTCTTCTGCGATGGCATACAAGAGAAATCCAATGAGATGCGAACGCATTTGTTCTTTGAGTCGATATGTCATTGCACAACCTGCAATTGCAGCTGCAACAGCTGTAGATCAGTGGGATGAAAGAACACTTGATGATTCTGCTGTACGTAGAATTAGCAACCCGGAAGCGTTTCTTGCAACTGATGCTGTTCTCATCATCACAGCTAATATTATCGATGGCTTAGTTGTTTACAACAAAGTTATTGAGAAGAGATTGGCTGAGGAATTGCCTTTTATGGCAACAGAAAATATTATCATGGAGGCAGCTAAGAGAGGTGGGAATCGGCAAGAATTGCATGAACACATTCGCGTTCATTCTATGGAAGCAGGAAAGCGTGTAAAATTAGAAGGAAAAGAAAATGACCTTCTTGCAAGAATTGCTGAAGACCCGATTTTTGGTATGACTTTGGAGGAAGTAAAAGAAATTTGCAACCCGAATAAGCTTGTAGGACGTGCGGAAAATCAGGTTGTAGACTATCTTACAGAGTATGTCTATCCAGTGTTAGATAAAAATGCTGAGATGGTAAAAGACATAAACAAAGAAGTTTTGGTTTGATTTTTAATAGGTATTTTTCAAAGATCATGCATTGAAGTAAGGCATGATGAAAGGCTTTGTGAGAACTCACAAAGCCTTTTAAAATTAATAATTTAAGTTTATTAAATTTACAAATTGATTAATTATTTTATATTACTTTACAATTTGAAGAAGTTTTTTAATTATTTGGTTTTGAATTAAATGAAGCAATAGGATCTTCATCATCAAAATGATAATTTAAATCTGATGTATTTTTTTGTATAGGATCAATTTCTTCAGATCTATCTAAATCAGAATTTATATTTTTTAAATCAAAAGTAGGTTTTTTATTTGAAGATTCTGAAACAGTAGAAGTATTGTTTAAGGTTAAGAATTTTTCAAAATTGTAAGTTTTTATTTTTTGTTTTTCTTTATATCTTGACTCTAGAAAATCTACTTTGGCCTGACCTACTAAAGATTTACCTTTCAAATCCTTTGTTTTATAAATAATCGTTTTAAATTTTAAAGCTTGAACTTTTCCTGCTTTAAACCAAGGAATCCATTTCCATTTAATTCCTTTATAAGAAGGATCATATTTTCCTTGATCTGTTCTATAATCATTTGTAAATTCCCAACGTCTCTTATCTCCAAGTTCTTTTTCCCACCATTCATTATCTTCTGGAGTATTATTACCAAATACAATTTTAGTTGTGCAGTTTGCAAGTAATGTTTGTCTAAAATTATAATCATCTTTTATACCAAATTGAGATAAGTTTTGTGAAGATATAATTGTACCAACTCTGTATTTTCTATATAGAGTAAATATATCTTCAGTTGCTTTACAAACAAATGGTGGAAATTCATCAATATATAAAAAGTGTGGTATTCTAGTTTTTTCATTTCCTGGTCTAGATAAAACAGATTGTTGCATTAATAAAATAAAGAATAAACCAAAAGCTTTATGAACACTAGCACCTAAATCTCCACGTCTTGTACAAACTAATGTAATATCACCATTAGCTAAAGCATTATCATAATTTAAGTTATTTGCTCTATTACATAAAATATTTCTAACTCCTGGATATCTTAGTAAGTTTTCAAGTTGTGATGCAGAAGCTTGTAAATATTTTGCAGTTTCTTCTCTATTATAGGCTGTTTTGTAGAAAGTTTTCTTAAAATATCCTAATTGAATTTTATATTGTTCAGCAAGATTAGGATATGTTTTCATTTGTTCAGCCATTTCTTCAATTTTATCAAAGTCATTTAATAATTCTAATAAATCTTCTAATGTTGGTATATCACCATCATGAAGTTTTGGATAAACTTCTTTTAGCATTAAAACCAAATTTTCTATTGCTTGTGTAACAATATTTTGCATAAATGCTTCATCATGATTTCCAAAATTAGGAACTTCTTCAGATGCATACATTCTCTTTAATATTGAAGATATAGCAATAGATGTTTTAATAGGATCTTCATATGTAAAAGGATTTAATCCAATAGAATTAGCACTATCGTTAGGATCTATAATATGGTATTGAATACCAAAATTTTCAGCAACTTCACGAATATGTGATATTGATTCATAATCAGGAGCCATATAAGTAATTCCTAAATTTTTATATATTGAATCTTTACCGTTATAATGGTATATAAGTTTTGAAAAATATGCTTTAAAAACATTCTCTTTTGTAGGCACAGGTGTAAGCATATTTAAAGTGAAGTTTTCATTTATATAACCATTAGAATAAGGACAATTTAAAGTAGCAATATGAGTTTTTATAGCAGTGTATCCTAATTCTTTTGAGGTTTCTCTAAAGAAATATTTTTTCTCTAAATCTCTGGCTATCATTGGTTCAAAAATCATAGATGTTTTTCCAGAACCAGAAACACCAACGATTAAAGTAGACTCAAATCTTCTAGCTTCTGGAGTTCTTATAGATTTACCAGTTTCTCTATCTTTAGCTATAAACATTTCACAAGTATATGGTCCCATACCAATTGATTGGTCAGATAAATCTATTCCACCATAATCCCAAATAGATTCTCTAATATATAATGTATCATTAACAACTGTATATAACCATTTAAACAAAGGATAAAAAGAACAAACAGGTATATACCAAGCAAAAGCTGAAAAGGCAGGTTTTATTAAATCCATAAATGTAGTAATGATGTAAGAATAATTAGGTACTGAAAATAATAAAAACCAACCAACTTGGTTTACCCATTGAACTGCCATTGAACAAACAACTACATATAAAGCAACTGCGTATATATAGAAAAATGTTTCTTTAGTATATTTATCTGTTGCAAATTTTGAGGCAGGCGAGAAGTAAAAAGCAAATATTGGACAAGCAAGTGCAAGTGTATATTTTATTGGTCCCCAATAAGAAACAGATAAACCAGAAAACATAATAAGTAAAACTTCTGAAATTCTATCTATACAAATATATACAGTTAATAATGTAAGTACATATGTAACGAATGTATTTCTATCCGTTTTTAATAATTTTAAAAATTTATCTATATATTTCATTTTTTCTATCCTTCATCTATTTTATAAAACTACTACACTATATATTATCTTACAAAATTGGAAAAAAATCAAGCTTTTTGAGGAAAAAAAGCTTGATTTTCAGCAATAAAATGTTTGAAATTAATGAATATAAAAAATAAATCACAATAAAATTATTAAGAAAGTGAGTGAAAAATGTGAAAAAAGGAATTTCAAGTTTTATAAAAGGCATATTATCCTTAGTAACTTCTCAAATTTTAATAAAAATTTTTGGAGCAATATATAGTATATACATAACTAATAAGTCAGGATTTGGAGATGAAGGAAATGCAATATATATGAGTGGTTATCAAATATATGCATTATTACTAACAATTTCATCAATAGGAATTCCAAATGCTATTTCAAAAATTATATCAGAGCAAAAATCTAAAAAAGACTATATAAATATGGATAGATGTTTTAAAGTAGCCATTTTTATATTTTCAATAATAGGATTTATAGGTTGTATATCACTATTTTTATGTGCAAAATTTATTTCTAATGTAATTTTAGAAATTCCAGAAGCTAAATTAAGTTTAATGGTTTTATCACCAGCTATATTTTTTGTTTCAATCACATCAGTAATTAGGGGATTTTGTAATGGAGAAAATAAAATTTTTATAACAGCTAAATCACAGTTTATTGAGCAACTTATGAAAACGATTTTTACTATTATATTTGTAGAAGTTGTTTCTAAAATATCTAATAATAATACAGAAGCAATGGCAGCAATTGCAAATTTTGCAACTACTATTGCAACTTTTATTAGTTTAATCTACTTAATTAATAAATACATTTCTATAAAAAATAAAAATATAAGATTGAATTTTAATTATTTTCCTAAAGAAAGAATTTCTACTATAGTAAGAAAAATATTAAAGATTTCTATACCTATGACAATAAGTGCTGTTTTAGGCTCTTTAGGTAAAAATATAGACTCTATAACAGTTGTTAGAATTTTAAAAAGATTTATAACTGAAGAAGAGGCAATAATAAAATATGGTATATTAAGTTCTAAAGTTGATATAATAATGGTATTGCCACTTTCATTTAATATTGCTATATCTACTGCATTAATTCCAGAAATTTCAAGAAGAAAAGCAAAAAATGATTTAGATGGAATTATAAAACAAATAGAGTTTTCTATATTAATAACATTAATTATTGCAATACCTGCAACATTTGGAATTTTTGCGTATTCAAAGCAAATATTTTATTTGTTATTTCCAAAAGCTCAAAATGGAAGTGAGTTATTAAAATTAGCTTCATTAGGAATTATTTTTTCATTATTAACACAAACTATAAATGGAATATTACAAGGATTAGGAAAAAATAGAATACCAGTTTATTCTGCATTTATAGGTGTTGTTGTAAAAATAGTTTCCAATATATTTTTAATACCTATAAATGGAATATATGAAAAGGGAGCAATTTTAGGAAATATTTTATCATCATTAATTTCTTTTATAATTGTATATATTTCTTTGAAAAAACACATTAATTTTAAAATAAATATA
The DNA here is from genome assembly GCA_947627185.1 of uncultured Clostridia bacterium. Taxonomy (GTDB): domain Bacteria; phylum Bacillota; class Clostridia; order TANB77; family CAG-508; genus Scatovivens. The sequence continues at coordinate 27,440 of CANQVF010000008.1, read as the reverse complement.
TTAAAATTATCATTAAAACCATTTTTATCTAGTTTATTTATGATTATATTTTCATTAAATATATATAATATACTAAGTTTAAAAAATATTAGTAATATATTTTGTATAATAATTTCTATATTAATTGCTATAATTTTTTATGTTATATGTATATTTGTAACAAAAATGTTAAGAAAAGAGCAATTCTTTGAAAGTACTGAAAATAGTGAATTATAAAAAAATAAATTTTAAAAAAAGTTGAAAAATAAAGGAAAAAAACAAAAAAAAATAAAAAAAAGAAGGATTTAAGCATATTTTGGCGAATAAAATTATTGTAGAACAAATAATTCTACATAAAACTAAATTCTTAGGAGGTAATTTTAAATGAACAAAGCTGAATTAATCGCAGCAATAGCTGCAAAAACAGGAAACACAAAAAAAGCTGCAGAAGAAGCTGTAAACGCTTTTGTTAGCACAGTAACAGAATCTTTAGAAAAAGGTGAAAAAGTTCAATTAGTTGGATTTGGATCTTTTGAAGTAAGAAAAAGAGCAGCTAGAAAAGGAAGAAACCCACAAACTAAAGAAGAAATCAAAATACCTGCATCAAAAGCTCCAGTATTTAAAGCTGGAAAAGCATTAAAAGATTTAGTAAATAAAAAATAGAATTTTATATAAACATATATGAATTCATAGAAAAAAGATATGTATATTTTGCATATCTTTTTTTTTTAGAATTTATTGCCATAATTTATATAGATTGATACTATAATCTAAATTTTTAAAAATACTTGAAATATTTTTTTGTTATGAATATAATATTTATATCTAAATGTACAAAGGAGGAATATTTGTGGAACAATATGAAATAGTCTTTTTAGATGAAGATGGCAAAACTGTTTTAGATAAACAAGTAGTAAATAAAGGTGATAAAGCTGAATATAAAGGAAAAGAGCCAGAAAAAGAACCAGAAAATCAAGTTAGATATGTTTTTGTTGGATGGACAAATGAAGAAAAATTAAATTCTGTGCAAGAAAATTTAACATTAGTAGCCAAGTATGAAACAGAAGTAATAGCAAATTCTTTAGAAGAAGCTTTTTATAATGCAACTTTTGAAGTAGCCAAAAATTCAGATATTAATGCTACTATGCAAGCAGGACAAAAATTAGTAGGACAATTAAAAGCTCTTGAAAAAGAAAGTAGAAAACCAGAAGAAATAGTAAACACTATATTAAAAGAAGGAAAAACAGAATTAGCACCAGAAAAAAATTTAGAAAGATAAAAAAATACAAAAGAAATTTAGGAGGAAATTACAAATGAGTGCTGTAATTACTTTAGAAGATATAAAAGCATATGCAGAAGTTGATTATATTATTAATCATATGAATGAAAAATATATAAAAAAAATACCTGAAAAAATAAAAAATTTTTTTAGTGAATTTAAAGATCCAACTTATGAAGTAAAAATAAATCCATATGTTCCACTTGAAAATCAAGGATTAAAGCAGTTTACACTAGAAATAATAGCTTTATTACATTTAAGATATTGGTGCGAAGATGAAAAAAGAAAACAAGAACTATATGAAATGATGATCGAAAATAAAGAAAAATTAGAAAACCAAATTAAAGAAAGATATGATATAGATAGTATTTTTGATAAACAATTTAGTACACAAGAAGATGCAGAGCCAGAAGAAGATTTTTCAAGACCTACAGTAATTCAAAAGTATGATTTATATACTAAAGAAAATGATGATATAAAAGATTATACAGATTATCAAGAAAATAGCGAAACATCAAAAGAAAACTCTTTAGTAGAAAATAAAGAAAAAGAAAATAATAGTTTTTTCTTTAAAATAAAAGAAAAAATATTATCATTATTTAAAGTAAAATAAAAATTTATATAAAATTAGATAAAAAATGTATAGTAGCTTCTATACATTTTTTTTGCTTTATTACAAATATTACATTAGTATGACAAAAACATTTTTTTTTTTTTTTTTGTATCTTTTCAATTACAATGAGTACAAACCAATTTTTATATGCTAAGATAAATTTATATTAATGTTAGAAAGGATTTAAAAAATGAAAAATTATTTAAAAACAATAAGTAAAATAATGATTATTGCATCTATTATTTTACTAGTATTCCAAATGAGTGTAAATGCAAAAGCAGTTACACCAAAACAAATTTCAGAAAGTGATCCAGTTCATAGTGTAAAAGTTACAAGAAATGTAAAAAATGTAACTAACCCAGTTACTAATACTTTTACTTATACTATTGAAGAAGATCCTTCAAACCCAGCAAAAGTACAAGGAGCTCCAACTTCTTTTACAATCCAATTTGATGAGGTTCAACCAGATGGAAAAAACATAGCTAAAAAAGAAGCAGATTTAGACTTTATAGGAACTACTTTTACAAAAGTAGGTGATTACAAATTTATAATTTCAGAAACAAGTTCAACAGATGAAACAACTTATGCAGTATCAACAGATAAATATTATATATATGTACAAGTTGTAAACCAAGTTGATGCACAAGGAGTTCCAACAGGAGAATTAACTGTAACATTATTAAATCAAGGAACACTTACAAATGACACAGCAGTTAAAAGAAACATTACTTTCCCAGCTGAAACATCTTTTACACACTTAGTTTTAAAGAAAAATGTAACAGGAAATATGGGAGATGTTGATGAATACTTTAAATTTAAAGTAGATATTACAGATGCAGCTATTGGTGATAATTATGTAATTTTAGGACAAGATGAAGAAGTAGAGTACAATGGAGCAAAAGTTAGTACTTCATCAAATTATGTTGCAGGAGAAGAAAACTATGTTTATTTAAAAGATGGTCAAACTGTAACAATAGGTTTAACTTCTGCTGAAGAAGGATTAGATCAAATTAAATTAGGAGCTAACTATGTAATAACAGAACAAGAAGCAGATGATTATCAAACATATATTGATAGAAAAACAAGAGTATCAGATACTAAAGAAGTAACAAAAATAGCTAATGAAGATGCAGGAAGCAACATTACTACTTTTGAAAATCATAAAGAAGCTGAAAGTATAACTGGTATGGCTTTAAATGTTACACCATATATTGCAATTGGAGTACTTGCTATAATTCTATTAGTAGTATTTATAAAATTTACTAATAAAAATAAAAAAATAAATTATTAAATTTAATGAATTTCAATAAGATAGGAATAATTACTAATGAGTAACTTAAATGTAAGTAAAATAAAATTTAAAAAGAAAATGTTTAATGGAATAGATGAATTAGATGTTTTAAACAAGGTTAAGTCTTTAAATAGCGAATATCAAACGGTATTGCAATACAAAGAGTTAGAATATCTAAAAATGCTAAAGAGTCGTGATGAAAAAATAGCGGAATTAGAAGCAGAACTCCAAGTGTTGCAAGAAGAAAAAGCAAAATGTCAAGAATTACTTGAAATTCGCGAAAACAAATTAAAAGATATTTATAATAAAGTTAGATTATTTTTAAAAAAAGGTACAGTTTAAATGAATGAATTAGAAGCAGATGAAAGAATCATCAATAAAAGACTTAAACAAGTAATAGTAGCTATTAATTTTAGAATTTTAATAGCTAAAGTAATGATATTAATATTAATTTTATTTATTGTTTTTAGATTTATATATGGTTTTGTTAGAATGAAAGATAATTCAATGGAACCGTTTATATCAGAAGGACAACTGATATTATATTCAAGGATTAATGATGGATACAAAATAGGTGATGTAGTTGTTTTTGAACATGAAGATAAAAATTATGTATTAAGAATAGTTGCTAAAGAAGGTCAAATGGTTGAAATTACAGATGAAGGAGAAATTTTGGTAGATGGATTTCCAGAAGCAAATCAATCATCACTATATCCAGCAAATATCCCAAGTGATACAAAAATAGTTTTTCCTTATAAAGTAAAAGAAGATTCTTATTTTGTTGTAGGTGACTATAGTATTGATGCCAATGATTCAAGAAATTTTGGCGCAATTTCAGAAAATGAAATAAAAGGAAAAGTAATCAGTTTATTAAAAATTAGAAATATTTAAAAGGTAAAATTGTATGCAAAGAGTAATAAATCAATATAAGTTAATATATATAGCTATTTGTGCTTTTATTGGATTTATCATAATTAGTGCATTGTGTTGTTCTTACAGTATTGCTACAGAAGGAAATACTGCAAAAACTGAAGATACCAACAATACCAAAATTACATTATATTCTAAAGTAACGAATGTAAATAGTAAAATTTCAAACACATTTAGATATGAAATAGTTCCACATAAAGATAATATAGCTGGAGTTAAAAATGAACCTAAGAATATAGAAGTAAATTTTAGTGATGTTGCTCCAAATAGAGAAAAAACTGCAGTAAAAGAAGTTACTATAGATTTTTCAGAAGTTATATATCCAAAACCTGGAATATATAGATATGATATTTATGAGATAGATTCAAGTAATAAAACTAATTTTCCAATGAGCAGTCAAAAGTATGAAATATATGTAATGGCATTAAATGATAATGGAAAAATAAAAATTGAAGTTTTAAATCAGCCTACTGATTTAAAAGATGAAGTAAAAACAAATAACTTAGAGTTTACTCACCAAATGGTAGTACCAGAACCTACTCCAGCTTCTGGAGGTCCTGCTCAATCAGGTGGTGGAGCAATACAAAGCAATCCAAAAACAAATAATTTACGTAGGAGAAAACTTTCAAATATATTACCATATACAGGTGTGTTTATTAATGTAATGCCATTTGTACTAATTTTGGCCGTATCATTAATATTAATAATATATTTTATGATGAAAGAAAAAAAAATAAAAAAGTATGAAAATAGCTCAAAAGATAATAAATTTTTCAAATAGTATAATAAATTTAATAATTATTACATTTTTAATTATTGCAATATTATTTTCTGGGTATGCAATTGTAGATGCATATGCTGTGTATGATAACGCAAATTTATCAAATGTTATTTTAGATTTAAAACCAGATGATAAAAATAATTCTTCAATACCAAAATTGCAAGAACTAAATCCAGATATATGTGGTTGGATAACAATTAATAATACAAGTATTGATTATCCAGTTGTTATTGGAGTAGATAACTCTGTATATTTAAATAAAGACTACAAAAAAGAATATTCTTCAACTGGAAGTATATTTATGGACTATAGAAATGATAGAAATTTTGGTGATGATTATACAATATTATATGGTCATAATATGAGATCTAGTCAAATGTTTGCTGATATTAAAAAATTTGAAGATAAAAAATTTTTTGATGAAAATGAATTTGGAGTATTATATACAGCAGATGCTAAATACACAATTGATATATTTTGTTGCAAAAAGGTAAGTGCTTTTTCAGAAGAAACATATAATTTAAGAGCATATAGAAATGATAGTAATCGTGATATAATATCCTTTTTTAGTAAAGATGTAATAAATAAAAGAGATTTAAATATAGATGTTGATCAAGATAAATTATTATTATTATCAACATGTGATATTGCTTCAGAAAACGATAGAGTAGTTCTAGTAACAAAGTTATCAAAAGTTTCAGATGATACTCAAACAATCAATTAATCTATATTACTTATCCAAAATAAAGAAAGGAATAGATAATGGAAAAAAAATTATTTAGAAAAATAATTATAGTTCTAATAGCTATGGCGATAGGTATAATATTTTATTCTACTAAATCGTATGCAAATGGATTTGAAAATAACTTTGCTTATGTAGAAGGTGAATCGTATGAGGTAAGATGTGGAGATAAATATTTTGAAACATTAGAAATTCTATCTAATAATTCATGGATAATTCAACCATCATCTCAAGATGATGTAGCAACAATAGAATTTTTAACAGAAGAAATAACAGTTAGTAAAAATATAAATTTTTATTTCAATACAAGATTTGCTCATTTTAAATCACAAGGTCCAGATGATCCATATAATGGACATGTAACTAGTGGTAAAACTTTATTAAAGAGGGCAGAAGGTTACACAGGAGCATTATTTAGTTCTAATAATGGATTATTTAGATTTGAAAATTTAATTATTGATGGTGGTTGGAATGATGATAAATCTGGAATGGAAGCCCAAGAAGCATTAGTAATTTTAAATGGTCAAACAGATGTAGAATTTTCAAATTGTATTTTAAGAAATAATTGTAATAGAGGAACAAGTGGTGGCGGTGGAGCAATTTACTCTGGTAGTAGTAATGGTACCGTAACATGCAAAAATGTAACTATTACAAACTGCTTAGCTTCAGAAGGTGGAGCTATGTCTTTAGGAAATGTAACTTTAGTATATGAAGGTGGTAGTGTTTCAAAGTGCTATTCTACAAGTCCAGTAGTAAAAAATTCAAGTGCAATTTCAACAGACCCATCAAATGATTCATATACTTTAACTATGAAAAATGTTACAGTTACTGATTGTTGTGCTTTAAATGCTACAATAGGTGGTGCAGCAGTTGGAACTACAAATTTTGGAATTTGGCATTTAGACCATGTAACTATAACTAATAATTATAGTTCAGCAGGAAAAGCTGGTTTTGCTATGGCAGAAGGTGAACAAGGAAATATGTCTACTATTAATGTAGATGGTGATATATTTATAGATAATAATTATGCATATTGTACTTTTGATGGATATACTCCTGTAACACAAGGAATAGAAGCAAATATGTGTATAGAGCAAGATGATATTTATAATATATATATAAATACAGATATGACAGAAGCAACTTCTTGTGGTATAACTGTATGGAATCAAAGTATTGTAACTGGTGATTTAGTAATTTTTGGTACAGCAGATCCAAATACTAAAGGATTAGATAGATTTTTTAGTGATGAAGATAATTGGTATGTAGGACAAAGTTATGGTGTAGATGATGTTGTTTTTGTTAGAAGCCCAGATGCTCCACCATTAGAACCAACTGAAACAGAGAAAGAAACACTTACTCTAAAGCATTTGAGTAAAGGTAATTATGTTGATATAACAGAAGAATATACATTTAGAATAAAATATACTCTTGAGGGTGTTGAAACAGAAAAAGATGTAGATCTTTCACATGAAGGTACATATTCACTTGAAATAGATAAAGGTACTAATTTTTCAATTGAATTAATTGATAGAAATGATGATATTTGGGAAGTTACAACAGAAGCTCCTACAGAAAATTCACCTATAAATATTGATCAAGCTAATGGAATAGTTTCTGGTGTTATAGATGTAGATGGGGAAGTAATTGTAACATATATAAATACTAGAGAAAGATCTCCTGAAACAGGAATAACAGATAATGTTTTTCCATTACTTATAATGTTAGTAGTAGCTGTTATGTTATTCATAATAAATAAAAAAATGAAAATGATAAAACAATAAAATTTTTTAGATAAAGTAAAAAACAATCTCAAGATTTTTGAGATTGTTTTTTTATATTGCTTTTTTATAAAATATAATAAAAAATAGTTGACAAAATTGCTAAAAAGTAGTAATATATTATTGTTTTAAGAAGAAGTATCCACTTCTCACCTTATCTTAAGTTAAAAGCATAAGGTTAAAATTCAATAAATATAATATTATTTATAGAATTAGTATGTGGATTTGGCTTTTTAAAATAAGTCAAATTTTTTTTTTGGAGGTGTTTCACAATAAAACAAGAATTACCAATAAATAGACAAATAAAAGAAAAAGAAGTTCAATTAATTGGAGCAGAAGGAGAAAAAATAGGAGTAGTTTCTATAGAAAAAGCATTAGAATATGCTGAAGAGAAAAATTTAGATTTAGTTTTAGTTGCTCCAAATAGTAAACCTGTAGTTTGTAAATTAATGAATTATGGAAAATACAAATTTGAACAAGCAAAAAGAGAAAAAGAGTCTAGAAAAAGCCAAAAAGCTGTTGAATTAAAAGAAATAAGAGTTACACCAAATATTGGTGAACATGATTTTGGATTCAAATGCAAAAATGCTAGAGCTTTTTTGGAAGCTGGTAACAAAGTAAAGCTTACAGTAAGATTTAGAGGAAGAGAATTAAACAATGTTAAAGCTGGTGAATTGGTTTTAAATAGATTTGCTGAAGAATTATCAGAAGTTTCAAATGTTGAAAAGAAACCAATATTAGAAGGCAAAACAATGTTTATAATATTAACAAAAAAAATATAAAATTAGAAGGGAGATTTCAAAATGCCAAAATTAAAAACAAATAAAGCTGCAAAGAAAAGATATTCTTTTACAGCTACAGAAAAAGTAAAAAGAACAAAAGCTAATAGAAGACATCGTTTAGCTACAAAAACAACTAGACAGAAAAAAACAGGAAAAATTCAAGATGCATATGCAGATAAAACTGTAGTAGCAGGAATTAAAAAATTATTACCATATGGTAACTAGAATAAATTTAGAATAAAGGAGTTGAAAACAAATGGCAAGAGTAAAAACAGCAAGAACAACTAGAGCAAGACATAAAAAAGTATTAAAACTAGCAAAAGGATATTATGGAGCAAAACATTATAGATATAGAAATGCTAAACAAGCAGTTATGAAATCTGGAATGTATGCATATGTTGGAAGAAAAGATAAAAAATCAGATTTTAGAAAATTATGGATAGTAAGAATAAATGCAGCAGCTAGAATGAATGGATTAACATATAGCAAAATGATTTCAGGACTTAAAAAAGCAGGAGTTTCTATAAATAGAAAAATGTTAGCAGAAATAGCAGTATCTGATGAAAAAGCTTTTACAGAATTAGCAGAAATAGCAAAAAAAGCATAAAAATATATTTTTATATTAAAATTTTAGAAAATTAAAATAAAAATTAATTAAGAAAAACACTCTCTGGTTTGAGGCCAAAGAGTGTTTTTTGCACAGTATAATTTTAAGCCACTTTAGGATAGTCTTCCTGTGCTTGTTTCCGAATGAGGCTCTTTAAATCATTCATCATATAATCATACTCGTGATGATGATGAAGCCAATCGAAAAATGCAGGAGTGCCAACTTTTTTGTAATACCGAAATAAAGATTCTGGCGTATTCAATATAAAACCCTCCATTTTTGAAACAAAACGACTGTGTCTTAAGAATTATAGCACAGATTTACATAAATGTCAAAAGGTTAATCTTATATATTTGAATCTATAAGTAATCTTATTATTAAAAAATGAAAAATTATTAATAAATGAATTTATAAAAATTTTATTTATTAATAATTTTGTTCATTAATAATTTTAATATTTAAATAATTTTAGTATTTTAAATTTGGAATTTGTTTTGCTATTTTTTCATAATTTGGAATATATTTTTTTAGCATATCATAAAATTTTTTGCAATGACTTTTATATTTTAAATGACAAAATTCATGAAAAATAATATATTTTATTGTTTCTTTTGAGTACATAGCAATATATGGATTAATAATAAATGATTGCAAATCTGTATTGCAATAGGCAAGAGAGCCAGCAATTTTTTTAATTTCATAATTTTCTGGTGCAAATTTAAAAATGTGTCTTGCTTCTTCTAAAATATTTTCTATTTCATTTTCAGTAATTTTTTTGTACATTTTTAATAATATAACATTTAATAAATTTTGATTATTACTATTTCTATAATTCATAGGTAAGTTTATATTAATAGAATTTTTTTCAAGATTTAATTCTGGAGAAGATATTCTTAAATAATAAACATTAACAGAATAATTTTCACCAAAAATAGTTGTAAATTTTGGTTTTAAAGTTTCATCTTTTCCAAACATAAAATTATCATTAGATAAATAAGATTTTTTATTGATATTATTGGTTTTTATTCTTTTTATAATATTCATTTTTAATACCTCCAACAAAATAAATGTTCGCAAAAACTTTGTTTGTATTATTTTACATTTATAAAATAAAAATGTCAATACTTTTTTACAAAAAAATGTTCGGTTTTTAAAAATAAAAAATATAATAATTGAAACTAAGCCAAATAAATGAAATAGGGGCGGTATTCGCCGCCCCAACTGCTTTGGGATAATTCGTTTTTTTGTAAGGGATTTTTTAGTTTGCTACGATGCTGTAGCCAGAGAATAATGACTAACTTATTTTTTGGCTTTTACCTGCAGATGTGATTACCTTTGTTACCAGTCCAACTGAATTGGTTTTTAAGGTTTTACCATTGCAGATTTTTTGTTTCTTTAAATTTTTTATGTTTGCTGTATAGATTTTTCCCTTCTTTACGTAGATAAGTTTTTTTGCTCCAATGAAGCCATACTTACTTACGCCAGAAGCAACTTTTTTGCCATTCAGCTTTAATACTCCTTTTGATGTCGACAACGTATAGCTGGTAGTTTTGCCTTTTACATACATAGTGATGTAATTTGCCTTATGCACTGCATAAGTCCGCTTGGCCTTCCATTTCCCAGACACAGTAAGTTGTTTTATTGTGTAGGTATTTTTGGATGTTACCACTTGACTAATGAAGCCAGCATCATCTTTTTTGAAACTCTTGTAAGTGCCTGAAAGTTGCATTTTTTGAGCAGAAAACCAGCTTCCATTTTTAAATCTGTACAACGAACTACCTTCATAAAGGTAAACGTTATAAGAGCTATCGAAACCCACAAATTTTGCACCTTTCAATGTGTCAGTAAGACGCACTTTAGCAGTTGCGTTAAGTACCTTTGAACCATTAGCAGATACTACTATTCTACTCTTAAGTTTGTTAGATGCATATGCATCATAAACAAGTTCTTTAGCAGAATTTGTATAGATTTCTACACGGTTAGAAGGTTTTGATACAATAGTCTCGTTATAGTCATCATTATCTACCTCAGGGGCAGGTTTGAAATTTGACAAATATACGGTACCTGAAATTGTTGTGATAGAGTATGCTAACTCATCTTCGTTGTAATTTAACTTGATTACACCACTTTCCAAAAGTACAGTGACTTTGTTTGTAGTATCAAGTTTTGAGAGAGAGCCATTTACTCCCACAATGAAGAAGTTACCACTTTCATCATATCCTTGAAACTTGGATCCGGCTCCAGCAGACTGATTGGAAACTAAAACGCCACTTGATGTATACACATAACTCCCTTTGGAGTAAAATTCTCTTGCGAGAAAGTATGTGTTTCTGCTCGAACTGAAATCGTAAAACCGATACACGGTTTTATAGGTCGCTGCATCATCATATGTGTATCCGTAAGGGACATTAGCAGATGAGGCCGCATTTACTGTTGTTACGTTTGTTGTTGCAAAGATTACCAATAATACTAATGCTGATAAAAACCGTTTCATATTCATGATTGTCCTCCTAATGTTGAAAAATCCCAAAGCAGTAGCTCTACCAATACCTAGAAGTTTAGGTAAAAAATGGTGAGCATAAAATCCCCTATACAACAATTATAGCATAAATATTATAAAAAATCAAAAAACATAAGCTAAGTAAAAAAGCCTAAAAAGCTAATATAAACCTAATTTATATATAGTTAAAATATTTATCATAATATTAAATTTTTTTATTGTTTTTTTATTTTGGGTTTTGAAACTAAAGAAGCAATATATCCAAAGAATATAGCAGCAGAAATTCCACCAGCAGCAGCTTTAATACCACCAGTAAAGGCTCCTATAAAACCAGTTGTTTGAACTTCTGATATGGTTCCTTTTGCAAGTAAACTTCCAAAACCAGTAAGTGGAACAGTAGCTCCACAACCTGCAAAATCAATTAAATATTTATATATTCCAAGTCCTCCTAAAATAGTTCCTATTGTAACATAGGCTACTAATATTCTTGCAGGAGTAAGTTTTGTTTTATCTATTAAAATTTGTCCAATAACACAAATTGCGCCTCCAATAACAAAGGCTTTAAAAATCATCATCCAATCCATAAAATAATTCCTTAAAAAAATTTAGATTTTGAAAAATCTATAAAATATTATTATAATTCTATACTAATAGCATGTGCAATTCCTGGAATTGATTCACCTTGTTGAGTACTTGTAGAATTCATTAAAGCTCCAGTTGCTATCATTAAAACTTTTTTATATTTTTTTTCTTGAAGCATTTGATAAACATATCCAGAAAATACAGTTGCAATACAACCACATCCTGAACCACCTGAATGAGTATCTTGTTTTTCTTTGTCAAACATAAGAACACCACAATCATTATAGTTTGCTTTGATATTATATCCTTTAGAACTTGCTAAATCTATTAAAATATCTTTTCCAATATGTCCTAAATCACCTGTTAGAATTACATCATAAAAACTAGGATTTCTACCAGTATCTTTAAAATGAGTTATAAGAGTATCTTCAGCAGCTCCTGCCATAGCAGCACCCATATTATTTGCATCTTTTATTCCCATATCTACAATTTTTCCTGGTGTAAAACTAGTTATAAAAGGGCCAGTTCCTTCTTTAGTAAGAATTGCAGCACCAGAACCAGTGACAGTCCATTGACTAGAAGGTGGTCTTTGATTACCAAGTTCTAATGGAAATCTAAATTGCTTTTCTGCACTACAAAAATGACTAGAAGCAGTGCAAATTGTATTTGTAGCAAAATCACCATCTATAAGAGCAGAAGCCATTATCATAGATTCTATAAAAGTAGAGCAAGCACCAAATAATCCTATGAAAGGTATATTTGTTTCTCTTAATCCAAAAGATGAAGCAATACATTGATTAAGTAAATCACCTGCAAAACAAAAATCTATATCAGAAGAGGCAAGTCCAGACTTAGAAATTGCCATACTAACAGTTTCTTTTACAAGTTTACTCTCAGCTTTTTCCCAACTTGATTCTCCCCAAAATTCATCTTCTAAACATTGATCAAAAAATTGATGAAGAGGACCTTCTTTTTCTTTTGGACCAACAATAGAAGCAGTAGAAGCAATGTTTACTGGTTTATTTAAAATATAACTTTGATTTCCAACTTTTTTCATAGAAATAAATCTCCTTTTTAAATAAAATATTACTTAAATAAAGCTTAAGTTAAACTAAAATTAAACTTTGAGTATTAAACAGTATATAAAATAATCCAACAATAATACTGGTAGAAATACCATATACAAGTACTGGACCTGCGACTGTAAACATTTTAACTCCAACTCCCATAACATAACCTTCAGATTTATATTCCATAGCTGGTGAAACTATTGAATTAGCAAAACCAGTTATTGGAATTAATGAACCTGCTCCAGCGAATTTACCAATTTTATTGAATATATTAAGTGCAGTTAAAAAAGCACTGGCAAAAACTAAACTCATTGAAACAATTGTATAAGCATTTGTTTCATCAATGCCACGTGAGGTGCAAAGCTCAAAAATTATCTGTCCTATTGCACAAATAAGACCACCAACCCAAAATGCATTAAAACAATTTTTTAAAATTGGTGAATTTGGTGTTTTATCATCAACATATGATTGATATTCTTCTTTACTTTGAATAGGTTTCAAAAAATCATCTCCTTAAAATAAAATTATATATTTTGTATTTTTCCAAAAAATTCATTTATTATGCATATAAATTTAAATAAAATACACACACATAAAATTTGCATATGTATGTTTATATAAAAGATGGAAACGATATATAAAAATAGAATATTACATTAGTATTACTTTTTTTAATAAAACTGTGTAAAATATTGACTTTTTTTGTAAAAAAATATATAAATATACATATAAATATATAATTTTGCAATTACTATGCTATTTTAAAAATATTGCAATTATATAACAAAGGAGAAAAGGCAAATGTCAAGTTGTTTAGGAATTTATGTAGATAAAAACTTAATAAAATATGCTAAATTAAGTAAAAACAAAGATACCTTTAAAGTAGAAGCATTTAATGTTGAAACCTTTGAAAACTTAGAAGATGCATTGAAAAAAGTTATTGTTGAAACAAATAGTTATAAAGTTCCAATAAGTATAAACATATCAAATGAATTATACAATTATTTCGATGTATTTTCTGTATTAGAAAAGAAAGATATTACAAAATCATTAGACATAGAATTTGAAATGCTATGTAATGAAAAAGGTTATGATAAAAGTCTTCTTGAATCAAGATATTTATTAATGGATAATAAAGAAGATTATGAAAAATACAAAGCATTATATATTTCTGCTAATAAAAAAGAAATTGATGAGAAAATTAATATATTATCTAATTATAAATTGTTTTCAATGACACCTGTTTCTACTAGTATAACAAATCTTGTAGAAGTTAATGAACATGAAAACATAGCAATTTTAAACATAGAAAATGAAACAAAAATTACAACAGTTATAGATGGACAAATTAGTAGAGTAGATATTTTAAGTACAGGACTTGGAGACATAGTAGAAAAAATAAATTCTTTAGAGTTATCTTGGAAAAAAGCATATGATGTATTTAAAAATATTATTATTTATAATCATGAAGTTACTAGTTTAGATGAAAATGAAAACGAATATTTTGATGTTGTAATGCCTTTTATAGATAAAATAGCTAAAGAAATGAAAAAAACATTAAATAGTTTTAATGAAAATATAGATAAAGTTTATATTACAGGTATGGGAGCTACTATAAGTAATATAGATTTATATTTTCAAGATTATTTCAAAAGTATACAATGTGAAGTATTGAAACCATTTTTTATAGACCCAGGATCACTAAAAATACCTACAAAAGAGTATATTGAAGTTAACTCTGCAATAGCTCTTGCACTAGATGGATTAGGTTTTATAAACAAAGATTTAAATTTTGCTCCAGTATCAAAATTTGAAAATATCGATTTAGAAAATATAAAAATTTCAAAAGAAGATATAAAAGAAACTAATTGGAAAGAACCTTTTAGTATACAAGAAAAATTAATTACTAGATTAATTGTTGTTTTTGTTATGGCAATAATAATATTTATTACATTTGGTGGAATTATAGTAAGTGATAGTAATAAAAAAATTGAAGTGGCAAACAAGAAATTAGAAGAATCTAAAAATCAAATTAATATGATAGATAGTCAAATTTCTCAAATACAAAGTTATACAAATACTTATTCTTCAATAATAGATAGCGTAGATTCATTAAGTGAAGCAACTGAAAATACTAAGAATAATAGAGTTATAGAAAAGGATTCAATACCAAATTTATTAACAAATATTATGTTTACAATTCCTCAACAAGTACAAATTGTTTCAATAGAAAATACAGAGGATAAACATATTGTAATAGAAGCAGTATCAGAAAAATATGAACAGTTAGGATATTTTGTAGCAGCAATAAAAAATAACAATTTATTAGTAAATGTTCAATCAACTAGTGGTACAAAAAGTGATTCTGTTGTTCAAATTACAATAGAAGGAGATTTGCCATGAGAAAATATGTATTAATATTAATTTTAATTATTTTAGCTTTAATTTTATTTGTAACAATGTTTATAGGATTTGGAATAGGAAATTTTAAAGTAAACAATTATAAAAGTATAACAGAAATAAGCTTAAAAAAGAATGCAATACTCTCAGAATTGAGTACAACAAATAATAATAAATTTGAAGAAAAGAAAAATACTTTAAATTCTGCTGTAAATAAATATAATGAAGTAAAAGCAAGATATGAGGAATTATCAAAAGAAGGAAAAATAACCAATCAAAATTTATATAATTCAGTAGATTTATATGATATGGACTTTTTATGGACAATAATTGGTAATTATGCTACTCAAAAAGGTATAAAATTACAATTAGATTTTGTAAGAAGTTCAACTGCAACAGCTGTATCATCAGATTATGTTATGTGTGATTTAAATTTCACAATAACAGGAGATTATGTTGCTATAAGTGATTTTATATATAACTTAGAAGATGATGATCAATTAAAGTTTGAAATAAGTAATTTCTTGATGGAAAAAGGTGGAGAAAATTTACAAGCGACTTTCACTGTTAAAGAAGTACCTTTAAATAATAGAAATTTATCTTCAGTTCCAACATCAACTTCTACATTAACAGAAGAAACTTCAAATATTGAAAATTAATTATAATGAGAGGAATTTATAAATGAAAACAAATATGATTAAAGAATTATTTATTATGATACTACTTTTTATAGTAATAATGTTTGCTTTTGGAATATTGTTTTATGATAGTATTTCTTCTACAAGTCAAGCAATTTCTTCAATTGAATATCAAACATCAGAAGAAGTAAATACAGCTTTAGAAGAAATTGAAAAAAATAGTGGTATGTCAGATGAAGATAAAGCAAATCAAGTTTTAAAATCTTACAGTATAGATGAAGCTGATTTAGTAGCTTATGAAGCTGACAATTCATATACTAGTGGAAAAAAGGATCCTTTTTCAGAAAATTCTTCTCCTGAAGAAGCAATACCACCTGCTACTAATACTAGTACAAATACTGCACAAGTAAAAAATTATATTACAGCCACAACAGAAAATATTGTTGCAGAAAATGTTGTTGCTAATGTAGTTTCACAAAAAGTTGAAACTGAGAAAAAAGAAGATAATAAAAATGAAGTTACAAATAAAGAGAAGAATAATAATGTAGCAAATGTTACATCAAATACTACACCAGGAAAATATTTTGAAAATAAAAGTTCTAAATAAAAGGAGAATATAAATGAAATTACAAAAAGGTTTTATTAGACTTAGGCTAGTAATAACAGTAATAGTATTAATGCTTTTAGTAGGAGTTACAACATATGTTGCTTTTCAAGATAATGGAATTGTAGACCAAATTGAACAAAATATAGCAAATAATATTGAAAATAAAACTGTGATAGATAAAAATCAAAATTAAGTTTTATAATTTAAGAATTTAAAAGGCATGTGCATGTTTTATGTATATGCCTAATTTACTATAATTTAGGAAAAATAAAAATGACTATAAAAAAAATGACAATACCAATAGAATTACTTTTTTCATTAGTAATAGTAGCAGTAGTAGTAACTATTATTACTTTAATTTGTGTTGATTTAAATAAACAAATACAACATGTAAATAAAAACATAGAAGCAACAGTAATAGCAACTAATATATTAGAAAATATAAATTCAAGAACTTATGATGGTTTAAATGAGTATATTCAAAATTTGGCTGGAACTGGTGTTCAAAAAAAGATAAATGAAAGTACACAAAATATAATTATTGATGGAAATCAATATGATGAAAATTTTTTCGGAACAGAAATACCAAAAGATTATATAATAGATTTTACAGCAGTTAGATCCAGTGAAAATTTTGATATTGTTAAGGAAGTAAATATAATTGTACGATATAAAGTTTTTAATGAAGAGGAAAAATTTGAGATTAGTTCTGCAATAGAAAGAGAAAATATAGAAGAATGTAATAGCCCTGTTATTAGTGATACATATTTTCAAGAGTTAAATTTTAATAGTGATGAATATGATATTATTCCAATAAAATTTTCTAAGACTTTAGGAAATTTTGTTACAACAAATACAAATGATTCAGAATGGTATAATTATTCAGCAAAAAAATGGGCAAAAGTATTAATATTTTCAAGAGATGCAGATAATATAAAGGATTTGTTTATAGATGAAAACGGAAATATAAAATCTTCTGTTAATTATGATAATATAGTATTAGATGTAACTAATTATATATATGTTTGGATACCTAATTTTTCTATTAAAGATGATGTAACATATTTTAGATATGGAACTAGTAAAAGAGCTATTAAAATGGATTTCCAATATTTAAATGGAAAATATTTATATTTAAATAGAGTAGGAGAAGAAATATCAAATATTTCAGATGATTGTAGTTTTGATGGAATATATGGAGTTTGGACAAAATTGGGTGATGAAAGTAATATATATTATCAAAATTTTAATAGAACTAAATATGCACCAATAAATATTTATTAGAGAAAATTAAAAATTTATAGAAAGGAGGAAATATGAATAGTTTTGTATGTAAAATAAGAACACCGCAAGGTCAAATAACAAAAGTTGTTATGAATGAAAATGATAAAATAACTTGTATAAAAAAACTAAAAAGAAATGGAATAACTCCAATAAGTATAGAAAAAAAACTATTTATTCCTTCTTTCAAAAGTTTAAACAAACATTCAAAAAAACAAAAAAAAGTAAATTCAATTATACATACTAAAAAGAGAAAAACTATAGATTTAAATAAAAATATTAATATTTCATTTTCAAATAAAGTTTCATTAAATGAATTAAAAAAATTTACTAAAGAATTGTATTTGCTTAGAAAATCAGATTTTACAAATAGTAGGGCATTAATAGCTATTATAAAAAATACAAATAATGTTTATTTTAAGCAAGTATTAAATAAAATATTAAAAAGTGTTGAAGCTGGAAATTTAATGTATAAAACAATGAATGAGTATTCAGATATATTTTCTCCAGTATATGTTAATTTTATTAAAACAGGAGAATTAACAGGAAATTTAAATGAATATTTAAAACATTCAATAAATTATTTAAATCATGAAGTAAAAATAAAAGAAAAAATAAGAAATGATGTAATGCCTAGTGTAGTAATGTTTATTGTAATGATAATATTATTAATAATATCAACATTATTTGTTATACCAAATTTTGAAAAAATAATTAAAACAACTAATGATGTAATAGAGCTTCCAAAAATTACTTCTTTCATAATAAATGTAATTAAATTTATTACAAAATTTTGGTATTTATTTGTAGCATTAATTATAACTGTTATATTTGGAATAATTAAATTTATTAATACAGATAAAGGAAGATACAAATATGATTATTTTAAATATACTAATGTTTTATTTGGAAAAATTACATATTTAATTGAATTTTCAAGAGTTATAAAAAGTATATTTTTAAATTTACAAAGCAAAATGAGGATACAAGATGCTTTGGAAATAAGTAAAAATACAATTACTAATACATATATGATATCAAAAGTGGAAGATGCTATTAACAATTTATATATAGGAAAATCATGGATAATACCATTTGAAGAAACAAAAATTCTTAATTCAATAATAATAGAAATGATGAAAAAAAGTGAAAAAAATAATTTATCCAAAACACTTGGAAAAACAATAGAATATTTAGATGATGAAATAGAAAATCAAGTTGAAATTTTATTAAAAAGGTTAACAGATATTTCTCACGTACTAATAAGTATTACGTTATTACTATTTTTAATTTTATTTTTAATACCATGTATAAAATTATATTTAGGTGGTTTTTTGTTTATTTAACTTTAAATTTGGAGGTTATACATATGAAAATAGGAATTGATTTAGGTGGAAGTCATATAGGAATAGGTTTAGTAGAAGATTATAATTTAGTAGATACAGTAGATAAATTTTTTTCAAAAGAAGATAGAAATGATATTGAAAATGCAATTTTAAGAAATATTGATGAACTCATAAATGAATTATTAAATAAACATAATATAAAAATAGAAAATATAGAAAAAATAGGTGTTGCATCTCCTGGAACAATAACAGATGGAAAAATAACTTCATGGAATTTGGGATTAAAAGAATATGATTTAAAATCTAAATTAATAGAAAAATATAAATTGCAAGTTCAAGTTAGAAATGATGGAAAATGTGCAGGACTTGTTGAAAAAGTATATGGTGCAATGAAAGACTATGATGATTGTCTTTTTATAAATATAGGAACAGGAATTGGTGGAGCAGCTTTTATTGGTGGAAAATTATTAGAACCCAAAAAATATTCTGGCTTTGAATTTGGGCATATGACTCTTGTGAAAGATGGAATAGAATGTACATGTGGAAAAAAAGGTTGTTTTGAAAGATATTGTTCAATTAAAGCTTTAAAAACAAAAATAACAAATACTTTAAAAATAGATGGTTCAGATATTTCAGGACAATATTTAAGAGAACAAATTATGGTTAAATATCATGATGAAGTTCAAAACGATATAAATGAATTTATTGATTATTTAAGAATAGGGGTATGTAATTTAATAGATATTTTTGAACCCGAAATAATTTGTTTTGGAGGAAGTTTTTCATATTATGAAGGACATCCGGTATTAAATAAATTAATTGAAGAAATTAATAAACCAAATTCAACTTTTAATAAAGATAAAAGAATAATAACTACTGCACAATTTAAAAATGATGCAGGAATTATTGGCGCAACTTTATAAAATAATTTTAATTATGTATAAAAAAAGATATATCAATTATTTTGATATATCTTCATAATTTTTATTTAGTTGTGGCAAAGTATTTTTTAAATCAATTAAAATAGATTCATAAAGATTTTGTGATTTTAAGTAATCACGATTTTCTTCTATTATAGTTAATAATCGAGACATTCTATTTGCATCTATTACAGCAGGTTTACTCATAATTTCACTAATACAAGCATAAGCACATTTTGATTGATTTGGAATGTTTGTATCAAAGATAAGCGTATTTTCAGAATTATTAAATATATCTGTGTTTCTACGATATACTTTTATTGAATCAAATAATCTTTTATTTGGATTATTATGATAATCATCTTCAAAGTAATGAACTGTTGATAAAAAATTTTGAATTGTATCATCGTAATATTGTAAATCAGTATATCTCAAAGGTTCACTAGAATTTCCTCTATGTTGTACTAAATTTAAGTATCTCTCAAATATAGAAAATGCACTTTCTGTAATAGGCACGGCAAGTGTATATAAAGAAGCAGAATAATCAGTTTTAGGATTATTTTTATATCTGTTAACAATTTGTTTAATCCAATTTGTATCTCTCATAGTTCCTGTTACAATAACATTCGTACCAGGAAATTCTCTTAGTATTATTTCTTGAATAATGTAATATAATTCATAAGATGTTGGATTAGTTACTCTAGCAAAATTTTTGTCAGATATTGTTTGATTTTCTGTAGAAATTTCATTATGATAATGTCTAAACATATCCATATTTAAAACAACAAAATATTTATCTTGATTATCTGACATAATTTTTTTAACAAAAATATCTTTACCAGCGCCAGTAGGGGCACCTAGAAAAATCATTTCTGCTTTTGGAGGAATTAACCTATTTTCAGCAGGTGAAAGATTATAGTTTGTTAAAATTTGACTTATTAAATTTGCATGTGAGCTATTTAAATAACGTATATCAGGGTTAATAGATTTTTCAGATTCTATAATTTTTTTTACTTTTAAAGTTAAATCTTCTAAATTATTCATTAATGAATTCTCCATATTTTTCTTTTAATTTTTTTAAATCTTCAGTAGTACCTTTATATAATAGTTGCTTATCTGATAAAATTTCTTGAAGTTCTTCTTTTAAATCACTATTATTAGAATCCTTTGAAATTAATATATTTAATTTAGCAATTTTTCTATTTAATTTTTCATTTATTAAAGTAAAAATTATATTATTTTCCATATTTTTTCCTTTACTTTTTTTTATAACTATATCATACAAGAAAGTTTAACGCAAGTAAATATTTTTGGTTTATATTTTCTTATAATTAGTTTATTATTAATATAATTAATTATATATTGTTTTATTTGTGACTTGCTGTCGCAATCTTCTTTTTTTTATAAAAAAATATAGGAAGATTGCTCCATTTCGCCTTCCGCTTCGCTTCAGTTGGTCGCTTACGCGTCACTTCATAAAAGAATATATAATTAATTATAATGAAAAATTTTATTTTAAAGAAAATATAAAAAAAATATATTTAAAAGTTACTTTTTGGCGAACGTAATTTCCTTTATAAAACTTGCAAAATCTTGACAATTATAGATGATAATAGTATAATAATAAACAGTATTAATGAGATTTATAAGAATTAAGAGTTCAAAACATTTAAAAAAATATTAAAAAGTGCGGAATAAATAAAAATAAATATATTTTTTATATTAGGTGTGTGTATTAAAAAATATATTATAATATAAGCATAAGTTGTGCGTTTGACTTATGTTTTTATATGTTTACTAAAAAAGTACTTTTTAAAAATAGTCTATTAGTATAGGCTAATTTTTAATTGTGCAAAAATATTGATATTTTAAAATAATATTTTATTTAGAACCTTAATATAAATTAAAAAATACAAAAGTATAAATAGAAAGGAGAGTATATTATTATTAATATACAAAATAGAATGGAAAAGAATAATATTTCAAAAGAAAAAAATAGTACTGCAAAAAAATATCCTAGAAAGACAAATACAATAAAAAAAGAAAATCAAGCAGTTAAAAACAAGATGAAAACAAAAAAAGAATTAATTAAATCAGAGCAAAAACAACTAATTGAAAAAAAGAAAAAAAATGTTAGTATTTTAGAAAAAGAACTATCTTTAGATTTAAAAGAAGGATTTTCTTTCAAAAAAGAAAATTTAAAAATAATTCCATTAGGTGGAATTGAAGAAATTGGAAAAAATATTACTGTGTTTGAATATGGAAATGATATTGTTTTAGTAGATTGTGGTGTAGCATTTCCAGAAGATGATATGCTTGGAATAGATTTAGTTATTCCTGATTTTAGTTATCTTGAAAAAAATAAAGAAAAAATTAGAGGATTGGTAATAACACATGGTCATGAAGATCATATTGGTTCAATAGCATATCTATTAAAACAAATAAATATTCCAATTTATGCTACTAAATTAACAATAGGATTAATTTCAAATAAATTAGAAGAGCATAAATTATTAAATACTGCAAAACTTAATGTAGTAAAACAAGGTCAAACTATTGTGCTTGGAAAAATGAGAGTAGAATTTATAAGAAGTTGTCATAGTATTCCAGATTCAGTAGCTTTAGCTATTCATACACCAGTAGGAACTATCGTTCATACGGGAGATTTTAAAATAGATTATACTCCAATAGATGATCAAAAAATAGATTTAGGAAGACTTGCAGAACTTGGAAATAGAGGAGTTTTAGCACTTCTTTCAGATAGTACAAACGCAGAAAGAAAAGGTTATACTATGTCTGAAAGCACAGTTGGAGAAGTCTTTGATAAACTATTTTCTAATTGTAAAAAAAGAATAGTAATAGCAACATTTGCTTCAAATATGCATAGAATTCAACAAATAGTAAATTCATCTGTAAAAAATAACAGAAAAATTGCAGTTTGTGGCAGAAGTATGATAAATATGATTCAAACTTCTGTTGAACTTGGATATATAAATGCACCAAAGAATGTATTTATAGATGTTGATATGATTAAAAATTATACTGATGAACAATTAGTTATAATTACAACTGGAAGTCAAGGTGAACCAATGTCTGCTTTAACTAGAATGGCAAATGGTGAGCATAAAAAGGTAAATATAAATTCAAATGATTTAGTTATAATTTCAGCAACACCAATTCCTGGAAACGAAAAATTTGTTTCAAAAGTTATAGATGATTTAATGAAAATAGGTGCAGAAGTTGTATATAGTGCATTAGCTGATGTTCATGTTTCAGGACATGCATGTCAAGAAGAACAAAAATTAATGCTTTCACTAGTAAGGCCAAAATTTTTTGTACCAGTTCATGGAGAATATAGACAATTAATTGCACATAAGAATACAGCTAAATTAATGGGTATACCAGATGAAAATATTATATTATTGAAGAATGGTAGAGTATTAGAAATAAATGAAAATGAAGCAAAATTAACAGGAACTGTACCAGTTGGAAAAGTATTTGTAGATGGTTTAGGTGTAGGAGATGTTGGAAATATTGTTTTAAGAGATAGACAACATTTATCACAAGATGGTTTAATTATAGTAGTCTTAACCATGGATTCAAAAGGTAATGTAGTAGCAGGTCCAGATATAATTTCAAGAGGATTTGTTTATGTAAGAGAATCTGAAAATTTAATGGAAGATGTAAAAAACTTAGTAAATATTGAAGTAATGAAATGTGAAGATAATCATATAACAGATTGGTCTACAATAAAAACTACAATTAGAGATTCTTTAAGAGATTATATAATGCAAACAACTAAGAGAAATCCAATGATTTTGCCGATTATCATGGAATTATAAAAGTAAGAAAAAGGAATAAAAAATGAAATTAAAAGAAGAAACAAATGATATAGCAAATGAAATCGATTCAATATCAATAATGGATAAAAATATTATTTTACTTACCATTATATTAATAAATATATTTCTTAGTACACAAATAACTATTGGTGGATTTGCAATGCTAAGATATACATTTACAATAATAATGAATGTTATGATTATAGTGGGGTTATGTATAATATTTGCAGGATTGACAAAAAAAATAAAAGTATCATTAGTAATTACAAATACAATAATAATGCTAATAGCAATAATAGATTATATTTTAGTAGAAATTAGAAAAATACCATTATATTTCTCTGACATATATTCAATAAAAGCTGCAATAAGTGTATTAGATAATTATAATGTGGAATTTAAATGGTATTTTTATTTAGGAATTATATTATTTATAATAAATTTAATTTTAATTTTTAAATTTAATTCTTATTCTAAAGTAGAAGAAAAAATGAAAAAAAGATATTCTATTATACGGTTTTGTAATGTTACTAATTGTATGGATATCTTCAGATTCATTAATGTATTTTGAAACGTATTTATCTGATAATGTTTATGGAGTGGCTTATAGATTTATAAAAACAACAAAAGATGTTTTTATAAAAAAACCTGAAAACTATTCAAAAGAAAAGGTGGAAGAAATATTATCTAGATATAGAATAGAAAAAAGCGATGTTAGTGATAAAGATAAACCTAATATTATAGTTATTATGAATGAATCTTTATCAGATTTGAATTCTGTGTATAATTTAGAATATAAAGATAATTTATCATTTATTAATAGCTTATCAAATGGAACTAAACTATATTCATCAGTATATGCAGGAAGTACGGCTAATTCAGAATTTGAATTTTTAACTGGAATTAGTACATACTTTTATAAAAAGAATATACCATATCAACAGTATATCAAAAAAAACATATATGCTCTTCCGAGAATAATGAAAGAAAATGGATATACAACTAGTGCAATGCATTTATATAATTCTGCTAGTTATAATAGAGATAAAATTTATAAATTTATGGGATTTGATAAAAGTATATTTGATAAAGATACATATAAATTAGATGTACAAAAAATGTTAAGATGTGATAAAAATGTATATAAAGAAATTATAAATATGTTTGAGAACAAGAATAAAGATGAAAAATTGTTTCATTTTTGTGTAACTCTTCAAAATCATATGCCATATAATGTAAATTTTGAAAATTATAAAAAATATTCTGGGGAATATAAGAAAATAGCAGATGAATTTGAAGCTATTTTTCCAAAAGATTACTATACTGAAGATGAAGAACTAAATGGATATTTAAATCTTATTAAATTATCAGATAATTCTTTTAAAGAACTTACAGAGTTTTTTGAAAATTATGATGAAAAAGTAATTATTATGATTTTTGGAGATCATCAACCGAGAATTTTAGAAAATGATGAACTTCTTAAAAATTACGAAGTTTCTTATGCTTTGTGGAGTAATTATGAAATAGAAAAACCACAAATAGATTATATAAGTATTAATTATTTACCTGTTATATTATCTGATTTAGCAGACATACAAGAGCCAGAATATTTTGAATTTTTAAAGGAATTAAGAAAAGAATTACCTGTGATTACAGCAAATGGATATATGGATAATAATGAAACTTGGTATAGTATAGATAATAAAAATGAGAAATATGAAAAATTACTAAAAGAATATAATTATTTACAATATTATTATATATATGATAATAATATTAATTAATATGAGGCAAATATATGATAAAGAATTTAATATTTGATTTAGATAACACCATAATAAAAGATGAAGTAGATGATAGCATATATTATAAAAAGGCTTTAAGAAATTGTGGTTATAGTGAAGAAAATTATTATAAAATATATTGTTCAATAGATGAATATGATAATTTAAAAACAGAAGATAATATGTTTTATGATAAAAAAGAAATGTTAAAAACAATAAATAGAATTTTAAATACAAATTATGAGATTAATTTAATAGATGAATTAATATTAGTGGTTGGCGAAGATTGGACTAAAAGAATAATATTAAAAGAAGATATAATAAAAAAATTATATAAAAATTATAATTTATATGTTTATACAAATTTTTTTGAAGAAGCACAAGAAAATAGATTAAAAAATATAGGATATTTAAAATATTTTAAAAAAGTTTTTGGAGCTGATAATTATGGTTCTAAACCTTTTAGAAGATCTTTTGAATTAATTTTAGAAGAAATAAATTCAAAACCAGAAGAATGTATTATGATAGGAGATACAATAAATAAAGATATTCTAGCAGCTAATAACATAGGAATGAAATCAATTTTATATGATTATAATGGTAAAAGAGATAAAAAAGAATTGAACCTAAAAAATTATGTTGTTGTAAATGATATTAATGATTTGTTGAGTATTGAAAATATAATAAAAATTTGATATAATATACTATAGGTTAAAAATATTTAGAAGAAGCTGTTAAATAATACAACATTATGAGAGGAAGGAACATACATTATGAAACATAAAGAATATTTAGGTACTATAGTAACATTACTAATAATTTTTTTGATTTTAGGCATAGCATTAAATGAATGTTCGTGGACTTATATGCCGTTTATGAGGATTATTTTTCATGCGGTAGCAGCAGTTATCCTATCGATGTTGCTAAACTTTGGTGGGAAATTCTGGGCAGAAATGTCTAGAGAACTTATGGGAATTTGGGTAAATATTATATGTCTTTCTTTTATCCCACGGAGTAAAAAGATACTCCGAAAAATACGGAAGATAGTTAACCTATTTTTCATTATTATTCATCCATTTATTGGTCCATGCCTGTACATCATATATTCATTTGAATGGGAATCATACCAAGCAGTTTTATATGAAAGATCAATACAAATAGAACAACTTACAACGGATATCATATTTTCTATTTTAGGAGGTATCATTTGGGCAAGATTATTTGGAAACTGGATGAAAAGTTATTATCATTTAGGAGTAAGGGAATCAAAATTAGAAGTTTCATATTTACTGAAAGATTTACAAAGACATTTGAAAGAAGAAGAATATAGCGATAAAGTAATTGAGGTTTTGCAGACAATAATTTTAATACTTATACTTGCAATACCAGTATTAATTATATTATCTGCGATACTTATAGGTTGGACAGTGATGAAATCGCTGTCTGAAGGTTGGCTATGGTTTTTGAATTTTTAGTTTTTAGGTGGTATTAGATTTATCTAATGCCACTTAAAACATTTATACAGAAAGTATAATATAGATTTATAGGTAGATATGCTAGTATATTATAAGTTTAAAACAGATATGTCACAATATAGATTTAAAATAGATATATAGGTTTAAAATAGATATGTCACACATAAATAAAAAATAAAATATTGAAAGAGAACGACTCATATGATATTG
>CANQVF010000007.1 GCA_947627185.1 uncultured Clostridia bacterium | reverse complement strand
AATTGGTTATAACAATATAGAGTACTCGAAATATATATTTTTCAAAAAAGTGTGACATATGTTTGACTAACCTTCAATTAGAATTTTTAGCTAAATTGGTAAAACTTGTATAATTAATTTGAAAATGATATAATAATATCTAAATTTAATGTTTATTAAAAAATGAGGAAAATTTTATGAATAATATAGAATTATTAGCACCTGCAGGTTCTTTTGAAAAAGCTAAAATTGCTTTTATGTATGGAGCAGATGCAATATATTGTGGAACACCAAAACTATCTTTACGCTCAAGATCAGAACTAGAGGAAAGCGAATTAGAAAAAACAGTTGAGTATGCTCATAGTTTAGGAAAAAAAATACATGTTGCAATTAATATTTATGCATGGGATGAAACATACGAAGAAATAAAAAAACAAGCCATAGAATTAAATAAATTGGGAGTTGATGCAATTATAGTTGCAGATGGTGGAGTTGTCGATATAGTAAAAGAATATGCACCAAACATTCCTATACATATTAGTACACAAGCAAATACAGTAAGTTATCATGCTTGTAATTTTTGGTATAAAAATGGAGCTAAAAGAATTATTTTAGCAAGAGAATTAAATAAAGAACAAATAAAAACAATATTACAAAATAAACCAAAAGATTTGGAAATAGAAATATTTGCACATGGTGCATTATGTTTTGGATATTCTGGAAGATGCTTTTTGAGTGAATTCTTATCTGGAAGAAGTGGAAATTTAGGAGATTGTGCACAAAGTTGTAGATGGGCATATAATGTATATGTTGAAGAAACAAATAATCCTGGAAATTTAATGCCAGTTGAAACAGATGAAAAGGGTACATATATTTTTTCTTCTAAAGATTTATGTTTAATTAGAGAAATACCAGAAATTATAGAAATGGGAATAGATAGTGTAAAAATAGAAGGGCGATTAAAAACAGAATATTATATAGCCACGGTTATAAATGCATATAGAAATGCAATAGATGATTATATTAAAAATCCTAAAGAATTTAATGCTGATAAATATATTGAAGAATTAGAAAAAACAAAAACTAGAGGACTTACAACATTTTATTTTAATGATAGAAACAATAAAGATTTTCAAGATTATTCTGGAAGACAATATAATAGTGAATATGAATTTGGTGGAAAAATTATAGAGGAAAAAGAGAATAAAGTTTTAATAGAAATAAGAAATAAATTAAGCGTAGGAGATAATTTAGAATTAATTATTCCAGGAAAAATAGAACCTTTTAAATTTACTATTGATAAATTATGGGATGCAGAAACTTTAGAAGAAATAAATACAGTTAATCCTGGAAAAGCAGAACAAAAAGTTTATATGTGCATTCCAACAAAAGTTCAAAAAGATTGGATTATAAGAAGAAAAAAATAATAAAGGAGAATAAAAATGCTTTCGTTACTTATTATTGTAATTTTTATTTTTTATGTATGTAATACCAATAAAAAGTTTAAAAAATTAAAAGATGAAAATAATAAATTAAGAAAACAATTAGAAGAGTATTCAAAAAACTCAGCTTTAGGTGAGAATAATTTATTAAAAAATGGAGCTGAAAAAACAGAAATTATTGAGAATAAAGTGGAAAAGAATAATTCTTCAAATAACATAACTAAAGAAGTTATATCAATCCAAAAAGTTAACATTAAAAAAGAACTTTCACCTGAAGAATTGAAACAAAAGCGTGAAAAAGAAGAAAGAGAAAAAAGAAATATTAGTATATTAATAACAGGAGCTTTGTTTATTGTTTTAGCTGCAATAGTATTCTTAACATCAACATGGAATTTTGTTACTAATATAGTAAAAACAATAGTAATTTTCTTATTAATAGGTGTATTTATGGGTGCTAGTAATATAGCTCAAAAAAAGCTTAATTTACCTAAAGCTAGTAAAGCATTTTTCTATATTGCTATGGCATATATCCCAATATGTTTAATTTCTTGTTCTTTATTTGGATTATTTGGTGAATATCTATCTATATATGGAGAAGGAAAATTTATTTATTTAACTCTTTCTTTGATAATAACTGCTTTAACATATACTTATAATTATATAAAAAAACATGAGGATTTATTATTATATGGAAGTATATTATCACAAATAACAGCTATCATATTATTTACTCTTATTTTTGAAAAAAGTATATTATTAATATGCATTAATATAGCTATATATAATATTTTGTTGATTTTTATAAAAGAGAAAATAAATTGCGTGGAAGAAATAGGACTTATTAATGAAGTAATAGCAATATTTTTGTTTATAATTTCATTAATTGCTATGTTTTTAAGAAATACATTACTATTAATTTTATTACCAATTCTTGCTATTAATTTTATATTAATAAGAAAAACAAAAGAAGAAATATATTCATATATATTAAGCACAATTATTTGTGCTTTTGGATTATATTTAACTTTTATTTATTTAAGAAGTTCTATAAATGCTAGACTATTAATATCATTACTATATTCTTTAATTACATTTGTTTGTATTGATATAATATGTTCTAGAAAACAAGAATTAATTATGAGAAAGGCTTCATTATTTGTTAATTTATGTTATATTTTTATAATATATATTCAAAGTATATTATTAGGAAATTCTATAATAAAGCCATTTATGGTTTCTGCAATAGAAACAATATTATTTTTATTATCATATGTAAGAGAAAAACCAAATTCAGTAAATAGAGGTTTCTTTGGATTTTTGATACCTTGTGCTTTTACTTTAACAGGTATACATTTATTACTAATGCTAAATGCAAACTTTTATTGTTATATTATATTTGCTTTAATTATTCTAAAAATTGGCGATATAAAAATGAAAGAAGATTTAACACAACTAAAATTTGGATTTTTTGTTGTTTCTCAAATTTATGTAGCTATAATGTATATAATATCTATAGGATTACATGCTAATAAACCGCAAAATCTTCTTATAGCATTTTTAGCAACTGCTTATTTAATATATAATAATTTTAAACAAGAAGAAAATCAATATTTAAGAATAATTCCTGAACTTGGATTATTACTAATATTAAAGTGGAATCCATATATTATTCAAAATGAATATCAAGTTTTATTACTAATTTTATCTATGATTTCATTTACAATAATATCTTTATATAAGAATAAGATATCAGTAGAAACCATCTTTTCGGCAATTTATTTATATGCAACATTAAACTATTTTGATAGTATTTTTATAAAAGAAATATTTTGTATAATTTGGTCAGTTGTTAATGTATGCTTCATGATTGATGATAAAGAAAAAGATATATTTAAATTAATATTATATTGTGCAATTTTTGCTTTATTTAATTCGTTTATTATTAAAATTAATTTAGAATATAATTCTTTTCAAATGATAGGAACTACAGTATTATTAATAGTATTATTGAAAGATATATTAAAAAAATATGTTGAAAAAGATTTTGACTTTATTGAAACAATTATATTATTTATAACTTATGCTTATGCATTAGTAACATATGTTAATGAATTTGATGGAATGATATATGTATTATTTTTAATAGCACTTTTATTATTTAGTTATGTGAAGAAATATGGAATGGTATTTCTTGTAACTTTAGTTGCAGTAGTATTAAATGCTTTAATGTTAACAAGATATTTCTGGTTTTCTATTCCATGGTGGATATATTTATTAGTAATAGGTGCAGTATTAATAGCTTTTGCCATTAAAAACGAATCTGATGAAACTAAAGGTAAGTTTGATGTAGAAAAGACTATAAAAAAATTGAAAGAAAAAATAGAAAAGTAAAAATTAAATTTTATATTGATTTTTATAATAAAAGTGATTATAATAGTAATATTCTATTTTAAATTCAAGAGATTTTAGTTCTTTTTAAAAATCAAATTTAAAAAAGAAATTTATATTATAAAATTTAGGGGCATTTATATAAAGATTACATTACTTTATATAAATGTTTTTTTATTGTATGAAAAAATTTACATAGTTTTGTATAATAAGTTTTTAAATTTATAATAATTTTAATTCAAAATTTCTAATGCCACAAATTTTATTTTTTTCTTAAGGCAAATCAAGAAATATTCTTATATACTTTTGAAAATTTAAAATAGAATAGAAGGAGTTGATGTTTATAGAATATTAAAATTTTAAAGAGCATTGAATAATAAAGAAAAGGATATTCTTTAACTAAAGAATATCCTTTTCTTATTGTAGGAAGAAGTAGTTTTTTATTAAAACATATCATTCATACTATATAAACCAGAATCTTTATGGACTGTAAAGAAAGCAGCTTTAACAGCTCCATTAGCAAATACAGATCTAGAATTTACATTATGAGTAATTTCAAAACTTTCATCATTACCAAAAAATATTACACTATGTTTGCCAACTTCGGTACCACCTCTTATAGAATGAATACCAATTTCTTTTTTATTTCTTTTTTCACGTTTTGCATGTCTATTATATTCGTAATTCATGGTATTGTTTAAAGCATTATTTATACTATCAGCAAGTATAAGTGCAGTTCCACTAGGACTATCTATTTTTCTATTATGATGAGTTTCCACTATTTCTATATCAGAGTCAGTAAGTTTTTTTGAAAGTTCAGCAACAATTTTAGCCATAAGATTTATTTCATAAGACATATTTGCTGATCTAAAAATTGCAAAATTTTTAGAATATTCTTTTATTTTTTCTAATTGTTCATCAGAAAATCCAGTAGTAGCTATTACAGTTGGAATTTTATGTTTGTTTGCAAATTCTAAAATATTAAAAGTAGCTTCTGGAATAGAAAAATCAATTATTACATCTGGTATAAGATTAATACTTTCAATATTTGTAAAAACTGGAAAATTGTTATCACCAGTATCAATTCTATCTACTCCGCATAAAACTTCAATATCGGGAGTTAAAGTTACAGATTTTGCAACTTCTTGTCCCATTTTTCCATTACATCCATTAATTAAAACTCTTATCATAATTATTTTCCTTTAATTTTTATTTAGATTTTCCTAAAAATCTATAAAACTATTTTTTAAAATTCTTAAAAAGTTCATAAGTAGCACAATATTTATCAACTAAAGTAACAATATAGCTTTCTTTATAAGATGGTAATTTTATAGTTAAAGGCCACATATGTTTAAGTATAATGTCTTTTTCAATATTATTTAATTCAAATAAATCTGATGCGTTATTTAAAGCAATTCGAGGATGTCTAAATGCATGAAATTTTTTTTGATTTTCAACATTTTTATCTCTCCAATCATAATAATAAAAATCATGAAGCATTGCACCTCTTGCAGCAGATATATAATCTAATTTTAATTTTTTACATATACAGTATGTGTAATATGAAACGCACAAACAATGATAATATCTAGATTTATTATTATGTTGAACTCGTTCTTTTAATGCTACTACGTTTGGATTTGTAGCAATATCTCTTATAATTTCTTTAAATTCCAATATTGAAGGAATATTATCTGTAACGATTAAATCATGTATTTCTTTTGTATTTTCCAAGTTAAAAACTCCTTTGTTTTATTGTAACATATTATTTTATTAAACCAAATGTTAATAATTCACTTTTTAGTTTATTTTTTCCAACTTCACTCATTTCAATAAGAGGTAGGCGTGGAATACCAACATTATATCCAATCATATTTAAAGCTGATTTTACAGGTATTGGATTTACTTCGCAGAACAAAGCTTTAATTAGTGGTATTGCTTTTATTTGAGCATCAATTGCTTCTTTTATATTACCATTTTGAAAATTTGAAACTATATTATGTGTGAATTCTGGAGCAATATTAGAAAGAACTGATATAACTCCAATTCCACCAACTGCTAAAATAGGAGTTATTTGATCATCATTTCCAGAATAAATATGTAGTTCATCTCCACATAAATTAGCAATTTCAGCAATTTGTGATAAATTTCCACTAGCTTCTTTAATAGCAACAATATTTTTTATTTCTGATAGCTTTTTGCAAGTAGAAGGAGCAATATTTACACCAGTTCTACTAGGTACACTATAAAGAATTATAGGTAAAGCAGTTTCTTTTGCAATAGCTGTATAGTGTGCTACTAATCCATCTTGTGTTGTTTTATTATAATATGGTGTAACAATTAATGCAGCATCAACACCGATAGTTTCTGCATATTTTGTAAATTCAATAACAGAAGCTGTACAATTACCACCAGTTCCAGCAATTACAGGAATACGTTTGTTAACTGTATCTACTGCAAATTTTATAGTTTGTTTTCTTTCTTCTAATGTCATAGTAGAAGATTCACCTGTTGTTCCACAAACAATTATGCTATCTGCTTTATTTGCAATTTGGAATTCTATTAATTTTTTGAATTCTTCAAAATCAACACCATTTTCATTAAAAGGTGTTACAATAGCTGTTCCACAGCCTTTAAAAATAATTTTTTTCATAATAAATCCTTTCTTAAAATTTAAGAAAACTTAAATTTAGGATTTTAAATTAAAAATAAAAATATAATTATATAAATTTATTTATAATATTATATGCAAAAAAGTATTAAAAATCAATTAAAAATTGATTACGAGTTGGTAACGAAAAATGAGAAATTTTTTACAAACTTTAAAAGTATAGTGTACTTGTATAATAAATAAAATTATTGTATAATAATAAATATGATAAATTCTATCATAAGTTAATATGGGGGTGTATTTGGTTTCGACAGTAATCTAGAAGGATAAATAGCGAGTAGTGGAGATGCCTGGCCACTTTAAAAGGCATAAAATAAATATAAACGCTGATAATAGAGAATTAGCATACGCTGCCTAATTTTGGCGGCACGTCTTACTTTTGCAACCTACGGCTTAAGATAAGGCGACAAATTAGTAGGAAACGAAATTAGCCTTTTCTCTTTATGCTAATGGGATTATTTAAAGAGATACTTTAAATAAACTTTGTTTATTAAGAATATTTAAAGGAATTTTTATAATAAACTGCACTCGGAGAAGTTTATTTGGAAGGGTTATTGGACAGGAGTTCAACTCTCCTCACCTCCACCAAAAAACAAAATGAATTATAGTCAAGAGGTATTAAACTAATGAGTAAATTTGAAATTCTTATAAATAAAGAGAATAGAATAGATGAAGAATTTTATAAAAAATTTAAATTAATAGAAATTAAAAATTTTGAAAATGAAACCATAAAAATTGAAAAAAGAACATATAAAGAATTTTTAAAATTTAAAAAAGAAGTTTTTAAAAAGGAAAATTTAGAAATAAATATTTTAAATTCCTTTAGAGATTTTAAAGAACAAGAAAAAATATGTAAAGAATATGTAGAATTTTATGGAGAAAATTTAGCTTATAAATTAGCAGCTATTCCAGGAACAAGTGAACATCATACAGGATTGGCAATAGATATTACAGTAAAAAAAGATGATGGAAAATTTGCAGAATCAAATGATGAATTGTATGCTGAGGATAAAAAATTTTTAATTATACATAAATATTTATCGAAATATGGTTTTATATTAAGATATCCTTCTGACAAAACAGAAATAACAAAATATAATTATGAGCCATGGCATATAAGATATATAGGAAAAAATATAGCTAAAAAATGTTTTGAAAAAAATATATGTCTTGAAGAATATTATAATAAATATCTTGCAAAAATATAAACTATTTAGTATAATTCATATAGATTTTAAAAGGGAGTAGCTATAAATACTAATCAACAATCTCGATATTTAATATCTGGTTAGTAACCTTATAAATAGGAAGTGAGACTTTTAAAGAAACCAAGAAAATAGTGTGTTTCTTTGAAAGTCTTTTTATGATATAAAAAGTTTTATCAATTAATACATTAAATAAAAATATAATAAAATTAGATATAAAATATTGTTATAAATTAGAAAATTTATTATTATGTTAGTAATATTTTAAAATTATATAAAAAAGGAGGAAAATATGGAAGAAAAATGGTTTAATTTATCTGTAAAATCAGTTGCTGAAAAGTTAAAAACAAATACAGAAAATGGTTTATCATCAGCTGAAGTTTCAAAAAGATATGAAACTTATGGAAAAAATGAACTAAAAGCAAAACCTAAAAAATCATTACTTGCTAAATTTTTAGAGCAATTTAAAGACTTTATGATAATAGTTTTAATAATTGCTGCTATTGTATCAGGAATTGTTGGAATTCAGCAAGGGGAAGGAATAGCAGATACATTTATAATTTTAATAGTAGTTATTGTTAATGCTATTATTGGTGTTGCTCAAGAAAGTAAAGCAGAAAAATCATTAGAAGCTTTGCAAAAATTAAGTAGCCATGTTGCAAAAGTAATAAGAGATGGAAAATTAGTTGTTGTAGAGTCGGCTGATTTAGTTCCAGGAGACATTGTTGTTTTAGATACAGGAGATTTTGTTCCAGCAGATTTAAGAATTATTGAAGCAGTAAATTTAAAATCTCAAGAATCTGCATTAACTGGAGAATCTGTCCCAGTAGAAAAAACAGAAATTACAATTGAAGATGAAAATGTTGGAATTGGAGATAGAAAAAATTTACTATTTTCTTCTAGCTTAGTAACATATGGTAGAGGAAAAGGAATTGTTGTAGAAACAGGAATGAAAACTGAAGTTGGTAAAATAGCAGAAATGATTAATGAAGTTGAAGATGAAGAAACACCACTTCAAATAAAATTAAATAATTTAGGTAAAACTTTAGGAATAGTTGCATTAGTTATATGTGCAGTAATATTTGTTGTAGGACTTCTTTATGGAAAATCACCATTAAATATGTTTATGACAGCAGTATCACTTGCTGTTGCAGCAATACCAGAAGGATTAGCTGCTGTATCAACAATAGTTCTTGCAATTGGTGTTCAAAGAATGGTGAAGAAAAATGCAATAGTAAAAAAATTACCTGCTGTTGAGACTTTAGGAAGTGCATCTGTTATTTGTTCAGATAAAACAGGAACATTAACACAAAATAAAATGACAGTAAAAAAAGTATTTTGTAATGCAGAACTTGTAAATTTGGAAGATATAAAAGAATTTAATAAAGAATTAAATTTATTATTTGAAGCTAATATGCTTTGTAATGATACTAAAGTTGCAGAAGATGGTACTTTAACAGGTGATCCTACAGAAACAGCTTTAATAGATATGGGAAATAAATTAAATTTCAAATTAGAAAATTATCCAAGAGTTGCAGAATTACCTTTTGATTCAGGTAGAAAATTGATGACAACAGTACATAAAGTAGGAGAAAAATTTATAGTTTATACAAAAGGTGGAGTTGATGAATTATTAAATTGTTGTACATCATATCAAAAGAATGGCGAAGTTATGGCAGATTTGGATAATTATAAACAACGTATTCAGGAATGTAATAAAAAAATGGCAGAAGGGGCATTAAGAGTATTAGCAGCAGGGTATAAAATAATAAATCATACATTAACAGATGAAGATATTAAAAATTTGGAAAAAGAACTTATATTTGTTGGTATGACAGGTATGATAGATCCACCTAGAGAAGAGGCAAAAGAAGCTGTTAAAAAATGTATATCTGCAGGAATAAAAACAGTAATGATTACAGGAGATCATAAAATTACAGCAACTGCAATTGCAAAAGAATTAGGAATTTTAAAAAATGATAGTGAAGCAATAACAGGAGCAGAACTTGAAAAAATGTCTGATGAAGAATTAAAACAAAAAGTTAGAAGTATTTCAGTTTATGCTAGGGTTTCACCAGAGCATAAAGTTCGTATTGTAAGGGCTTGGCAAGCAAATGGAGAAATAGTTGCTATGACAGGTGATGGAGTAAATGATGCACCAGCACTAAAAAAAGCAGATATAGGTTGTGCAATGGGAGTTGTTGGAACAGATGTTGCGAAAGAAGCAGCAGATGTTATTTTAACAGATGATAATTTTGCAACAGTAGTTTCAGCAGTAGAAGAAGGTAGAAGAATTTATAACAACATTTTAAAAGCAATATCATTTTTATTATCAAGTAATGTTGGTGAAATAGTAGTTTTATTTTTAGCGATAATGCTAACACCAGTTTTTGCAAGCAAATTTGGAATAGATCCAAACCATATAGATATATTATTACCAGCACAAATTTTATGGATAAACTTAGTAACTGATTCACTTCCAGCATTAGCTTTAGCAGTAGATCCTGCTGAAAAAGGAATTATGAAGAAAAAACCTATTAAAAATAATAAAGGTATATTTACAAAAGGTATGACATGGAGAATTGTTTATCAAGGTATTATGATAGGAATTTTAACTTTAATAGCATTTGTTTTAGGATTAGCAACAGAAGGTGTAACTCCAGAAGAGAAGGTTGCAATAGGTGAAACAATGGCATTTACAGTATTAGCTTTATCAGAACTTGTACATGTATTTAATATTAGAAATAATAAAGAATCAATACTAAAAACAAATCCATTTAATAATGGAAAATTAATTTTGGCAATCTTAGTTTCAGCAGCTCTTATGATTATGGTATTAGTAGTTCCAGCTTTAAGAGATGTATTTGGAATTGCAGTACTTCCAACTCATAAACTAGAAGAAACAATAGCTTTAGTTATTGCACCACTCGTAATTGTAGAAATATTTAAATTCTTTAAAATCAATTCTACTAAAGATGAATAAATTAAAAATAAAAGAGGCATAATCTTTTTAGATTATGTCTTTTTTTGACAAAAAATGGTGAAAAAAGCTAAAAATACTACAAATTTGTAACAAAATACTTGAAATTTTAATAAAATGCTATATAATAACTATATTAGGAGATAATTATGTTATATGGTATGGATGAGGATGATTATAAAGATGAATATAATTATCCAATAAAACAAGAAAAAAAATTGAATATAAAAAAAGTTGTATTAGTTATTGCTATTGTTTTATTTGCAATTTTAATAATATATGTAAGCTTTAAAATTTCATATAGCGTACTTAATAAAAATTCAAGCAATGAACAAATTGCTGAAAACTCTGAAAATGTATTATCACAAAAAGCAAATGAAACAGTTAATCAAAAAGATAAAAAGAAAAAAAATAAAGAAGGAAAGAATGTATACGAAGGAAATCATGTACAAATTGCTCTTCATGATATTGAAAAAATAAAAACTAAATTTGTACCACAACCTAATGATAATGCAAAGCAATTGATAAAAGATATTTATTATTCTGATGAAAAACAAGTATATTTAACTTTTGATGATGGACCATCAAAAAATATAACACCACAAATATTAGATGTGTTAAAAGAAAATGATGTTAAAGCTACTTTTTTTGTTTTAGGATCTAGAGTTGATTTATATCCAGATTTATTAAAAAGAGAATATGAAGAGGGACACTATATAGCAAATCATGGTTATTCTCATCAATATTCTAAAATTTATGAGAGCAAAGATACAACTTTTCAAGAATATGTTGATTGTGAAAATTCAATAAAAAATGCATTAGGTAATTCTGATTATAATACTTATCTTTTTAGATTTCCAGGTGGTTCTAATGGAGGTAGGTATTCTGCTATAAAAACGGAAGCAAAAGAATTATTTGATAGCTATGGTATAGCATATACAAATTGGAATTGTTTAACTGGTGATGCAGAAGATAAAAAAACAAAAGAAGCTTGTATAGAAGAGATGATAAATACAAAAGGAAATCAAAATAGTATAATTCTTCTTATGCATGATGCTAATGATAAACAACAAACTTTAGATGCTCTTCCAGAAATTATTCAATATTTTAAAAATGAAGGTTATACATTTAAAAACTTTTATGAAATATTTAAATAATATGCAATTTAAGACTTGACAATATAAGCTTATTTATGCTAATATAAATGTTGTCAATGATTTTTATTGACAACATATTTTATGCGGTAGTGGCGGAACTGGCAGACGCGCTAGACTTAGGATCTAGTGGGAGACCGTGGGGGTTCAAGTCCTCTCTACCGCACCATTTAAAGCAGATTGAAAAATCTGCTTTTTCTTTTGTCTGTAGGGTTTGCAAAGTTACTTTACATAAGACTTACAGAATTTGAGCATTTTTTGCAAAATCTCTCAAACCATATTGAAATACGCATTTGTAACCACTCAACATTTTTCAACATTTTTCATTTTTATAAACTTTACCGGACTTTTACCGGACTAAATAATAAGCTTAAAGTCGCATAATATCAATATTTTTTATTATTAGGTTAAAAACATTACCGGATTTAAGACTAAATAAGTATAAATTTATATATTTAATTGTATAAAAAAGAATCTATTGTATAACACACTAGAACACTTTTTTTAAAAAAGTGTTTCGTGTGATTAAGACAAAAATATTTTTTTCTTAATAATCTTTTTTATAATTTTTCAAAATTATTTAATACCATTTATTTTAATGTATCAATAAATAGTACTATATAATTTTGAAAAATTTTGTATGTTCTCTTGTATTTTGAAAAATTATGTTGTATATTAGTTTGCATAGGAAATGAGAATAAGCAGATGTGGTTTGCCACTTTTAATCCGTAACTTTATGTTGCGAGTGAGGAGGTGGTGCTATGATAGAAGCTGGTATGTTAGCAATAATTTACTTACTTTTGATTGGCTTAATTGTTGAAACTATTATAGTGTTTGCCTTAATTATACTGGTTATAATTTTAAGCAAATAAACAATAAAAAAACACATCTGTAACTTGTCCGTTCGATGTGTTTTTACATATTAACTGGCAAACCACGTCTTGTGGTTTCTCCATTTCCTATTTTTATTTTACTATGAATTTTTAATAAAGTCAATAGATTACAATGTTCCTTCTGCTTTTTTCTTTTCTATTATTTGTTTAAGTAATATCGTAGCTTCTGCCTCTTCTTTCTCATATTGTTCTTTTGAAATTTTTAATATAGACAAAAGTAATTCTTCTGGATAATGATAAGCGTTTAAAATATCTCTTTCTGTAATTTTTTTAGTCTCTTTATTTTTAATTTGTTCTTCTTGTACTGAATAATCTTTTGTTTGTAATTTAACTATATTTTTAACATCTTCTGTCGAACCTTCTGGTAGTTCACAAATATTTTGTTCTAAATAATATAATGCAACTTTGTTGAATTCTTCTGCTTTGAATTTATTTAATACAGAAGTATAAGTATTTAAAGTTACTTTAATATCTTTGTGTCCCATTATTCTTTGAACAACAACAGGTGGTATACCGGCTTCAATACAACGAGTTCCAAAAGTATGTCTTAAAGTATGATTTGAAATTGTACTAGATAAATCTAATTGTTTACAAATTCTTTTTAAGACTGTATTTATTGTACTTGATTTTATAATTCTGCCCTCAAAAGTAAATAATAAGTCATTTCTATTAGGTTCAAAATGTTCAAATTGTTCTCTTAAAGGTTTATCTAAAATTGGATCAAGTGGTACTTCTCTTTTTCCAGCATAAGTTTTTGCACCTTGTTTTATTGTTAAATCTCCATTTTTATCAATAGTAACTGTTTTTCTAACATAAATTGTTCTAGCATCAAAATTAAAATCATTTCTTGTTAAAGCAAGAACTTCTCCTACACGTAAACCTGCATATAGTTGAAGTAATATTACATTTTTATATTTTTCTTGGCTTAAATTTGATTCTAGTAAGTATTTAGATAATTTTGTATGTTCTGCAATAGTTAATGCTTCAAGAACTTTTGTATCTTTTCTTGATTTTGGTTTTAAAACTTTTCTAAAAGGATTTTCCAAAATATACTTTTCATCTATTGCTAATTCAAAACCTTGTTTTACACATTCCCAAACTTTTTTGATAGTAGAGTCAGTATATCTATTTATTAGAGAATTAAAATAGTTTTGTAAATCTCTTGTTGTTATAGTTGTAATATCCATATTTCCAATATCGCTATTTTCAATTTCTTTTATAACAAACTCAAGTCTTGAATAATGACTTTCAGAAATAAGATTTGCAGCAAATTTATCCTCACGAATTTGTTTTAATAATGTAATCAAAGGCATACCATTTTCTTTTATGAAATTATCATTGTGAAAGTCATACATAATACTTGTTAATTTTTGAGAAACAATATCTCTACTTTTTCCATAAATGGACTTTTTGGTTGATTTATTATTTTCAACTATATAATATTCAGCAACCCATAACTTTTTATTATGATTATAATATATAGTTCCGTTTCCTTTTACTTTTTTCATTTACACTCCTTAACAATAACTTACTCTCATTATAGCAAAAAAGAGAGTAAGTGTCAAATTACATTATATAATTATTTAAGATTATTTATTGCTTTTTGTCCGGTAAAGCATTACCGGACTTGTACCGGATAAAATCCATAAAAGCATTGATATTACTACATCACTTAATGTCTACCGCACCAACAATGTATCTGTTCGAACTTTATAAAACAGATAGATATAAATATCATTCTGAAAAAGAATGGTATTTTTTTATTAGTTTTATTTTCAGTATGTATCATATTATCACCCGAGTTTTGTACTGTTGGTCAAAACTCATAGGGGTTAGGACTTATGACAAGGTTAAAGTCCTTTTATCCAAATGATGATAAATATAGAATTATACTTTTTAATAATATAAAAATTTAAAATATCATTGACAATTACAAACAACTGTTTTACAATTATAAGCATAAAAATATGTTACAATGGAGATGATATTGGTGAAAGAAATAAATAAAAATAATAAATCATTTGAAGATATTAAACATTTTGATGAAAATGGTGTTGAATTTTGGTATGCCAGGGAATTACAAAAAGTATTAAATTATTCTGAATGGAGAAAATTTGAAGGAGTAATAAAAAAGGCAAAAGCATCTTGTGAAAACAGTGAAATTGATAGTTCTGACCATTTTGTCGGCATCGACAAAATGGTTCAAATAGGCTCTGGAGCTATAAGAAAACAACAAGATTATGAACTTACTCGTTATGCTTGCTATTTAATAGCACAAAATGGAGATAGTAGAAAAAAAGTAATTGCTCTTGCTCAAACATATTTTGCAGTTCAAACTAGAAAACAAGAAATTAGCGAAAAAGAGTATACTTCATTAACAGAAGATGAAAAGAGATTTTATCAAAGAAACTTAACAAGGAAGGGAAATTATTCACTCAATCAAACCGCTAAAAATGCAGGGGTTAAAAATTTTGATATATTTCATAATTTTGGATATAAAGGTTTATATAATGGAGAAACAGCTGATGATATTGCTAAAAGAAAAGGACTAAGATATAGAGAAGATATATTAGATAATATGGGAAGTGATGAACTTATTGCAAATTTATTTAGAATTTCTCAAACAGAGCAAAAATTAAAGAAAGATAATGTTAAGAGTGAAAAAGAAGCTAATAAAACACATTATCATATTGGTAAAAATATAAGAGAAGTAATTGCTAAAAATGGTGGGACTATGCCAGAAGACTTACCTACACCTAAAAAAAGCCTAAAACAATTAGAAAAAGAGAATAATAAAAGTTTAAGAAAAAAATAATAATTTCTTAATGATAAGCTTCCATAATTTAAAATGTTATGCTAAATTAATAATAAAAACTGATTGATAATTTTATATCAATCTTTGATAGAGCCAGCGAGTTGTAAATATCTATGTTGCCCGCACCAGAAAAAGCAGATTGAAAAATCTGCTTTTTCTTTTACTTAAAGATAACAATAAAAAAACACATCTGTAACTTGCCCGTTCGATGTGTTAATCAGTCTTACTAGATAATATATTTGCATAGCAAAATATTAAAAAATATTTTAGAATTCATAGATTTTTTGAAATAAAAAATGTTATAATGATATTATTCAATTTAATGAATGAAATTATTATGTCTATAAAAAGTATTATATAAAATTTGGAGAAAATAATATGGAAAAATTAAAAATAGAAATTTCAGAAAAATCTGAAAAAATAATTCTAATTTTATTAATTTTAATTACTTTTATTAGAGTAATTATGTGGTTTTTTACACCTATATATATTTATAGTGTTGAAAAGGCTGATGATGGAATATTATATGAATATGCAAATCAAATTACATCTGGAAATTGGCTAGGTACATATGACCAATTAAGATTATGCAAAGCAATAAGTTTTTCTTTTTTTGAAGCAATATGTAATAAGTTAATGATTCCATATACTATTGGACTTGCTATATTAAATATATTATCAGCTTTATTAATATGTAAAGCTTTATCTCCAAAAATAAATAAGAAATGGTTATTTTTATGCTATATAGTAATTTTATTTTCACCTACAGGATTTACTACATTAATTTCACAAAGAAATTATCGTAATGCAATAATTCCTTTTG
This sequence comes from uncultured Clostridia bacterium, assembly GCA_947627185.1. Lineage (GTDB taxonomy): Bacteria > Bacillota > Clostridia > TANB77 > CAG-508 > Scatovivens. The sequence goes on along the minus strand of CANQVF010000007.1, from coordinate 74,131 downwards.
CTGTATTATTAGCTTTTGGTGGTTATATAGGACTATTTTTAAGAAGAAATCAAAATGTGAAAAATTTATATTTATGGAGTATTATTTCAGGAATTTCACTATCATTTTTTTGGTTCTTAAAAGAAGATTCTATATGGATTGCACCTTTTGTTGGAACAATATCTTTGTTAATTTTAATTTGGATAATAATTTTTGATAGAAAAAATTTATTAAAAAAATCAATATCATTAATTATACCAATAGCAATATGTTTAATTTTTGGACTTTTAATTTGTTTTATGAACAATAAATATTATGGAATATTTGATTTAAATGATAAATCAAATTCAGATTTTGGAAAAATGATGACAAATTTATTTTCAATAGAAGATGATAAACCAATACAAGATAAAACAATTTGGGTAACTCAAAATATGATGGAAAAAGCATATAATGTAAGTCCTACTTTATCAGAATTAAAACAAGATATGGAAGTTTGTAAAGCATATACAAATAAGGATGATGAAGTTCCAGGAGATTATATTGTTTGGAAAATAAGATATATTATGTCTGTGCATGGATATTATGATGAAAATGCAGTAAAATCAAAAGAATTTTGTGAGAAAGTAAATAGAGAACTTGAAGATGCTTTTAATAATGGAACATTAATTAAAGATAGAAAAATTCATATAGCTTCTCAAATAAAAGGATTAACTTATATTGAAATTTGGAATTTAATGCCAAAGTCTGTTGATTGGTTATGGGATTTTTCAAAATATGATGACTGTGGAATTGTTGAATCAAAAAATTCAGGAACTATTGATGAAATAAATGAAGTACAAAAATTCTTAAGATTAGGTCAAAATAATAGTAATAATAATTTTTCAATTGTTGTGAAAAATGCATCTAATATAATTGTTAATATATATAAAACATTAGCAGTACCAACAAATATTTTAGCAATCATTGGATATATAGCTTTTACAGTCTGTATGTTAGCTGAAATGAAAAATAGAAATTTTGAAAAATTAAATTTATGGTTTATTATGACAGGAGTATTTTTAAGTTCAATCGTACTATGTTTTGAATTAAATTTGTTTTTAAGTTTCTTTGAAGAAAAAATGTTAATAACATATAGAACTTTTTATGCTGCAGGAGTATTTCCTTTAATAGAGATATTTAAAGGTATTTCAATTTATGTTTTTATATGTTTGTTAATAAATTTTATAAAAAAATATAGTAAAAAAGATGAAATTGAAATTAAAAGCGAATAAATAGTAAAAACATCTTTATAGGCTTAATGAAATGCAAATCTTATAATTTAGTATAATTCGACAGATATTAGAAATACTAATATCTGGAGGATAAAATTATGAATAAAGATTTTGATGATGATAAGGATAATGTTACTTTATATGGAGAGCAGGTTTGTTCTGAATTTGCTTGGCTTCCTTTAGATAAACAAAAAGAAAATGCAAACAAATTTGCTAAAATTACAAAAAAGAATAAAAAAGATAAATAATTTAAAATTAAAAATAAAGTTAGATAAAATATAAAAAAGTAAATGAAAAAATAATAGGAGTACTAAAAATGGAAAACATAGAAGAAATGGCGAATTATTGTTTAAATTGCAAATTAAAACCTTGTAGTGAAAAAGGTTGTCCAATAAAAACACAAATACCAGAATTTATATCAGAAATAAAAAATAATAATTTGAAAAAAGCTTATAATATTTTGCAAGAAAATAATATTTGTTCACATATTTGTAGTATTATTTGTCCACAAGAAGAACAATGTGAAGGAAGTTGCATAAGAGGAATAAAATCATATCCAACTCATATTGGACTTTTAGAAAAATATGTTAATGAATGGGCAGAAAAAGAAGGATATAATTACAAAATAAATATAGAAAAAAGTGTAGGTAAAAAAGTTGCAATTATTGGTTCAGGACCTGCCGGAATTGAATGCGGTTTTGAATTATTAAAAAATGGATATGAAGTTGATATTTATGAAAAAGATAGCATTCCAGGTGGAATTTTAATTTATGGAATTCCAGACTTTAGATTATCTAAGAATTATGTTGAAGAAGTTATAAATAAACTTGAAGAAATGGGAGCAAAATTTATAACTAATAAAGAACTTGGAAAAGACTTTTCATTAAAAGAAATTTCAGAAAAATATGATGCAGTATTTTTAGGAATTGGTGCTCCAAAATCTTCAAGATATTCTTTGTATGAAAAAGAATTAAAAAATATTTATGATTCAGATGTGTTTTTAAAAGCTTATAATGAAAATAAATTTTTAAAAAATTTAGGAACAGTTGTTGTAATTGGCGGAGGAAATGTAGCAATGGATTCTGCAAGAGTAGCTGTAAAAATGGGAGCTGAAAAAGTAAAAATATTATATCGTAGAGATAGAAAACATATGCCAGCTAGAGAAATAGAACTAGATGATGCAATAAAAGATGGAGTAGAGTTTAAAGAATTAATAAGAGTTGTTTCTGCAAATGAAATAAATCGGAAATATTAAATCTGTAAATTGTGTTAAAACAGAAATAATAGATGGAAAAGCAGTGGATGTAAAAGATGCAAAAGAATTTGAAGAAAAAGCAGATACTGTTGTTTTTGCAATAGGTTTAAAACCAGATAAAGTGTTAATTCAAAATCAAGGGATTGAACTTGATGAATGGGGATATATAAAAATTGATGAAAATGGAAAAACAAATTTGTCTAATGTGTATGCAGGGGGAGATAATACAGAAAGTAAAGCAACAGTATGCAGAGCTTTAGCAGCAGGTAAAAAGGCAGCTTTAGGAATAATAAAAAATGTTAAATAAATTATGAAAATGAAAGCCCCGGTTCCTGTAAGTGCAGGAGCCGGGGTTATTGCTGTTATTTCGCTAGTCCAATTTCAAAAATTGGGAATATTTTCGAATGAAATTCAATTGAGGCATTTGTAATCTGCTTTGTTATATCTACCTGATGTGTCACAAAGAACACAATTCTAGGTTGATCTTTTTGACAATAGTCTGCCATAAATTTAAGAACCGACTTTGCTGTCTCATTATCCAAAGCATTTGTAGCCTCATCAAAAACAACGACTTTATGTTTGGAATTTAAGTTGTATAAAACTTTAACAATTGCCAGCCTTTGCTTTTGACCAGAGGAGTATTGAACAATTGATGTTGTCCTTAAATATTCTAACACTTTATCATCATTAGGTTTTGTTAGTCCCAAGTTACGCATTATATCTTCATATATGCGTGTTCCGTGAAGAATTTCAACCATTTTAGATTTATTAAGTGTTGAAAATTTTTTACTAAAAATAAGCTCCTCTAAAATTGAATTACTACCAAGTCTACCATTGCTTTCATGCATAATAGAAGCCAGATAAGCCCTAGTAGCTTTACTTTTTTGATTACTATACGACATAGGTGATTCATCAAGTTTTATTTTTCCAGTTAGTAAGTGCATTAATGTAGATTTTCCACAACCAGTGTGTCCACTTACAAGATATGATTTTCCTTTTTCAAGAAGAATAGAAGCGGTATTCTGCAATTTATATACAGAATTTTTTGCTGATGAGTATGAGAAAATAAATGGATTAATTCTAATATGATCAATGCACTCATCTGATGAGAATTTTACTTTCTTTTCAGCATCGTTTACAGCCATTATTTTGTCAAAATCTGGTTTTACAGCTTCTGCATCTTTAAAGAGATTTGCCATTTCTTCAAAATTTCGAAGAATTGAATCCACTTTGTTTAAGATAGTAGAATAAACTGATGAAATTGCCAAAATGTCTGTTATAACAACTATAGAAAGTTTGTTTATACCACCTACATAGTAAAGCTTAATAAGTATAATGCCTATCATAAAAATCGCTAAAACAATGGTTCTAAGAACCTGAACAACATTTAGATTGAAGTACTCATCTTTTTCTGTAGCTCTTTTATTACGAATATTTTCAACAAGTAGATTAACTCTATATGTGAATTCTTCAGTAATAAGAGGTTCAATATTTTTTATATCATTGAAGAGAACTTCATTTTCTTTCCTAAGTTTTCTGTGCTTTTCCCTATAGTTTTTGCGAATTTTAAACCTAATTGAATAGAGAATTGCAAAAACAATGATACAAATTAATAGAATTGCACTGAGATAAATAGTAAGCTTTAAGTCCTTGGTTTGCAAAAATTCAGATATTATGATACCAATAGATAAAATAATTGCTGTAACAATATTTGAAATAGCTGTTGGTATTCTAATAATGAATTGCCAAATGTAACCAATAAATTCTTTCATGACTAAAATGACTTCAGAATTAGTCATAATTTTTGAAAATTCATTATCTTGCGAGAGAACTTTGCCACGAACAGTATTGGATATATCGCCTACATTTTCAATAATGAAAGAATCTTGTTGTTCATTAAATCTGTTTTTTTGTGAATTGGTGAAAGTTTGAATAGTTGCTTGCAAAACATCTCTTAAGAAGTACAATATTATAAAAATAAATGCAAGAAGATTAAGTTTTGCAGTGATTGCATATTGAGCTCCTTTTATTGAAAAACTCAAAATGTCAAGAATTCCAGTAGAAATAATTTCAACTAAAAGAATCATGTTTTTACGCCGAATAACTTCTTTAGGCATTGCTACAACGGGATTACAGTGAATCAACTTGTTAATTTTGTTCATAATGTTTTCATTCCTTTCAATTTATTGTATTGGTGATGTCAATGTACATAACTAGAGCTTTCATAATATATGGAAATTACTTCCTAATAAATAATAAAAAACTAGTTAATATAATTATATCAAAAAATATCAATTTTGTAAAATTATAGTAAAAATAAATATTGACAAAATTATGTAAATGATGTTATTATATTAATATTAATAAGAAAAAACTTTGAAAAGGACTTGGTAAATAGATTAAAACCTTGAAAGAGAGCTAGTGTTTGGTGAAAACTAGTAGGAAGATTTATTTATTATCACCTTGGAGTTGATTATTTGAAATAGTGTAGTAAAATAATTCGTATATCTTGCGTTAAAAGATTTTAAGTGAATTAATATTTTATTAATTAAATTAGGTGGTACCGCGGAATTATAAACCATTTCGTCCTATTTGAGATGAAATGGTTTTTTTGATTTTGTTTTGGAGGAAATGAAATGAATAAAAAAATATTATCAAATGCTTTTAAAATTATTTTTGGAATAGTTTTTGCTATTTCTTCATCTATTTTATCATTTCAAATTATTGTTCCTGATTATACAGAAGAAATAATATTGGTAACAATGATAGTTTCTTTTTTTGCATCTATATTTTTATATTATAAAACAATGAATGAAAATATAGATAATTTAAAAAAAGAAACAAATTTTTCAATAATATGTATATTTTTAGCAATTTTAACTATTTATAAACTATATTTAATAAAAGGTATGAGTTTAAAAAATAATTTTGAATATTTATTTTTTAATCCGTTTAGATTAAGAGGTTTTATAATCTCTGTAATATCAGCATCATATATAGCGATTTTTATTGGAAATAGTCTAAAACAAAAATTAACAGATTTATATAAAGAATTAGATGATTGGGATAAAAAAGCTTATTTATTTTTGAGTATAGTAGGTCTTATTCTTATAACAATTTTATATTTTTATAATTCTAATTTTTATTTAGTATATGATAAAGTATATTCTTTAGATTGTGGATATTGTAGTGAAAAAATATTTCCAAACCCTACATACTATGATATTAGGCATCCACTTTTAAGTATAGTAACTTTTCCTATATATGCAGTTGTTGATTCTGTTGTTAAATTCTTCTTTAACGGAAATTTAACTTCAGTAGTAGAAGCAATTATTTTGCAATTTATTAATGTTCAATTACTAATACTTATGGGTCTTATAATAAAAAATTTAACGCAAAAGAAAAGTATATTTATAGCATATATGTTATCTTTTTCAAGTATATTATATTTATTATTTTTTGAAAAATATATTTTATGTACTTTTTTGATAATTCTATATGTGTCTGATGTTTGCAAAAAGCAAAAAGATGGTTCTATACTGAGTTTGATACTTTCAGCAGGATGTATGCCAACGAGTTGCTTTATTGGAATTTTAGAATTAATAAATTCAAGTAAAATAAAGGAAAAAATAGTAAAAGTATTTAAAATAATATTAATAACAGTATTAATTTTTATTTGTTTAGGAAGATATGGAATATTTAAAAATGGTTATCAAGATTTATTATTAACAAAATCTAGGTTTGCAAGCCATGATTATTCTATTACAGAAAGACTAATATCTACTACAAAAATGATTCAGAATGTATTTGTTGCATTACCATCTAATGCTTTAAATGGAATGTATTGGTGGGATTCAATAACAACGAATATTAATATATTATCTTTGGTAATAATAGCAATAATTATTATTGGAATAATTAAAAATAGAAAATCTTTTTTTGTAAAAGCATGTGCTATGTGGACATTATTTTCTTTTATACTTTTTGTAGGACTAAATTGGTCTATTGATGGATCACCTTTATTTATAATATATTTTTCTTGGGCAATAGTTCCGCTTTTTATGATGGGATTAGAATATATTTTAGAAAAAGTAAAAATCAATAAAAAAGTATTTTATTCAATAACTTTGTCATTAATAACAATAATTAATATTGCTACAATAATGGATATAATAAATTTTATAAATATTATATAAATTAAAATAAAAAAATTAATATAAAAGGAGAAATTTAAAATGTGTGAAGAAAAGAAAGATTATGGAAAAACTTTAAATTTACCAAAAACAGATTTTCCAATGAGAGCAAATTTGCCAGAAAATGAGCCTAAAATACAAGAAAAAGTATTTGAAAAAGACTTATATGAAAAAATGTTAAAGAAAAATGAAGGAAAAACACCTTTTGTGTTACATGATGGACCACCTTATGCAAATGGAGAAATTCATATAGGTCATGCTTTAAACAAGGTTTTAAAAGATACTATTGTAAGATATAAAAATTTACAAGGATTTTATACTCCTTACATACCAGGTTATGATACACATGGTATGCCAACAGAGAAAAAAGCTATTGAAAAATTAGGATTAAATAGGGATGAAATTCCTGTAAATAAATTTAGGGATACTTGTAGAGAATTTACTATGACATATAAAGATAAACAAACAGAAGGATTTAAACGTTTAGGTGTTCTTGGAGATTGGAAAAATCCTTATGTTACTTATCAGCCACAAATGGAAGCAAAGCAAATTGGTGTATTTGCTGATATGTATAAAAAAGGTTATATCTATAAAGGCTTAAAACCAGTTTATTGGTGCACAGACTGTGAAACAGCTTTAGCAGAAGCTGAAATAGAATATAAAGATGTAAATTCAAATACAGCTTATGTTAAATTTCCAGTAAAAGATTCTAAAGGTCTATTTGATGCAAAAAATGCTTATGTAGTAATTTGGACAACAACTCCTTGGACTTTACCAGGAAACACAATGATAGCTGTAGGACCAGATTTTAAATATGCAGTTGTAGAAGTAGATGGAGAAAAATTAATTTTTGCAAAAGAACTTGTAGAATCAGTTATGAAAATTGCTGGAAAAGAGAATTATAAAATTGTTCAAGAAATTGATGGAGAAAAATTAGAAGGTGTTATTTGTAAACATCCATTCTTAGATAGAGATTCAAAAGTTGTAACTGGTAGTGAAGATACAGTTAATGTAGAATTAGGAACAGGTTCTGGCTGTGTTCATATTGCACCAAGCTATGGTAAAGAAGACTATTTATTAGGACTAAAAAAAGGAAGCGATATAATAGTTTTAGTAGACAGCAAAGGTGTTCAAAGAGGAGAAGGTGCTGGACCATTTAAAGATATGTATTATGCAAAATCTGACAAAGAAATTATTAAATGGTTAGATGAACATAATTTACTTTTAACAAGCCAAGTTGTAAATCACTCTTATCCACATTGTTGGAGATGCAAAAAACCAGTTATTTTTAGAGCTACAAGTCAATGGTTTGCATCAGTAGATGGATTTAGAAAAGAAACTTTAGATGCAATAAAAACTGTTAAATGGTATCCTTCTTGGGGAGAAGAAAGAATTTCTAAAATGGTTGAAGACAGAAATGATTGGTGCATTTCTCGTCAAAGAACATGGGGAGTCCCAATTCCAATTTTTTATTGTAAAAATTGTGAAAAAGAGTATGTTACCGAAGAAAGCTTGAAAAAAGTTCAAGAAATAGTAAAAGAAAAAGGAACAAATGCATGGTTTGATTTATCTGAAAAAGAACTAATGCCAGAAGGTGCAAAATGTTCTTGTGGCTGTACAGAATTCAAGAAAGAAACAGATATAATGGATGTTTGGTTTGATTCTGGTTCAACACATGAATCTGTTCTTGCAGAAAGAGGATTACCACCAGCAGATATGTATCTTGAAGGATCAGACCAATATAGAGGTTGGTTCCAATCTTCACTTCTAACATCTGTTGCTGTAAATGGCAAAGCACCTTATAAAGAAGTTTTAACACATGGATATACAGTAGATGAACAAGGAAGAAAAATGTCAAAATCTATTGGAAATGTTATTGCTCCACAAGAAATAATAAAAGAATCTGGTGCAGATGTTTTAAGACTTTGGGTTTTAGCATCAGATTATCAATCAGATGTAAGTGTATCTAAAAATATTATAAAACAAGTAACAGAAGTTTATAGAAAAATAAGAAATACAGCAAGATATATTTTAGGAAACACTTTCGATTTTGATGTAAATAATCCAGTTCCTTATGAAGATTTAAAAGAAATAGATAAATGGGCTTTAACTAGATTAAATAGATTAATTAAAACTTGCACAAAAGCTTATGATACTTATGAATTTCATGAGGCATATCAAGCTATAAATCAATTTTGCGTTGTTGATATGAGCCAATTCTATTTAGATATAATAAAAGATAGATTATATACTTCAAAGCCACAATCACTAGAAAGAAGAGCTGCTCAAACTACAATGTATGAAATATTATCAAGTTTAGTTAGAATTTTAGCTCCAATGACATGCTTTACTGCAGAAGAAATTTGGGAATATATGCCACATAAAAAAGGTGAAAATCTTGAAAGCGTTATGTTAGAATATTATCCAAAACCAAATCCTAAATATGATAATGATACATTATCTTTAAAATGGGAAAAATTAATAAGAGTTAAGGATGAAGTTTCTAAAAAATTAGAAATAGCAAGAGCAAATAAAGATATAGGTCTTTCACTAGAAGCAAAAGTTACATTATTTGCAGAAAATGATGAATATGAATTCTTAAAAGGAAAAGAAGAACTTTTAAAAGAAATATTTATAGTATCAGATGTTGAACTACATGAAAACAGAAGAAATGAAGATTCAGAAGTTCCAATAGGAATAAAAGTAGAAAGAGCAAAAGGCGAAAAATGTGAAAGATGCTGGATGTATTCAGAAACTGTTGGGGAAAGTGCAGAACATCCTACTTTATGTGAAAGATGTAGAGACAATTTATCTTAAAAAATAAAAAGTTGCTAAATTTTATTTTAGCAACTTTTTATTTTTTTGAAACTGCTTTTTTGGTTAATATTTTAATTTAAATTTAAAGTATTTGAAACTAAATTAATAATAGTTTTTGGGGTTGGTCTTTCTGGATATTTGATATTAAAAAATTCTTCTACAAATATGTAACTTTCTTTTGTATGCCTAGAATGCATATAATTAATTGAACGAGTAATAGCCCATTTTACTAAATCACTTCTAGTATTATTCATTTTTGCAACTTCAGCATAAGTATCTTTTACTAATTTTTCAAATCCAAAAGATTCATTATATGATACATTAAACATAATGGCATCTAATAAATAATTTGTTCCAGAAAGTTTAAAATCAAAACCAAATTTTTTAAGTAGATTTATAGCTTTTTCTTTTTTTGATTTACCAATTTTTGTGTTGATAAAAATTGAAATTTTTTTTGAAATTTCAGAAAAACTTAAATTGTGATTTACAATTAATGTATTTCTTGAAGTGCTTTCTGAATTTTTTAAATTTGAAATAATAACTAATTTAGGTTTATATGAGAAAAAATTTTCTTTAATAAAATTTTCTAAATTAATATTATTAGTTGTAATAATTAAATCTACTGTGAACTTAGGTATTAATTCTTTAGCTTCTTCTAAGTTATTAGCAATTCCCATAACTTTTAAGTTATCAAGACTTATTAAAATATTGTTAATAATTTTTTTTGCAGTTTCAGTTTGTTTACTAATAATTAAAACTTTTAACATAAAAACACACCCCTTCATATATATAAACAATTCAGGATGACAAAAAGTGACAAAAATCGACAAAAAAATTAAAAATAAATTGACTCATTAATAATTTAATAAAAAATTATTAATAAGTCAATTGTATTTTAATTATTACATACCTTGTTCGCCAGGCATAATATAATCAATTACACCATAAATTAAGGCACCAATTATAGCAGCCATCCAAGATATAGAATATCCAGATACGAAGAATTGTGTTGCATATAAGATTACTACTGCAAGTACAAATCCTACAAATCCTTTTCCAAATGCCATAGCATGTAAACCAGTAAATTTTATTATAAGATAATCCATAACTGTTAAAACGATAGCAGAAATTCCTAATGCCCAAATATTATTAATAGAAAAACCAGGTGTAAAAAAAGCAGTGATTCCTAAAATAATGGCAGCAACTATAAATCTTCCAATTATTTGACCTACAGTACCCATTGTGCTATTAGATTGTGCATTTGAGTTATTGTTATCCATTTTACAAACCTCCTTGCTTCAAAAGTATATTTATTTATAAAAATAAAAAATAATTTAAATTTATAAATAAATATAAGTATATTTTAATAATTTTTGCAAAAAATATTCATATAAAATTTGTATTTTTGAGGTTTAATATGATACTTATATTTGTTAGAACTGTAATTATATATATTTTGGTATTATTTGTAATGAGATTTATGGGAAAAAGAGAAATTGGACAAATGCAACCATTTGAACTTGTTATTGCAATAATGATTGCTGATTTAGCAGCTACACCAATGGCAGAAATAGGAATTCCAATATTATATGGGATTATACCAATTTTTGGTTTATTATTTATTCATGTAATAATTTCTTTATTGAATTTAAAAAGTATAAAAATAAGAGAAATTATTTGTGGAAAGCCAAGAATTTTAATTTATAGAGGAAAAATAGATGAAAAGGCTTTAATTAAAGAGAATTTTACTATTAATGAGTTGCAAGAAAGATTAAGAGTAAATAATATAAATAACATTGGAGATGTAGAATTTGCAATATTAGAAACTAGTGGTCAAATTAGTGTTGTGCAAAAGCCAGAAAAAAGAGCATTAAAACCAGAAGATTTTAATATGCAAGTTCCATACGAAGGAATTGCTTATGATTTAGTTATTGATGGAAAAATAATGACAGATAATTTAGATAAATTAGGAAAAGACTATAATTGGTTAGAACAGGAAATAGGTAAGTTTAATATGAAACCAGAAGAAGCCTTGATTGCTGTTTTAAATGGTGATCAAAGTATTTTTTGTCAAAAGAAAGAAGAAAAATAAATGAAATTTAAAAAAGAAATTATTTTATTAATATCAATTATTATTGGAATTGGATTATTAGAATTTATAACAAGTTCTTTTTCTGAAAAAAGTGTAAAAAATATATCAAGCGAAATTACTCCTATTAAAGATAGTTTATATTATTTTATGCAAAAAAAAGAAAATAATGAATTAAAAAATGAAGAAAAAGATGATTTAAATGAAAAAATAGAAAAATTAAGAAATGATTGGTATAAAGAAGAAGATAAATTATCTATGTTTGTAGAGCATAATGAACTTGAAAAAATAACTAAAAGTATTGTTGTTTTAGAGGAAAATATTAAAAATGAAGAATATAGTATTGCTTTAGAAAATTTAACAGAGTTTAAATATTGGTTAAATCATTTTGCTGAAAAAGAAAAATTAAGATTAAAAAATATTTTATAGGAAATTATATTTTTAAATTGAAACATAATTTATAGAATTAAAAATATGCTTTAATATATATTTTATAAAAGTGTATTTTGAATAAATAAAAAGTAGAATAAATATATTCTACTTTTTATAGTCTATTTAATACTTTTTTCTTTTACAATATAAATAGGTCTTTGTTTAACTTCTAAATAGGTTTTTGATAAATATTGACCAATAATTCCAAGAGAGAAAAGCTGAATACCACTTACCATAAATATAATACAAACAAGTGAAGGCCAGCCACTAGTAGGATCTCCTAATATTAAAGTTTTGAATATAATAGCAATAATTAACAAAAAAGATACTACACAAAAAAATAAACCAATAATAGAAGATAATATTAAAGGTGCTGTTGAAAAAGCGGTGATTCCCTCTAAAGCATATTTTGTTAATTTCCAAAAAGACCATTTTGTTTTTCCAGCAACTCTTGGAATATTTTTATATTCTATCCATTTTACATTAAATCCAACAAAACTAAACAAACCTTTTGAATATCGATTATATTCTTTTAAAGAAATTATTGCTTCTAAAACGTTTCTTTTCATAAAAACGAAATCTCTAGCACCATCTACCATTTCAAAACTTGTCATTTTATTTATTAATTTGTAAAATAATTTAGAAAAAAAGCTTCTTACAACTGGTTCACCTTTTCTATTAACACGTCTAGTACCAACAGCATCATAATTTTCTTTTGATACATAATTATACATTTCTAATAGAAGAGAAGGTGGATCTTGAAGATCTGCATCCATAAGTGTTATATAATCACCAGTTGCATTCTCAAGACCTGCAAAAATTGCTGCTTCTTTACCAAAATTTCTAGAAAAAGAAATATATTGAATTTGATTATTTTTATTTTTTAATTCTTTTATAATGTTTAATGTATTATCTTTAGAACCATCATTTATAAAAAGAATTTCAAATTCCACATTTTGAGGAAATTTTTTTATATTTTTGATTAATTCATCATAAAATAAAGGTAATGCTTTTTCCTCATTGTAGCAAGGTATTAATATTGATATTTTTTCCATTTTATTTTACACTCCTATTATTCTACTAACAAAGTTATTATAGCATAGAGTATTTTTTATTACAATAATCTTTTGTCAAAAAAGAATAATATAAGCTGATTTATACATATAATGAAAAGTAAAAGTGCTTTTTATAAAAAATGTTATAAATACAAATTTATTATTTATGAAATAAATTAAAAAAACCATAAATTGCTAGAAAAGTATTGATAAATATTTAAAAATGTAATATAATCGTAATGCAAATGTAATGTAACTTAAGTAAATTTTGCTATTTTTTTTGTTAAGGGAGAGATTGTTGATGTTTGGACAAGATATCGGAATTGATTTAGGAACTGCTACTGTAATTGCATATATAAAAGGAAAAGGAATTGTATTAAGAGAGCCATCAGTAGTAGCTGTAAACAACTTAACAGGAGAAGTTCTAGCTGTTGGACATGAAGCTAGAAGAATGTTAGGAAGAACCCCAGGAAATATTGTAGCAATCAGACCTTTAAGAGATGGTGTAATTTCAGATTATACTGTTACAGAAAAAATGTTAAAATATTTTATTGGAAAAATAGGAGGAAGATTTTTATTTGCTCCTAGAATAATGATATGTATTCCTTCTCAAATTACAGAAGTAGAAAAAAAAGCAGTTATAGATGCTGCTTCAAATGCAGGAGCAAGAAAAGTATATTTAATTGAAGAACCAATTGCTGCAGCAATTGGAGCAGGAATAGATATATCAAAACCTTGTGGAAACATGATTGTAGATATTGGTGGTGGAACTACAGATATTGCTGTTATTTCTTTAGGAGGATCTGTTGTTAGTTCTTCTATAAAAATAGCAGGAGATAAATTTGATGAATATATTGTAAAATATATTAAAAAAAGACATAATGTTATGATTGGAGAAAGAACTGCCGAAGAATTAAAACAACAAATTGGATGCGTTTTTCCTAAAATACAAGATATGGAAATGGATGTTAGAGGAAGAGATTTAATTACAGGACTTCCAAAAACAATTACTATATATTCTAGTGAACTTATGGAAGCTCTAGAAGAACCAGCTATGCTTATTGTTGATGCTGTTCATTCTGTATTAGAAAAAACACCACCAGAACTTGTAGCTGATATTAGTGATAAAGGCATTTATATGACAGGTGGCGGATGTTTGGTAGATGGTTTAGATAGATTATTGCAAGAAAAAACAGGAATAAATGTTATGATTGCTGAAGATTCAATTTCTTGTGTTGCTAAAGGAACAGGTAAAGCATTAGATAATTTAGACAGTATGGATAGAATGAGAAAATAATAATAAAATCCCAATATACTTATACATTAAAATACTCACATTAAAATATGTGAGTATTTTAATGTAATAAATAATATAATAAGGAAATGTGAAAATGAATAATATAAAAAGAGTAGCTTTTTATACTTTACGGTTGTAAAGTAAATCAATATGAAACAAATGGAATGATACAAATTTTTAAAAATGCTGGTTATAAAATAGTTGAATTTGAAGAAAAAGCAGATATTTACATAATAAATACATGTACGGTTACAAATATGTCTGATAGAAAGTCTAGACAGATATTAAGACAAGCAAAAAAAAATAATCCAGACTCAATAGTTGTTGCTGTAGGATGTTATGTGCAAGTTGCAAAAGAAGAAATAGAAAAAATTGATGAAATTGATTTATGTTTAGGAACAAATGAAAAAACAAATATTTTAAAATATGTTGAACAAGCTATTGAATTTAAAAAAACAAATATAAAATTAGAAGATGTTATGTATAATAAAGAATACGGAGATTTTGGCAGTGTAACATATACTGAAAAGACTAGAGCTGTTATAAAAGTTCAAGATGGTTGTGATAGATTTTGTACGTATTGTATTATTCCATATGCAAGAGGAAGAGTTAGAAGTAGAAAACCAGAAAATATTTTAAAAGAAATAAAAGAAATTTCTAAAAATGGAATAAAAGAAGTAGTAATAACTGGAATTCATGTAGCCTCTTATGGCAAGGATTTTGAAAAAAAATACGAACTTATTGATTTATTAGAAGAAATAAATAAAATTGATGGAATTGAAAGAATAAGACTTCGGTTCAATAGAGCCATTATTAATAACAGAAAATTTTATAGAAAGAATTACAAAGTTAGATAAAATATGTCATCATTTTCATTTATCGCTTCAAAGTGGTTCAAATAGAACATTAAAAAGAATGAATAGAAGATATAGTGTAGAAGAATTTGAAGTAATAGTAAATAGATTAAGAAAAGCTTATAATGATGTAATTTTAACAACAGATATAATAGTTGGATTTCCAGATGAATCAATTGATGAATTTGAAGAAACATATAATTTTTTAAGAAAAATAAATTTTTATAAAATGCATATTTTCAAATATTCTCCAAGAAAAGGAACAAAGGCTGAGTTAATGAAAAATCAAATTTCAGGAGAAATAAAAGAAGAAAGAAGTAAAAAATTATTAGAATTATCTGATGAAAATGAAAAAAAATACTTAGATTCATATATTGGAAAAGAAGAAAGAGTGTTATTTGAAGAAAAAGATGGAAAATATTATAAAGGACATACCTCTAATTATCTTATGGTAAAAGTAGAAAGTAAAGTTAATATTTCAAATGAAATATTAAAAGTAAAAATTAAAGAAAGAGAAAATTTAAATTTAATAGCAGAAAAAATGTAATATTTTAGTAATTAAAATTTAATAAAAACTTAACTCAAAAAATATTGATAAATAAGCTTTCATATAGTATAAATATAATAAGGTATTGTATTATACTAAGGAGGAAAAATCAATGAAAGAATATAAATTAGCAGAAACATCAGAAGCAGGTAATTTACCAGCAGTAGTTAATATGTGGAGTAAAATGAAAAGCTTATTATTTAAAGAGATTGATTGGAATAAGCCTATAGTTTTGGAATTAACTGCACATGAAGAAAAAGTTTTAACAGAAGTTCATGATTTTTTATTTCAAGAAATTAAATTTCCAGAATTACATGATTTCTTCTTTAAAGAAATAAATATATTTGCAAAATTTAAAAAGAATTAGAAAAGTTAGTATAAAAACTTATGATTAAATTATTAAAATGAATAATATTTGGATAAAAAACACTTATCATTTGATAAGTGTTTTTTTAATCCAAAATAGATTTTATATTAAAAATAAAAATAAAAAATAATAAATAAATATATTGTAAAAAAAATATATTATTTGTAAAATATTATTATAAAATAAAAAAATGGGGGTTATTATGACTAGAAAAAAAGTGATTAAAGTTTTAACTTGTATAATAATAGTTTCAATTTTAGTTTTTTCAATTTATAATTTTATTTGTTTTTTTAAAACAGGAAAATTGAAAATATCATTAAAAACTAACAATACTTATTATACTGATTCTAATATTTCAGGAGCAGTAAATGTTAGAAAAATAATAGATAATGAAACGTTAGCAGATATAGAAGAAAACTATAAATCTGTTGATAGTAATTGTAAAATTGAACTTTATAATCAAGAAAATAAAAAAGTAAAAGATGTTCAAGAAAAAATAAATATAGAAAAAGGTAAATTTGCTGATTTTAATATTCCTATACCAGAAAATCTTGAAACAGGATCATATAATTTAAAAGTAACAGCAAAGTCAGGATTTTATAAAGATTCTTTTGAAATGCCAATTAATATAATAAATGCTACAAATTCAAATATTGTAATCACATTAGATAAAGGAATATATAAACCAGGTGATGAAGTTAATTTTAGAGCATTAGTATTATCTAAAAAGGATAATACTCCTATTAAGCAAGAAGTATCAATTTATATTTATGATGGAAATGATAATAAAGTATACACAAATAAAGTTGAAACATCTGAATATGGAATTATTTCAGGAAACTTTAAATTAGCAGATGAAGTAAATAGTGGTACATATAAAATTACAGTTTCTACAGAAGCACAAGAAAAAACAAAAAATTTTACAGTAAATCCTTATATAACACCACAATTTGAAGCAACAATAAATACAGATAAGGATAATTATTTAATTGGTGAAACTGCTAATATAACAATATCTGCTAAATATTTTTTCGGAGAACCAGTAAAAGGAGCAGAAATTAAAGGAACTATTAATGGAAAAGAAATAGCTGGTTTAACAAATGAGTCTGGAGAATTTAATTTACAGCATGTTTGTGAAGAAAATGGAAAAGTAGAAATTAATTGTTCTGTAACAGATTCTTCAAACTATATGATAGAAGCACAAAAAACAATATCAATAACTAAAAATATTTTTGAAATAGAAATTTTACCAGAATATGAAGAAATAATTAAAGGAATAGAAAATGATGTATATGTAATAACAAAGGATGGAAACGGAAAACCAGTTAAAACATATTCAGATATCTCAATTGGAAAAATAAATAAACAAGTAATTTCAGATGAAAATGGTGTTGGTAAATTTACTATAACATCATCAGAAACAGAAGCTTTACTTACAGGTATTGATAAAAATATAGTAACTATAACATCTAAAGATATAAATGAAAATACAGTAACAGATACAAAACCAATTACAATTTCATACAATACTTATCCTGTTATTAAAACTAATAAATTAAAATATAATGAAGGAGAAGATATATCAGTAAGTTTAAAATCAGAAAATGATACTAGTTCTGCAACTTTGTATGTTTTTAAAGATAATCAATTATTAAAAGTAATTGCCCCTCAAGATGATACAATAGATTTTAATTTAGAAAATGTTACAGGAATTATTGATATATATGCAAAATCAAATAATAATGCATCAAAAAATAGCAAAAAAACTATTTTTATAAAACCAAGTCAAAAATTAAATATAGATATAAAAACAGATAAAAATGAGTACAAGCCAGGTGACACATTAAATATTGATTTTAAAACAAAAGATGCAAATAATAATAGTGTTGATTCAGCATTATTAGTTAGTATTTTAGATGAAGCAATATTAAATTTAGCGGAAAATGATTTATCTATTGATAATTTAAAATTAGCTCTTCAAGATATTAAGTTATCTGATGAAATTACAGCTGCTGATGTATATGCAATGGCTTTAGATGAGAAAGATGAAAATGCATTTAGAAGTGTTTTATTAAGACAAAAATCTAATGATAATTCTATAATTAATAAAGCTTATGTAAATCATGATAATTCTGAATATTTACAAAAAGGACTTATATCAATTGCAATTTTAATAGTAATTTTATTAATTTTTATTATGAGAAAACTAAAAATAAAATCTTCAATAATAAAAACAATATTTAATGTTTTTGCAGTTTTCTTGGTTTTATCAATTTATTTGGATAGCTTTTTATATGAAATTATGTATAACGTTTCTACAATAATAATATTATTCATTGAAATGGTTATAGCAATAGCAATTTATGCACTTGCTTTATATAAAGAAAGAGATTTTGTATTTAGCATAGTTAAAGATTTATTAATTATTCCATTAATATTTATTTTTGTAATTTCAGCATTATTGGAATTATTAGTTTACTATGATAAAATTGATGTTGATAATATAGCAAATATATTTTTAGTTATATTTGGAATCTTAATTTTAATATATATATTTTTAATTGTTAGATTAAGACAGCAAAAATTAGGAAAAAAATTAACTATTGTAAAAGATATATTAGATTCTTTAGCAAAAGCAGTAATATTTTGGGTTGCAACATCTTTAGTTTCAGAGATTGTTGGTCCATATATAGGATTTATAATTGTTTTATGTGTATATATATTATTTAGAAAATTTGTTTTTAGAGAAACAAAAACAAAACTTGAAAACGGAAAGATTATATTAAATATTAGTGTAAATGATTTAATTTCTATAATTATTGCAATTTTAGCTTTATTAATATTAATAATATTTTCTATTTATATTTTTAATAATAGTGCACAAGTGGAAGTTGAAGATTCTATTGGATCTTTATCTAGAGGAAGTGTAAGCACTGATACTTATGACAATGATTTTGAAACTTGGGGAGATATTGATACTACATATTTTAGTACTGCAACTTCTTCTGCTGATGAAAGTAAATCTACTACATCAAAAATAGAATCTACAATTGATGCCTTAACATCATCTAATAAAAAGCAAGAAAATGTCCAAAAACAAGATGTTGTAAAACAGGAAAAAGAAATAGAAATAGAAAAACAAACAGAAACAGAAGAAAATGTAAGAAATGTATTTTTAGAAAGTTTAGCTTTTATACCAGAACTTATAGCTAATGATGGAAATGCACAATTTAATACAAAAATAAGTGATAATATAACTACATGGAATATACAAGCAGTTGGAAATAGTAAAGATGGAAGTGTTGGATATAATTCACAAACATTTAAAGTTTTCCAAGAATTATTTATAGATTTTACTCTTCCAAATAATTCAGTTGTTACAGATAAAACAAGTATTCCTGTAACTTTATATAATTATACAGATCACGAATTATCATTTAGTATTAATGTAAAAGAAAATGATTGGTGTAAAATAGGTGATTATTCAAAAAATATTAATGTAAATTCTAATGCTACTCAAATGATATATATTCCAATAGAAATCATAAAAGCAGGTGAAAATACTTTAAGAATTGAAGCAAAAGCAGGAGAAATTACAGATGTTGTTGAAAAATCAATGAATGTAAATGTAAATGGATTAGAAAAAGAAGAAGTGGCTTTAAGTGGAATTATAGATGAAGATTATGAACAAGATTTAATATTTGATGATGATGCAATTGATGGAACTAAAAAAATAAAAGTAAAATTATATCCATCATCTATTACAGAAGTTATGGAAAATATGGATAGTATGTTAAGAATGCCAACTGGATGCTTTGAACAAACATCATCATCCTTATATCCAGATATATTAATATTAGAATATTTAAGAAAAAATAATATAAATAATCAAATTATTGAAGAAAAAGCATTAAATTATATTTCAAAAGGATATCAAAAACTACTTACTTATGAAGTAAGAGATGAAAAAGGAGGATATTCATTATATGGATATTCGCCTGCAGAACCAGTAATTACAGCATTTGGTTTAATGGAAATGAATGAACTTTCAAAAGTTTATGATGTAGATGAAAAAGTTATTGAGAATATGCAAAATTATTTATTTAAAAAACAAAAATCTAATGGAAGTTTTGAAATAGGCTCAACTTATATTGGAGGAACTGAAAGTAGTGATAATTTAGCAATGAATGCATATATAGCTTGGGCTTTATCAGAAGCATGTCCAGAAGATAAAAGAATAGAAAAAACAGTTAATTATCTAGAAAAGAAATTAGATGATATATCTGATACATATACTTTAGCATTAATGGCAAATGTTTATGCAAATATTGATGAAAAAGATAAAGCAAAAGATATTATTAAAGAATTACTAGAAAAAGTAACAATAGACAATACAAATACATATTTAGTTTACAAAAGTGTAGATTATTATGGTACTAGAGGAAGATATCAAAATGTTCAAACTACAGCCTTAACATCAATGGCATTAACAAAATTAAAAGAAAATGATAAAACAAATAATTCTTTTATTGAATATTTAAAAGAAAATAAGGATATTAGAGGAACATGGGGTACAACACAATCAACAATATTAGCTTTAAAAGCCATAAATATGTATGAACAAGATACAAAACTTAAAGAACAAACACTAACAGTTAGCTTAAATGGTGAGGAAAAAGAAGTTCAAATAAAAGAAGATAATTTAGATATTTATGAATTTGAATTTGATAATGTTTCTGTAGAGAATAAAATAAAACTAGGTGTGAAAAAAGGAAAAATAAATTATGAAATAATTAAAGAATATTATCAAGATTATTCTAAATTAGAGAATGATAATAAAATATCAATTAGTCAAACAATTACAACAAATGCAAAAGTAAATGATATAATATCACAAAATATAACAATATTAAATAATAATATAGATATTGAAAATGGTTTATTACAAATAAATATACCTCAAGGATGTAGTGTTGAAGAAGACTCATTATTGCAATTAAAACATTTAGGAATAATTGAAAAGTATGAGTATAATTATGAAAGAATTAATATTTATGTAAGAAACTTTAAAGAACAAGATAGTATTAGCATTAGCATAAATTACAGAGCTTTATATCCAGAAACAATTACAGGTGCATCAATGAGATTTTATGATTACTATAATCCAGATGTTGAAGCAATATGTAATCCGGTTGGAATTGCTGTAACACAATAAAAGGATATAAAAAAGATTGCTAGTATAGCTAATTAGTAAAATTATTTAAAGAGTGGAGAAAAAAATGGGAAATAATTCAGAAGAAGAAAATATGAAAAATGTTGAAGAAAAAAAAGAAAATATTGCAGAAGAAAATTTAGAAACAAAAGAAGATAGTATTGAAGAAGATTTAAATTTAGATGATGTGTTACCAAAAAAACAAATTAAAATAACGCTAACAACATGGATAAAATTTTTTGTTGGATTTTGTATGGTAGCTGTGCTAGCGGTTGTTTTAATTGCGTACAAATATTCTAATACTAAAAATACAGTTAAGGGCTTAAATAGTGAAGAAAAAGAAAATTATGAAAGTGTTAATAATATAGATGAAAATTATCAAAATAACGAAATCGAAAAGACATTAGAACGAATACAGGCAAAACCAATAATATACATATACCCAGAAAAAGAAATTGAAGTAGAAGTAAAACTAGGAAGACCAGAAAATTTAACAGCAACTTATCCAAAATATGAGAATAATCAAGGTTGGAAAGTGCTTGCAAAACAAAATGGAGAGTTAACAGACTTAAAAACAGGAAGAAATTTATATGCACTTTATTGGGAAGGAAAGAAAAATAAAAACATTGATAATAATTTTAAAGAAGGATTTTTAGTAGAAGGAGAAAACACAGCAGAATTTTTAGAAGAAAAATTATCTATATTAGGATTAAATGAAAGAGAAACAGAAGAGTTTATAATATATTGGTTACCACAAATGGAAGGTAATAAATATAATTACATAAGATTTGAAAGCAAAGAAGAAATAAATGAAAATATGCCTTTAGAAGTTAATCCAAAACCAGAAACATTAATAAGAGTAATGATGGAATGGAAAGGATTAAATGAGAAAATAGAAATAAAAGAGCAAGAATTAGAAAAAGTACAAAGAGAAGGATATACAGTAGTAGAATGGGGAGGAACATCATTAAACTAAAAAAATAAGTGTATATTTTTTGATAGAATAAATTATAAAAAATACTTGAAAAAACATTTGAAATGATATAGAATATTTTTGGTCAAATAGACTAAAATATATGAAGAGATACTTAAAAAATAAGAATATAAAATAAGTATCAGGATGGGAGGAATTTATATTATGTCAGTTAAAGTAGCCATAAATGGATTTGGACGTATTGGACGTCTTGCATTTAGACAAATGTTTGGAGCAGAAGGATATGAAATTGTTGCAATAAATGATTTAACAAGTCCTAAAATGTTAGCACATTTGTTAAAATACGATTCAGCACAAGGTAGATATGCAAAAGCAGATACAGTTGTTGCTGGAGAAGATTCAATTACAGTTGATGGAAAAGAAATAAAAATTTATGCAATGGCAAATGCAGAAGAACTTCCTTGGGGAGAAATTGGTGTTGATGTTGTTCTAGAATGTACAGGTTTCTATACTTCTAAAGAAAAAGCATCAGCTCATATTAAAGCAGGAGCTAAAAAAGTTGTTATTTCTGCACCAGCAGGAAATGATTTACCAACAATTGTTTATGGTGTAAATGAAAAAACACTAACAAAAGAAGATAATATTATTTCTGCTGCTTCATGTACAACAAATTGCTTAGCACCAATGGCAAAAGCATTAAATGATTATGCACCAATTCAATCAGGAATCATGACAACAGTACATGCTTATACAGGAGATCAAATGGTTTTAGATGGACCACATAGAAAAGGAGATTTAAGAAGAGCTAGAGCTGCTGCTGTAAATATAGTTCCTAACTCTACAGGAGCTGCAAAAGCTATTGGATTAGTTATTCCAGAATTAAATGGAAAATTAATCGGTTCAGCTCAAAGAGTTCCAGTTCCAACAGGTTCTACAACAATATTAGTAGCAACTGTTAAAGGAAATGATATAACAGTAGAAGGAATCAATTCTGCTATGAAATCAGCATCAAGTGCTTCTTTTGGATACACAGATGAACCATTAGTTTCATCAGATATTATTGGAATTACTTGTGGTTCTTTATTTGATAGCACACAAACAATGGTTACAAAAGTTGAAGAAGGATTATATCAAGTACAAGTTGTAAGTTGGTATGATAATGAAAATTCTTATACTAGTCAAATGGTAAGAACAATAAAATATTTTGCTGAATTAAATTAATTATAATAAATAAAGGAGCTAGTGGTGGAGGTGGGACCTTTATTGCTAGCTCTTTTTAGGAGTTTATGAAATAAAAATTTAGAAAGGTAGATAAAATATGAATAAAAAAACAGTAAGAGATATTGATGTAAAAGGAAAAAAAGTATTAGTTAGATGTGATTTTAATGTACCATATGATGAAAATAGAAAAATTACTGATAATAGAAGAATAGTAGCTGCTTTACCTACTATAAAATATTTAATTGAAAATGATTGTAAAGTAATATTATGTTCTCATTTAGGAAGACCAAAGGGAGAAGTAAAACCAGAATTTTCTTTAAACATAGTAGCAGATGAACTTTCAAGATTATTAAATCAAGAAGTTAAACTTGCTAAAGATGTTGTTGGGGAAGATGCTTTAAAACTTGCTTCTGAATTAAAACCAAGAGAAGTTATGCTTCTTGAAAATGTAAGATATGAAGCTGGAGAAGAAAAAAATGATGAAGAACTATCTAAAAAATTTGCTTCATTAGCAGAAATTTTCGTAAATGATGCTTTTGGAACAGCACATAGAGCTCACTGTTCAACTACTGGAGTTGCAAAATTTTTACCAGCAGTGTCAGGATTTCTAATTGAAAAAGAATTAAATTTTTTAGGAACTGCTTTAGAAAATCCAGAAAGACCTTTTATGGCAATTTTAGGTGGAAAGAAAGTTTCAGATAAAATAGGAGTTATAGATAGTTTGCTTGAAAAAGTAGATGTTTTAATGATTGGTGGAGCTATGGCTTATACTTTCTTTAAATCAATGGGATATGAAGTAGGAAATTCAATTTGTGAACTAGATAAATTAGATTTAGCAAAAGAAGTAATGGAAAAAGCTAAAGCTAAAGGAGTAAAATTCATGTTACCAATAGATACAAAAATAGGCAAAGAATTTGATCCAAATACTGAAAGTAAAACTGTTAAATATACAGAAATTCCTGATGGATGGGAAGGATTTGACATAGGAGAAGAAACTATAAAAATGTATGCAGAAGAATTAAAAAATGCTAAAACAGTAGTATGGAATGGACCACTTGGATTGTTTGAATTTGAACAATTTGCTATTGGAACAAATAAAATTGCTGAAACTTTAGCAAACATTGATGCTGTAAAAATTATAGGTGGAGGAGATTCAGCAGCTGCTGTTGAAAAAGCAGGATTAGCAGAAAAATTTACACATATTTCTACTGGTGGTGGAGCATCACTTGAATTTTTAGAAGGAAAAAAATTACCAGGAATTGAAGCATTACAAGATTTATAAAATTTATTTTACTTAAATTTTTAGAAAATCTTAATTTATAATTAGTAAACAAAAGATACTGTTTGTTAAGATTATTATAAGAAGTAGGTAATTTATTATGGCAGAGCTTATTGATATATTTAAAGAAAATGGAGAAAAGGTTGGTACAATTTCAAAAAGAAATTATTATTCATGGACAGATGAAAATCTTCCATGGATAAAATGTGCAACTTGTTTTGTAATAGATGATAAAAATAAGAAGATTTTATTTGAAAAAAGAGGAAAACGTTTTTTAGACCCAGGAAAGTTAGATTTATGTTCTGGACATGTAAGATCTGGTGAAATTCCGATGCAATGTATGATTAGAGAATTAGATGAGGAATTATCAATTAAACAAGAAGATTCTCAAAATTTACATTATCTAGGAAATGTTCAAGTTGATTATACCAAATTAAAAGATGAAACTAATAGAAAAAATTTAAAATGCTTTGTAAGTGTATATGCTTTAAAAATGCAAGATATAGATAAAATTAAAATTGATAATATAGAAGCTATTAATATGGGCTTTTTAGATTTTGATGATGCTATTGGTTTTATACAAAATAGTATGACTCGTATGCCATATGAAGAAAGTCTGAAATTACAATATGATTTAATTTTTCAAAATTTAAAACAATATATGTTTCAAAAAGATAAAGATTACGAGCAAAAATTAAAATAGAAAAGGAGCTTTTTATGAGAAGAAAAGTAATTGCAGGAAATTGGAAAATGAATATGCTTCCTAATGAAGCAATTGATTATATTCAAGCATTTGAACCAATGGTTAAAAATGCAAAATCAGAAGTTATTTTATGTGTTCCTTATACAGATTTATTTTATTGTATATCAATAGCGCAAGGAACAAACATAAAAATAGGTGCACAAAATATGCATTTTGCAGAATCAGGAGCATATACAGGAGAAGTATCTCCTAAAATGTTAAAATCAATTGGAGTTGAATATGTAATTATAGGACATTCTGAAAGAAGACAATATTATAATGAAACAGATGAAACTGTTAATAAAAAAATAAAATCTGCTTTTGAAAATGATTTAAAACCAATAGTTTGTGTTGGAGAAACTTTAGAAGAAAGAGAACAAGGAAAAACAGAAGAAATTATAACATCTCAAACTAGATTGGCTTTAGAAGGTCTTTCAAAAGAACAAGTTAAAAATACTATAATAGCTTATGAACCAATATGGGCTATTGGAACAGGAAAAACAGCAACTTCAGAAGATGCAAATAATTCTATAAAGTCTATTAGAGAAGAAATTAAAAAACTTTATGGAGAAGAAGTATCTAGTGAAGTTATAATTCAATATGGAGGAAGTGTAAAAGCTTCAAATGCAAAAGAACTATTTGAAACATCAGATATAGATGGAGGATTAGTTGGTGGAGCAAGTTTAAAACCAGAAGAATTTAGTAAAATAGTAAATTATGAAGAATAGAAAAAGAGGGAAGTGTAAACAAAATGAGTAAAAAATTAACAATGCTTATGATATTAGATGGTTTCGGAATTAATGAACAAACAGAAGGAAATGCTGTTAAATTAGCTAATATTCCAAATTTAAATGAAATTTTAACAAAAAATCCAAATACAATAATTCATACTAGTGGTTTGGCAGTTGGATTGCCAGAAGGACAAATGGGAAATTCAGAAGTAGGACATACCAATATTGGTGCTGGTAGAATTGTATATCAAGATTTAGCAAAAATAACAAAATCAATAGAAGATGGTGATTTCTTTAGTATTCCTGAATTTGTAAAAGCAATTGAAAATTGTAAGAAAAATAATTCTAAACTTCATATAATGGGATTATTATCAGATGGTGGAGTTCACAGTCATAATCGTCATTTATATGGATTATTAGAACTTGCAAAAAGAAAAGATTTTGAAAATGTATATGTTCATTGCTTTATGGATGGTAGAGATACACCACCAGCTTCAGGTGAAAGTTATATTGCTTCACTAGAAGAAAAAATGAAAGAAAAAGGCGTTGGACAAATTGCCACAATCTCTGGAAGATTTTATAGTATGGACAGAGATAAAAGATGGGAAAGAGTAAAACTTGCATATGATGCATTAGTTAATGGAGAAGGTGAAAAATCATTATCTCCTATATCTGCCATAGAAGAATCTTATCAAAAAGAAATTTTTGATGAATTTGTTAAACCAACAGTTATAACAAATAAAAACGGAGAACCTATTGCTAAAATTGAAAATGGTGATTCTGTTATTTTCTTTAATTTTAGACCAGATAGAGCAAGAGAAATTACTAGAAGTATTGTTGATAAAAATTTTGATGGATTTGAAACAAACAAACTAAATACATATTTTGTTTGTATGACTCCTTATGATGAAACAATGCCAAATGTAGAAATAGCATTTAGAAAAGAAGAAATAAAGAATACTTTTGGTGAATATATAAGCACTAAAGGATTAAAACAATTAAGAATAGCTGAAACAGAAAAATATGCACATGTAACTTTCTTCTTTAATGGTGGTGAAGAAAAACAATATGAAGGTGAAGATAGAATTTTAGTACCTTCACCAAAAGTTGAAACTTATGATTTAAAGCCAGAAATGAGTGCATATGAAGTATGTGATAAAGTTGTTGAAGCAATAAAGTCTGAAAAGTATGATGCTATAATTTTAAATTTTGCAAATCCAGATATGGTAGGTCATACAGGAAGTATTGATGCTGCTATAAAAGCTTTAGAAGCTATTGATGAATGTGTAGAAAAAGTTGAAAAAGCAATAAAAGAAGTAAATGGTGTTTTATTAATAACAGCAGATCATGGAAATTGTGAACAAATGATAGATTATAAAACAGGAGAACCACATACTGCTCATACAACAAATCCAGTTCCACTTGCAATTGTAGGTTTACCTGCAAATAAGAAAATAAAAGAAGGGCGACTAGCAGATTTAGCTCCTACAATGCTTGATATTATGGGATTAGAAAAACCTAAGGAAATGACTGGAGAAAGCTTGATTGAAAATTAAATTTTATTTATAATAAATATATGTTAAAAGTTTAATAATAATATTAAATATTAAATTTGGGAGAAATTTATGCAAAGCTTACCAGAAGAAAAAATTTTGTATTCTGAAATACAAAAAAAGTTATTTTATATAATTCCAGAAAAATGGGAAAGCATATATTTATATGCTTCTGTTATAGATAGACCACGCCAAAAACCAATTGGTGAAATGTATTTTTATTATCTACCAAAAGGAATTATAAAGAAAAAATTTGTTAATGGATATGAAATTCCATCTTTATTTAATATTGATGAAGAACAGTATTCCAAATTAATTACAGATATGTATAATACAATTAAAGTTTTAAGAGAGCAATCTATTAAAAATGGAAGAAGAATTTGGAGTAGTATTTGTATTAGCATAAAAAATTCTCAATTTAGAATAGAATATGATTATGAAAACTTAAAAAATGCACAATTCAATTCTTATGAAAGACATGTTATATGGAGATATAACTATTTATCAGAAGAAATTGAAGTTTTAAGTAAAAACGATAGAAGAATTATTGAAGATTATTTACAATACTTGCACTTACATCAATTACCACCAAAAGATGTGCATGTAGAAGGAATATATAAAAAACCTGTAAAAAATATTATTGATTTCGAAAAGACTTTATCTGTTGAAGAAGCGATAGCTCAATCAAAAGATGAAAACGAAACTATAAAAAAAGAAAAAAGAAAAAATGGATTATTTAAGAAGAATAAAATAGATGATATTATTGAAGAAGATGATGAAAACATAACATATAATAATCAAATTCTAAATTGGAAAAAATGATAATTATAAAAAACATATTAAAATTTTAAAAGAAAGTAAACATGGAAATTGTGTTTTACTTTCTTTTTTTATTAAAAAAGTTAACATAATTGATGACAAAATTTGAATAATATGGTATAATAAGCAATATGTATATTTTTTTGGAGGATTTTTATGGGATTTTGGAAAAATTTTTTAGGACTTTCAAATTCATCTAAAGATGTGAAAAATGAAAAAAGTAATAATAATCAGAATTCTTTTGAAAGTATGAACTTTTTAACATTAAATGAAGAACAAGAATTTAAAAGAAGCATTTATGGTAAGATACAATTATTAGATTCTGATGTTACATATATAAAAGAAGTATTACCTGAAAGAGGAGAAAACTTGAAAAAACAAATAAATTTACTAACAGAATTATTAGAAAAATCTAATGATGAAAATGATCCAGATGTACAAAGAGTTTTTCAAGAATTAATAAATCAATTTGAAGAAGATAAAAGGATGGCAGATGGAGAATATACTTTAAGAGAATTAGAAAATCAAAATAAATCAATGGATGCAGTTTTTGAAAAATCTGATATAAATAAAAGTGAATTAGATGAATATATAAAATATATATCAAAAATTCAAGAAAAAGTTTCAAATGCAGATTTTTTAAATAAACCTTTACTTACTAATGTTCAAAGACAAAAATTTAATTATATATCTATGAAATCAGAATATAGATTAAGAATGTTAGAATTAATGTATTTATTAGAGAATAGGAATGTAGTATCTGAAAATCCATTTGAAAATTTATCTGAGACTAAACAAAAAATGTTTTCGAAATTCTTCTATGAAGATGCAGAGAAGGCTTCAAAACAATATGATAATTTATCTCTTTCAGAAGATTTATTTAGAAAAATGAAAATGGGATTTTATCAAGATAGTGTAGATAGAATAGCAAAAGAACTGAATGATTTAATGGCAGATGTTACAATGATAGAAGATTTTTCAATAAAGCAATTGTTTGATAGCAAAAACCCTAATAGCAAATCTTTTGAATTTTTAAAAAGTTTTGTAAAATTTAAAAGCTATTTAAATCTTATGAGAGAAAAAAGACCTAGTTTAATTGAAAGAAGAAATAAAGAAGAAGAACAAAAAAGATTAGAAGAAGAAAAGAGAAGAGAAGAAGAGAGAAGTTGCAAAGAAAAAAAAGATAAAATGAAGAATATGTCAGATAATGATATTATTACAACAATAAATAGTATAAATAATGATTTATCTGCAACAGGTAGTAGATTTGTAAATATGTTAGATTTTCAAAAGGAAGTGGCAAGAGCAAAAGGATTATTAACTAATGAAGAAGTTTTACAAAATGACTTACTAGTATATAAAACTGTTGATCCAATATCATTAACTAGAATGATAGAAAAAGCTAATACTGAAGGAATTAATTATTTAGTTTTTCCAGATATACAAGAAAATAATGATGGAAATTATTTATTTATTGTTTCAAATAGCGATAAAAATATTACTAGCTTACCAGTTGAAAATTGTTCAATTCCAAATCGATTATCTTATAATAATTTTGTAACAACAGAAAAATTAGGTAGTTATTCAGCATTGGTTTTAAATAGATTACAGAAAAAATTAAAAGGCACACCTTATGAAAGAATTGAACAAAATTTGTCAGCAGCGCATAAAAAAAGTGGTGTATATGAACTAGAAATAGGATATGTTCCTTATGATGGAAAACCACGAGATTATAATAAAAGAGTTTATGATGCAATTACTCTTTTAGAACGAGAATATAAAGACTTAGAACATTTTGGAGAAAATAATCAATATTTACAAAATATATTATGTTATATTAAAGTTCCAGCAACAAGAAATATTATTCCTATATTAAGTAAAATGCAAGAAGCACAAGTAGAACCAATTTTTGAGCCAATTGCTGATAAAAATAGAAACAAATTTAATAGAGATGATATACATATCTATTTTAGAAGAGAAGAGTTAGAAAAATTTAAAAGTGAAGTTTTACCAAAAATATCAAATTCAGATTTAGGTTTGGCAACTTTAAAATGGGATAATAATTCTTTAGGTAAAGCTATAAGAGAATTTTCTAGTTGGCCTGAAGAAAAATTTAAAGAATTATAAACTAATATATAAAATTATAAATATAAAAGCAAACAAATTATAAAGGTATAAAAATTACTTTATAAATATTGTTTGCTTTTTTGTTTTATTAAAAGTAAAAATTTTATTAATTTATAAATAATAAAATAGTTCTAAAAAGATTTTTTTTGAGTATATATATTATAAAGTATATAAAAGGAAGCATTTATGAATAGTATTTTTAAATTTTTTCCAAATAAAATTAGAGAAATTTTAGAACAAGAAATAAGTAATAATGAAAGTTTTTTAGAAGAAATTAGAATAAGAGTGGACAAACCAATAATTTTAAAATTTAATCATTTAGAAAAAATAATAAAATACAATGTATCTCAAGAAGAAATTTTAAATATCTTACAATTAATTTGTGAGAATTCTATTTACTCATATCAACATCAAATAGCAAATGGATTTGTTACTGTAAATGGTGGACATAGGATAGGAATAACTGGTTCTTGTGTTATTGAAGAGGGAAAAGTAATAAATATAAATTATTTAAACAGTTTAAATTTTAGAATTTCAAGACAAATTGTTGATTGTAGCAAAAAAGTTTTGAAACATATTTTAAATTTAAATTCAAATACAATATATAATACATTAATTGTATCACCGCCAGGAAGTGGAAAAACAACAATTTTAAGAGATATAGTTAGGCAAATTTCAAATGGAATAAAGGAATTGAAGTTTATTGGATTAAATGTTGGTGTTGTTGATGAAAGAGGAGAAATTGCTTCTTTATATAAAGGTTCTCCACAAAATAATGTAGGAATAAAAACAGATGTTATAGAAAATGTTCCCAAAAATATAGGAATAAAAATGTTAGTAAGGTCAATGTCTCCAAAAGTCATAGTTGCTGATGAAATAGGAAACTTTGAAGATGTGGAGGCAATTAATTATGCTATGTGCTCTGGTTGTAAAGGAATTTTTACAGCACATGGAGATACTTTTGATGATATATATTTAAATCCTGTTTTAAAAAATTTAATAAATTCGCATATATTTGAAACAATTATTTTTTTAAATTCTAAAGAAAAAGGAGAATATAAATGTATATATGTATTAAATAAAAAAAATTCACAATATGAAAAAATTAATGATAAAGACCTTGAAATAACAAATTTAGAAGTTGATTTTCATAAAAAATAATATTTAGAAAAACTTTTTATTGTTTTAAATGAAAAATAGGAGGAAAAATGTTTTTAATTAAAGGAACAATTTTGATTGGGATAATTATTATTTCCTCATATATAGGAATTTTAAAATCTAAAACTTATGAAAATAGAGTAATTGAACTTAATCAATTTCAAAATGCATTA
The DNA here is from genome assembly GCA_947627185.1 of uncultured Clostridia bacterium. Lineage (GTDB taxonomy): Bacteria > Bacillota > Clostridia > TANB77 > CAG-508 > Scatovivens. Next base: position 42,023 of record CANQVF010000007.1, on the reverse strand, counting down.
GTTATGTTTAAAAGTAAAATAGAATTTACTTATGAACCATTAAAGAATATTTTTGAAGATATATCAAAAGTTATATATTCAAAAGAAGATAATATTTTTAAAAAAACTATACAAAAAGAAGAAAATATTTATGATGCATGGTCTAATGCAATTGATGAAAGTAAAACTTTTATGACTTCAGAAGATAAAGAAATTATAAGAATGATGGGAAAATTATTGGGAAAAACAGATATTAAAGGACAAGTTAATGAAATATTATTAACTGAAAGTTTAATAAAAAAACAAATAGAAAAAGCAGAATATGAAAAAAATAAAAATGTAAAATTATATAAAACAATGGGAATTGTTTTAGGAATTGGAATTTGCATAATTTTGATTTAGGAGATTTGTTATGAATATTGATTTATTATTAAAAATTGCAGGTGTTGGAATTTTGGTTGCAGTTTTACATCAAATTTTAACAAAGGCTGGAAGAGATGATCAAGCTATGATGACAACTTTAGCAGGAATGGTAATTGTTCTTACAATAGTTGTAAAAGAAATAAGCTCACTTTTTGAAACAGTTAGGACGGTGTTTAACTTATAATGGAAATAATAAAAATTATAGGAATTGGCTTTCTAACTTTAATAATTACAATTATTTTAAAAGAATATAAAAAAGAATATGCGATTTATGCGGTATTAATTGGTGGTGCTTTAATTATTTTGTATTCAATAGATACTGTAAAATCGATAATTGATTTTATAAAAGAGATATCAAACAATTCAAATTATAATAATTTATTTATAACATTACTTTTAAAAATTACAGGAATATCAATACTCACAGAATATGCAGTTAGTATTTGCAAGGATGTTGGAGAAAATTCAATAGCAAACAAAATTGATTTTGGAGGTAAAATATTAGTTATTTCTCTATCAATTCCTGTAATTTCAACAACTTTAGAAACTCTTACAAAACTTTTACCTTAAGGAGAAAGTTATGAATGAGATGATAAATTCACAAACAAAAATACTAGGAATTGATGATTTTTTAAATTCAGCGAAAAAATACACTGAAAATGTTTTTCCAAATTTAAATATTAATGAATTATTTACATCTAGTTTAACTGGAAATATTGGAAATGTTTTTGAAATATCAAATATAGGAAAAATTTTTTTACAAGAAATTGAAATTGCAATTAAATTAATGATTAGTGTTGTTGTTATTATTATAATACACAGCATTTTTAAAGCTATTATAGAAAATTTAGGAAATTCAAGTTCAAGTAAAATCGTTTATTTTGTACAATATTTAATAATTGTAACTATAATAATAAATAGTTTTTTAACTATTTTAAACTTAACAAGAGAAAGCATAAATAATATAGTAAATTTTATGAATTTATTAATTCCATTATTAATAACTTTAATGTTAACTACAGGAAGTTTAGTAACAACAAGTATTAGTCAACCAATATTAATTTTTATGGTAAATTTTATTGGAAATTTCATAGCAGATTTTTTAATACCATTATTATTAGTAGCAATAACTATATCAATTATTTCAAATATTTCAGATAAAATTCAAATAAATAGACTTTCTAAATTTTTAAAATCATCAATTGTATGGATACTTGGAATAATATTAACAATATTTTCTTGCACATTATCTATAGAAGGAACATTAAGTAGTTCAGTAGATGGTATAACTGGAAAAACAGCTAAAGCTGCTGTTTCAAGTTTTATTCCAGTAGTTGGAAAAATACTTGGAGATACAGTAGATAGTGTAATTGGATGTGGAAATGTTTTAAAAAATTCTGTTGGAATAATTGGAGTTATAATAATAATAGGAATAACAATAATTCCTATAATTAAAATATTAATATTATGGGTATCTTTTAAAATGACATCTGCTCTTTGTGAAGTTGTAGCAGATGAAAAAATAATTAAATTAATAGATCAAATAGCAGATAGTTATAAAATTTTACTTGCAATTTTAATCTCTGTATCAGTAATGTTTATTGTAGGAATAACAATCGTACTTAAAATCACAAATAGTTCTTTAATGTATAGATAAGGATATAAAAATGATAAATATAATCAGACAATGGTGTGAAGGTATAGTAGTTGCAATAGTTCTGTCTGTAATTATTGAACTACTTGTACCAGAAGGAAATAATAAAAAATATGTTAAAGTAGTAATAGGAGTTTATATAGTTTTTGTTGTTATAAATCCATTACTAAAATTAATGAATTATGATTTTAGCCTTAAATCTTTTTATGATAATACAGAAAAAAATAACTATTCTAATGTGAATACTGAAATAAAAGATGTTTACATTTTAGGAATAGAAGAAGAATTGAAAAAACAAATAGAAGATTTAGGATATATTGTGAATGATTTAAAAATAAATGTAGACAATAATTATGAAAATATTAATTCAATAAAAATGAATATTGAAAAAAAGGAAAATGAAAATGTTATTAAGCCAATAAATATTGGAAATGATGAAGAAGATATTAATTATAATGATGTTATTGAATATATAAAAGAAAATTATATATTAGAAGACTCGCAAATTATAATTAATTGAATGCTATTTTAAAACAGAAATGTAAATATATTTTTAGGAGATATAATCATGTTTGAAAAAATTAAAAAAATTTTTACAAATAAGGAAAAAAGAATAGAAAATTTAATATCTTTTTTAATAATTTTAATAATAACATTAATTATTATAAATAAAATACTAAGTAATGATACAAAAAAAGAAGAAAATTATGAAAATAAAACAGGAATAGAACTTGCAACTCCACGTTCAAGTGAACAAATAATAACAGACAACTTAGAAGAAAAGTTAGAAGATATTTTAAGTAAAATTAATGGTGTTGGTAAAGTTTCTGTTCTTATTACATATTCTGAAAGTAGTAGTTTAGTACCAATTTATAATGTGAGTTCTAGTATAAGTACTGTAGAGGAAACAGATACTTCTGGTGGAAAAAGAAAAACAGAAACAGAAAATAATGAAAAAGGAGTAATTACAGATTCTAGTTCAAATGTGATAACAGAGAAAATGACAATGCCAATTATAGAAGGTGCAATAATTACTGCTCAAGGTGCAGATAATCCTACTATAAAAAGTAATATTATATCAGCAGTAGAAGCTGCTACTGGAATTGCTACTCATAAAATACAAGTTTTTGAGATGGGAGATGAATAAAAATTGAGTAAAGAAAAAATTAAACAATTTTTCTTAATAGGTTTTGCTTTTTTCTTAATAATGTTAGGATATTGGAATTATAATTTAGATAATAATAAAGAACTGGAAGTTTCTGCAGAAGTAACTAATGATATAAATATAGGAGATGTGCAACTTGTAAATACAGAACCAGTAGAAGATGAATCAAATATAGCATTGGTACCAAATGATGAGTTAAATGAAGAAAAAAATATAAATGAAAAAATGGAAAATAATGATAATTATTTTGAAGAAACCAAAATAGAAAGAGATAGAATGTACTCAGAAATGATTGAAACATATAAAGAAATAATAGAATCTGAGAAAACTCCTGAAGATCAAAAAGCAATTGCAGTGCAAGAAATTACAAATATAACGAACAAAAAAAATGAAATAATGATAGCGGAAAATTTAATAAAAAATAAAGGATTTGAGAATGTAGTAATTCTTATTAATAATGATGTAGTTAATGTTGTGGTAAAATCTTCTAGTTTAAGTCAAGAACAAATTTCAAAAATCCAAAATATTATTTCAAGAGAATTAAATATAGAAATTTCAAACATAAATATAAGTAATAAAAAATAAATGCAAATTTTGTTAGAATATTTTTTTCTATAAGATTAATAATAAGAATATATGAAATAAAATTTCATATAACTTCGCTAAAAAATATATGCGAAGTATTCTTTTTTATTTAAGAAAGGAAAAAAATTATGACAAAGAAAAGTATTATATGTGTTTTAGCTATAATTATCCTTTCTCTATGTTGTGGAATGTGTTTTGCAGAAGAAAGTAGTAATTCAATTAATTTAGGAAATGAAATTATGGAATCAGTAGACAAAACAGGTGATAGTTTTCAAAACATAATTTCAGGCAATATAATGGATAATTCATCTAATATGATGAAAGATGGAGAAAATGATGTAAAAGATGGAATGAAAGATATGGGAACTAAAATTAATAATGGTGAGTCAGTAGTTGGAGATTATAATGTAACAAGAACAGCTAGTGAAGGAACAAATAATAACAATAATGGAGCAATGACAACAACAACTTGGATGTGGATTATTTTAGCAGTTGCAGCTGTTATAATAATTGCAGCTATATGGTATTATGCAACACAAAATAACAGCTAATAAAAAAAATTAGATTCTAATAAAAAAATAGAGATTTGAATTTTATAATTCAAATCTCTATTTTTCCGATTATAAAAACATTTATTTTAATCTTATTAAAATTGCGATTGCAAATAATATTAGTAAAACTCCAATAGCAATTAAAATTATTGATAATATATTATTTAATTGTAAATTAGCTTGTTCATAGCTATTTACATTAGAAACACTTGTTACTGAAGATGGTGATAAAGTTGACATAGGAGTATCAGTAGTATCGTTAACTACATCACTATTTTCTTGTTCAGAAATTTCATTAGTAGAATTTGTTTCACTTGAAGAAGTAGCATATACAAAATTAAAAGATAATGCTATTATCAAGAATAATATAAGAAATATTTTTATTGTTTTATACATAGGAACCTCCTAAAATAATACACTATAAATATAATATACAAAAAAATATAAAAAGTCTATATAAATTTTAAATTTGATAAAAATTTTTAATAAACTTGTAAATTTGTTAATAAAGATATATAATATTAAAAGTTATATAATATTCGGGTGTCGCCAAGTGGTAAGGCATCGGACTCTGACTCCGACATTCGTTAGTTCGAATCTAACCACCCGAGCCAAATATAAAAGAATATACTATAAGCACATTATAAATGCTATGAAAATTGTTCTATTATAATTTATAATATTTAAATCCAAATTCGATAATATCTTTTACACCTTGTATGTTAAACAATATAAAAATCAAAATTAATATGGTTAAAAATATTACATTAAAATGTGGTATTTTTAATTTTTTTCCGATTTTATCAATTAATTTTAAGATTAATACTAAAAAAGGCCAACCAAAATATAAGGCATATAGCATTAATCCATCTTCTGCAACACCCCAACCAATGATTGCTAACACAACAAAACCAAAAGTAATCCAATACATACAAATTTGTGCTATTTTTTCTTTTTTATTTAAGAAAAATCCTAAAATTGCAGTAAATAGTATAATACATCCTATAATACTAAAAGACTTATTTGAAACAGCTCTTAAAGAATTTTTATTTGAAGAAATTTCTTTAACATAGGTTTCTGGTGCTAAATAGCAGTTTTTTATAAATTGTGTATATTTTTGTGTTTTATCAAGTATTGTAATATTTTCATCAACAAAAGATTCATAAATTCTTTCTTTGAAAAATATATCTTCTAAAATATCAATTCGATTAAAAATAATTATAAGCATAACAAAAGTTAAAACACATTTTGTAATTTTTGAAACGATTTCTTTATAATCTTTCTAATGAAAATGGTTGACTATAAAAGGTGAAAGAATGAGCCCTGTTACTAAAGTTCCGCTTGTTGCAGATAAGGCAAGGACATCTTGTTTTTGATTAACTACCAAATAAATAAAAGTGATTAGCCAAAAATAAGCAACAATATATTGTTCCATCATGATGGTGAATAATAGAAAAGTATAGGTGCAAAAACTAAGTATAACAAATAATACTCTTTCAACAGCGTTGAAATTTAATAATTTAGATAAAATAATAGTTGTTGCTAATAACATTACAATTTGAATCAAATTGATGCATAATGGTTTTACAAAAACCAAATTTGGAAGTACCAAAGAAAATAAATAAGCAATTCCAATAAATGGCATAGCGAAAACTGCAAATAAAGGTTGTCTCATATCATTTTCAGAATGGTAAATATTTAAGTAGGCATTTCCTAGTACAAGTCCATCTGAATCACTTGTATATAATGCATCTCCAACACCATAAGAAATTGTTGTGTTAATACTTACAAATACTACATAGATAACGATTAAAAGAAATAAAATTCCATAAAAAAACCATTCTTTCTTTGAAATATCAGTAAACACATTTTTTAATAGATTGATTAAATATTTTGTTATTGCTTGAATTCCTAAAAATATAACAATAGAAGAAATTAGAGTTAATACAATTCCAATTACAGTATAATTAAATTGTATATTATATTTTAAAAAGAAATTACTTAATATAGAATTTTCTATATTATTGCAAAACAAATTATTTAAATAAAAACAAATTCCAAGCGTTGATAAGAAACTATATAAATAAAGATATTTATTTGATTTTTTTACTATGCTAAATAGAGAATTAAATTGTGAAGTTACTAAAATAAATACAAAAATTGAAATACTTAAAAATGAATATTGTATTTCGCTTGTTCTAATATTTAACAAATAAAAAGCTATCATAGAAATAGTTAGATACCAATTACTAATTATGTTTTTTAGCATTATTTTAGGATTTAATTCTAATTTTTCTAATACATATTTTTGCATGTCAAATAAAACGATTAAGATAGCTAATAAGATAGCCAATAAGCCAAATACAATGCATTGTTCTTTTGCATTTAACATACCAGCATAAATAGTATCTAGAACTAAAGCGTTATTTTGTGGTTTTCCATTTACTTGACAGGCACTTATATTATTATTTGTATAGCCATAAGGAAATTGGATGGAATTAGTTTCTTCTCCATCTAATCCTAAAATTTCAATACGATATTCTTTATTTTTTGAAAATTTTTGGTTTTCAAATGTAATTTTTAAATTATAATTTGGTTTTAAATTTCCTAAAAAGACATTTCCATCAAAAATTTTTTTATTTGATTTTTCTTCAAATATTTTTACATTAATATTGGAATTTGTGCTTTCATTTGGTTGCAAAAATAAAATGTTTATTTGATTTAAACTATTATTTTTAGAAGTAAACTTTTGAGTAATGTTTACACCTTTTGTAACACATGGCGTTCTTCCAGCTCCTTGTGCAAAAATAGATATATGGTAATTTTTCATCTCATAATAAACTTCTGTATAATAATAAGTATTGATGATAATGTGCATAAATAATGCTAAGATTCCAATTCCAATTAACATCATAAATAGTAATAATATATTATTTTTTATTTTCTCTTTCATTTTTTCTTCTTTCTTCTATTTTTTTAAATTATTTGTAAATATTTACATAGATTTAAATTTTATTATTAACATAACAAAAATAATATCACATATTTGTACTTTTATCAATCACTATGAGATATTAGAGTTGTAGATAATTTCAAAAATTAAGCTAAAAAAAGGCCCTAAGATCAAAAAAACGTAATCTTAGGGCTGAAACACTAATACGACAACGGGTTACATGTTACTTTTTGTGCTCACAAACCTGATTGCCAACTGTGCAAGATGTCTTGCATGCAGACTGGCATGAGGTCTGGCATTCACCGCAACCACCGGATTTAACAGTGGAAGCAAGCGTGTTTCCAGAAATCGTTTTGATGTGTTTCATTTTTTCACCTCCTTGTAGTTTACATCAAAAAAGGTTGTTAGTTACGAAGGTTACAAAACATAACCTTAAATATCATTATACTAGAAAAAAATTAAATATGTCAAATAATTGAAAATGTAACAAAAAATTTTGTTTTTTAAAATATTTTGAATAATTGTATATAAGTATCATAAATTATAAATTATCTCATATATAAAATATAAGAGGTGATTTTTTTGATATATATAAAATTAGATGAAAATAAAGAAATTATTGATAAAAAAAATATAAATTTTTTTGCTAAAATAAAAGACAAGTTTAAAAAAATTAGAGAAGAAAAAAACGAAGATAAAACTTTAATAGTTATTAAAGATGTTAATAGTAAAACATTAAATGCACTTTCAAAATATATAAAGAAAAATTGCATAAATAGGGTATGTATTTCAAATAATTTATTAACTAATAATACATTTATGAATTATATTAGAAAAGAAAATGTAAGAATATTGGATGGAAAATGGCTTTTTAAACATTTAGCAAGTAATTGTGCAGATTATATTTGTAAATGTAAAAAAGAAAATTTAGGATATCAAGAAATTTCTTTTTTAAGTAATGGAATAAGTGATATTATAGTTGAAAATATAAAAGATATATCATCAAAAGTAAGAATTTTAAATGTGATAACACAAGATGAAAAAAAATTTAGAAAAATTGAAAAAGAATTATATGAACAAAAAGGTATAATTTTAAACATGAATAATAACTATAAAAAAAGTTTAATGAAAAGTGATATAATATTTAATTTTGATTTTTCAGAAGAAGAAATAAATAAATATAGTTTGCCAAAAAGAACATGTATTATAAATTTTAATGAATCAATAAAAATTAATATTAAATCTTTTCAAGGAATTAATGTTGATTTTTTTGAAATTCCAATGCCTAGAAAATATTTGAAAAATAGCATATATTTGAATGATTTTGATAATTCAATATTATATGAAAGTTATATATATAAAAATACTAGTTCTAAAAATATAATAAATGAAATTATTAAAGATGGTGTTAACATAAGTTTTTTGAGTGGAAAAAGTGGGCGAATAAGAAAAAATGAATATTTGAATTTATCAAAAAAAATAGCAAATTAACTTGACAAATTAAAAAAATAATCTTATTATATTTTAGTATATAGTAACAACTAAAATAGGAGGTCTTAAGTTATGGGGGAAAAAGAATTTTTATTAACGCAAGAAGGATATGATAATTTAGAGAAAGAGTTAGAAAAATTAAAAACAGAAGTAAGATATGAAATAGCAGAAAGAATAAAAGTAGCTTTAGGCTTTGGTGATTTATCAGAAAATTCTGAATATGATGAAGCAAAAAATGCACAAGCTGCTAATGAAATAAAAATAGCAGAACTTGAAGAAAAAATAAAATATGCAAAAATTATAGATGAATCTGAAATAGATACAGAAGTTGTTCAAGTTGGTAATATAGTAAAAGTTTTAGATATGGAATTTGATGAAACTATAGAATATACTATAGTAGGATCAACAGAAGTAGATACATCTACTAATAAAATTTCTAATGAATCTCCAATAGGGAAAGCTTTACTAGGAAAAAAGAAAAACAATATAGTAGAAGTTCAAGCTCCTGTAGGAATAATAAAATTAAAAATATTATCAATAAAAAAATAAATTTATAGGGGATATATGTGTAAAATCATATATCCCTTTTTCTGTAATCTTTAAAAATAAATTACAATATTAATTTAGAGTTAGTTTAAATAGGGAGGAATTTAAATGAAAAGAATAAGAATAGCAGGACTTGTAGAAATGGAAGATGGATATGCGTTAATGCATAGAACTAATGTAAAGCCTACTGAAAACAGTAATAAACCTTTTGGAGAGTATTATGTTTTTCCAGGTGGAGGTTTAGAAGAAAATGAAACTTTTGAAGAATGTGCTAGAAGAGAAATTTTAGAAGAATTTGGAATAAATGTTGAAGTGAAAGAAAAATTATATTTTAGAAATATAAATGATAATGCAGATGAATATTTATATAGATGCGAATACTTGAGTGGAAAATTAGGAACAGGTACAGGACCTGAATTTTCAAATGATCCTAAATATGCTGATAGAGGAAACTACATACCTGTTATTGTTCCAAAAAAAGAAATAAAAAATATAAGATTAATTCCAGATGAATTTAAAGAAAAATTAATAAAGGATTTTAAATTATAAATTTATTAAAACATAATTCTATAATTTAATAGTATTTAAATCATTTTATACAAGAATTATAAAAAAAAATTATAAAAATAGTGTAAAAAGAAAAAATTTATGATAGAATACAAAAAGTACAATAGGTTTATATTGTGTATCAATAAATAAAATAAAGGAGAAAAGTATGATAGCCTATAAAAGAGTATTATTAAAACTAAGTGGAGAAGCTTTAGCAGGAAAAGAAGGACATGGAATAGATCCAGATGTTGTAGGAGCCATATCAGACAAAATAAAAGAAGTTGTTGACATGGGTGTTCAAGTATCAATAGTAGTTGGTGGTGGAAATTTTTGGAGAGGTGCAAAAAATGGACATAAAATGGATAGAGCATCAGCAGATTATATGGGAATGCTTGCTACTGCAATGAATGGATTAGCACTTCAAGATGCATTAGAAGCTAGAGGATTATACACAAGATTACAAACTGCAATAGAAATGAGGGAAATTGCAGAACCTTATATAAAAAGAAAGGCAGCAAAACATTTAGAAAAAGGAAGAGTAGTAATTTTTGCTTGTGGAACTGGTCATCCATATTTTTCTACAGATACTGCTGCTGCATTAAGAGCTGCTGAAACAGAATCAGAAGTTATATTACTTGCAAAAACAATAGATGGAGTTTATTCAGCAGATCCTAAAATAGATAAGTCAGCTAAAAAATATGATAAAATTTCTTATAAAGATGTTTTATCACAAGATTTAAAAGTTATGGATTCAACTGCAACAGCACTTTGTAAGGATAACAATATACCACTTTTAGTATTTGCAATTAGTGATCCAGAAAATATAGTAAGAGTTATAAAAGGTGAAAAAGTAGGAACTATAGTATCCTAAAAAATAAAAATAAAAGGGGATGTAAATTATGGAATTACAAAATTTAGAAGAAAGAATGCAAAAAACAATAGATGTTTTTAGTCAAAATTTATCAGAAATTAGAGCTGGAAGAGCAAATCCATCTATATTGAATAAAATTAGTGTTGAGTATTATGGTGTTCAAACACCAATTAATCAAGTAGCTGGAATATCAGTTCCAGAAGCTAGAACAATAGTTATTCAACCATGGGATGCTAGTGTTTTAAAAGCAATTGAAAAAGCTATTTTAGCATCAGATATAGGTTTAAATCCAAACAATGATGGTAAAGTTATAAGATTAAATTTTCCAGAATTAACAGAAGAAAGAAGAAAAGAAATAGTAAAAGATATAAGAAAAATAGCAGAAGAAGCTAGAGTTGCAATTCGTTCTATAAGAAGAGATGGAATGGAAACAGTAAAAACAGAGCAAAAAAATTCTGAAATTACAGAAGATCAAAAATCTGATTTTGAAGATAAAATACAAAAATTAACTGATAAATATGTTACAGAAATAGATAAAATGTTAGAAAATAAAGAAAAAGAAATTATGAATGTTTAAATTGGAGTAATTATGGAAGAAAAAAATATGCCAAGACATGTTGCTATTATAATGGATGGTAATAGAAGATGGGCAAAGAAAAAAAATATTCCTATAAAATTAGGACATAAACAAGGAGCAGAAACTTTAAAAAAAATTGTTAGACATGCTAATAAAATTGGACTTGAATATATAACAGTTTATGCATTTTCAACTGAAAATTGGAAACGAAGTGAAGAAGAAGTAAATGCTCTAATGACTTTACTTAAAAATTATTTAGATGATTTTGCAAAAGAAGCAGATACCGAAAATATAGTAATTAGAGTATTGGGAAATTTATCTCAGTTATCAATTCCATTACAAGAAAGTATTGAAAAAACAGTAAAAAGAACATCAACAAATACAGGAACAATTTTTAATATTGCTTTAAATTATGGAGGAAGGGATGAAATTGTTCATGCTGTAAAAAATATATCTAAAGAAGTAAAAGATGGAAAATTAGAAATAGATGAAATTAATGAAGATTTAATTTCTCAATATATGTATACAAAAAATATACCAGATCCAGATTTATTAATAAGAACTAGTGGTGAAATGAGACTTAGCGGATTTTTAACTTGGCAATCGGTATATTCTGAAATAATAATTCTAGATAAATTATGGCCAGATTTTTCTGCTAAAGACTTAGACAATGCCATTGAGATATATAATAAAAGAAATAGAAGATTTGGTGGTTCATAAAATATAAAAAAAGGATATTAAGTTTATGAGTATAAAAAGATTATTAACAGCAGTAATAGGATTTCCAATAGTTGTAGCAGTATTTGCTCTAGGAAACAAATATATTATTGATATAGTTACTGCAATAATTGCAATGATTGCAATGAATGAATATATAAAATGTGTATCTAAAAAAACAAAAGTTATTTCATGGTTAAGCTATTTATCGGTAGCATGTATAGCAATTATACATATTGTACCAAGCTACATTATAAATAAAATAGTTTTAATAGGAATACCATTATTACTATTAATTTTATTTATGCATATAATAGTTTCAAATATGAAAATAACTTTTGAAAATGTAGTTTATACATTATTAGGAATACTTTATATATTCGGATTTTGTGTTTTTATACCGCTAACATATAGTATAGAAGGAGTTTTATCTGGAAAAATATTAATATGGTATATTATTCTTTCTGCTTGGGGAACAGATATATTGGCTTTTTTAGTAGGACAAAAAATAGGAAAAACTAAATTTAGTAAGGTAAGCCCAAATAAATCTGTAGAAGGTTGTATAGCAGGAATTTTGGGAGCTATAATTGCAAATTTAATTTTTACAATTATTATAAATAATTATTTTAATGTAGAAATATCTTATTTATTTATATTAATTATTTCAGTAGTTTTAAGCATAATAGGGCAGATAGGAGATTTTGCAGCATCTAGTATAAAAAGATATTTTGAAGTAAAAGATTTTAGTGAATTATTTCCAGGGCATGGAGGAATGATAGATAGAATAGATAGTGTTATATTTATAGCACCATTTGCTTATTTTTTATTAACAATCTTTTTATAGGAGGACTTAAATTTTGAGTTTCTTGGTTAATGCATTAAAAATAATATTTTTATTAGGATTTTTAGTATTTATACATGAAGGTGGACATTTTTTAGTTGCTAAATTTTTTAAGGTAAAAGTAGAAGAATTTTCCATAGGTTTTGGACCAAAAATTTTTTCAAAAAAGAGTAAAGAAACAACTTATATAATTGGATGTATACCATTTGGCGGTTATGTAAAAATGTTAGGTGATGCAGAAAAATCAGAAGAAGATGGTTCTTTCAACAAAGCAAAATTATGGCATAGAATAGCCATAGTTTCTGCAGGAGCTATTGTAAATATTCTTTTTGCAATAATAGTATTTTTTATTTTATCATTATTTTCTCAATATAATAATATATCAACAACAGTTGATAAAATTTTACCAGAAGCTATGGAAAATGTTTCTGGAATTGAAATAGGAGATAAAATATTACAAATAAATGATACTAAAATAAGATTAAAATCAGATATATCAAAAGCATTAAGAAAATATACTAATGGAGAAATAACAGTAATTGTTGAAAGAAATAATGAAATAAAAACTTTAAAAGTTAAACCAATAGAGTATGAAGATGGTTTATATATTTTAGGAATAGAATCAAAAGTAAATGAAAATGTTTCTATTACAGGACGTTTTTATTATGCATTTTGGGAAACAGTAAACTTTTTAGATTCTATGGTACAAAGCTTAAAAATGTTATTTACAGGAAATATTAGAATAGAACAAATGACAGGACCAATTGGAATTTCTAAAATTGTAGTAAAAACAAATGGAATATATAATTTTATATATTTACTTTGTTTAATTTCTCTATCATTAGGAGTAACAAATCTTCTTCCAATACCAGCTTTAGATGGAGGAAGAATACTATTACTTATAATTGAAGGAATCAGAGGAGAAGCACTAAAAGAAGAAATAGAATTAGGAATACAATCAGCAGGTTTTTTATTATTAATTTTATTCTCACTTTATGTGTCTTATATAGATATTATAAGAATTTTTTAAAAGGAAGTGTAGAAAATGAAATGTAAAATTTGTGGAGCAGAATTAAAAAAAGATGGTGATATTTGTGTTAATTACTATAAAAAATATCAAGAGGAAGAAGAACTAAAAAAAGATGTAAAAGAATTACTTAAATTTAAAAGAAAATATTCAATACCTTATGAAATTGTTAAATATTTATGGATATTTATAATTTTTATATTGTCTTCAATTGTTTGCATTTCTACAGGTGGTATTCTAGAAGAACTATTAGTTATATTTATTTTTTTAGTAGTTATAGGATTACTATTCTTTTTAGATAAAAGAATAGCTATTGGCACACAAGTAATTTTCTATGAAAAAAAGGTAGTTTATACTTTTAATTTCTTATTTATTCATACACAAAAAGTTGTTAAATATACCGATTTAAGAGATATAACTTATTATCAAACATTAAAACAAAAAAGATTTGGATATGGAGATTTATGTGTTTATGCAAAAGGAACTTTTCCAGGAGCTACTTTGTTAAATGGATTTCAAATTAAAAATGTAGAAAATGTAAAAGAAGTTTTAGAAACAATTGGTAAAGTTATAGGATTAGTTAAGGAGTAAAATATTAAAAAATATGCAAAAAAAATCTATAAAAGAAGTTTTTAATGATTATAATGAAAAAAATAATTTAATAGAAACAGAAATAGATAATATTAATTTATTCAAAAAAACAAATAAATTGCAAGTAAAAGTTATTTCTTCAAAACCAATAACTTTGCAGGAAATAGAAAATTTTGAAGAGTTTTTAATAAATAAATTTAAAGTAACTAAGGCTTCTGTTGATATAAATTATAAAGATAATCTAGAAATTAAAGAGAATATAGAAGAAAATTGGAAAAATATAATTAAATATATAGGAAAGAAAGAACCGTTCAGTAAAGCTATTTTGTCAAACAGTAATTTAGAGAAAGTTGATGATCAAAATATACTTGTAAAATTAGAAATGAAGGGGGCTTCTTTTTTAATTGCTCAAAATTTTGATAAAGGTATAGAACATATTTTATCAAATTTATATAATAAAAAATATAAAATACAATTTGTTGAAAATACTTCCAAAGAATTTGAAGAAAAATTAATTGAAAGAAAAAAAGAAGAAGAAAAACAAGCATTAATTGAACTTGAAAAACAAGCCAAAGAAGAAATAGAAGCAAGAAAAGAAGAAAAAAGAATAGAACTTGAAAAGGAAAAACAGAGAAAAATAGAAGAAGAGGAAAAAATAAAAGAAAATCTAAGAAATGAAAATCCTGAACTTGCAAGTAAGATAGAAGCATTTCAAAATAAAAGTCCAGAAACAAAAGATGAAGTTTCTCCACTAATATTAGGTAGAAGTCTTATGATAAAAACAGAACTTGTAAAAATAGATAGTATTCCTATGGAAGAAATGACAGAAATGAAAGTTTGTGTTGATGGAGAAATTTTAGCAGATTCTATTGATTCAAGAGATATAAAAAATGATAAAGTAATATTAATGTTTAATCTTTTTGATGGAACTAGTACAATTGCTTGTAAAGCATTTTTAGATAAAAACAAATTTAAAGAAGTAAAAAGCCGAGTATCATCAGCAAAAGGATTAAGAATAGAAGGTGTTGCAAAATATAGTCCATATTCTAAAGAAGTTGAAATAATGACAAATACTATTATAGAATCAACTGGTATGAAAAAAGAAGAGGAAAGAATAGATAAAGCAGAAATAAAAAGAGTAGAACTTCATATGCACACACAAATGAGTCAAATGGATGGAATAACACCTTGTGAAGATTTACTAAAAAGAGCAATAAAATGGGGTTGGAAATCAATAGCAATTACAGACCATGGAGTTGTACAAGCTTTTCCAGATGCTCACAAGTTTTTAGAAAAAACAGGAGCAGATTTAAAAGTAATTTATGGAGTTGAAGCATATTTTGTTCCAGATAAAGATCCATGTGTGTTTTATTCTAAAAAGCAAACAATAGATGATACAGAATATTGTGTATTTGATTTAGAAACAACAGGTATTTCTCATATAACAGAAAAAATAACAGAAGTAGGAATTATAAAAATAAAAAATGGAGAAGTAATAGATACTTTTGAATGTTTTGTAAATCCAGAAAAACCAATACCAGAAAAAGTTGTAGAAGTAACTCATATTACAGATGATATGGTAAAGGATGCTGAAACAATAGATAAAGTTATGCCTAAAATATTAGAATTTATGGGCGATTCTGTTTTAGTTGCACATAATGCTGATTTTGATATTGGATTTATGAAATATAATTGCGAGCAACTAGGACTAAAATTAGAAAATACATATATCGATACTTTACGTTTAGCAAGAGCAATATTCCCAGATTTTACAAAATATAAATTAGGAATTATTGCAGAAAAACTTGGAATTCAAGTTGATGTAGCTCACCGTGCACTAGATGATGTAAAAACTTTAGTTCAAGTTTTTAAGAAAATGATAGAAAAAGCGAAAGAAAAAGATGCTAAATATATAGATGATTTTGATAATGTTTTTGTAGCAGATTTTAAAAAACTTCCTTCATATCATGCTATTATTTTAGCTCAAAATTATGTTGGACTTAAAAATTTATATAAACTTATTTCATATTCTCATTTGAACTATTTTTATAAAAAACCAAGAATTTTAAAAAGTATGCTTAATCAATATAGAGAAGGTTTAATTTTGGGTAGTGCCTGCGAGGCTGGAGAATTATATAGAGCAATAGTAGCAGACAGACCAGAAGAAGAAATAGAAGAAATAGTAAATTATTATGATTATTTAGAAATTCAACCATTACAAAATAACGAATATATGCTAAGAGAAGGAATAGTTGAAAATAAAGAAAAATTAATTGAATTCAATAAAAAAATAGTTGAATTAGGAGAAAAACTAAAAAAACCAGTTGTTGCAACATGTGATGTTCATTTTATGGATCCACAAGATGAAATTTATAGAAGAATACTTCAAGCTGGTCAAAAATATGATGATGCAGATTTTCAAGCACCACTATATTTAAGAACAACAGAAGAAATGCTTAAAGAATTTGAATATTTGGGAGAAGAAAAAGCATACGAAGTAGTAGTAACTAATACTAATTTAGTTGCAGATATGTGTGAAAAAATAAAACCAATTTCTCCTGAAAAATGTCCACCTCATATACCAGGTTGTGAACAAACTATAAAAGATATAGCATATAGTAAAGCACATGAATTATATGGAGATCCACTTCCAGAAATTGTTCAATCAAGATTAGATAGAGAATTAGATTCAATTATTAAAAATGGATTCTCAGTTATGTATATAATAGCACAAAAATTAGTTTGGAAATCAAATGAAGATGGATACATTGTTGGATCTAGAGGTTCTGTAGGTTCATCATTTGTTGCAAATATGACAGGAATTACAGAAGTAAATTCACTAGGACCACATTATAGATGTCCAAATTGTAAATATTCTGATTTTTCAGATTATGGAGTAAAAAATGGTTTTGATCTTCCAGATAAAAATTGTCCAAAATGTGGTCATAAATTAGATAAAGATGGAATGGATATACCTTTTGAAACTTTCTTAGGATTTAATGGAGATAAAGAACCAGATATTGATTTAAACTTTTCAGGTGAATATCAAGCAAAAGCACATAAATATACAGAAGTAATATTTGGTAAAGGAACTACTTTTAAAGCTGGTACGGTAGGTACAGTTGCGGAAAAAACAGCTTTTGGATATGCTAAAAATTATTATGAAGAAAGAAATATTCATAAACCAAATGCAGAAATAGCAAGAATTTCTAAAGGATGTGTTGGAATAAAAAGAACAACTGGTCAACATCCAGGAGGAATTATAGTTGTACCAAAAGGAAGAGAAATTTTTGAATTTACACCAGTACAACATCCAGCAGATGATCCAAATTCAGATATTATAACAACACATTTTGATTATCACTCTATAGACCAAAACTTGCTTAAATTAGATATTCTAGGACATGATGATCCAACTATGATTAGAATGTTACATGATATAACAGGGATAGATCCAACAAAAGTACCTTTAGATGATAAAGAGACTATGAGTATTTTTAGTTCAACAGAGGCTTTAGGCGTTACTCCAGAACAAATAAATTCTGAAGTAGGAAGTTTTGGTGTTCCAGAATTTGGAACAAAATTTGTAAGAGGAATGCTTGTTGACACAAAACCTACTACATTTAGTGAATTAATAAGTATTTCTGGTTTATCACACGGAACTGATGTATGGCTTAATAATGCACAAGAATTAATTAATAATGGAACTGTTACATTAAGTGAGGCAATAGGTTGTAGAGATGATATAATGGTTTATCTAATGAAGCAAGGATTAGATCCAAATCATGCTTTTAAAATAATGGAAACAGTTCGTAAAGGAAAAGCATTAAAAGATCCAGAAAAATGGGCTGAATATGTTAAAATAATGAAAGAACATGATGTTCCAGATTGGTATATAAAATCTTGTGAAAAAATAAAATATATGTTTCCAAAGGCACATGCTGCTGCATATGTTACAAATGCATTTAGAATAGCATGGTTTAAAGTTCATAAACCTAAAGCATATTATACAGCATATTTTTCAATAAGAGCTGATGAATTTGATAGTGAATGTATGATTTTTGGTAAAGAAAAAGTTCGCCAAAAAATGAAAGAAATTGATAATGCTGGAAATTCAGCAACTGCAAAAGATAAAAACATGTATTCAATATTAGAATTAGTTTTAGAAATGTATGAAAGAGGTATTAAATTTTTACCAATAGATTTATATAAATCTCATAGTACAAAATTTATTATGGAAGATGATGGAATTAGACCACCTTTAAATAGTATTCCTGGGCTTGGTACTGTTGCAGCAGAAGGAATTTATCAAGCAAGATTAGAAGAACCATTTGAATGTATAGAAGATATGCAAGTTCGTTCAAAAATTGGAAAATCTGTTACAGATTTATTAGATAAATTTGGTTGTTTAAAGGGAATGACAAAATCAAATCAAATGAGTTTATTTGTATAAAATTATATTATAAATGAGGCTTTTAATGAAAGAAATTTTAAAATCTATTATAGAAATTATAGGAGTAAAATACATATTAATATATTTCGTTATTATTAATGTAATAGGCTTTTTAGCTATGGGAATAGATAAATTTAAAGCTAAAAGAGGTTATTGGAGAATTCCAGAAGGAACATTAATAACATTAACTCTTCTAGGTGGTGGAATAGGAACATTAAGTGGAATGTATACTTTTAGACATAAAACTAAAAAATTAAAATTCACAATAGGAATTCCAACAATATTAATAATAGAAGTAATAATAATTTGTTTTATTTTGTTTGATTTATATATATAAATCAATTTAAATTAAAAAAATAAAACTTAATAAATATTACCTTGTTTAAAAAAAGTGTATATGATATAATATTTTCGAATAAATTTAAAAGGATGTAGAACTGGAGAAATGTTATGTTTGAAAGAATTGTATTCAATTTATTAGCATTTTCCCTATTTATAATAATTTTTTTTAAAATAATTAGGAGAAATGATACTAATTACATAATTTTATTAATTATGCAAGCTATTGGAATTGCAATTAGCTTTATTGAAATAAAATTAAAAATTACTGAAAATATGATTTCAATTTCTAGCAGATATATTTTATCAATTATTATTCCAATAGTAATTATAATTACTGAATTGAAAGGTATCAATTTTTCAGAAATTTTAAGTGTTTTCTCTGCTAAATTTTTTATGCTTATAGGTGATTCTAAAACTGCAAAAAAAATATTAGTAAAGTTAGTTACAAAATATCCAGAAAGTTATTTAGGGCATAAGATGTTAGCTGAATGTTATGAAAAAGAAGGTGGAATGAGAAGGGCAATAGATGAATATGTAACATCAGTAGATATAAATAGGAAAGATTATAAATCTTATTTTAAAATAGCAGAATTATTAAGAGATTTAGGAAAAAAAGATGAAGCAATTGAAATGCTAGAAAATTTAGTAAAAGTGAAACCAGATTGCTATGAAGGCTCTTGCCTTTTAGGAGAACTTTTATGTGAAAAAGAAAGATTTAAAGAAGCAGTTAATGTGTATAACGAAGCACTACTATATAGACCAGCAGATTATGATTTATATTATAATTTAGGGATTGTATATACAAGACTTAGTGATTTTCAAATGGCAAAAGAAATGTATGAAAAGGCTGCTAATATAAATCATAAATTGTATGGTGCAAATTATAATTTAGGTTTAATTGCATTTATTCAAGGGGATTATGAAATTGCTGAAAAATATTTTGAAAATAGTTTATATGATGAATTAGAAGCTTTTTCTTATTATCAACTTGCTAAAATATATGTGTATAAAGGTGAAAAAGATATAGCAATTAATTTTTTAAATAAATCAATAGAATTAGATCCAAATTTATTAAAAGTTGCAGAAAAAGAAAAGTGCTTTGAAAAAATAAAAGAACATATAACAGTATCTGTTAAAATGGATGAAACAGAAAAAAATAATGTTGAAGAAGATGAAGAAGAAAAACATAATAATTTAAGAAAAAATATTATTTTATTAGAAGATGAAGTAAAAGCTAGAGAATATTTAGAAGAAACTTGTAGATTAATAGAAGAAATGAGTTCAAATGATAATAAAGAAAGAATAAGTGAAAAATTAGATTACATTTTTAATAGAGAAAAAAAGAAAAAAGAAATGGAAGAAAGAGAAATTGAAGAACAATCAAAAGAAAGAAAAAAAGAAAAAGAGGAACGTCAAAGAAATTAATACATAAAAAATTTTAACTCACATAAAATTTAAGTATTAAAGAAATTTAAGAGAGGTAAAAGGTGATTCATATGGAAAAATCTATAACGGTTGTTGGTGGAGATTTACGAATTGTAAAACTTATTGAAATGCTTGATAAAGATGGATATAAAGTATACACTTATGGCTTAGAAAATTCTGAAGAAATACTAAATTTAGAGAGAGTAGAATTATGTCCTACTTTAGATGAAGCAATCCAAAGTTCTAAAGTAGTAATTGGTCCAGTTCCTCTTTCAAGTGATAAAAAAAGGTTATCAACACCTTTTGGAAGAAACAATGTTGAATTGGAAGATTTTTTCGAAGCATTAAAAGGAAAATATTTAATTGCTGGAAATATTGGTACAAAAGAAAAAGAACAATTGGATAACAACAATATTCAATTTACTGATTTATTAAAAAGAGAAGAATTTTCAGTATTAAATACAATTGCAACAGCAGAAGGAACAATTCAAATAGCAATGGAGGAAACTCAAAGAACTGTACACGGAACTAATGTACTTGTTATGGGATTTGGAAGAATTGGAAAAGTATTAGCTAAAATGTTAGATGGTATTGGTGCAAAAGTATATTGTGAAGCTAGAAAAGATGAAGATATATCTTGGATAAAAGCTTATGGATATAACCCAATACACTTAAATGATTTAGATGAAAATTTATCTAAATTTGATATTATTATAAATACTATACCTTTCCAATTATTAGTAGGAGATAGATTAGATTTAATTAAAAAAGAAGCAATAATAATAGACTTAGCTTCTAATCCAGGTGGTATTGATAGAAAAGCAGCTAGAGAAAAAGGATTAAAAATAATTTGGGCATTATCATTACCTGCAAAAGTAGCACCACTTACTTCAGCTGAATTTATAAAAGAAACATTATATCATGTTTTAAAAGAATTATAATATTTACAAATGAAAATAGAAATTGGAGGCAAAAAATAATGTTATTAACACACGCAATAATTTTAGGTATAGTTCAAGGCTTAACTGAATTTTTACCAGTATCTAGTTCGGCACATTTAAATGTATTTCCATGGATTTTTGGTTGGGAAGAAATATCAGAATCTTTTGATGTTGCTTTACATTTAGGAACATTACTTGCAATTTGCATTTTTTTCTTTAAAGATTGGATAAATCTTATTAAAGGTGGATTTAATAAAGTATTTAAAAAAGAAGATTCACTAGATGGAAAAATATTTTGGTATTTAGTAATAGCTACAATTCCAGCAGGAATTTTAAGTTTAGTTTTAGATAAAATATCAGAAATAATAATTAATGGAAATTTAAATTTAGAAATGGCATTAATAGCAATTGCATTAATAGTTATGGGTATAGTTTTATATGTAGTTGATAAAAAGTCAGATTCTAATACAAATTATGAGAATATAACATTAAAACAATCTGTTTTTGTAGGAATATCACAAGCATTAGCAGCGGCTTTTCCAGGAGTTTCACGTTCTGGCATAACTATGACTGTAGCTAGAGCTTTGAAAATAGATAGAGAAAGTTCAGCAAAGTTTTCTTTTCTTTTATCCACACCTATAGTTGCAGCTGCAGTACTTGTAGATATAACAAAATTCGAATTGTCTATACCTTTTTTTGCAGGAATCTTTGCTAGTTTTATTGTAGGTTTATTTGTTATTAAATTTTTAATGAATTTTTTGAAAAAAGGTAGTTTTAAAATTTTTGCAATATACAGAATAATATTTGGACTTATAATATTAGGAACAATATTTATAAGATAAATGGAGGAATTTATATGGGAAGAGGAAAACATTCAGGAGATCCAAATGATTTTGGAGATACAAGTTCTTATACATATAGAAAATATACTAGCGACAATAATAATGATAACGAAGAAGAAAAATCATATGATTATGAAAGAGATTCAGAAGATTTAGCCAAAAAAAGAGCGGATGAATTTTTTAATCGGATTTAATAATGAATCACAAAATAATTATATGGATTTTGATGATGATAAAGAATTTAATTTTAAAAAGCTTTTTTTAATTTTATTTATAATTATATTAATTGCTGTTGCAATTTTTTTCGGATATAGATATTTCAATTCTAAAGAAAAAGAAAATCAGGCAGAGCCTGCAGAACCTGTAAAAAATAAAATGATTGAACAAGTAGAAGGCTATGATGTTTTAGGAAAAATTGTAATAAGTGATCAAGAAGTTGAACAATACATATTAGATTCTAAAGAAGATAAAGCTTTGGAAAATGGTGTTATAAAATTATATGGCGATAGCTTAAATAGTTATGGAAATTTCTGCATAGCAGGTCATAATAAAGATGGTATTTTTTCAAAATTATCTAATTTTGAAGTTGGTGATGAATTTACAATTGTTGATCCAGATTTAGAAGAAACAGAATATAAAGTAACAGAAATTTCTAAAGTAGAACCTGAAGATTTAAAATGTTTAATGCAAGATGAAAGTAAAATACAAATTACTTTAATTACATGTGAAGATGCTTCAACTTCAAGACTTGTAGTAAAAGCAGAAGAAAAAGATAGTATTATGGATTCAACTGATACAAATACTACAAACACTACAAACACTACAAATACAACTTTAGATGCAGAAGAAAATGAATAAAAGGATGGGTTAGAAATATGAAAAAATTAATATTTCAATTTTCATTAATTTTATTAATAATAGCAATAGGAATAATGTCAGTATTTATAACAACGGTTAATGCAGATAGTATAACAGGTTTAAATGTACCTTCATCTGTAAAATCTGGTGAAAATCTTACAGTTTCATTAATATTACCATCAAATGCTATTGCAGCTCAAGCAGTTATAACTGTAAGTTGGAGCGATGGAAAAACAAATACTCAAACATTAGCATATACAACAGGATTATCAGATAATTCAGTTTCTTTTTCAACAAAAGATGTTGCAACTGGAACTGCAAAAGTCACAGCTTCTAAAATAATAGTTACAGCTTCTAATGGAAGTGAGTTAGAAAATGGTGGTACTAAAGAAGCAAGTGTAAACATAGTAGGAAATCAACAACCTGCAACTAATACTGGAAATAGTAATTCAAACTCAGATGTAAAATTTACAGATGTAAATGAAACTGTTTATACTAATGATAGAGTTAATTTTAGAAAAAGTTATTCAACAACTAGTGAAAGAATTAGAGTATTAGAAACAGGCACTAAATTAACAAGAACAGGTATAGGAAACAATGGATGGTCTAGAGTAAATTATAATGGTCAAACTGGATATATCTCTAGTCAGTATTTAACAACTCAAACATCAAATACTCCATCAACACCTGATACAACTAATACATCAAATACGGATGATAATAAAAAAGAAAATGAAGATGTAAAGTTCAAAGATGTAAATGAAAAAATGTATGCTTTACAAAATTGTAATTTAAGAAAAAGTTGGAGTACAGATAGTGATAAAGTAGGATATTTAAGTACTGGACAAGAAGTAACAAGAACAGGTGTTGCAGATAATGGATGGTCTAGAATTACTTATAATGGACAAGTTGTATATATTGCTACTAGATTATTAACAAACAAAAAACCAGAAGAAAATAAAAATGAAATTGAAAATACTGTTGCAAACGAAGTAGCAAATGAAATATCAAATGAAGTTGTAAATGAAGTTACAAATGAATTAACTGAAGAAGAAAAACTAGCTGCAATTCAAGAAGAAGTTGGAGTATTACCTGAAGTTGGAAATAATATTGCAAATAATCTATATATTATAATTACAATATTAGCAATATCTCTTGTATCAGCTGGAATGTATTTTTATTTAAAAAAGTCTGAGTAAGAGAGGAGAAACAATTAATATAATTGTAAATATTAAATATGGCAGAAATAATTAATGGAAAAGAACTTGCAAAAAAAATAAAAAAAGAATTAAAAGAAGAAGTAATTAAATTAAAAGAAAATGGGATTAATCCAAAACTTGCAGTAATTATGGTTGGAAATGATTCTGGATCACAAGTTTATGTTAGAAATAAATCAAAAGCTTGTGAAAAAGTGGGAATAGATTTTAAAGAATACTTATTTGAAGAAAATATTTCAGAAGATTTTTTATTAGAAACTATACATAAACTTAATAATGATTCTTCAGTTCACGGAATTTTATTGCAAAGTCCTGTTCCAAAACATATAAATATAAATAAAGCTTTTCAAACAATATTACCAGAAAAAGATGTTGATGGATTTAATCCTGTAAATGTTGGAAAATTAACTATAGGAGAAGATACTTTTATATCTTGTACTCCTTATGGAATTATAAAAATGCTAGAAGAATATAATATCGAAACAGAAGGAAAAAATGCTGTAATTTTAGGAAGAAGTAATATAGTTGGAAAACCAATGATTCAATGTATGCTTAATAAAAATTCAACAGTTACAGTATGTCATTCAAAAACTAAAAATATTGAAGAAATTACTAAAAAAGCTGATATTATTATTTCTGCTATTGGTAGGCCAAAATTTGTAAAAGAAAATATGGTAAAAGATGGGGCTGTTGTAATTGATGTAGGAATTAATAGACTTGAAGATGGAACAATTTGTGGTGATGTTGATTATGAAGCTGTTTCTAGAAAGGCAAGTTATATTACTCCTGTACCAGGTGGAGTTGGCCCAATGACAATAGCGATGCTTTTAGTAAATGTAGTTAAATCAGCTAAAATTTTAAATAATTAATGTATTTAATACAAAGGAGAATATATGAAAGAAAAAAAATCAAAAACCAGTAGAATGGTTGATCAGTCAAAATCCAGAAATAAAAATAAAAAAGAAAACAAAAAAAAGCTTTCTATATTTTGGGGCTTTTTTAAAATATTTATATTTTTAATAATTTTATTTGCTATTATAACAGCAGGTATTTTAGTTGGTTCCTTTGTAGGAATTTTTGGTGATGATTTAAAAATAGATGAAGAGAGTTTAGTAGTAGGATATGAAAATTCTACTGTATATGATGCAGATGGAAATTTATTAGCTACTTTAAGTGGTGGAACAAAAAGAAAGAGCATTAGTTTATCACAAATGTCAGAATATTTACCAAAAGCTTATGTAGCAATAGAAGATGAAAGATTTTATGAACATGCAGGAATAGATATAAAAAGAACAGCATATGCTACTGTTACATATCTTTTAAATGGGGGAAATTCTAGTTTTGGAGGAAGTACAATAACTCAACAAGTTATAAAAAATATTACTCAAGAAAAAGAAAATACAGCTATTGCTGGTGTAATGAGAAAAATAAAAGAAATTTCAAAAGCTATACAAGTTGAACATTATTTATCAAAAGATCAAATATTAGAATTATATTTAAATCTAATATTTGTTGGTGGAGATGATGTAAACGGAGTAGAATTAGGATCTATATATTATTTTGATAAAAGTGCAAAAGATTTAAGTATAGCAGAATGTGCATATATGGCAGGAATAAATCATTCACCAAATGCATATAAACCATTTTCAGATTTTGATGGTGATGAAGCTAAAAAAGCAGAAATGAAAGATAAAATAAATACAAGAACTAAAACAGTATTAGCTAAAATGAAAGATTTAGGATACATAAATGAAGAACAGTATAATACAGCTGTGGGAGAAGTAGATTCAGGTTTGAATTTTAAAAAAGGAGAAAGTGCAAATGTAACAACAGATGTTTCATATCATACGGAAGCAGCTATAAATCAAATATTAGATCAAATTATGGAAGCTAATCCAGATATGAATAGAGATATGGCAGAAATGTATTTATATAGTAGTGGATTTAAAATATATACAACACAAAAAACAGATATACAAAATATATTAGAACAAGAAATAGTAAAAGAACAATATATTACTTCAACAAAATATAAAGAGAAAAATAAAGAAACTGGAAAAGAAGAAACAGTAGTTCAATACTCTACACCAACAATGGTAATAGAAGATCATAAAACAGGACAAATAGTAGCAGCAGCAACAGCTGTTGGAAGTTCAGAAGAAAGAACAGCAATTACAAAATTAGGATTTTTTAATTATCCAACACAAATACATAAACAAACGGGTTCATCAATGAAACCAATATCAGTAATAGCACCAGGTTTAGAAACAGGAACAATCACAGGGGCAACTGTTTATTATGATAGACCTACATCTTGGGGAACTTGGAAACCAAAAAATTATGATGGTTATAGAGGCATGTTAAATATGAGACAAGCAATAGAGGTTTCAGCAAATATTCCACATGCAAAAGCTTTAACTAACATAGGAATTACAGCATCAGTAGAATTTTGTAAGAGTGTAGGATTACCAGACTTTAGTGATTCAGGATTATCTCTTGCATTAGGAGGATTAAATATTGGTATATCACCAACAGATTTAGTAGGAGCATATTCAGCAATAGCAAATGATGGTACTTATATTTCACCAACTTTTTATACAAGAGTAGAAGATAGTGAAGGAAATATTGTATATGAGGCAAAGCAAGAAAAAAGAAGAGTAATGAGTGAACAAAATGCATATATAGAAAAAGACATTTTAAAACAACCAGTTATAAGTGGAACAGCAACATATTGCGCAATACCAGGAATGGATGTTTCTGCAAAAACAGGAACAACAAATGATGATAATGATAGATGGCTTTGTGGATTTACACCATACTATACAGCAACATGCTGGTATGGATATGAATATAATGCAACAGTAAAATATGGTAATGGAAATCCAGCAGGAAGAATATGGGATGCTGTTATGACAGAAATCCATAAAGATTTGGAAGATGCAACTTATACAGAACCAGATGGAATTGTTAGACAATCAGTTTGTAGAGTATCTGGAAAATTACCAGGCTCAGGATGTGGTGATGTATATACAGAATTATTCACAGAAGAAAGTTTACCAACAGAAACATGTGAAGGACATGGTGGAGTTACAATTTGTAATGATTCTGGATTGCTTGCAACAGGTGCATGTCCTAATGTAAGTGTAATGTCATCATATGTTCCTGAATATGAAGTAGATCCAATATGGTCTACAGAAGGTAGTACAGGTGGTGCTATACCAACTACATATTGTACAATTCATCAAGGTGGTGGAGGTGCCACAAGTTCAGTAACAGCAGAAGATCAAGCAGCTTTCCAAGCAGCTACAGATGCAGCCTTAGCAGGTGGTGACTTAAGCGCTCAACAAGCAGCTGCTGAAGCAGCAAGACAAAGAGTTAGAAATGGTGGATAAGTAATAATAAATTAAATAAAAAAGGGCATAGAAAAAATCTATGTCTTTTTTTTATAAATTAATAGGAGGTTTTATGATAGATATTTACGATTTATGGTTTTCAAATTTAAAAATTGGCAATTTAAACAAAATTAAATTATTAAATAAATACGAAAATAGTAAAAATATATGGAATTTAAAAGAAGAAAATTTAAAAGAGAATAATATATCTAAAAACGTTTTAGAAGAAATTTTAGATTATAAAAAAAGAATAAACCTTGAAAAATATATTGATTATATTGAAAATAAAAAAATAAAATTAATTTCTTTTAAAAGCAAAGAGTATCCAAACATTCTTAAAAATATTATTAATTTTCCAGCATATTTATATGTAAGAGGAAATATTAATAATTTATATGAAGATTGTGTTGCCATTGTAGGTTCTAGAATAGCTACTGAATATGGAAAATACATATCAAGAAAAATTTCTAAAGAAATTGCTGATAAAAATGTGAATGTAGTAAGTGGATTAGCAATAGGAATAGATAAATATGCACATTTAGGTGCTTTAGATAGCAAAATAGGTAAAACAATAGCTGTTTTAGGTACAGGAATAGCTGATGAAGAAATTTATCCATATGAAAATAAAAAAATTTTTGAAAGAATTTTAGAAAATAATCGGAACAGTTATTTCAGAATTCAAACTTGGAACTAAACCAGAAAGATACAATTTTCCACTTAGAAATAGAATTATAAGTGGATTAGCTAAAAAAGTAATAGTAGTTGAAGCTAAAGAAAAAAGTGGTAGTTTAATAACAGTAGAGTATGCTTTAGAACAAGGAAAAGATATATATGCAGTTCCAGGAAATATAACATCAAATAATTCGGTTGGAACAAATAAAATGATTGCAGAAGGTGCTAATTTATTTTTAAATGTAAATGATTTATTTTACTAATAATTTTAATAAAAAAATAATAAAAAAGACTTTATCTTTTTGCATAATTATAATATAATACAACTTATAAATAGTAAAAATTTCTATTATAAGGAGGATTTATGAGAACTGATGAAAATGAAACTAAAAGAGTAAAAACTTCAGATCTTAATAAACAAGCTAAAAGAAAAAATAGAAGAAATAAAAATGAAAAAGTTAAATTTAAAGATAAACATCCAAAGGCTGCCAAAAGAATAAAAATTGCAATACTAATATTTGCACTATTATTAATAATAGGCACTGGTATATTAGTAGGTGCTTTTGTCGGAATTTTCGGTGAAGAATTAAAAATAGATGAAGAAAGTTTAGTAGTAGGATACGAAAATTCTACTGTATATGATGCTGATGGAAATTTAATTGCTACTTTAAGTGGAGGTGCTAAGAGAAAAAGTATTAGTTTATCAGAAATGTCAGAATATTTGCCAAAAGCTTATGTAGCAATAGAAGATGAAAGATTTTATAAACACTCAGGAATAGATATTGGAAGAACAGCTTATGCCACTTTAACATACATACTTCACTTTGGAAAATCAAGTTTTGGTGGAAGTACAATAACACAACAAGTTATTAAAAATATTACACAAGATAAAGAGAGAACAGCTTTAGCTGGTGTAATGAGAAAAGTAAAAGAAATTTCAAAAGCAATACAAGTTGAACATATTTTATCTAAAGATCAAATATTAGAATTATATTTAAATTTAATATTTGTTGGTGGAGATGATATAAATGGTGTTGAACTTGGCTCTATATATTATTTTGATAAAAGTGCAAAAGACTTAAGTATAGCAGAATGTGCTTTTATGGCTGGAATAAATAATTCACCAAACGCATATAAACCATTTTCAGATTTTGATGGTGATGAAGTAAAAAAAGCAGAAATGAAAGATAAAATAAACACAAGAACTAAAACAGTATTGAAAAAAATGAAAGAAGTTGGATATATTTCAAAAGAACAATATGATAATGCAGTTGCAGAAGTAGATAATGGATTAAATTTCAAAAACGGAGAAGGTGCGAGTGTTACAGCAGATGTTTCATATCACACAGAAGCAGCTCTTGACCAAATAATAAATCAAATGTTAGAAGAAAATCCTGATATGAAAAGGGATGCAGCTGAACTTATTTTATATAGTAGTGGACTTAAAATATATACAACACAAAAAACAGATATTCAAACAGCTTTAGAAGAAGAAATAGTAAAAGAACAATATATTACTTCAACAAAATATAAAGAGAAAAATAAAGAAACTGGAAAAGATGAAAGTGTAACTCAATATTCTGTACCAACAATGGTAATAGAAGATCATAAAACTGGTCAAATAGTAGCAGCAGCTACTGCAACAGGAGATAAAGAAAATAGAACAGCAATTACAAAACTTGGATATTTAAATTTCCCAATTGCAATAAAAAAACAGACAGGTTCATCAATGAAACCAATATCTGTAATAGCACCAGGATTAGAAAGTGGAAAAATTACAGGTGCTACTGTATATGATGACTGTCCTACAAATTGGGGAGAATGGTCTCCAAAAGAATGGTATACAGGCTATAAAGGATTAATGAATATGCGTACAGCAGTTGAACTTTCAGCCAATATTCCACATGCAAAAGCTTTATCAGATATAGGTGTTGATGTATCAGCAGAATTTTGTGAAAGTGTTGGACTTCCAGATCTTTCTGCTTCAGGACTATCTCTTGCATTAGGTGGATTAGATGAAGGTGTTTCACCAGCAAAAATGGTATCTGCATATTCTGCTATTGCAAATGGAGGAGTTTATGTGACTCCAACTTTCTACACAAAGGTAGAAGACAAATTAGGAAATGTATTATATGAACCTAAAGTTGAAGAAAAGAGAGTAATGAGTGAACAAAATGCATATATAGAAAAAAGTATATTAACACAACCAGTAGTTGGTCCAAATGGAACAGCAACATATTGTGCAATACCAGGAATGGATGTTGCAGCAAAAACAGGAACAACAAATGATGATTTTGATAGATGGCTTTCAGGTTTTACACCATATTATACAGCAACATGTTGGTATGGATATGAACATAATGCAGAAGTTAAAGCTAGTGGAAATCCAGCAGGAAAAATTTGGGATGCTGTTATGACAAAAATTCATAAAGACTTAGAAAATGCAAAATTTGAAAGACCAGAAGGAATTATAGAACAAAGTGTATGCAAAGTTTCTGGAAAAATTGCAACACCAGCGTGCGGAGCAAATGTATATACAGAATTATTCACTGAAGAAAGTCTTCCAACAGAAAGTTGTGAAGGACATTCACCAGTTAGAATATGTAATGATTCAGGAATGCTTGCAACAGAATTTTGTCCAAATGTAACAGAATCTGTAGGATATTTACCAGAGCATGAAAGAAATACAGTTTGGAATTCACAACATACAGTATCAGCAGTAGCAGTTCCAGAAGGAACATGTACAATTCACAATGCACCACCACATGAACATAGTTTCACAGAACAAGTTTCTGAAGTAGCTTCTACTTGTACTAAAGAAGGAGAAAAAGTAATGAGATGTTCTTGCGGTGAAACACAAACTGAAAAATTAGAAAAAGCACCACATAAATGGACTGATTGGGTTGTAACAAAAAATGCAACTGAAACAGAAGAAGGATTAAAAGAAAGACACTGTGAAATCTGTCAAACAAAAGATACGCAAACTATTGAAAAATTAAAACCAACTGCTACACCAAATCCACCAGATAATACAGTAACAACACCATCTGGAGGAAATGAGGGACCAAATCCACCAAGTAGTAGTGGTGGTACTTCTACTAATACAGAAGAACAAGATGATGCTAAAGGTTAATAAATTAAGATAGTGCAATAAAATAAATTTAAATAAAATATTCATGGGCGGATAGTCTCCGCCCAAAAATTAATATAAGGAGATAATACATGAGTATAAAATTTTATAATACTTTAACAAGAACAAAAGAAGAGTTTAAACCAATTGATGAGAAAGAAATAAGAATGTATTCATGTGGTCCTACTGTATATTATTATGCTCATATAGGAAACTTAAGAGCATATTTATTTATGGATAACTTAAGAAGAATATTAAAATATAATGGATATAAATTAAAACATGTTATGAACATAACAGATGTTGGGCACCTTGTATCTGATGCCGATGAAGGTGAAGACAAAATGATGAAAGCAGCCAAAAGAGAAAATAAAAATCCATTTGAAATTGCGGATTTTTATATGAATGCTTTTATGAAAGATATTGAAAAATTAAATATAGATAAACCAGAAATTATTGCTAGAGCAACAGAGCATATAGATGTTATGGAAGAATATGTAAAGAAAATAATTGAAAATGGTTTTACATATCAAACAGAAGATACAATATATTTTGATACATCAAAATTGAAAAAATATGGAATACTATCAAATAGGAATATTGATGAACAAAAAGCTGGAGCAAGAGTTGAATTTGATAAAAATAAAAAAAATATATCAGATTTTGCTTTATGGATAAAAGCACCAGAAAACCATATAATGAAATGGGATTCTTTCTTTGGAAAATCTTATCCAGGATGGCACTTAGAATGTTCTGCAATGGGATACAAATATTTAGGGGATCATTTTGATATTCATACAGGAGGGGTAGATCATATTCCAATTCACCATGAAAATGAAATTGCACAAAGTGAAGGATTTTGCGGAAAAATTCCAGCAAATTATTGGATGCATGTTGAGTTTTTACAAATTAATGGTGGAAAAATGTCAAAAAGTTTAAATAATTTATATACATTAAAAGATTTAGAAGAAAAAGGATATGAACCATTAGTTTATAGAATGTTTAATTATACTTCAAATTATAGAGCACAAATAAATTTTACATTTGAAGCAATGGATTCAGCTAAAATTGCTTTAAATAGATTAAGAGAAGGATATTTAAAACATAGTGAAGGAATAGATGATGTTTCAGATGAAGAAATAAAAAATTATGAAGAAAAATTTTTAGATGCAATTAATGATGATTTAAATATGCCTGTTGCGATGAGTGTTGTTTGGGATATAATAAAAAATCCTAAAAAATCTAAAAAATTTCAAAAACTTCTTTTAAAATTTGATGAAGTTTTAGGTTTAAATTTAAAAGATTATAAAAAACAAGAAAATGTTTTACCAGAAGAAATTAAAAATTTAATAGAACAAAGAACTGAAGCAAGAAATACAAAAAATTGGAATGAATCAGATAGAATTAGAGATTTATTAATAGAAAAGGGTTATTCTGTAAAAGATAGTAAAGAAGGAATGATAGTAGAAAAACAATAGAATTTTGGAGGAAATTTAAGCTCGTGAAATTATTAGAAGAAAATGATAAAAAGCGTTATAAGGAATTCCTAGAAAATCATGAAAGATGTAATTTTCAACAATCTCTTGAATGGGGAAATGTAAAAACTAGTTGGAAAAAAGAAGTAATATTATCAGAAGATGAGAGTGGAAATATTAGAGGAAGTCTTTGCGTATGGATTAGAAAAATACCAATTTTTGGTAATATAATGTATTCAGCAAGAGGACCTGTTTGTGATATTTATAATGAAGAAATTATAAAAGATTTAGTAGAAGGGGCAAATATTTTAGCAAAAAAATATAAAGCATTTGTTTTAAGAGTAGAACCAGATATTTTAAAAACAGATGAAAAATTTAGAAATATTATTTCTAAACATGGTTTTAAAATAAAAGATGATAGTAAAGATTTTAAAGATGAAATTCAACCGAGATTTGTTTTTAGATTAGATATAAAAGGAAAAACAAAAGATGAAATCTTTAATAATTTTCATCAAAAAACAAGGTATAATGTTCGTTTAGCAACTAAAAAAGGTGTTCTAATAAAAGAAGGAACAAGGGATGATTTAAAAGCTTTTCATGATATAATGGTAGAAACAGGAGAAAGAGATAATTTTATTATAAGAAGTTTAACATATTTTGAAAAAATGTATGATGAAATGGCACCAAACCATATGAAGCTTTTAATGGCTTATCACGAAAACGAACCAATAGCTGGAATCATACCAATTATGTATGGAAATAAAGTTTGGTATTTATATGGAGCAAGTAGTAACAAACATAGAAATTTAATGCCAAATTATTTACTTCAATGGACTATGATACAAGAAGCCATAGATAGAGGTGCAGATATGTATGATTTTAGAGGTGTATCTGGAGTTGTAGATGAATCACATCCACAGTATGGTTTATATAGATTTAAAAAAGGATTTAATGCAGAATTTACAGAATTTATTGGAGAAATTTATATACCATATAAGCCTTTAACATATAAATTATATAAATTAGCAGAAAAAACATATAGGTCTTTAAGAACATTAAAGAAAAAATTTTCATCAAAATAATTAAAATATTTTAGGTTTTTGTAAAATTTTTACTTGAAAATGTTTTATGTGAGGATATATGAAAAAATTAGAAATAAATAAAAATAATCTTAAAAATAATATTGATATTATAAAAGCAAAATTAAATAAAAAAAGTAAAATAATTGCAGTTGTTAAAGCAAATGGTATGGGACTTGGATTAATAGAGTATTCTAAATTTTTAATAGAAAATGGAATAGATTTTCTAGCAGTAGCAAATTTTGATGAAGCAATAGCATTAAGAAAAGCTGACATAAAGTGTAAAATTTTAATGCTTTCACCAATTATAGATAAAAAAGAATTGCAATTATTATTAGAAAATGATATAACTTTATCAATTGGCAGTTTAGAAGAATATAATTTGCTTAAACAAATATCTAATTTAAAAGAAAAAATAAAAATACATCTTAAGATAGATACAGGTTTTGGAAGATATGGTTTCTTATATAATGATGTAAATTCAATATTAGAAATTCTAAAAGAAAATAATGATATTTTTATAGAAGGAACATATACTCATTTTTCAAAACCAGAGGATAAAAAGTGGACAAGATTGCAGTTCAATAGATTTTTAGGACTTGTTAAGATTTTGGAAGAAAAAGGATATAATCTAGGAATTTTGCACACATCTGCTTCTACTGCATTTTTAAAATATCCAGAAATGTGGTTAGATGCTATTAGAATAGGTTCAGTTTTTCAAGGGCGTACATTGATAAATGTAGATGGGTTAGTTAAAATCGGTAAATTTAAAACTTCTATTGTAGAAATTAAAAACTTACCAAAAGGATATAACATTAGTTATGGAAATACTTATCAAACTAAAAAAGATACAAAAGTAGCAATTATACCAGTAGGATATATGGATGGCCTAAATAGAAATAAATTACGAGATGATTTTTCTTTTAAAAATAATTTTATTTCTGTATGTATGGAAATTAAGAAATTATTTAAAGATAATAGTATAAAAGTAAAAATAAATAATGAAGATTACAAAATAATAGGAAGATTAGGAATGTATCATTCAGTTATAGATATAACAAATAGTAATAATATTAATATAGGTGATGAAGTAGAATTACCTATAAATCCATTACAGGCAAATGGAGAAATTAGGAGGGAATATATATAGTGGAAGAAAATGTACAAACCAAAAAAATTGGATTTTTTCAAAGATTAAAAATGGCAATATTTAAGCTAGAAGATTATGGAATGTTTCTTGGAGAAAGAATCTCAGTTGCGTTTAAATATTTTTTTATATTAATTTTATTAGTATCTATAATTATTTCTATTGCAACAACATATGATTTTTTTAGAATGATAAATAAAATGAATCTTTATATAAAAAATGAGTTACCAGAATTTATTTATGAAGAGGGAAAATTACATTTTGATCAAATTGTAGATGCATACGACCATGATTATGATTTTGGACTAATCATAAATACAGATTCAAATATAACAGAAGAAACTTTAAAAGAATATAAAAATAAGTTAAATAAATCTGGAATAATTATACTAGAAAATAAAGCAATTTTTATATCAGAAGGAACAGAAATAGAAGAAAATTATGATATATTATCAAACAATTATGGAATTGTTATTAATAATAAAACAGATTTAATGAATCAATTTAATAAAACTACATTAAATAGTGTAGTTGGAACATATTTTATAGTAAATAGTATTGTAACATACATCGGAAATATTATTTCAATTTTCTTTGATTTATGTATAGTAGCTGTTTTTGGGTGGATAGCAGCAAGATTTTGTGGTATTAACTTTAAATTGTCACCAATGTTTGCATTATCAATATATTCTTTATCATTATCAATAGTATTAAATTGTATTTATAGTGTTTCATATGTTTTTACAAATTTTTATATTGAATATTTTAATGTTATATACTTGTTAATAGCATATGTTTATATTATTGCTGCTATATTTATGATAAAATATGATTTAATAAAACAAACAGAAGAACTTCAAAAAATTATTGAAGTACAAAAACAAGTGAGAAAAGAGTTTGATGAAAAAGAAGAAAATAACGAAAAAAACGATGAAGAAAAAAAGAACGAAGAAAACAAAGAAGAAAAAAATAAGAAAAAAGATGATAAAGAAACAGATGATGAACCAGTAATAGAAAATAATAAAGAACCAGATGGTTCAGAAATATAATAGAAGGAATGTGTGTTTTATGAACGATAATAAAAAACCAAAAAAACAAGAAAAAAATTTAGATATAATAAGAACAATATCGTTATTAGTATTATTGATATTATGCATTGTAGGTGCAATAGCTTATTATTATTTTAGTGAAAAAGATGGAAAAAATGAAAAAGAACTTGCTTTTACAGAATTAATAACTATGATTAATGAAGATAAAATTGAAAAAATAGAAATGACAACAGGAAGTTCAACAGTAAAAGTTACAGTTGCTGGAGAAGGTGAAGAAAAAGATAGAGAAAAAACAGTTTTAGTTCCAAGTATTCAAGCTTTTATGGAGTGGATTCAAGAAAAAGTAGATAAAGAAGATAAAAAAATAGAACTTAATCAAAAGCCAGTTAATCCACTAATAAGAATATCTGATACAATTTTTTCTTTATTACCAACATTATTATTAATTATTTTATTAATAATGATATTTAAAATGCAAGGATTAGGCGGAGATAGTGGAAAAGTTTATGGTGGAGAAGATGGACTAAAGCCAACTGGAGTAAAATTTAATGATATAGCAGGTTTAGATGAAGAAAAAGATGAATTAATAGAAATTGTAGATTTTCTTAAAAAACCTAGTGAATATTTAGAAATGGGAGCTAAGATTCCAAGAGGAATATTATTATATGGAAAACCAGGAACTGGTAAAACATTAATTGCAAAAGCAATTGCTGGAGAAGCGGGTGTTCCATTTATCTCAATGAGCGGATCAGAGTTTATAGAAATGTTTGCTGGTCTTGGTGCATCAAGAGTTAGAAAATTATTTGAAAAAGCAAAAAAGATGGCACCTTGTATTATATTTATAGATGAAATTGATGCAATAGGTTCTAGAAGAACAAGCAATACAGGTTCAGAAACTGAAAACAATCAAACATTAAATCAATTATTAGTTGAAATGGATGGATTTGATACTAATGAAACAGTTATAGTATTAGCAGCAACTAATAGACCTGAAATGTTAGATAAAGCATTATTAAGACCAGGAAGATTTGATAGACAAATTACAATTCCGTCACCAGATTTATTAGGAAGAGAAAGTATATTAAAACTTCATAGCCAAAATAAAAAATTTGCAAAAGATGTAGATTTTAAATCAATAGCTGGAGATACAGCTGGATTTACAGGTGCAGAACTTGCGAATGTACTAAATGAAGCAGCAATTTTAGCTACAAGAAATAAACACACAGAAATAACAAATGCTGATATTGAAAATGCAGTTAAGAAAATAACTGTTGGTCTT
Source organism: uncultured Clostridia bacterium (assembly GCA_947627185.1). Lineage (GTDB taxonomy): Bacteria > Bacillota > Clostridia > TANB77 > CAG-508 > Scatovivens. The sequence continues at coordinate 4,202 of CANQVF010000007.1, read as the reverse complement.
GAAAAAACTAATAGAGTAATTTCAGATAAAGATAAGAAATTAACAGCATATCATGAAGCAGGGCATGCAGTAGTAAGTAAATTCTTACCTACACAAACAGATGTAAAAGAAGTTTCTATCATACCTAGAGGCTTAGCAGGTGGTTACACAATGTATAAGACAAATGAAGATAAATACTATGTATCTAGAACAGAACTTTTAGAAAAAATGGTAGCACTAATGGGTGGAAGAGCAGCAGAAAAAATTGCTTTAAATGAAATTTCAACTGGTGCTAGTAACGATATAGAAGTTGCTACTGGAATTGCCAAAGATATGTTAACAGTATATGGAATGGATGATTCTTTAGGACCAGTTTCTTTAAAAGTAGATGATCCATATGAATTACAAATTTTTGGAGATAAAGTAATAGATCAAGTTGGAAATCAAATACAAATTTTAATTGATAATGCTTATATAACAGCTCAAAAGATTCTTTCAGATAATATGGATATATTAGATAATGTAGCACAAAAATTATTAGAAAAAGAAAAAATAACAAGTGAAGAATTTGAAGAATTTTTTAAATAATAAAGGATTGAATTTATTATGTTTAAAAAATATATAATAATTATTTTAATTATAATAGTTATTTTTATAATACTTTTTAGTAATGTAGTTTATGAAAGAAAAAATAATAATTTAAAAGAAAATAATAGTTTAAATGGAAAGACAATTGCTCTTATTGGAGATTCTTTAATTGCAGGTTATGGAAACGAAGAAGGTGGATTTAAGTATTACTTAGAAAAATATTTACCAAACACAAAAATTATAGATAATTCAAAAAGTGGTAGTACTATTACAGATAATACTGGAGCAGATAATATTATTATAATGAATCAAGTAAAAACTTTAAATGAAAATCCAGATATAATAATTTTTAATGGTGGAATAAATGATATTGTAGGATATGGTTTTGGATATTTAGATGATAATTTAAAAAAAGAAATTGGAAGTATTAATCAAACTGAAAATACTGTAATCGGAGATTTAGAAAAAATTATTATAGAATTAAAAAATAAATTTCCAAAAACAGAATTGTATTATTTACAATTGTTTTTAATGAATGATGAATCTATTAAAATTAAAGCAAAATCAGAAGAAAGTATATTAGACATATTAGATAGGAGAGAAAAATTTTATTCACAAATTAAACCATTATGTGAAAAAAATAAAGTAAAGTATATTGATGTTTCAAATAAATTTGATGAATTTGATGAAAATTATAGACAAGATGACTTAATTCATTTAAAAAAAGAAGCTTATGAAATTTTAACAAAAATTATATTAGAGGATATAAAGAATAATTAACATAAAAATAAATAATAAAATTAAAAATAATATAATAATAAAAAATTACTTTAAACATTATAGAATGTTTAAAGTAATTTTTTTGCCTTTTAAATAAGTTAAAATATTACTATCAGTTTTAAAATTAAACTGTAATGAGTAACTATATAGATATTGTTTTTTGTATCCAAATTTTTTATTTATAGAATTAATACCATATTTACCATCTCCAATTATAGGATATCCAATATGTGCAAGGTGAGCACGAATTTGATGTGTTTTACCAGTATGTAAATTAATTTCTAATAAACTAGAATTATTATTCTTGTCCACATCTAAAATATTGTATTCTGTAATTATTTTTGTATAATTTTTTTTAGGAATATCAGAAATATAAACTAAACTTTTTTTGCTATCTTTAAATAAATATGCCTCTAAAATATCATGATTTTGAATAGGAATTCCATAAACCTTTGCTAAATAATGCTTTTCTATTTCTTTATTCTTAAATTTGTTAGTTAAAATATCTAAAGAAATTTTGTTTTTTGCAAATAAAACTAAGCCTTTAGTATTTCTATCAATTCTATGACATGGATATACAGTCTGTTTAATTTGCTCTTTTAAAATTGAAGTTAAATTTAAATTAGAACTATTTTCAGTAACTTCTAATTCTTCTGGCTTATTTACAATAATAATATTATTATCTTCATATATAATAGGAATTTTTAAATTACTTTTTCCTAAAAGTAAATCATCATTTATATATAAAGTAATTTCATCTCCTGTGTGAATAATGGCATCTGAAGATACTTTAATATTATTTATTCTAATATCTTTTTTCCTAAGAGTTTTATATAAAGTGTTTTTATTTAAATTTGGAAAAGAATCTAAAATAAAATTATTCAATTTTTTTTCATTATATTTATTACTTACAATTAATTTTTTCATAAAACTATTATATTATATTAATAAAATATTTACAAATGAAATTTAATTAAGTAATAAATTAAATAAAAATGTTATATGTTTTTAGAAACAGATTGTTAAAAATACTTTATATAAATACTTGAAATTAATAAATACTTGTGATAGAATGCAAAATGGTTATTGAAAAAATAACTAATAAAAAAGTTATAAAAACTATATTATAGTTTTAATAATATAAAGTATTTATAGGAGGTCTTTATAATGAAAGATTATTTAGAAATTGAAGAAGTTAGAGCTTTAGAAATTTTAGATTCTAGAGGAAATCCAACAGTACAAGTTGAAGTAATAGCTGGAGGATATAGTGGAGTTGCTATGGTTCCATCTGGAGCATCAACAGGAAGCTTTGAAGCAGTTGAATTAAGAGATGGTGATGAATCAAGATATTTAGGTAAAGGTGTATTAAAAGCAGTAGAAAATGTTAATACAATAATAAGAGAAAAAGTTCTTGGAATGAATGTATATGACCAAGTTAAATTAGATAAAACTTTAATAGAATTAGATGGAACAGATAATAAAGCAAAATTAGGAGCAAACGCAACACTTGGTGTTTCTTTAGCAGTAGCAAAAGCTGCAGCAGCATCTTTAGGAATGGAATTATATCAATATATAGGAGGAACAAATGCAAAAGTATTACCAACTCCTATGATGAATATAATGAATGGTGGTAAACATGCTGATTCTACTTTAAGTGTACAAGAATTTATGATAATGCCAATTGGTGCAAAAACTTTTTCAGAATGTTTAAGAATGTGTTGCGAAATTTATCATAATTTGAAAAAAGTTTTGAAATCAAAAGGTCTAGCTACTGGAGTTGGAGATGAAGGTGGTTTTGCACCAAATGTTAAAGATGAAGATGAAGCTTTAGCTTTAATAGTAGAAGCAATTGAAAAAGCTGGATATAAACCAGGTGAAGAAGTTTCTTTAGCATTAGATGTAGCTGCAACAGAAATGTATGATGAAGCTAAAAAAATTGGAAAAGAAGGAATGTATCATTTCTGGAAAATAGGTGTAACTAAAAATACAGAAGAAATGATTGCTTTTTATGAAGATTTAGTTAATAGATATCCAATTGTATCAATTGAAGATGGTTTAGCAGAAGAAGATTGGGATGGATGGAAAATATTAACTGAAAGATTAGGAAACAAAATTCAATTAGTTGGTGATGATTTATTTGTTACAAATATTAAAAGATTACAAAAAGGTATTGATTTAGGAGTATCAAACTCAATATTAATTAAATTAAATCAAATTGGAACATTAACAGAAACATTAGATGCAATTGAACTTGCTAAGAAAAATGGAATGACAGCAGTAGTTTCTCATAGAAGTGGTGAAACTGAAGATACAACTTTAGCAGATGTTGCTGTTGCTACAAATGCAGGTCAAATTAAAACAGGTGCTCCTTGTAGAACAGATAGAGTTGCAAAATACAATAGATTATTAAATATTGAAAATGAATTAGAAGATGTTGCAGTTTATGCAGGTTTAAATGGATTAAATAGAAAATAAAAATAATAGTAAAAGGTAAAATTATCAACAAAATTTTACCTTTTATTTTTTTATATTTTAAATTACTTAACAATAATACAAAATATTTATAAAATATTTTGTATTATTGTTGACATTAAGGCTTATTAATGTTAAAATAAATAACAGCTCCTAAAAAATAAGGAGCAAAAAATAACTTAAAATTTAGTATTAATTTTATCACAAAAATAGCAATAAAAAATTTTTAAAAAAAATTTAAAAAAGGTGTTGACATTCAGTTATAGTTTGTGTTAAAATAAATCTCGTTCACGGGAAATGTGAGCGAAGAAAAAAGAGTACATTGAAAAGTAAACAATAAATATCCTTTAAGAGAAACCAAGCGGTAGTTTAAAACTACCAAA
>CANQVF010000006.1 GCA_947627185.1 uncultured Clostridia bacterium | reverse complement strand
ATAGATTAAGAAAATATATATTGTTAAATATAGATTAAGAAAATATATATTGTTAAATATAGATTAAGAAAATATATTTTTTTGAATATATATTAGTAAGATATATATTTAAAAATATAGATAAAAAAACCTCAAATATTATTAAATATTTGAGGTTTTTTATTTATTTTTTAAAATAATTGCAATATTTATTTACTGGACACTCAGTACATTTAGGATTTCTTGCATTACAAATATTTCTCCCATGCCATACTAGTAAATGATTTACATCATAGTAATATTCTTTTGGAATTTGTTTTAATAAATCTTGCTCAATTTTTTCTGGTTCTTGATTATTAGAAAATCCAATTTTATTAGATATTCTTTTTGCATGAGTATCTACTGCAATCCCTTGTGGATTATGAAAAGCCTCTAACATAATAACATTAGCACTTTTTCTACCAACTCCAGGCAAACTTTGCAATTCTTCCATATTCTCTGGAACAACACCATTAAATTTTTCAATTAATTTTTGACTACATGCTTTTATATTTTTAGATTTATTTTTATAAAAACCACATGGATGAATTATTTTTTCTATATCTTTTATATCTGCTTTTGCCATTTCTTTTGGAGTAGGATATTTTTTAAAAAGCTCTGGTGTAGTTTTATTTACTCTCTCATCTGTGCATTGTGCAGAAAGCATAACAGATATAAGCATTTCAAAAGGATTTTTAAAATCTAAACTACATGTTGCATCTGGATAATATTGTTTCAAAATTTTTATTATTTCTATTGCATCTTTTTTACTTTTCATATCTTACCTTTTGTAAATTATTAAATATTATTAATAATTTACAATACTTTTTTTAATTTTCTTCTTTTTTATTTTCTTCTTCAGTTTCTTTTTCTTCGTTAGATAATTCTTTTTTGATTTCTTCTTTATTCTCTTGTTTTACTTCTATAACTTCCTCTTTTTTATCTTCTACTTTTTCAATATTTTCTTTTTTATCTTTTGAATCTTTTTTATTAGACAAGAATTTTAATTCAATAGCAATTCCAAGTAATTTTGCACATACATTTATTAAGCCACCAATTATATTAATACAACCTAATATTTCTATAATAAAGAATACTAGTACTGCTCCCCATATTGTTTTTGCTTTTGAATTTGAATCTTTTAATAAGACTCTTGCAATTTCATAACATAAAAATGGTTTAGCCAAATATACAAAAATTGCATATATCATAATTCCTATTATTGCAAAAGGTATTCCTATAATTGTAAAGAATAATATCACTGCTAGAATAGGTATTGCAACCAAAATTCCTAAACCTATAAATATGTCTTTAATGTAATCCTCTATCTTCATTTCTTCTAATTGTGGTTTTTCATTTTTAGTTATAAGTGATATTATCGCAATAAATATTAATGCTGTTATACATTTTAATAATATATCTTTAATATTTGAAAATAGTTCTTTATTCTCATCTCTTTTTTGTATATCTTTTTCTTCATCATTTTCTATCTCATATTTAACTGTTTCACCAAATATAGCATTTTTATTTCCTTTTAAGTTTCCATCATACAAAAGTTTTCCATATATTGCTGAATTAATTCCCATATTAATATTTTCTGAAATCACTGAAACATTACGATTTACTATACCATCAATATTAATCTCATCTGAAATAATTTTTAAATCTCTAATTACTTGTGAGCCTTCTGTTAAAGTAAAACTATTTGATATTGCATATATACCAGAAGCTGTACCTGAAATTTCAATGCTATCACCCAAAGCAATTATGTATGAAGAAATTTGTCCAGAAATTTTTATTTTTTCACCTATAACAAAAATATTTCCATCAATGTCTTCAGAATTAATTTCAACATTTTTTCCAAATAAATATAAATCGCCATATACTCTTTGATTAATTTCTATGCTTTCTTCTGCTAAAAACATATCTCCATCATTTGGAACAAAATTTCCTTCTAGACTTGTTGATCTAAGCCATTCTTCTGGTATTTCTTCTGAAATTGGCATTATACCATTTTCTTCATTTTGCTCACTGTTTACCATATCTTGTGTTCCATCTAGTACAACATTTTGATTAGGAAACAAATCAGAATCTTCGGTTGCTAAAACAACATTTGTTATAAATAAAATAATAGCACATAAAATTAATGTAATTTTTGTTAATTTTTTCATTTTCTCCTCCTTTTTTTATAATTATTATTTATATTATTCTTTTAGTTTTCTCACTGCTTCTCCTATGTTTTCAGAAGAAATTAAATATTTTCCAGAAACTAAAATATTTGCACCACATTCAATTGCTTTATTTGATGTTTCATCATTAATTCCACCATCTACTTCAATATCTATATCTATATTATTTTCATCTATATATTCTTTTACTTTTTTCACTTTTTCTAAAGTTTCTGCTATTAAAGTTTGTCCACCTTTTCCAGGTACAACAGTCATAATTAGTATCATATGAATATATGGTAAATATTTTTTTACTTTCTCAATATCTGTATCTGGATTAATTGCAATTCCTACTCTTGAACCAATATTTTTAATTTCATAAATTACATTTTTTATTCTTTCTTCATTATTATTCATAGCTTCTATATGAAAAGTTATTATTTTTGGTTCTAACATTGAATATTCATCAACAAATTCTTCTACATTTTCTACCATAAGGTGAACATCTAAACCTAAATTAGAAATATGTGAAGCTGTTAATGCATAATCCTTCATTATTTCTGTTGTGTTTTTTTCTACAAATTTTCCATCCATTACATCTATATGGAAATAATTTATTTTTCCTGCCTCTAAATTATACATTGTTTTAATAGCATTTTCTTTATCTAATGTTAATAATGATGCTGATATTTCAGTCATAATTTCTCCTTTTAAAAAAGAGACATATAGAAAATTAAATCTAAAATTTTATAATCATTTTAGTATATTTTTACTGTATGTCTCTATAAAATATTTTATTTTACATTTACTGTTTGACTACCTTTATTAAAGTCTATTGTTTGAGTATATTTAGTTACCCCATCTACTTTTACTTTTAATTCTTTTACACCTGAAGTAGTATGTGAAGCAGATATATCAGTTTTTGTCATTGAATAACTATCACTTAATATTGTATCTTCACCTACTTCAATTTTTACAGCTGCTTTTGGTATTTCTGGAGTTGTTGTAACAGTATTACCATCTGCTGTATTTTGAACTGTTGGAGCAGGTTCCGTATATCCCATTAAAGATTGCAAATTTACATTTACAGTTAATGTTGACCTTGTAGGTTGTTTATTTACAACAACTTCAATTTTATCTCCTTCTTTTAATGTTTTTCCTGGATTTACACTTTGAGATGTAACAATACCATCTGATTTTGATGCATTTTCTTCATAACTAACATTTACAACTAAGTTTAAAGCTGTTAATTTACTAACTGCGTTTTCTTGTGTTTCATTTAAAACACTTGGAACTATTACATCTTTATATGCACTACCTGAACTAACAACAAGATTAATTGTTGTTGCTGCTGTAATTTCTTCTCCTTCTTCAGGATCTACATCTATAACAATATCTTTTTCTACTTTTTCACTAGTTTCTTCTTTTATTTCATACTTTAATTCTAATTCATCTAATTCTTTTTTTACATCACTAATGTTTTTACCAATCATTTTATTAGGTAAAGTAACAATCTTTTGTCCTTTACTTACTACTAATTTAATTTTTTGAGTTAAATTAAATCTATAATTAGATTGATATTCTGGTGATTGTGAAATTACATATCCTTCTTCTATTTCATCATTATATTCTTCTTCTACAGTAATATCTTTAAAGCCTAAATCATTTAAAACTTTAATTGCTGCATCTTTTTTCATTCTTTCTGCATTTTCTGCACCAGAAACATTTGGTATTTCTACTTGATTAGGTCTTGTTCCATTTAATACAGCTATTGTAGCATACATAGCTATTATAAAAATAAGAATAGAAACTAAAATAATTGTAACAGGTTTAGCCCATTTATGTTTAGTATAAAAAGCTTTTATTTTGCCTTCTTTCTTATTGTTATTATTATTTTCAACTCTTGGTGCTTTTCTGTCATTATTTTTTTCCATTTCTAATTCATATATTGTAGGAACTTTTTGTGTAGGAGAATCATCATTTCTAGTTGCTAATATAACAAAATCTTCATCTGGTTTTTTTAGAGCTAAAGATAAATCTTTAAGCATTTCTGTTGCATTTTGATATCTAAGATTTGGATCTTTTTGCATAGCTTTTAAAATAATTCTATTTACACTAATTGGTATGTTTGGATTATAATTCATTGGGTCTACTGGTTCCTCTTGAACTTGTTTTAATGCAACAGATACAGGTGTGTCTGCATCAAAAGGTACTTTTCCTGTAAGCATTTCATACATAACAATACCTAATGAATATAAATCTGATTTAGCATCTGTATATCCACCTCTTGCATGTTCTGGAGAAAAGTAATGAACAGATCCTATTGTTGTTCCAAAAGCTGTTATAGTAGAATTTGAAACTGCTTTTGCTATTCCAAAATCTGTTACTTTTGCAATACCATCTTCTGTTATTATTATATTGTGTGGCTTTATATCTCTATGTATTATATTATTTTTGTGTGCTGTTTCTAAAGCCGAAGCAATTTGTATTGCAATATTTACAGACCATTTCCAAGAAAGAATACCATCTTCTGTTATTATTTCTTTTAGAGTTTTTCCTTGAATAAGTTCCATTACTATATAATATAAATTATCTTCATTACAAACATCATATATTTGTACTATATTAGGATGAGCAAGTCTTGCAGCAGATTGTGCTTCACTATTAAATTTTTTTATAAATTCGCTATCTGTTGTAAACTCATCTTTTAAAATTTTTATTGCAACATATCGATTTAATACATGACATTTAGCTTTATATACGGTAGCCATACCACCATTTCCAATTTTTTCTAGGACTTCATATCTGTTATTCAACATTTTACCAATAAGATTCATAACTTATCTCTCCTTAGTTTCTTCTTCACTAATCTCTATATTGTCTATAATAATTGCCGTTATATTATCGTATCCACCTAACTCATTTGCATTATTTATTAAAGCTTCTTCTGGATGATCTGGATTATTTAATAACAAATTGTATATCTCATTTTCTTTTAACATATTTGTTAATCCATCTGAACACATAAGTAATATATCATCTTTTAAGAATCCTTTACATATAACATCTGGCTCAACAAGTGAATTACATCCTAATGCCTTCATTAACATATTCTTTTTTGGATGATTAAAAGCTTCTTCTTTAGATATTGTTCCTTCTTTTACTAATTTTTCTACATAACTGTGATCTGTTGTAAGTTTTCTAATTATATTTTTACGAATTCTATAAACTCTACTATCACCAACATGACCTATAAATACTTTATTATTATATATTAAACAGATATCTAAAGTAGTACCCATATCTTTTAATTCTTCATCTTCCTGTGATTTTTCATATACCATCATGTTAGCATATTCTATAGCATATCTTAATAATTTTAAAATACTTTCTCTATCTTTTTTAGTCTTTTTGAAATGATTAATTATATAATTTCTAGCATTAGCAACTGCTAAAGAGCTAGCTATTTCTCCACCTTTATATCCGCCCATACCATCTGCCAAAATATATAATTTTAATTCATCTTTTTCCAAATCTGATATGTAATAACTATCTTGATTCATATCTCTAGCTTTTCCAATATCAGACTTTGCTAAAATTCTCACTTACCTCACCTCTTTAATCTTTCAAGTTCTGTTTTCTCAATTGACCACAGGCAGCTGATATATCAGAACCGAGTTCTCTTCTAATTGTAGCCACTATTCCATGATCATTAAGGTAATCTCTAAATTTAATTATATTTTCATTTGTACTTTTGGTATATTTTCCATCTTCTATTTTATTTATTGGAATTAAATTTACATGTGCAAGCATTCCATGCAATAATTTAACTAATTGTTTTGCATCTTCTATATTGTCATTATTATCTTTAGCTAAAGCATATTCAAATGATATTCTTTTATTAGTTTTTTCTATATAGTATTTGCATGCTTTTATTAATTCTTCTATTGGATATAAATTATTTACAGGCATCATTTCACTTCTTGTTTTATTATTACTACTATGTAAAGAAACAGATAATGTGCATTGAATTTGTTTATCTGCTAAATCATATATTTTTGGAACTAAACCACTAGTTGAAATACTAATATGTCTTGCACCTATATTTAATCCTTTTGGATTATTTATGATGCTAATTGCATTCATCACATTTTCGTAATTATCTAGAGGTTCACCAATTCCCATAAATACAATATTAGAAATTTTAAGATTTTCTTCTTCTTCAATTTCTAGTATTTGCTGAATAATTTCTCCAGCTTCTAAATTTCTAGAAAAAGGTATTCCTGTTGAAGCACAAAATTTACATCCCATCTTGCAACCAATTTGACTTGATACACAAGCTGTAAATCCATGATGATAACTCATTAAAACACTTTCAATTAAATTTTTTTCTGTATCTTGCACATCAAATAAGTATTTTTTTGTACCATCAATAGATTCTAATTTTTTTTCTATTTTAAATAATCCTAAAGAATAATTTTCTTCTAATTTTTTTCTAAGTTCTAAAGATAAATTTGTCATATCTGAAAAAGAAGTTACTTTTTCTACATATAACCATTTAAAAATTTGTTCTGCTCTAAATGGCTTTTCATTTAATTTAATTAGCTCTTCTTTTAAATTATCTAAATTATAATTTTTTATATTTTTTTTCAATAGTTCCCCCAAGTATACTTATATGCGATTGTTATATCACATATAGTATATTTTTACAATATTTTTTATAAAGTTTTAACATAAATGTAATTCTTTTAAAATACATAAAAAAAGAGTAATTCAATAATTAAAATTTTGCACACTTTTTATTATAAATTACTCTTCATTTTTTATTTTTTTAAAATTTTTCTCATTGGAATTTCAACTATAAGTTCTATATTTCTTAGTAAAAAAAGAAACATAAAAATTATCTTTTGAAATACATTTATATTATTGTAGTTTTCATGATAATACATTTTACTTTTATACATTTGTAACATTTTTTTATAATAACTAAAAGTTTTTCCAATAGTTTGACTCTCATAATGAACAAACTTTTCATTAGTTAAACAAACAGTTTTATAATTTTCTTTTAAAATTTTTTTGGCTAATACATCTTCTTCATAAAATAAAAACACATTTTCATCAAAAAAATCAATTTTCTCTAAAACTTCACTTTTTATAATAAAAAATGCACCAGATATAACTTCTACTTCTAATAATTTTTTTTCATAATCTTTGATTGAATATTCTCCATTTCTAAGTATTTTATAAAAAAGAATTTCTAAAAATCTAGTAGAATGCACAACATCTAGCAAAAATGTTCTTATTTTCCAACTACTTCTTCTAATTGGTTTATTTTCTTTATTAAACATTCTTGGTGCAATAATTGCAATTTTTTCATCTTTTTCTATTTCATCTAAACAATGTTTTATTGCATCTTGAGATATGTCTATATCAGGATTTGAAATAATATAATAATCATAGTTTTCGTTTAAACTTTTTAAATATTTTATTCCGAAATTATTTCCATAATTATAACCGCCATTCTTTTCTGATTTAATTACCTTTATTTTACTATTTTCTAATTGTTTCAATCTAGAATAAGCATTTTCAGTCGTAGATAAATTATCTACGACTACTATTCTATCTATAATAGAAAAATTAGAAATACTTTTTACGTATTTTTCTGTATCTTCTACATCATTATAGTTTACTATAATTTCTGCAACTTTCATCTTTTCTCCCATTTTCTAATAGTAAATTTTAATACAAATATATTATATAATTATTTTTTCTTTAAAATAACACCTGCTCTATTACTAAATACAACTTCATATTCATCAGTATTTTCATAAGTATTTGCTTCATCATATAAAACAAAATATTTTTTATCTTCTTTTTTCATCCAATCTTCAATATTAGTTTCAACAACAGCTATTTGTAAATCATTTATTGTTTCTCCACCTGATGTAATTCCAGAAATTACATACATCCAAGCTTTACAGTTAGTATTCATTCCTCCTACTAACATATTTTTTAAAGTCATATCACTTTGTTTTCCCATTTGCTCTGCAATTTCAAGCCTGTATTCATTTACTAAACAAGATACATTAATATTTTTTATACCATAAATATTTGTATCATAATAAATTCCTGCTAATTTTGAAAGTCTTGCCTCTGTTGGTATTTCCATTATTGTAGGATTTTTAGTATATAATTTTTCTTCACATCCACTTATAGCAAAACAAATTAAACAAACCCACGTAACTACTGCTGTTTTTAAAACTACACCTAGTTCTTTATTTTCTTTTATATCACATAAAACTTCAACTGCAATATCTACTAATAAAGTCCAAATTATATAATAAATTTTATAATAATAATAACTTGATACTATTCCATTTATTAACCCTAAAAATGTTATAAATGTTTGAAAAATTAAAAGAGCTAATGAAACTATTTGATAATTTACATTCTTTTCTTTTATAGTTTTATAAATAAATAGTATTACAAAAGGTATATAAAATAAGAAATCTTGATATAAAGATTTATAACTACCTCCAACAAAACCAATTGCATCAGTTAATTTGTTTTGATCACTATCTGTAAAAGTTGGAATTACTAAATAACATATTGCTAGAAATGTTACTATTAAAAGTAATCCCGTAATTAAAAGTGTTGACTTCTTGAAAAATTTTAAATATGTTTTTTCTTCTTTTTTTAAATCTTTTAAAAATACATATATACAAATAAATGAAAATAGTGCTGGAACAAATAAGCAATATGAAAAGATTATTCCTATACCCATAAGTATAATTAAACTTAATATTATAGGAAAACTCACATTATTTTCATCATATATTTTTGCCAAATAAAACAATCCTGTTGCGAAAGTAATTGATATACTTAAATATGAAAATCCATATAATAAACTAGTATATGGATATGCAAATCCATACAAAATTAAAAATAATAAACCAAAAACAACATTTCCTTTTGTTTTTAATTTATCTGATATTAACATGTAAAATGCTAATATGTTAAGTAATAAAATTCCCATTTCAAAAATTTTGAATGTTACATAATCTTTAAAAGCTGGAAAAATGCTCCTTACAACATTCATAAAAATACCAGTATTTATGTATGCTCCTGTTTGCATAGTTTTAAAATTATATCCTGTTTGATTATCTATTTTTGATAAAATTTTCATATTATCTGCAAAATGTGTTGTTGCACTATAATGCATACTTGAATCTACTGATGCATTTGCCATAGTTTTAGCAAGAGGTTTATATTGATTAACCGCCATATAGCAAACAATAAAAACAGATACTATTATAGCTATAAGATCTTTTTTTCTTATTTCAAATTGTTGAATTTTCTTATCTTTAAATATTTTGAATCCAAATCCTAATGACACAATCAAATTTATTATTGATAAAAATAATAAATTTGTTGTAATGTTCATAGCTCCAAATAGCATACATATAAAAATATTAAATCCTAAATAAGAAATTAAAGATAATATAATCCAATTTACCAAATTTAAAATTTTATCACTTTTTTTAACGACTACAAAAGTAACAAGCATTGCAATTACAGTTAAGATATAAAAAATTCCCATTTTAATTCTTCCTTAAACTTAATTTAGATTTTTAAAATCTATAAAATATTTTAAAATTTATCTATTAATTTTAGCTACATATCCATTTTCATTTTCATAAACTATATCTACTTTTTCATTTTGTTTTGCATCTTTTAAATCTTCTTCATATTGTTTCATATCGTTTGCATCTCTAGAAACCAATTTTACAATATATATTTTTTCACTATCATCTAAAGCATCTTTTAAAGTATAAATTTTTGTATCTTGAGTAACTTGTCCATATTCTATTTTATCACTTGAAAATTCTAGCATTGCTACTGACCAAATTCTAGGATAATATCCTTTTGTCATAAGCTCTGTATTTTCTACTGTCATATCTTTTAAATTTTCTCTTGCATATTTCAATAATTTAATTTGATTTGAATTAAGATTTTGTGTTAAATCTATTAACTTCCTGTTTTCACAATTCTCTTTATAATAAATTCCAACAAAATTTGGTAAATTATGTTTTGTTTCTTCACTTATTAGATGTCCTGATTTTAACCAAACCCATCCACAAACAAAAACTCCCCATAAAATTACGAAAACATAACCAGATATGCATATTCTCTTAATTTCAAAATTTGAAATTTTTTGAATAAAAGCTTTTATTTTGTCTGACTTAAATTTATTAGATATTTTATCTGTTATTTTGCTGAAATTAATTTTATTTATTAGTTGAGGTAATACCGTAAAAATTGCTAACAATAAAAAGATTAATATATTAAATATAGTAAAAATTCTATCTAAAAACATACTATATAAATCTGCTAAAGAATATTTACCAGGTTCTGCTAAATTAATATTAGTTATTATTGCAACTGAATTAGCAATCAAAAGAGCATATATTATAAATATAACTATTACATCAATTCTAAATATTTTTTTATTAATATTTGAATTTATTACATCTATAGTTATAGCAAATGTAACCATCCACATTATAAAATATACTTTATACATATAATATTCTGATGCTAAATTAAGTTTTACTCCTAAAATTAATAACAATAAATATAAAATTATAAAAACTCCAAAAACATCCAAATATTTTATTTTTTTATTTTTTATTCTTTTTACAATCTCAATTAAAAATAAAACAAAGAATGGTGTATACGGAATTAAATTTTCAAATGTTCCAGGGTATATTCCTCCACCAAGTTTTATAGCATCAACTAAATTTGTTTGACCTTTTATAAAAAATGTTGGAATTACTAAATATCCTATTCCAGCAATTGTTACTAATAAAAGTAAACCAGTTATTATTAAAGTTGTTTTCTTGAAAAATTTTAAATATGTTTTTTCTTTTAAACTTAAATCTTTTACAAAGCAATAAATGCATATTGCTGAAAAAACAGCTGGCACAAATAAACAATATGAAAAGATTAATCCTGTACCTGCTAAAAATATTAAAGGAATAGTTATCTTTTTAGTAATTTTTTCATCAGAATATAAAGATTCTACAATTGGAATCATAATAGCAATAATCATTATTCCCACTGATAAATATGAAAATCCATAAATCCAAGAATTATATGGATAACCATATATATAAAGAGCAAATAATACTAAACTTGCTATTAAACCTCTTTTAGTTTCAATTTTTTCACAAAATGATGCATAAAAAGCAAGTCCACTAAAAAACAAAACTAAAGTTTCAAATGCTTGATATAAATATTCATGACTTATTCCTGTAATACTATTTATTACATTCATAAAAATACCATCATTTATATAAGCACCTGTTTGCATCACATTAAAATTAAAGAAAGTTTTATCTTCTACATTTATAAATATTTTTAAATTATCTGAATAATGTTTTGCAGCTCTATAGTGTACAGCAGAATCCATTGCCATATGAGATATATCACCATTAAAAATATATAAATCTTTTACAAACATTACAGCAAAAATTATAAAAATGCATAGAACTGCTACAACATCTATTTTTCTAATATAATATTTTTGAAAATCTTTATTTTTTACTGCTTTAAATCCTAAAAAAACTGTAACTAATATATTTATAATTGACAAAAGCCATATATAAGAAGTAATATTAAGCAATCCTAAAATCATACCTATAAATATGTTATATCCAAACAAAGAAACAGCATAAATAATAAACCATTTTATAAAATTCAATTTCTCACTTGATTTTTTATACATCATAAAGCTTATTCCAAGCAAAATTAATGTTAAGATATATATAATCCCCATTTTTTTCTCCTTTTATTTAATTTTAACTTCTTAATATATCTTTTGTTTTATTTAATGAAATCTTATACTTTTTCATCTATATTTAAATTGTTTTTCTCTTTATGAATAATTATTTTTGTAACAATTGTATACATTATAAATTGAATTGCGAGTGTTGTTGTGCATGAAAAAGTTGCACCATTTATTCCTAAATTTAAAACTCTAACTAAAACATTTGAGCCTATAAATGCTATAATCATTGAAATCACATATATTACAAATTGTACAAATGTATGTCTTATGGTTGTTAAAGTTACTAAATTTATATAAGAAATTGCATAGAATATATATGAACCAATTATTACACATAAATTCATTCTGTATGCTTTTAAATCTAATCCATAAATTAATCCTAAAAATTCTGGTCCTAATAAAAAAGCTGCTAAAACTGCAAAAGCACCAAATGCAATAACTACCAATTTTATCTTAAAAGTTACATCTTCTATTTGCTTTAAATCTTTTTTCTCATATAAATCTTTCATTTTTCCTAAAAATGGCATTACAATAAATTGTGTAAATAATGTCATTACAGTAGCTGGCATCATTATATAACCATATATTGCTTGTATATCTTCTGTTAAAAAATTATCAATTGCATATTTAGGTGCATTCAAAATATATATACCAGCAAAAGAATTTACAAATACAAAAAATTCACTTTTTAATATCGATAAAACATTTTTATAATTTAACTTACTTTCTCTATCTATAAGTTTTCTTGTTATTAAGAAATAATCATATATAACCAATATTGCTACATTTACAATTATTACTGCTAAACAAGCAAGTCTTAAGTCACGAGTTATTAAATCTACAATTAAAAATAATGCTATTCCTATAAAACCTTTTAAACTTAAAGATTGCCCTGACTTATATAAAATATCATTTTTTTGCATTATTCCATAAAGTATATCTGAAAAAGCTTCTAGTCCTTTAAAAATCGCAAGTAACGCAAATATTGTAGTTTTAAAAGTAGAATATTTTTTTAAAGTTAAAAATATAGTAGCACCTATTATCATTATAAAACAAGTAAGTGCTCTATTTGCTATATAATCTTTATCTTTTATTTTATTTTCTATGTCTGTTACTTGGCAAAGTCTACCAGAATACATAGCTAATGTATAAAGAATTGTTGCAGTTGCATAAGCTATTGAAAATATTCCAGCTGTTTGTATATCATTTACTCTTGTTACAATTATTAAAAAAAATAGTGAATTAAAAGAGTTTATTCCTGTACCTAAACTATTCCAAATAAAATTTTTCAAGAAAGCCTTTTTTTCTGAATTCATTATAAAACTCCTATTAAAAATATTATTCTAATCATCATATCATCTATTATATTTGTTCTAATTCTACCCTTATAAAAAACTTTTTTTAATGCATTAAGAAAACTATAATCTTCATTTGAAAATAAATCTATTATTTTTTTATTTTCATCTGATAATTCATAATAATAATAATCTTTAAAATTTATCATCTGTTGCTTAATATCTTGCATTCCATCTTTAAATAAAAGATTTTTTATTCTCCAAATTAGAAGTCTTAAATATCCTTGTCCTTCTGAAGTAGCATTTTCTTTTCTTCTTCTATATTTTACAACAGTTTCATTGCTATAAGCTACATTTCCCATACTTACACACAAAAGATAAGTCCACCAATCATGAAAAAAGCAACTTTTTGGCATATTTTCAATAATCATATCTCTAGTTTTTTTGTTTACTGTCATTGTCATTCCTTGTGTAACACAAGAAAATAAAGCAGTTAAAAATGAAAACTTTTTGTTTTTTGGTCCTTTTGATATAAATTTCATATTTTCATCATAATAATCTGAATTTCCAAATGCCATATTAGGCTTAGATTCATCTAAATTATTAAGTAAATTCACAGCAAGTTCTATTTTGTTTTCAAGCCAAACATCATCTTGGTCTGCATAAGCATAATAATCAGATTCTGTAAGTTTTAGAAGTTCAAAAAAACTTTTTATAAAACCTATATTTTCTCCTTCATAAAGTTTAATATTATTATATTTTTTTTGATATTCTTTTATTATATTCACAGTATTATCTTTAGAACCATCATCTCTTACAACTATTTCAATGTTTGAATATGTTTGATTTAAAATAGAATCTAATTGCTCACTAACAAATTTTTCACCATTATATGTTGACATTATAACTGCTACTTTTTTATCATTCATTATTATTCAATACCTTCCATTACTTTATATATACACATACCATCTTCATTATATATTTTTTCAAAATTATCAAAAAAACTATCTTGACTAAATTCTTCTTTTGAAAGAATATATTTTACATTAATTTTTGATAAATCATTATAATTTAATTGAATTGAAATATGATCTGCATATAATAATTCAACATTTGTAGTTTTATCGGAAATTTCAAGATTTATATGTGCATATCTGTTGTATATTTGTTTATATTCTTCAGCTTTATTTCCTAACAAATTTTTAAATAATTCTATATTAGGATAAAGTTGTGTTGAATTTAAAACTCTTACTCCATTTGCTAAAGCATAATCGTTAATATACCAACCACCATTTTTTTCATTAACAACCCAAATTGCTTCTGGATCTTCTTTTTTTATTTCTTGCATTTTTTTTGCAATAGGTTTTGTATATAAAATATCTGTTGTTCTAATAACTGGATTTACAGCTAGCCCACTCATTAATGATACTCCGATTAAACCATATAAAGTGTAATTTCTTATTTTTTCATTATTAATATTTAATATTCCAAATATTAAAGCTAAGAATATTTCTCCACCTAATAGTAATTTATATCTATCTAAATAAAAACTGAAATCTGGAACAAATCCTAATGTTTTTATTGCTCTATAAATAATATAAATAGTTGCTACAATAGATAAAACATATGTTAATTTTTTATTTAATAATTTATCTTCTTTTTCAAAATTTCCAATTAAATATATTAATAAATATATACAAACTGTTCCAAGTGGTATAGATGTTCTTCCTGCTGTTGACATAGACATTTTAGTAATTTTAGCAAGTAATGGTGGAAATCCCCATACACACCAAACAGTTAAAAACATTCCAACAATTAACATTGGTATCCAAAAATGTAAATCTTTTTTATTTCTAATTACATATATTAATCCTAATATTAAAGGAATTGGATATAAAGATAGCATTGATGAATATTCACAAGGGCTTGGAAAATCTTCAAAGCTAAAAAATATATTATAAAAATATGAATATAAATTAAGTGCTCCACCGCCTACTTCATTTCTTTCACCTGGATAATCTGTACTCATTTCTGCAATTAAAGTATCACCTGATAGACTATACCATCTCAAAAGTAATAATCCTAAACAAACTACAGTTATTAATATAACTAAAATATCATGTTTATTAAATCTATATTTTCCATATTTAATATTTTTAAATAATAAGAATATAATTAATGCTAAAAATACATATCCAAAAGGCAACTGCCATGCTGGGTAAAACACAAATATATAGGATAACCCTGAAATTAAAACTCCTATAGCACATAAATATTTATTTATTTTTTTATCTGTATTCATAAACTTATCTATAAGAACTATAGCAATTTGTCCCCATAAAAGAGTATCCATGCAATACCACCATTGTACGGCAGATGAAAATGTTATTACAAGCATACCACATAAAGATACTTTTTTATTTCTCTTTGTAAGAATTAAACATAATTCATAAGAGCTAAGTAGCATTGCAACTAGTCTTATATTCCAATAAAAACTTAATCCCACATCATTTCCAAATAGCATAAAACCAATTTGAAATGGTCTGCCAAGCATTAGAATATCTTTTACTGGAGAATTTGCAACTGTAAACATATCTGTTTCAGTTCCTCTTAAAACATTAGCAAAATATTCAAATGGTTCTTCTGTTTTGCTTTGAGATAAAATATAAATAGTAGATGTAGCCCATTCATCTGTTCTAATTGTTCTTGCTTTTCCAAGTAATGTATGATATCTTGAATCATCAGAATGTGGTTGTATTGCTGTAAATTCATGAAAATTTATTATTGATGAACCTGAATATTTAAATATCATTACAAATAGTAAAAAGGCACAAGCAATTTTGTACCTATGTTTATGTATAAATTCATACATTTTTGAAAGTTTAAAAACGAAATGTATTCCTATGAACATAAATATAATAGAAACAAGCATAATTCTATTTTTAGAAATAAAAGCAGGATGTGTTTTTCTAAATATTGTATATTCACAAATAATAGCCATTAATCCTGAAATAATAGCTACTAACAATAATTTTGTTTTTGTATAATTTTCTTTTTTTATAAAATATATAAATTTTTCTAATATTTTTTTATATAATTCTTTTACTTTATATTCTAAAGTTTTAAAAAACTTAGTAAGTTTTTCTTTCATTTTTTAATTTCCTTTTAAAATCTTTTATATTTTTTTAATTTTATATTATGCATTTACCATTTAACTTCTTTTTTTAAAACATCTAATAAAAATCTATTAACTTTTATATAAATTATTGGTAAATGAATTTTATAAAGAAAGTGAACTCCCCATACACCAACAAATTTAAATCCCTTTGAAAAGCAATGAAACATGCCATAATGTTTTGAATTTCTCCATTCTGGAAAATTTTCATTTAAGTAGTTAGTTATTTCTTTTAAAGCTTTATTAATTTTAACTGATTTATCATAAGATAACATAAAAGCCCAAGATACAGCTAAATGCAAAAATGCCATTGAAGCTAATGTTTCTTTATATTCATCGTACTTTCCTATTTGAATAGCATGTTCTTTTGTTACTATTAAATATTTTTTTAAGTTTTCAATGTCTTTTTCATTCATATTATGTATTTGAGAACTTGAGCGTAAATAATAATGGTATAATACATCTGGTATAAATGTTAGTTTTTTTATACCATCCATATATGAATGAATCAAAAATAATGTATCATTACATCCTCTAAAAGGTAAAAATTCTAAGTGTTTTACTTTTTCTAATCTATATAATTTATTCCATAAAGAAGGATTTGCATAAACAATAAAATCATCTTTCCAGTCGACTTCTTTATTCATAACACCATATTGAGTCATTTCTGTAGATACAGTTTTTCCTGTATCTAAATCAACTCTATCATATCCACAAAAAGCAATGTCTGCATCATTTTCTTTTGCAGCTTTATATAATTTTTCGGCCCAAGTAACTTCTGGTATATCATCACTATCTATAAATCCAACATATTCACCAGTAGCTTTTTTTAATCCATAAGTTCTAGCAGACCATTCTCCTCCATTTTCTTTATGAAAAGTTTTTATTTTGTTAGGATACCTTTTTTTATAATCTTCAATAATTTGTGGAGCAGAATCTTTTGAACCATCATTTACACAAATTATTTCTATATCTTCTAATGTTTGATTAACTAAGGCATCTAAACATCTTGGTATATACTCTTCTAGATTATATATAGGAACAACTATTGAAACTTTCACATTTTTCATTTTATTTTCCCTTTCTGTCTTTTAATTCCCTTTCACAATCTATTAGTCTCATTTCAAAAGTTTGCTTTGAATTTTTAATAATATTATCTAAAGTCATTCCTGAGAAGAAAGATTGTACCGCACATAAGAAAAACAAAACAGAAACTACAAGTGTTGGTATTTTTACAACTCCTCTATGTAAGAAATCTATAAATACTGGTACAAAAAATGCTAGTCCTATTATTGATAATAAACATGCAAGTAATGTGAAGAATTCCATTGGTTTATAATTCTTATAAAATCCAAATATTGTTTTTATAACTTTTATTCCATCTGGAATTGTATTTAATTTTGAAGGACTATCTGCTGGTCTATCTCTATATTCAATAATTATATTTTTAGTTTTCATATTTTTATCTAAACAATGAATTGTCATTTCTGTTTCTAGTTCAAATCCTTTTGACATAACTGGAAAAGTTTTTACAAATTTATAACTAAAAGCTCTTAAACCTGTCATAACATCTCTTATATCACTTTTATAAATTCTATTTATTAAAGCTCTAACAGTTACATTTCCAACATTATGAAATGGTCTTTTATTTTCTTTAAAATACGTAGATGAAAGTCTATCTCCAACTACCATATCTACATTTTCTTCTAAAACAGCTTTTACCATTTCTTTTGCACTTTCAGCTGGATATGTATCATCACCATCTACCATGATATAAGCTTCTGCATCTATTTCTCTAAACATAGTTCTTATAACATTTCCTTTTCCTTGTCTTGTTTCATATCTGACAACTGCTCCTGCTTCTCTTGCTATTTTATCTGTTCCATCTTTTGAATTATTATCATAAACATAAATTGTAGCTTCTGGTAATTCTCTCTTAAAATCTTCTACAACTTTTTTTATTGTTTTTGCTTCATTATAACAAGGTATTAAAATTGCAACTTTGTCCATATTATTTATTTCCTTTCAAAACCTAATTTTTTACGTGTATATTATAACATATATTTACACTTTTTCAAATATTTTGCTTAACTTTTAAATATAAATATATCTTTATAAAATTACTAATTATTTTTTCTTAAAAATAATTAATTTACTTAAAATAAAATTCAAAATAATTACCACAATATTTGCAATTATTTTCATTATAACATCATTCATATTTATAATTACAGCTAAATTCATAAGACCAATACTTATAATTTCAGTAAAAATTCTACAAGATGTAAATGAAATCATTTCTTTTATAAGTGCCTTTATATTTTCACATTTACTATTAAATACAATTGTTTTATTAACCCAATAAGCAAAAATTAAAGCTAATATAAATGCAAATATTTCACTTATGTTAACTTTTAAAGTTTCATCTGATATACCTCTAAAAATTACATAACTTCCCAAAACATAAGCTAAAATATTTACTACTGTTGATAATGCTCCACAAATTAAATATCTCATACCTTCTATATGATTTCTGTAAAAATCAGCTAATTTTTTTAAATAAATTTTTTCTAAAATCCATAATCCGAAATTTTCTATTGCTTCAAATATTTTTAATGTAATACCTTTATTCTCTTCCATTTTTATACCTTTCATATTATATTTTAAATTACTTTTTCAGTTTCTATATCATAATTACAAGTTTTTCTTGTAAAATTTTTATTATAATAAGGATCACCTTTTTCTAAAAAATCTTTCCATTTTTCTTTAAAATTTTCACATTCTAATTTAAATCTTTCTTCTTTTGCTTTAGAATACTCATATCCTCTAGATTTAGATTCATAGTGAAATAATTCAACATACGGAATATATAAATTTCTATATCCTTTTTTCAATAACTTCAAACAAAAATCAACATCATTAAAAGCTACTTTGAAATTGTTTTCATCCATATATTCTACTTCTTCATAAAGTTCTTTTCTGCAAAACAAACATGCACCAGTAACAGCTGAAACATTTCTAATAGCTGATTCTCTTCCAAAATAAGCATGTTTTCCATAAGGCAAATTCACAAGTGCATTTCCTGCAATTCCAGAAATACCAACTATAATCCCAGCATGCTGAATTGTTTTGTCATTATAATAAAGTCTACCACTAATTGCTCCGATTTCTTTTTGCTGTGCATATCCTATAAAAAATTCAAGCCAATCTTTTGATAATAATTTTGTATCATTATTAAGTTGAAGAATATATTCTCCATTACAATTTTTAACACCAAAATTTATTAATTTTGAATAATTAAATTCTTTTGCATTTTCTAAATTATTTTTAAATTTTACTTCTTTTTCACCATTATTATCTAAAATAGTATTTTTATTATAATTTAAAATTTTTACTTTATTTATTTTTAATAGCTCATTATAAAATTTAAAAGTTTCATTTTTTTCACTGTTATTTTCTATAATAATTATTTCATAATTATTATAACTTGTCATTTTTAAAATTGATGTAATACAATTTTTTAATAATTTTATATTATCTTTATTAGGTATAAGGATAGATACCTTTGGCTTTCCTATTACCTTATATTTTACTTTATATATTCCTGGAACATCTTGTCCATATTCTACTATTGCATCTTTCTTAAGTTGTTTTAAATTTTCTTTTATAACATCTACTCCTGTTTCATAGGCATAAGGTTTGGCTGAAGCAATATTCGCTGTAGAATTTTCTGCACTTCTCCAATGATATAATATTTTTGAAATATGTATAACTTTATTTGCTTTTTGAGTTGCTCGAAGAACAAAATCAAAATCTTGAGCTCCATTAAATTTAGAATTTATATAACCAACTTTTTTCATTAAATTACAATTAACAACAACAAAATGAGTAATATAGTTATTACATTCTAAAGTTTCTGGAGAATAATCTGGTTTAAAATATGGTTCAAAAAAATTTCCTTTTTCATCTATTTTATCTTCATCTGTATAAATAAAATCTACACCCATATTTTCATTTATAACTTTTACTATTTCATATAATGCATCTCTAGAAAGTAAATCATCATGGTCTAAAAAGCCAATAAAATCACCTGTTGCCATTTTTATTGCTTCATTTGTATTATCAGCAATTCCTTCATTTTTGTTTAAAAATTTATATTTTATTCTAGATTCATTTTCAAAAAGATTTTTAAAATTAATATTTTCTATATCACTTCCATCTGCTAAACATAATTCCCAATTTGAATAAGTTTGGTTTTTAACAGAATTTAGTAATTCTTGAAAAAAAGCTTCATTTGTATTGTACATTGGAACTACAAGGCTTATTTTAGGATTTGAATCAAATTTTCTATTTATTTGAAATTCATAATCTTTTTCTGTTGGTAAATTATTTTTCATCCAAGCCTTATATTGTTCTTGATTAGACATACGATTTTCAGTAATATGAAATATTCTTTTTAATATTTTTTTTAAAGTTTCTATTATTCCATATCGTCTAAAATAATATTTAACCTTCTCAAAATTTCTTTTCATATTATTTTAACTTTCCTTAAAAAATTAGATAATTTATTCTAAAAATTAGCATATTTAAAATATAATTTTGTAATAATTCCTAAATTTACTTTCTTTTTTTCTTTATTATTTCTTCTTCACCATAATAATTAACTTTTATATTTTTCATATGATATACTTCTGTGTCTAAACTTAAATTAACATTATAGTATGGGTCTCCACTATCTAAAATTTCAGGCCACCTTTGTTCGAATCTACTCATTTCTCCTTGAAATCTTCTAATTTTAGATGGTGTGTTTTCTTGTCCTCTAGATTTTGACTCATAATGCCAAAATTCAACAAAAGGATTATATACAACTAAATAACCTTTTTCTCTTATTTTTAAGCAAAAATCAACATCATTAAATGCGACAGCTAATTTTTCATCCATAAATCCAACTTCATCATAAATTTTTCTTGGTGTCATAATACAAGCAGCTGTTACTGCACTTAAGTTTTCTATCATTGATTCTTTTGCAAAATATCCATGTCCGCTTTTAGGAATACTTTTAAATCTATTTCCAGCAATTCCTCCAATTCCAACAATTATTCCTGCATGTTGTATTGTTTCATCTGGATAATATAATTTTACTCCAACTGCTCCAACATCATCTCTTTGACAAAATCCAAGCATTAATTCAAGCCAATTTGAAGTTATTAATTCTGTATCATTATTTAATTGAACTACATAATCTCCATTTGCAAATTTAACACCAAAATTTATAATTGCTGAATAATTAAATTCATGTTTTAAATTTTTTATTTCATTTTTCTTAGTATATGATAAACTAGATTCTTCTTCATTTTCAATTAATTTTCCAGTATTATAATTTGCAATTCTTATTTTATTTGTTTTTAATAATTCTTTATAATAATTAAAAATTTCTTCTGTTTCACTATTGTTTTCTACAATTATAATTTCATAATTTTTATAAGTAGATTTTTTTAGTATTGAATCTATACAAGTTTTTAAAATATTATTTCCATCCTTATTTGGAATAACTATTGATACTTTTGGATTATCTTTTACTTTATAATCTATTCTATATATTCCTTCTATACAACCACTTGATACAGTTCCTTCTAGTCCAATTCTTTTTAAATGGTCCTCAATTGCTCTTTTTCCTGCTTCAAAAGCATAATTTTTTGCATGACTATTTAATTTAGCAGTAGATTCATTATGTACTCTCCAATGATATAAAATTTTTGGAATATGTGTTATGTTTTCTGGTTTTGTTATTTCTGACATTCTTAAAAAAATATCATAATCTTGTGCACCATCATAATTTTCTTTAAAACCATTTAATTTTTCCATTAATTCTTTTTTAAAAATACTAAAATGACAAATATAATTTTGACATCTTAAAGTATCTGGTGCAAAATCAGGCTTAAAATATGCATCATATCTATTATCATTTTCATCAATTTTATCTTCATCAGAATATAAAAATTCTGAATTTGGAAATTTATTTATAGCATATACCACTTCATATAATGCATATTCTGATAATAAATCATCATGATCTAAAAGTGCTATAAAATCACCAGTTGCCATTTTTATTGCTTCATTTGTATTTCCAGAAATTCCTTTATTTTCACCAAGGAACTTATACTTTATTCTTTCATCCTTTTCATAATATTTTTTAAAATTTTCATTCTGTTTTGGACTTCCATCAGCTAAGCAAAGTTCCCAATTTGAGTAAGATTGAGCAATTACTGAATTAACCAAACCCTTAAAAAATTTTTCTTTTGTATTATACATTGGGACTACAATACTTATTTTAGGTGAAATAGAAAAAACTTTTTCCATTTGCTTTTTTATATCAACATCTTTAGGCTCATTATATTTTATCCAACCACCATAATCACCATATTGTAAGTCCTTTTCACCTTTTAAAAATTTAATAATTTTTCTAAGTACAATCTTAATACATTTTTTTACTGTTTTTATAAAACCATATTTTCCAATATAAAATTTAATTTGATTAATTCTATGTTTTATAATGTTCATTCTTTTTCCTCTCAAAATTATGCTTTTTTTATAACTAAAAATTGATTTTTTATTTATTGTTTACTTTTATCTCATATTGATCTGAATCTAAACTAAAATTCTTATTATAATATTCATCACCTGACTGTAGTTTTTCTTTCCAAGTTTCTAAAAATAAATTAATTTCTCCTTTAAATCTTTCAATTTTATCTGGATCATTATCATTTCCTCTAGATTTAGATTCATAATGTGTAAATTCTACAAAAGGATTATAAATAATTAAATATCCTTTTTTTCTAATTCTTAAACAAAAATCTATATCATTAAATGCTACAGCAAATTTTTCATTCATATAACCAACTTCTTCAAATATAGATTTTTTTGTCATTATGCAAGCTGCTGTAACTGCATTCATATTTTGTATTAAATTTTCTCTTCCAAAATATCCAAGATTTTTCTTAGGTAATCCCCTAAAGATATGTGCTGCTACCTGAAGACATCCTACCATAATTCCTGCATGTTGTATCGTTTCATCTGGATAATATAATTTTACCCCAACAGCACCAACATCTTTTCTTTGACAAAATCCAACCATTTTTTCAAGCCAATTTGGTGTTATTAATTCTGTATCATTATTTAATTGAACTATAAAATCTGTGTCTGTATTTCTTACTCCAAAATTTATTAATCTAGAATAATTAAAACCTTCTCTGTTTTCCATATCATCATCATTTTCCAGATTTCTTTCGCCTTCATTTGTTAAAATTGTATTTTTATTATAATTCAATACTTTAATTTTTGGATTTTTAACTAGTTTTTTATAATAATTAAAAATTTTCTCTTCATTACTATTGTTTTCTATTATTACAATTTCATAGTTAGAATAAGTAGTTTTTGAAATAACTGATTCTATACATGTTTTTAATAGATCAATACCATTTCTATTTGGTATTAATATTGAAACTTTAGGATTTCCTATAATATCATATTCTATTTGATAAGTACCTGGATTAACTCCATTAGATACTTTTCCTTTTAATCCAATTCTCTTTAAATGATCTTCTACTGCTCTTTTTCCTGCATCTATTGCATAAGGCTTTGCTTCTGTTTCCATAGAAGTTGAACCTTTATGAACTCTCCAATGATATAATACTTTTGGAATATGAACTATTTTTTTAGCATTTTCAGTTGCTTTTAAAATAATGTCAAAATCTTGTGCTCCATTATAATTAGAATCAAATTTTCCTATTTTATCCATCAATTTTTTCTTAAAAACACTATAATGGCATATATAATTGTTAGCTCTTAATGTATCTGGTGCGTAATCTGGTTTAAAATGTGGTTCATAATATGGTTCATCCATAACTTGAAATTTATCTTCATCTGAGTAAATAAAATCCACATCTTTATTCTCATTTATAACTTTTACTACTTCATATAAAGCACTTATATCTAATATATCATCATGATCTAGTAAAGATATGTAATCTCCTGTTGCCATTGCAATTGCTTGATTAGTATTTTCAGAAATTCCCTTATTTTCACCTAAAAATTTATATTTTATCCTTTTATCATTTTTTGTCATTGATATAATATCATCTAAAGGTTTCTCACTACCATCTGCTAAACATAGTTCCCACTTTTTATAAGTTTGTGAATGAACAGTATATAGTAATTCTCTAAAATATTCTGTATCTGTATTATATAAAGGAATAATAATACTTATTTTAGGTCTTTTTCTAAATCTTGTTTTTTCTTGTTGTTCAATTTCTTGATCATTTGGAGTATTTTCTTCTATCCATTTTTCATAGTCGGAAAGTTCATCTTTTTCTTTTCTTTCTAAATTCTTTTCATATTTTAAATATTTTCTATGATCAATCCCTTTCCAAAATTCAGCTGTTTCTTCATCTGACAATTTAAAATAATTTTCAACTTTTTTTGCATATTTCTTTTCTGTTTGTTTTCTATCGTATTCTATTCTTCTTTTTCCACCTGGTGGCATTATTCTATCTATAAAACTTGCACCATTAAAAGGATTAAACATCCAAGAAAATATTCTTAATGGTTTTGTAATTTTCCAAGATAAAGAATTAGATATTGTTCTTAATTGATTTGCATAATTAACAAGCTCCACATCTTTATCTTGAAGTAATTTATTTAAGTCATCTATAGTAATATTTTTATCATGCATTATCTTATTTAGGTCAACTATGGCCACATCTTTATCTTTAACCATTTTGTTTAAGTCAACAACAATATCTTTATAATCTTTTATACTTTTTTCATATTGTTCTATATTACTTTCTAGGTTTTCGATACTGCTCTCTAAATTTTCAATATGATTATTAGTTGCACTTATTCTATCTTCATAATTTTTTAATATTAAATCAATTTTACCTATATCTTTAACAGAATTTGCATGTAAATTCCATATTTTTTTATCTAATATATTTTCTTGTATTTTATTTTCTAATTGCTCAAAAACATTAGCATAATTATATAAATCTAATTTTTTATAAATTTCATCAATATTTTCACATTTTTTTAATTCAGTAAAATAAAATATTGCTCTATATAATATAAATTCTACTGGAACATTTTCTTCATACCATTCCTGGTCATAACAAAATAAATTTTCATTCTTTACTAAACAATTTTGAAAAATTAAATCGATTACACCATCTTTAATAAAGTGTAGATTTTTTTTCATTTCTTCATCTATAGTAATTTCATATTTTTCAAAAATAGAATTTTTACTATCGCCATTTTTTTCTAATTTATCTAGTATTAGATGTTGAAATTCTTTAATTTTTTCAATAACTGAATTTAATCCATCTTTATTATATATATCAATTAAAATTTTATCATAAGACTTAGCATCTTCTAAATAATTGCTAATTATCTTATTGTTTTCATATTTATCCAAGCATTTTATATTAGAATTTTCTAACACTTCTATATTTCTTGCTATATTTTTTATATGTTTTAAAGAATTATCATTATCTGCATATTTAAAAGCATAATTTTTTTCAATTATGGTTTTTATTCTATAATCTTCTTTTCTAGTAATACTATAACTTACATACTTAATATTCTCATAGCTATTTGCTATTTCTATAAAAAAAGAATTTGAGAAAAAAGGAAATAATTTATCATCATTTTCTATTAATTGCTTATAAGCTTTTCTTTCAGAAAAATTAAGTATTTTTCCACTTTCACAATAAGTTATTACTCTTGAATCTATACTATCATTACTTGGCATAAATTCATCTGTATATATAACATTTGTTAATTCATAATCTGGTAATGGATAATAAAATTTATATTTTAAATTTAAATTATTTAATATCTTTTTTATTTTAGTAATACTTAAAACATTTTCATTAGAATTTTCAATTGTATCATAAGATTCTACCTTAGAATTAAATTTTTCACCAGACCAATATTTCATTCCAAATTTATTTTTCATAGCTAAAAGTATTTTACCATTTTGTTTTAAGCTTTTACTTGCACAATTTAATACTTTTAGTATTTCGTTTTCTGTACTTAATTTTTCCAAAATACCAATTAATACCACATAATCAAATTCATTTTTTGGTGCGTTAGAAATATGTTTTAAATCTATTGATACTACTTCTGAAGTTTTTTTCTTTAATTCTTTAACTACTTCTTCAGAATTTTCAATTTCTAAAACTTTTTGTTTTTCTTCAATTGGATACCAAGAAATTATATTCTTTTTAAATTGTGATAATAAATTTTCCATTTAACTTCGTATATGTATATACATAACCCCTTTATATATTTAGATTTTTGGAGGTAATCTATAAACCTTAATTTATTTTATTTATAGTAATATTAGAATCTAATCTAATTAATCCAACAGTATTTTTAGTTGTAATTACTTCTATTAATAAAGCATCATATTTTCTGTTTAAAGCTTCTAAGTTTCCTCTTGCATTATATCTTGTACAACTAAAAGAAAGAGTGTATTTTCCTGGTGCAACAGGTACCTTTTGAGTAAATTCAATAACTACTATATCTCCTTTTTTATAAGTTCCTGTTGCTATTTTTTCTATATTTGAATTAGTTCCTGTAACATCTTTACCACTAAAATCTTTTAAAGTTACTGTAAAAATTGGTTCTTTAACTTCTTTATTGAATTTTACTTTAGATTTAAAAGTTATATAATCTCCATTATCAAACATATTTACAGCATTACCATCTTTATCAAACATACCATAATCAATAACTTCAGCATCTTTGTTTCCATATTCAATCATATTAGGATTTTGATTGAATTTTTCTTTCCAATTTTTAGAATTATCACTACTACTGCTTTTACTTTTTTCTAAAGTTATTTCTTTATTATCCTCTAATTCTTTTTTATCTGGGTCTAATCCAACTATTATTTTTTTATATCTGTTAACACCATCTTTTACTGTACCATCAAATGTTTTCTTACCACTTTCCAAAATAATAACTCTATTACAATTTTTCATAATATCATTTATATTGTGTGTAACAAATATTATTGTTTTTCCATCATTTTTAAATTGTTCAAATTTTTTAAAACATTTTAATTGAAATGCCATATCTCCAACAGATAAAACTTCATCAACAATTAAAATATCTGGTTCAACATTAATTGCACAAGCAAAAGCCAATCTTGCAAACATACCTGATGAATAAGTTTTAACAGGTTGTGATAAATGTTCTCCTATATCTGCAAAATCTATTATTTCCTTTTCTTTGGCTCTAATTTCCTGGTCTGATAACCCCATAACTTGTCCATGTTGATAAATATTTTCATAACCTGTTAAATCAGGATTAAAAGCTGTACCTAGCTCTAATAATGAACTTATCTTCCCATTTACTTCTATTTTTCCAGAAGTAGGAGAAACAACACCTGTAATCATTTTTAATAAAGTTGATTTTCCAGCTCCGTTTTTTCCAAGAATTCCTAAAACCTCACCCTTTTTTATTTCTAGATTAAAATCATCTAAAGCTTTAAAGGTCGAATGTTTTACATAAAAAGGAAGTATTGCCTCAAGCAATCTATCTTTTTTTCTTGAATACATTTTATATTCTTTTACTAAATTAGAAATTTTAATTACTGTATCACTCATTTTTCCCTCTTAATTTTCTATTTTAAAATATCTTTTTTAATTTAAATAATAACTTTGCTAAAATTGGAATATTTAAAATTAAAAAATTTTGCATTTTATAATTAAATTCTTCATATTTGTAAAGCTTAAAAAATAATGCCCAATTTTTAAAGTTAATAATGTTTTTAGTTTCTAGCATTTCATAATATTTTAAAGCTTCTTTATTTAATTTTTTAATATTTTCATCAATAAATTTATTTTCATTTTCTATAAAAACTTTAAAATGTTGCTTTTTTACATCTATAAATAAATTTCTTATTTCAACTAAATTATTTAATTCATCTGATCTTTTTTTAGAACCAATTTTATTATTTTTATGCTGTCTATACTTAATTAACGGTTCTTCAATATAACTTATTTTTCCTTTTTGACTAATAATTAATGGAATCCAATAATCATGAAGTACATATTTACTTGTATTTGGAAGTGGTAAAAAAATATCAATTAATTCCTTTTTTGAAAGAATAGTACAACCTGTTACAAAATTATTTAAATATAAGCTTTCAAAATTATTATATTTTTTTATTTTTTTGTAAATTCCTTTTAGTTTCCAATAAGATTTATAAATTACCCTTAAATCTTCATCAACAACTTCTAAATCAGAATATACTAAATCGCTTTTAGTTTCTTCTATTTTTTTAATTGATTTTTCTATTTTACTTTCTTTCCAAATATCATCTTGGTCTGAAAACATATAATACTCTGCTTCTACTTTTTTTAATAAAAATTCAAAATTTTTTATTACACCAAGATTTTTTTCTTGAAAATATAAAACAATTCTATTATCTTTTTTACTATACTCTTCTAAAATTTTTCTAGTATTATCTGATGATAAATCATCAGATATTATTAGTCTAAAATTTGAATATGTTTGAGCTAAAATACTATCTAATTGTGGTTTTAAATATTTTTCTCCATTATATGTAGCAAGTAAAATATCTATGGTTTTACTTTCCATTTAACTTCCTCTCTTGTTATAACATCTTTTTTGAAAACTATAATACATCTGCAAAATCTTTTTTTGTTTTATTAAATACTTTGTTTCCCCATAAGAAAACTAAAATTGTTATAAGCCAGAAAACACATGTAAACATATAATTTCCTTCTGTAATGATTGTTGAATTTTCCATAAAAGCTTGTCTAAATCCCTCTACTAAATAAGTAAATGGCATACATTTAAATAAATTAATTAATTTTGAATCAACAATAAAATCTAGGTTCCATACAATTGGTGTAAACCACATGCATAACTGAATTAATATATTTAATAATTGTGAAAAATCTGGAACAACAGTAGTTAAAGCAGATGTAAATCTAGTTAAAGCTATTATAAAACAAATTGCACAAAATAGAATATATATAACATTTAAAAAATTTGGTATATATCCAAATAAAGATGCAACTACAACTGCTATAGTAATTAAAAATACACCAATAAAACTAGCAGATGTTAATGATATTACAGGAATAATATCAACCGGAAAAACCACTTTTTTTACTAAATAGCTATAATTTCTAATTGAATTACTTGATGTAAGAATTGCATCACTACAAAACATCCACATTGACATTCCCGGTAAAAACCAAACAACATAAGGATATTCACCACTACTTCCAGATTTTAAAATATATTGAAACACAATTACATAAGTAATCATAAATACAAAAGGTTGTGCAAACCCCCATACAGTTCCTAAACTTGTATTTGCAAATCTGTTTCTAAAGTCATTTTTTCCAAGTTTTATTGCTAATTTTCTGTTTTTAAAAAGTATTTTAAAAAATTCCATATTTTATTCCCTTTTTTACCTAATAATTTTACTGAAGTATTATATCATTTAAGTACATTCTTTTCAACAATTTAAAGAAAATTAATTGTGAATTTTATGTGCTCAAAAAAGCTTAAATATTAAAAATATTTAAGCTTTCTTATTATCCATTTTTATTTAATTTTATAATATTTATTGTTTTTTAATTTCACCAATAATTAAACAATATTATTTATTATTTTTTTCATAATTCCACGAATCCTTGCAAATATCTTCTAAGGTTTTTTCGGTTTTCCAGTTTAACTCATTCAAAGCTTTAGTTGCATCTGCATAATATTCTGCTAAGTCTCCTTCTCTTCTACCAACTATTTTATAATTTACTTTTACATTATTTATTTTTTCAAATGTGTTTACAAGTTCTAAAACACTTATTCCTTTTCCAGAACCTAAATTATAATAATTTAATCCTTCTTTTATTTTTTCTAAAGCCTTTACATGACCTTTAGCTAAATCTACTACATGTATATAATCTCTTATGCCTGTACCATCTGGTGTAGGATAATCATTTCCAAATATACTTAAAGTTTCTAACTTTCCTGATGCAACTTTCATAACATATGGCATTAAATTATTAGGAATTCCATTTGGTTCTTCTCCAATTAATCCAGACTCATGTGCTCCTACTGGATTAAAATATCTAAGAATTGTAATATTCCATGAATTATCTGAAGCATATAAATCTTCCAATATTTTTTCTATCATACATTTTGTTGTTCCATAAGGACTGCTTGCATCTTTTCTTCCCAATTCTTCTGTATATTTTACAACACCTGGATTACCATATACAGTAGCAGATGAACTAAAAACAATTTTCTTTACATTATATTTATTCATTGTTTCTAGAAGGTTAATTGTACTAATTAAATTATTTGAATAATACATTAATGGTTTTTTTACTGATTCACCAACTGCTTTATATCCTGCAAAATGTATTACACTATCTATTTCATTTTCTTTAAAAATTTTTTCTATTTCTTCTTTATTTACCAAATCATATTTATAAAATTTTATTTTTTTACCAGTAATTTTTTCTAACTTTTCCAATACTTCTATTTTACTATTATAAAGATTATCAACTATAATTACTTCATTGTTTTCTTTTAAAAGTTCAACTACTGTATGTGAACCTATAAAGCCTAATCCACCTGTTACTAATATTTTCATACTTTTCTCCCTTTTTATAATATATTCATTATTTTTTATTTTTCAATATATTTATAAATTATATAATTTTGAGTTTCATTTATTTTTTCAAAATTATAATTTTCCATTTTTTCAGTTAATGTTATTGCCTTATTAAAAACTATATAATTACATTTTTCTTCTAATGCAATTTTTGTAAGTTCTTTTACATTTCCAGAAGTTAATGCTCTCCAAGCAGGTATTTCATTATATCTTCCCTGTGGATCTCTTTTATATAATAAATCAATACTGCTATCTATTTGTCTAATATATGCAACTAAAGTTTCTGGTACAATAGCTTTTTTGTAATTTTCTTCATCTATTCCTATTAATTGTGCAACTAAAATATTTTCATCTGGCAATTTATACAAGTTTCCAGTTTTTGAAAAATTTTCACTATTATAAATAAGTTTTCCACTCATCATGATTATTACTACTATACTAAAAAAAATTATTAATTTTTTTATTTTTTCTTTTCCCTCTTCTTTTATAAATAATACAAAGAAATATGATATTACTATTCCTAATGGAATCATCCAAAAAACTCTCCAATATGTACTTTGTTTAAAAATGCTTCCTATTACTTTATTAAATATTGGATTTAATGTTACAAACATCATTAATATTGGATATAAAACAAAAAATATTTTTATTTTCTTATCTTTTTCTTTTAAAAATATGTATAACATTCCAATTAAGAATAAGGCTATATACATTCCTTGCCCTTTATATTCCAAAAATGTATTTTTTATTATTTCTATGCTATTTTGAAACATTTCATTTTCTCCTCACATTTTAAATTAATTAAACAAAAGATATATTAGACCATAAATTATACTAGGCATACAACATACTAAGCATTTTAAAATATTTTTAATGAACTTTTTAAAATTAAAATCTATTAATTCTAATGCAAAAGCAAGTCCCATCAAAGAAATTGGTGCAAAACCTATTGCCATGGTTGTTGTTAAATTTGCTGCAAAAACTAATATTAATAATATAAAACAATCTAATAATTTATAATTATTTTTATGTGCTTTTAAAACAAATAACCAAATTGATGGTATTAACAAATTTGCAAGTAATGCTTTTCCTTGCCATATACGGAAAAGTAAAAATGCAAAATTAGTTCTTATTGAATATCCACCAAATATATTTAAAAGATTAATCAATATTACAAATAAAATTGATGATTCTTTATCCTCTTTAAAAATTTCTTTTGATAACAAATAATATACACTATAAATAATTGGTAAAATTATAACTGGAAAAATTGTATGTGCTACAATTGTTGGATGTATATTTAATATTGAAGAAAGCACTGCCATATATAATGGAAATGGACTTAATCTATATCTTAATAAAATATTTTCTCCAGAAGTTATTCCTGTTGTTGGTGAATATTTATATAAAGTATTTGTTTGAACTGTAGTAACAGAAGTTCCTACATAAAATGCATCATCATCATCTATGTGAGTATAAAATGCATAAATAAACATTTGAACTAATATTAATCCTATACAGATTATTGATAATAACTTAGGAAGTTCTTTTATTTTTTTTATATTATCTAGAATTATTTCTTTAAAACTTTTAAAATTTATTACAAAAGATATTAAACTCAAAATTCCTATAATAAAAACATAAGTTATTAATAACACATTATATTCTTTTTGCATAAAAATTAATAGAATAGAAATTATTTCACATATTGCAAATTCTATTAAATAGCCTATTAAATAAGCAAGTATAATATTATTTTTTTCATTTTTGGTAAATCTTGTTATTAACAATCCTAATAAAAATGGCACTATTAAAAAAACAATTATCGCTATTAATCCTTTTAAAATAATCATATTTTATCTCCTAATATTTAAATTTATTTTAATAACTATTATATAATTTATTAATTACTAGATAATTCTTTTTTAGATTTTATCAATAAAACTATAAAAGAAAACCATAAAATAATTTTAGAAATTAAATTCGCCATAGTAAATCCAACTAATCCATTTCGTTTACTTAAAATATATCCTAATATTATAAAAATTGTAAAATATAATATGTAAGTAAATACTAATTTATTAGTATTACTATATTTTAATAATACAGATTTAACGAGTGTTGAAGCCGTTCCAAAAGCTGTTGTAATTGCTATTGGAATAATTAAACTTAAAGCACTTTCCATATACTGACTATATAATATTTTAAGTGCTATATATGTTAATGGTATTGTAAGTAATGTTACAATTAATAATACTGGTATATTTGAAATTAAAGTCATTTTTAAAATTTTATTTTTCTTATCTTTTTCATTTGTATTTGAAACCCAAGATAAAATAACACTAGACATTGGATTTGTTATTAAACTCGCAATTTTAGACATTGAATTTACTGCATAATATATTGCAACTAAAGTTGCTCCAAACATTGGATATATTAAAAATTTATCAAAGTAATTCATTAAGTTTGTAAGCAAAGATACAAATCCAAGTTGAAAGAATTTTTTTATTGTATTTATCATTTCAATTGTCTTTTTTAATTTCATTTTCAAAATATCAGAATTTTTTAATGCATATATACTTGAAATTAATTCAGGAATAAATAACAATAAATAAATGTTTTCAAATAATTTAAATAAAATTAAACTGATAATAATTCCAATTAAATAATAAACATTTTGCCAAATTACTTTACTAAACTTTTTCTCTAATCTATAAAAACAAGTAGCATAAAGTCTTATATTTGCCAATAAAATAGTTATTGTAAAAATAATGCTTCCAAACACACTATATTTTAATAAAATTAAAACTGGAAAAACAAATATTGTTATTACTGTTGAAAGCATTAATAATATTCTAGTAAAATCACCAATTAAATTTTTTTCCTTATATTCACTATCTCTAACTAATCTAACATTTCCAAGTTCTCCACCTGTTACATTGCACACAACATTTAAAATTGATATGTATAAAACTATACTAGAATATATATCATCATTTACCATTTTTGCAAGTATTGGAAGTAATAAAATTTGTTGTGAAACAATATATATTCCAAACCCTATCATATTTAAAATCATATCAGATAAAAAACTTTTGTATTTTTTTATAAAATCCATATTCATTCCTTTTAATTAGTAATTAAATTTTCATATATTTTTACTAAATTCTCTAATTTTCTATTAAATTTTTAATTTCTAAATAAGTTTCTTTTCTATCAAACTTTTCTTCTGCTAACTTTCTATTATTTAATCCTAATCTTTCTCTTAATTCCCTATCATTTTGAAGAATTTCAATTTTATTTGCCATCTCTTCAATATTTCCATTTTCTACATTAAAACCAATTTGATAATCATCAACTAATTTTCTGTATTCTTTTGACTCTTGAGTACTTATAACTGGAAGCCCTGCTGCTGCATAATCTGCAACTTTGTTGATAATACTTTGAGCAGCTCCCTTTGTTATTGGGTTTACTGCTATATCACAAGAGCAAAGTTTACCAACCATTTCTTCATAATTTAAATAACCTACAAATTCAGCATTAACATTTTTTTCTTTAGTATAAGATTCAAATTCAGCTCTTAAAGGTCCTTTACCCATTACAACTAATAATATATTTTTTATATTTCTTTCTTGTAAAATCTTTATACTATCTATTACACATTTTAAATCATAACTATGCCCTAGAGTTCCAACATAAGCTATTCTTAGTACATCATCAAATTTATCATTTTTATTTTCCTCTTTAAATTTATCAAAATTTTCTAAGTCTGTTCCTAAAAAAACACTTATTTTATTTTTATATGTTTTATTTACTAAACCTGCTCTATCAGCATAAGTGTTTGAAACTGCAACTATGTCATCTGCCATTTCATATATTTTGTTTGCTTTTTTTGTCATTGGATAAAAAATAATATTGCTTATTATTGGTACATTAAATAACATTTTAAAAGCTTCTGGCCATAAATCTTGTATGTCTATTATAAATCTTATATTGTTTTCTTTTGCAAATTTTCCAGCAATATATGCTACATCTAATGATGGTACTGCAGAATAAATTATATCTGGTTTTTCTATTGTTTCTAAATATTTTTTTACATTTTTAGCAAACCTACTGTGACTATAAAATCTTTTAAGTGACACATTTTTTCTATAACCAGGCTCATCTATTAATGTAATTTTATAGTCTAAATTTTCTTTAATTTCACCTGTCCTATGTACTTTTTCACCATGAGAAAATTTCGAAGTTATAAGTTCAACATCAAATTTTTCTTTATTAATTAAATTTATTATGTATGGAAATCTACTATTTCCATGTTCCCAGGGAAGTCTTGTAAAATTTGCAATTATTAAAATCTTTTTTTTCATTATACTTCATCTCCATTTTTATTTTAGGATTTAATATAATCTTAAGATTAATTATTTTTTCTATACGCAGGGAAAAAACTTTCGTTTTTATCTATATTTTTCATATCACATAATTTATTATAAATTTCTTCATTCCAAATCTTTTTACCAATATAAAAATCAAAATCTGTGTTTTGAGCAAATTTTCTTTTAAATATATATAATGAATCTTCTTCCGAATTTGATAAACCACCACCATAATGAATTAGTTTATAATTATGTTCTTTAGCCCATAATACCGTTCCATATTTTAGTATATAAGCTGGAGATAAATATAAATATTTTGTATCTGTTCCTGATAAATGCACATGAATTATTCCATTACATATAAAATATAATCCTGATGCTATAACTTTATTTTCATAAATAGATTGAGCCAAAATTATATTATTTTTAAAATTTTTTAATATTAAGTTAAAATAATTATCATCAAAAAAATAATATTCTTCTGCACTTTTTCTTTCCATATTTAAATAATATATTCTTTTAAATTCATCTAAATTTTCTGGATTTTCAATTATTCTATAAGTAACTCCTTGCTTTAAAATTTGTCTTATTGTTTTTCTAGAACTTTTAGAAAATTCAGCTTGTACAGGATCATCATATTTTTCAATATTAGTTCCCAAAGTTTTTCTCATATATATGCTATTATACATTTTTCCAAAATCTTCATAATTTTTTATTATTGGATGAAATCTTACAAATTCACTAACAATATTATTTTCTTTTGCATATTTAGAAAATTCATTTTCAAATTCACTTATTAATTTCTCTTTATTTCCAGTTAAATTTTCAATAATCGGTCCACCATATCCATAAGGTGTAATTAAATCATAATATGTTTTTCTATCTATTTTTTCTGGAATTTCTCTTATTAAAAACTGATTAGAAATTTTTCCATATTCATTTTCAAATTCAAAAATTTGTGCTTTTC
This sequence comes from uncultured Clostridia bacterium, assembly GCA_947627185.1. Taxonomy (GTDB): domain Bacteria; phylum Bacillota; class Clostridia; order TANB77; family CAG-508; genus Scatovivens. The sequence continues at coordinate 53,967 of CANQVF010000006.1, read as the reverse complement.
CATTATCAGCTTTTTCATATAACTTTCCATAATTCTTATCAAAATATATATCTTTCACTTTTCTCTCCATTAAATAATTTTAGTATACTTTACTATTTCAAAATAGCTTTAAAATAATTTATTTTTCAAAAAAATTAATTATCATATCAACATATTTTGAAATTTGTTCTTTTGTATATCTTTGGTCACAAACTAAAGATAATTCTTTTTCAAAAACATTATTTAATTTTTCTTCTAATGGCCAGTGTACAGGTAAATAAACTTCATTTTCTATTAAATATTTTCTTAATTCATTTCTTAAGTTGTGTTCTAAAATTATTGGAACAAATAATAAACAATCATTTTCATTATATTTTTCTAAAAATTCAATGCTAGATATATTTTTCAATTTTTCATATATAATATTTGAATTTTCTTTTCTTCTTGAAATTATTTTTTCTAAATTTATTCCCATAATTATTTTTAAAGAATCATTATCTATACTATAATTTTTATAATCATTTTCCAATAGTTTACCGCTTTTTGAATATTGATTTAAAAAGGTTTCTTTTAAATTTTCATTATTATTTATAAATTTAGATTTATTCTCCATTGCCTTTTTTCTTAAAGAAATTATTTTTTCATTTGTATTATCATTTAATTTTAATTCAAATTTTGTTTTTCTATTTACAGCTATTCCTCCACTTGTAACTGGAAACCATTTTCTTAAACTTCCTACTAAATAATCTGAATATATACTAAATTTTTTTGAGCTAAAAAAGCTATGTGTTATATCTTCGATTATAATTTTACCTTTTTCTTTAAAAGTTTTAATATATTTTTCCATATTTGTAGATGAATATCCAAAATAATTCATAGCAAAAAATATATCAAAATCTTCATCTAAATTTATATTATATTTTAATCCATTATTATAATAAACATCATAATATTCTATTTCTATTCCCAAATCTATAAAAGGCTTAATCATAGAATTGCAACAATAAGTTGGAAGATAAGCTTTTTTTATATCATGATTTAACAATATATTTTGTAAAACAAAATATATTGCTGTTCTTCCAGATAACACAAATTTTGTATCTTCTCCAAGATTCCAAAAATCTGTATTATTTGAAATTAAATTATCTTCATATTTCCAAAACTCACTTCCAATTTCCATTTTTATGCTCTCCAATCAATTAAGCTTTCAATTATTGATGTACTAAAACAATTATATTTATTTTTTTCTCTTATTTCATTTTTTAAATCTTCATCATTAGATATTAAAATACTTTTTTTCTCTAAAATATTTTTAATATCTTTTCTTTCAATTTCAATTATTTCATCAAATAAATTCCTTGAAATTTTGTTTTTATCTAAAACTTTTAAATTATCACTTTGCAATAATAAATTTATTTTTATATTTTTATTTACGCATTGATATAAAAACATCATTAGAAAAGTATCTACTTTTTCTTTTGATTCAAAACAAGTTTCAAAATCAATATAAACTGTATCATATTCTAATCCTAAAGAATATTTTCCAAAAAATTGTTTATCTGCTTCAATATTTATATCATTAAAAGTTAATTTTACATCTTGTCCATCAAAATCTTTTAATGCCATAAGCGGTAAATTAACATCTAAACATCTACTTAAACTAAAAGCTCCTGGAAGTCTTGTGCTTATTTCTAGTAATTTATATTTTCCATCTACATCTTTTTTTATTTGAAAAAACCAAAAGCCCCTAAATTCTATTTCTTTATTTAAAGAATCAGCAATGTATTTAATTTCTTTTGATAACTCTATTCTTCTAGCATGAACATCTATTCCAGCAAGCATTCTATCTGCTGCTCTTGGGTTACAAAATAGAAGTTCTCTATTTTTATTTGTAAAGCAATCAACTGTTACCTCTTCTCCTGGAAGATATTCACAAATTATCATATCTTCATCTTCTGCATATAAATCTAACTCTTTTTGATTTTCTACTTTGTGTGCATGTCTTCCACCTTGGTCTGTATCTTTTTTTACAAAAACTGGAAATTCTTTTACTTCTTCTTTTTTATATGTTTTTGGAATAAAATTGTATTCTTTCATTTTTTCATAAGTTTTTGATTTATATCTACAAAGTAAAGCTGTATCATAATTTGAAGATACAATTACTGCATTTATTTCTTTTTTATGTTCTTGTAAAAATAACACCATATCTTCATGTGTTGAAAAAATAAACTTTATATCATATTCTTGTATTTTTTCATTTAAAATTTTAATAAAATTCTTATCTTTTATATTAGGTATATCTTCAATATAATTTTTATATACATAAATTCCATGATTTTTATATATTGAAGCACCCCATACCTCAAATTCATCATTAAATTTCAAAGCAGTATTTACATCTGTTCCTGCCAAAGAACCACAATTTAATACTAATACTCTTTTTTTCATTCTAGAGCTAACCCTTTCTTTAATTTATCAAATTTTGTTTTATTAATTAATTTTATAAGTATTATTTCAATAATTATAGTTAAAAAAGTACAAATTAAACTATAAAAAATATTATTATAAATTGCATTACTTTCAATATTAATAATTTTACTAAATATCAAAATAATTGGTTTTCTTATTGGAAAATGAGTAGCCATTATAAAGAAAGAATTTTTTCCTAAAAATTGTAATAATTCGTTTTTATTTATAATTATAGAAATAATTAATGTTCCAACTATTCCAATTAAAGCATTAATATAAAATAAGCCAAAATTTCCTAATTTATCACTACCGCATAGATACATCTTTATTTAAATTAGAAGTTATACTTAATATCAAAAACATTAATATGCCAGCAACTAACATTTTCTTAGAATTTTGTTTTACTTTATCATTTAAATTTTCAATTTTTATTTTATTAGAAATTTGATTCCCAAGTACATAAAATGGTAAAGCAACAAATGCAACCTCTATACTCCAAAATAATTTTGTAAAATCAAAAAAATTATTTTTAAGTGTCATACTGCAACCTATAATTCCTAATAAGATAATAATAATCCATTGTTTGATTTTATGTGTCCCGTATATATATATATATATATATATATATATAGTATTTCAACGAAAAATAGACATGATACAAACCACATTGGTATATTATGTAACATATAGCTACTAGAACCTTGTGCAATGAAAATTTGTATAAATGAAAAAATAATATTATTACTGCTATTTGAAATTCTGTTTTCTACTAATACCCACCATATATATGTTAATATAGAAAGCAAGAAATATGGTATCAATAAAGTTTTAATTTTTCTTTTCACAAATTCTTTTACATTTGCATACTTTTGTGGAGCAAACAACATTCCTGATATAAAGAAAAATAATGGCATATGAAAAGAGTAAATAAAATTATTTAGTGGACCATGTAAAATAATATGTCCCCATATTACTAAAATCATTCCTAATCCTTTAGCTATATCAATAAAGTCATATCTTTTTTGATTCATTCAAATTATTTCTCCTATATTCATCAAAATCTATTGTTTTTCCTGTTCCTCTAGTTACAACATTTTCTCTTTTTAAAACTTTAAAAAATGTTTTAAATAATATTTTTAAATCATTAATAAAAGTAATATTATTTACGTATTCTAAATCATATTCAAATCTTTTTTCCCAATTTAAAGCATTTCTTCCATTTATTTGAGCAAGTCCAGTTAAACCTGGTCTTACATCATGTCTATGCTTTTCTTTTTCATTATAGTAAGGTAAATATGAAACAGCAAGTGGTCTTGGTCCAATTAAGCTCATATCTCCTTTTAAAATATTAACAAGTTCTGGAAGTTCATCTAGACTTGTACTTCTTAATATTTTTCCAAATTTCGTTAATCGTTCACTATCTGGAAGTAATTTTCCATTTTTATCTTTTTTATCTGACATACTTCTAAATTTATAAAGCTTAAATATTTTTTCATTTTTACCAGGTCTTTCTTGTTTAAAAATTATTGGGCTTCCAAGTTTTATTCTTACTAATATTGCTACAATTAACATTATTGGTGATAAAATAATTAAACTTATTAAACTAATAATTATGTCTAAAAATCTTTTAAAAAATTTTTTATACATTTTTTCTCCATTTAACATAATTTTATTGATAAAAACTTATAAATAATTATATTTATTGTAAATGAAAATTTCGAATTGAAAACAATTGAGCTGAAATTGATTAATAATTTTTTTGGAAAGAGTTCATCTTTTGATGGAAGGGTGCCAAAAAAATTATTTAGCAATTATGTGATAATTGTTTGAACGAGAAATTGGAATGAACAATAAATATAATTATTTATAATCCATAGTCTATAATCTATAATTTAAAATAATTTTCTCACAATATTTATAACTCTTTCTAAATCTTCATTAGTCATTTTTGTATCTGATGGTAAACATACTCCTCTTGTAAATAAATCTTCTCCAACACTTACTTCATCTTGCAAAGTAATAAAATCATATTTTTCAAATATTGGTTGCATGTGCATTGGTTTCCAAACCATCCTTGCTTCAATATTTTCTTTTTCCAAACTTTCTATTATATCTAAAGGTTTTACTTTTGAATTTTTCTTTAATGTTATTGTTGAAAGCCAACGATTTGATCTTTCATATTCTTTTTCATCAGTTATTTCAATATCTTCTATATCTTTAAAAGCTTTTTTATAAGTATCAAAAATTTCTCTTTTTTTAGCAACTCTATTTTCTAAAACCATCATTTGTCCTCTACCAATTCCAGCTAAAACATTGCTCATTCTATAATTATATCCTATTTCTGAATGTTGATAATATCTTGCTGGATCTTTACTTTGAGTTGACCAAAATTTTACTTTACTTACCAAATCTTCATCATCAGATACTAGCATTCCTCCACCAGTTGTAGTAATTATTTTATTTCCATTAAAAGAAAGTGCAGAGCATTTTCCAAAAGTTCCTAAAAATTTTTCTTTATATTTTGAGCCTAATCCTTCTGCTGAATCTTCTAAAATTGGTACATTATGTTCTCTGCAGATTTTGCAAATTTCATCCATATTAGATACTCTACCATATAAGTGAACTACAATTACAGCTTTAGGGTTAGGATATTTTTCAAATGCTTTTTCTAAAGCTTTTGGATCCATATTCCAAGTTTCATAATCTGAATCAATAAAAACAGGTGTTGCATTCTCATATATAATTGGATTTACACTTGCAGAAAATGTAAGGTCTGAAACGAAAACTATATCATTTTTTGATACTCCCAATGCTTTTAATCCTAAATGCATTGCTGAAGTTCCACTAGAAAGTCCAACAGATGCTTTTATTCCCAAATAATTTCTAACACTTTCTTCAAATTTATTTAAATTTTCTCCTACTGTTGATAACCAGTTTGTATCAAAAGCTTCTTTTACAAATTTTTCTTCATATTTTTCATCTGACATATGAGGTGATGCCAAATATATTTTTTTCATTTTTATATACTTCCTTTCTTATTTCACTAATAGCAAAATAATCTGTGCATTTAAATAAATTTATTAAAATTATTTATTATTTTCTTCATGATATGTTGGTATAATTTCTTTCATAACAGATTTAGTGTCTTTTAAATCTGCATTTTCTTTATTTAACAAATTATTTAATTTTTCTAACTTTTCTTTTATATCATCCATTGTTATATCCATTGGCTCTGCAACAAATATTTTATCATGAGCTGTTTTTTGAAGGCCCTCTTCACCCATTAAAAGCTCTTCATATAACTTTTCTCCAGGTCTTAAGCCTGTTATTTTAATTTCTATATCTTCATTTGGAACATATCCAGAAAGCCTTATTAAACTTGTTGCTAAATCATAAATTTTAACTGGTTCTCCCATATCTAAAACAAATATTTCTCCACCATTCGCATATGTAATTGCTTGAAGAATTAATTCTACTGCTTCTGGAATAGTCATAAAAAATCTAGTTATTTCTTTATGTGTAACAGTAACTGGCCCACCATCCATAATTTGTTTTTTAAATAATGGAACAACAGAGCCATTACTTCCTAAAACATTTCCAAAACGAACAGCTACAAATTCTGTGTTACTTACTTTATTTTTAGCTTGTACAATCATTTCACACATTCTTTTTGTTGCACCCATTATATTTGTTGGATTTACAGCTTTATCTGTTGAAATTAAAATAAATCTTTTAACATTAAATTTATCTGATGTATTTACAACATTATATGTTCCAAAAATATTATTTTTTATTGCTTCTAATGGACTATTTTCCATTAAAGGAACATGTTTATGTGCTGCTGCATGAAATACTAAATAAGGATTATATTTTTCAAAAATTTCTTCTAATCTTTTTTTATCTCTAACACTAGCAATTATTGCTTCAATTTTTGATTTTGGATATTTTGTTTTTAATTCAATTTCTATATCATACAAACCATTTTCATAAATATCTAGCATTACCAGTTTTTCTGGTTTATATTTTATAATTTGTCTACAAAGTTCAGAACCAATTGAACCTCCTGCTCCTGTTATTAATATAGTTTTATCTTTTATTAAGGATTCTATATTGTTATTATCTAATTTTATCGGATCTCTTCCTAAAATATCTTCTATTTCAACATCTCTTAAATTTTCAAATAATTTTTTATTTCTAATTATTTCTTGCATTCCAGGCAAAATTCTAACTTTTGCTCTTGTTTTCTGACATATATTTAATATTTGTTTTTTATTTTCATTATCTATATTAGCAATAGAAAAGAAAATTAGATCCACTTTATTTTCTTCACAAATTTTAATTATGTCATTCCTGTTTCCAATAATTTTTACTCCTGAGACACTATAATTTAATCTTTTTGGATTATCATCAATTATACCAATAATATTATAAATTTCTTTCATATTTGAATGAATTGTTTTTATAATTTCATGAGCAGCATTTCCAGCTCCTATAATAAGTAAATTTCTTTGAGTTTCAACATTTGTCTCTTTTGTTTTAAAAATATCATTTACTAAAATATATCTTAAAATAATTCTATAAGAAATCATAAGAATAGCAATAAAAATTCCTGCTAAAATAATTAATCTTGTGGTTTCTACCATAAATATATGAAAAACTTTTCTCACAATTGAAACAATAAAAGCTGATATTATACATAAGATAAAATATATTAAATAGTCTTTTCCATCTTCATATCTTATAATATTTTTATATCTTCTTGTAATCCAAAATACAATCTGATATACAATTGATGAGATTAATAAAGTATTAAAAAATCTTCTAGTATAATATGCATCTAATCTAAGTGAACCATTATTTAACAAAACAATTCCTGAATAATAAGCAAAGGCTATGCATAATATATCTAAAAAAATTAAAATTATATTTCTATATTTACTAAGTTTTTTTATTTTGTCCAATTTTTATACCTCTTTTTCACCTATTAAATCTTTCATATTTTATCATTTTCTTTAATTTTCTTCAAGTTAATATACTAATTTTTAAGTAAAAAAAATATTTTTTTATTTAATATTTTTAAATTACAATAATCTTTATAAAAAAAGCTCCATTTGTATTTTAACAAATGGAGTTTTTTTTATTTTATTTGTTAAATATGAATACTCTTTGAACTCTGTAATTTGTAAAGAAAATAATTGTGTCTACTATAATTTTTATTATAACTTCTTTTATTCCTGTAAAATAGTATATCAATGAAACTAAACTTGCTGAAACAATCATATTAATTAAACATAATACATAATACTTTATAATAGTATTTTTTACATTTTTCTTACTTTTGAATGATACTTTTTTATTTAATATATAATTAATTAGTGAAGATATAATTCTTGCAAGCACAGTAGAAATAGTAATGATTGTTGTACTTGATAATTCAAATTTTAAACTCATTAAAAATATTTGAAATAGTAAAATATCAATAATACATGATATTATAGATACAGCGGAATATTTTATAAATGAATTTAAAATCTTCCAATAAATTGATATTGAATCATGTATTGGTCTAAAGCTTGTACCAGAATTATTATCTATATAAACAGTAGTAATTGGAACTTCTATTATTTCTATTTTATTTAATATGCATTCTATTAACATATTTGTTTCATATTCAAATCTATTTCCTGAAATATGCATAAATTCTTCTATTAAAGAATTTGGTATTCCTCTTAAACCTGTTTGAGTATCTGATATTTTAGTTCCATATAATATTTTAAAAACACTTGAGGTTACCTTATTTCCAAAACTACTTTTAGGTGGAACATTACTTTCTAAAAAATTTCTTGTTCCTAATATTAAAGAATTAGAATTTTCTTTCATTTTTTCAGCTACTTTTTTAACATCATAAACTAAATGTTGTCCATCCGAATCTACTGTAATTATTCCAAAAAAATCATTAAAATTATTTAAATTTTTAAAATATTCTAATCCACTTTTTAAAGCTTTTCCTTTTCCTAAATTAGTTTCATGTTTTAATAAAATACATTCTTTTTTATTTTCTATTGCTTTAAAGATTTCATCACATTCTTTTTTACTTCCATCATTTACAACAATTATGTTTTTAAAATTATTTTCAATTAGTTCATCTATATATTTAATTAAATCATTAGTTGGATTAAGTGATGGTATTAGTATAAAAACTTTATCATTTTTATCTAAATCTAATAACATCTTGATTTATATCTCCTTTAATTATATTTATAAATTCTAATGTTTTTTCATCTTTTCTTAATAATATAAAGTAATCATAATCAAATATTTCATTCATATCTCTTAATTCATCAAAATTATTAATAATTTTTACATTTATAGTTCTAAATTCATATTCACACATATGAGTTAAATAATCAGCATCAACATTTTTATCGTTAGAAATATATATTAAATAACTCTTTTTCTCTTCTATATTATTTTTTTCTTTTATATTTACTATTTCATATCTTAAATAATTTTTAGAATCACTTTGTTTAGAGCAAAAGAATAAATTTAAATTATCTCTATATAAAATAACTGGAAATACAATAAAAATTAAAAATATCATTTTTATAAATATATTTTTAATTTTGTTGTTTTGTTTATATTCTATTTTTTCAAAATTTAATATTGTAATTACTGATATACCATATAAAAATAATGATAAAGTACTGTAATATCTTGAATATCCAGATAAAGTTCTTGCTTCATTAATTGGCATAGAAAACAAATACATACAATACAAACTAACTTGATATAAAATATATGTAATTAAAAATAAAACAAAATACCAAATAATATTATTTCTTTTCTCTTTATTCTTAAAAGCAAGAGCAAACATTATTACAAAACTTAAAGCAGATATTAAAATAATTTCATTTTCTTTATTTTCTAATGATGTCATTTTTTCAATCATTTTTTCAAAAATAAAATTAAAATCCGAATTATCTTTTGATTTAAAAGTATTTGCATAATTTGAAATTGACATCGCATGTTTTGAATTCTGAGGCTCATCAAAAACTAATTTTGTATGACAAGACCATAAAAACATTAATATAAATGGCAATAAAATTAATAATATATATTTTTGTTTATATATATTTTTTATACCAGCATTTTTTATAAAATATATAAACCAAACAACTAAATCAATTATTATAAAAAACACACTAGAGTTCTTTACTATCATTAGTAATGATAGTATTGGTATATTATATACCAATGCTTTTTTGTTATCTGTTTTATATGTTATTATTATACATAAAGAAGATAAAGCCATAATTGGTATTATAGTATCTACTAATAATTGATCTATAAATATGTTTCCAATTAATAAATATATGCTCATTATAATTACATAAACGTAATTTATAATTTTATTTTTATCACAAAATACTAAAAATGTATAAAGTCCTGCCAAGATTAGCAAGCTTTGTGCGAATAACATCATTCCTTCAGAACTGCCAATAAATTTACAGATGTAATAAATAAAACAAGCAGTTCCTGGTGGATATGCTGTGAAAATTATTTGAGTAGATTTAAAATTTGGTAATCTATTTTCTAATAAAATTTCTTTAACTATCATTCCCCAATGTGAAAAATTATCATAATGAATTAAATATTTATCTTTTAAAATAAATAAGAATGCTAGTGCTAGAATTATAAAAATTAAGACTTTAAAATTACATTTTATTTTTTCTTTGTTTTTTATTATTATATAAAATTCTTTTATAAAAAATAATATACCAATACCACATATAAATATAGTTGCTAATTTCATGAAATTTAATATTCCAGCTAAAAATTCTATAACACCTATTGTAGAAAATACAAGTATTGGTATAAATTCTTCTTTAATTTCTGTTTTTTTCTTAAAAAATAAGTAATACCCTGCAAAAGAAATTAATAATAATATAATTTTTAAAACTTGCATATTTTTCACCATTTTTTATTTCATTAAATATTCAGGATGTGCTAAATACCAATCTATAGTTTTAACAATTCCATCCTTAAACATTGTTTTTGGTTCCCAACCAAACTCATTTTTTAATTTAGTAGGATCAATTGCATATCTATAATCATGTCCTTTTCTATCTTCAACGTAAGAAATTAGTGATTCTGGTTTTCCAAGTCTTTCCAAAATTAGTTTTACTATTTCTATATTCCTTTTTTCATTGTGTCCACCAATATTATATCTTTCACCTTTTTTACCTTTATGTAAAATTATATCAATAGCTTCACAATGATCTTCTACATAAAGCCAATCTCTAATATTTAATCCTTGTCCATATACTGGTAATTTTTGATCTTTTAATGCCATAGAAATCATGTGTGGTATTAATTTTTCATGATGTTGATATGGTCCATAATTATTTGAACAATTTGTTACACTTACATTCATTTTATATGTTTCACTATAAGCTAAAGCAACTAAATCTGATGATGCTTTTGATGCTGAATATGGACTATTTGGTTTAATAGGAGAAGTTTCTGTAAAATATCCTGTTTCTCCAAGTGTTCCATAAACTTCATCTGTTGAAACATGTACAAATTTATTCTCACTTCCTTCACCCCAAAATTGTTTTGCAGCTTCTAAAAGTGTGTGTGTTCCAATTACATTTGTATGTGTAAATATAAAAGGATTTTTAATGCTATTATCTACATGTGATTCTGCTGCAAAATGAACTATGCTATCAATATTATATTTTTTGTATGTTTCCATTACAAAATCAAAATCACATATATCTCCTTTTACAAAAGTAATTTTATCTTTTATTCCATCTAAATTATGTAAGTTTCCTGCATAAGTTAATTTATCATATACTATAATGTTATATTTACCTTCATATTTTTTTACCATTAATTCTGCAAAATTAGCACCTATAAAACCTGCTGCACCTGTAACTAATATATTTTTCATTTTTTTCCTCCTAAAAAATTAATTATTTATTCTTTTATTTATAAAGTTCATAGCCATAACACCAATTTCATCTAATTTTTCTTTTGTATATGGGTCTTTAGCATCTATTTTTTTAATAATTTTATTTATATAATCTTTTTCTTTAACAATTTTTAAAGTATCAACAAAATTAAAATCATATATATAAGATAAACAAGCAACCATAAAATCCATATTAGTTTTTATATTAGCATACAATAATAATTTTTGTTTTGAAAAATCTTCAAAATATTCTTCACTTAAAATTTCTTTTGATACATCTTCTGTTTCTATGTGTACACAATCTTCTAATTTACTCTCTAAAAACACTCTAAAAATATCTAATTTATCTGCATCTCTAATTATTTTGCTATGTAATAATTCTTCTTTAGATAAAAGATTTTCTTCAATTTTAAGTAAATTATGATTTTTAACAGCTTTATATATTATATCATCATAAGTTGTATCTTCAATAAAGTTTCTAATTATATTATCTTTAAATAATATTTCTACCCCTTTTTCAGCATGATTTATACTAACTTTATCTGAAAAAGTACCATATATTCTTAATTGTTCAAATCTTCCTATATCATGAAGTAATCCTATTAATTCTGCTAAATCTTGTTCTTCTTTAGATAAATCTAAAAATTTAGCAATTTGTTTTGAATTTTCTGAAACATGATTTATATGAATAATTTTTAGTTTAATTCTTGAATCTAGTACATCATATTTTGAAACATATTCTTTAAAATATTTTTTGGCTTTTACTATATCTATCATTTTAATTTCCATCCATCAAAAACGCATATACATAAATTTATTTTAAATTAGAAAATAAATCTGTATTTCTTAATTCATTAAGTGTTGGCCATTTACCATCTTTTTCTGATGTTAAATATTCATCTGGTTTCATTCCTGGAACTTCTGGCCAAACAATACCTATTTCTGGATCATTCCATTTCAATCCGCCTTCTGCTGAATGATTATATACATCATCACATTTATAACTAAATTCTGCTTCTTCTGAAAGAACTAAAAATCCATGAGCAAATCCTCTAGGAATCATAAACATCTTTTTATTTTCTTCAGATAAGATTACACCTTCCCATTTTCCATAAGTTTTACTTCCTGGTCTTAAGTCAACTGCAACATCAAATACTTCGCCTTTTATGCATCTAACAAGTTTAGCTTGTGTATTTTCTTTTTGAAAATGCAATCCTCTTAAAACTCCTTTTTTTGATTTTGATTGATTATCTTGCACAAAATCATTTGTTATTCCAATTTCTTCAAAATCTGTTTTACTATATGTTTCCATGAAATAACCTCTGTTATCTCCAAATACTGTTGGTTCTACTACATAAACTCCATCTATTGAAGTATCAATTCTAGTAAATTTGCCCATTTTTTTCTCCTTTACTTTTTAAAATTTATCTACTATTTTATATCAAAAAATATATTATTTTTCAAGTATATATGTTATTAAAAAATATTAAGCTGTAAAAAATTTACAGCTCAATATTATATGTATTTTCAATTTTAATTTGCATCAAACAAATTACTTTCATATATTTCTTTATATTCTCTATAATCTTGCTGTGCTATTCTTTTTAAATATTTTCCATATTCTGTTTTTTTGTATTTTTCCGCTTCAACTAATAAACTTTCTTTAGAAATCCATTCATTTCTATATGCAATTTCTTCTAAACATGCTATTTGTGTTCCTTGTCTTAATTCTATTGCTTTTACATAATCTGAAGCATCTGATAATCTATCAGCAGAACCTGTATCAAACCAAGCATAGCCATTACCTAATGGTATAACATGCAATTTGCCTTGCTCCATATATTTTTTATTTACATCTGTTATTTCTAATTCTCCTCTATCTGAAGGTTTTATAGATTTTGCAATTTTTACAACTTCATTATCATAAAAATAAATTCCTGGAACTGCAAAATTTGATTTTGGATTTTCTGGTTTTTCTTCTATGGATAAGGCTGTACCAGATTTATCAATTTCTACAACTCCATAAGATGTTGGATCTGCAACTTGATATCCAAAAATAATTCCACCTTCTTTTAAACGACTAGCAGCTTTTAAAACTCTTTCAACTCTAGAACCATATATCATATTGTCACCTAATATTAAAGCAACATTATCTTTTCCTATAAATTCTTCTCCAAGTATAAAAGCATCAGCTAGTCCAACAGGTTTTTCTTGAACTTTATATTCTAATTTCATTCCAAATCTAGAACCATCACCTAATAGACTTTTAAATGCTGGTAAATGAACTGGTGTAGAAATGATTAATACTTCTCTAATTCCTGCCATCATTAAAGTTGACAAAGGATAGTAAATCATTGGTTTATCATATACTGGTAACATTTGCTTTGATACAGCTAGTGTTATAGGATATAATCTTGTAGCACTACCTCCTGCTAAAATAATACCTTTCATTATTTTAATTCCTCCTTTAAATATTCTTTTAAAGCATCCTCCCAATTTGCTGGAATTATTCCAACACTTTTTAATTTATCTTTTGATAGCTGACTATTCTTTGGTCTATCACTAGATGCAGGATACATTTCTTTATATTCTTCTGAAGTTATTGCTTTAACATTTGTTTTAATGTTAGCATATTCAAATATTTTCTTTGTAAATTTACACCATGTTGTAAAGCCTTCATTTGTTGAATGATATATACCATACTCTGGTTCTTTTTCCATGATTTTTTCTATAATTTCACAAAGTGTTGTTGTTGAAGTTGGGCTTCCGTGTTGGTCATCTACAACAGATATTTCATCATGATTTTCAGATAATTTAAGCATTGTTTTTACAAAATTTTTTCCACCTAATCCATAAAGCCAAGCTGTTCTTAAAATATAATATTTTCCTGCTTTTTTAGCATTTTGTTCACCAACTAATTTTGTTCTACCATAAGCACTAACTGGATTTGGCTCCATATCTTCTGTGTATATTTCATTTATTGGTTTATTTCCTGCAAAAACATAATCTGTACTAATATGTATTAATGTAGCATTTTCTTGTTTTGCAGCTTCAGCAATATTTTCTAATGCTGTTCCATTAACAGCTAATGCTAAATCTTCTTTTACTTCGCAAGCATCAACATTTGTAAATGCAGCACAATTAATTATAAAATATGGCTTTATTTCTTTTGCTTTAGCAAGAACTGCTGATTTATCACAAATGTCTAAAGTTTCTATTGTTGTTCCTACTACTTCATAATTTTTTTCTAATCTTTCTTTTAATTCTCCTCCAAGCATTCCATCTGCTCCAATTAAAAACACTTTTTTCATATTATCTTTTATTTTGTTAGAACTTATATCTAACATCCTTTCTTTTTATTATTTCAATGCACACATTATATCATAGCAAAAACACTTGTCAAAGGTTTTTACATATTTTCCACATTCATCACAAAATTTTCACATTTTTTAGACTATAAAATTAACAGGTATTCCTGATATTAATGTAAATAATACTAAAAAAAACAGAAAAACTTTTTGATATTTTTTATCAGAATAATTTAAAAATAAAAATGTAAGTGTTGTAAGTTCACATACAAATAAATACATATATTTTTTACTTGCAAAAGCTATTGGAAAATTAATAAATATCAATGTGCAAGTAACTAATATGGTAATTCTCATTGAATATTTTATTTTAAATAGTTCTTCATCAATATTTCCTAAAAAATAAAATATTAAAAACAAATTTCCAAGTGAAACAGATGCCATTGTTCTTAAAGCATTTGTTTCTGAAAATAAAGTTACTTTAGAAATTATTTCTGGAAATCCAGATATACAAAATGCTGTTTCTAAAACAATTACCATTGTTAATGGTAATAAAAATTCTGAATGATTTTCTTTTTTATATAAATAATATAGTGAAATAATCATTGGAATTGGAAAAACACACATAAAACTACTAATTAATTCTTTTCCTTCTAAATTATAAAAAGGTAATAATATGCTATATAAGTAAGAATATAAAATTGATATTCCTTTTTGCTTCATTTCTAAATATTCAATATTATTGTTATTAAAAAAACAATAGCAAATTATCATTGCAACTGCACTTAACAAAAAAGTAAAAATTCCTAATAAAATTTCTTTTTTATTATTTTTAATAAGATAAACATTTTTTAATATTATCCATACAATTAAAGCTAAAAATAAATATCCAAAAGCTATTGCATAAGGTCTAAATGTAAATGTATATATAATTGAAAAAATAATAAACAAAATTGAAATTAAAATTTTTTTATCTTTTTCAAAAAATTTTTGAACAAGCACAGTTAATAATTCTGCTATTATTAAAGAATCTATATTATTCATATTCCATTGAACAACACTAGAAAAAACAATTAATATTGTACCTATTAGTGATAATTTTTTATTTTGGTTAGAAATAATAAAAAATAAATCATAACTTAATAAAAATAATGCAAAAAATTTAATATTCCACCAAAAACAAAATAATTTATCAGTAGTTAAAAACCAATCTTTAATATTTATATTATTAATAAAAAATCCTACAATTCCTAAGACAACAATTAATATTCCTGATATTGTAAATCTATTTTCAATAATTTTTTCGTATGTTTTTTTATTATTCATTTTTACATTATTATAAGTAATAACTATAATATAAATAGCTATTACTTATTTTTCTCCTTATATTTATTTTTTTCTATCTTTATTTATTTGTCTTTCCCTTGCAATTCCCATTTTTCCTGATGGAACATCTTCAGTAATTGTAGAACCAGCAGCTATCAAAACATCATCACCTAAAATGACTGGTGCAACTAAATTTACATTTGAACCAATAAAAACTCTATTTCCTATTTTAGTTTGATGTTTTTCTTTTCCATCATAATTACAAGTTATTGTACCACATCCGACATTACAATCTTCTCCAATTTCTGTATCACCAAAATAAATAAAATGTGGTAGTTTTGTTCTGTCTCCAACTTTTGTTTTCTTAATTTCTACAAAGTTTCCAACTTTTACATTGTTACCAATCATACAATTTTCTCTAATATATGCATTTGGTCCTATTTCACAATTATTTCCTATTACAACACCACCTTTTATTGTTGTATTTGGATGTATAACAGTATCTACTCCTATTTTTACATCATCATGAATATAAGTTGAATTAGAATCTTCAATAGTAACACCATTTGACATATGATAAGCATTAATTCTCATTCTTAAAACTCTTGTTAAAAGCTCCAATTGTGTTCTATCATTTACACCCAATATTTCTGTATTATCTTCTACAATAACAGCACCTGTTTTTAAACCTTTATCATTCATTATTTTTATAACATCAGTTAAGTAATATTCACCTTGAACATTATTAGGTGTTAATTTTTTTAAAGCATATAATAGTTCTTCTATATCAAAACAATAAATTCCAGAATTTATTTCTTTTATTTCTTTTTCAAACATATTTGCATCTTTTTCTTCAACAATTGCCTTAATATTTCCACCTTCATCACGAATAATTCTTCCATATCCAGTAGGATTTTCATAAATTGCTGTTAAAAGAGTAGCATATTCTTTGTTTTTTATACTTTTTGACAATAAATTTTTTAAAGTTTCTGGTCTTAAAATCGGAACATCACCATAAAGTATGATTGCTTTTCCTTTCTTTCCTTCTAAAAATTTAGTTGCTTGCATAACAGCATGACCAGTACCTAGAAGTTCCTCTTGATAAGCATATTTTACAGAATTACCAAGAACAGCTTCTACTTGTTCTCTCAAGTGTCCAACAACTGTAATTATTTCATCTGAACCTACTTTTTCAGCTACTTCTGCAACTCTTTTTACAAGTTCTTTATCATAAATTTTATGGACTAATTTTGATTTATTAGATTTCATTCTTGTTCCTTTTCCAGCAGCCATTATTATTGTAGTAACAAATATTTCTTCATTATCAATAATCATAAAAACACCTCTTATTCTTTAAAAGTTTATATATTTATTTTATTTTAAATTTATACAAAATGTTTAAAACATTTTATTACAATCTATAAAATTAGTCAATCAAAGAACTTTATTCTTTACTTTTGTTACTGCTAATCCATCTCCTATTTCTAAAATTTCTGTTTCTAAATTAGGATTTTCTGTAACTTCTTTTATATATTCTCTTAAATGTCTTACAGCTGTTCTTTGTTTGTGTTTATTATAATCACTCATAACATAACCTTTGTACAAAATATTATCAGCTAAAATAATTCCTCCATTTTTAATAAGTCTTAGTCCTTCTTCTAGAAAAATAGAATATTTGCTTTTTGCTGCATCAATAAATACTAAATCATATTCATTTTTTAGTGTTGGAAGTATATCTACAGCATTGCCAATCATAATATTTATTTTTTTATCTACACCAATTTTTTTTACATTTTGAATTGCTTCTTTTGCCCTTTGTTCATCTAGTTCTATTGTATCTATTATACAGTTCTCTGATGTATACATTGCAAAACATGTTGCTGAATATCCAACTGCTGTTCCAATTTCTAAAATTCTTTGAGGATTTTTTTCCTTCAAAATTTCCTTTATTTTTTCTAAAGTATCATCCATTATAATTGGAATATGATTTTCTAAAGCTTTTTTCTTCATTATTTTAAATTCTTCTAAATTAATCATTTTTTTCTCCATTAATTTTATATTTTTAAATTTATAGTAATCTTTATTTTTAATTTTATTTTAATATTTAATTATATTTTTCTTAAATAAGCTTTCAACAACTATTAATTTGTTATTTGCCTTAATATATGGTATAATGAATTTAGCACGGTTTTTTTATCAAAAGGATTGGAGGAAAGGAAATGAACTACAAAAAACAAAAAGCATTTGACATTCTAGAGGACTTTGGCGTTGATTTGATTGACCGGATGCTTCTAGCATCTTCGGCAGAGCACATGAATTTGATTTTCAGTATTAAAAGCTTAGAAAGTCCGAAAACAGATTTTTCCTTTTTTGAAAAGAATGTCTATCTGTATGACATGATTCAAAGTGGTGAGTATCTTTCCATATCACACATTGATGTAAACAAGCCATTCATTGCGTACAGAAAGGCACCTAATCTTGTAGGGGAGCATGAATTATTATACTATTCCCCACAATCTTCAAAGAAAAACTAACCTTTGAAAAAACCCGCTTAGTATCGTTCGTGCGCGTTACAAAGCGGGGTTTTTATTATTTATTCATATTAGCTCTTGCAGATCTTTCTCTATCTTTATTATTAAGTATTTTTTTCCTTAATCTAATGCTTTTAGGTGTTACTTCAACAAGTTCATCATCTTGTATAAATTCAATAGCTTTTTCTAAAGACATTTGAATTGGTGGAACCAAACGTAATGCTTCATCAGAACCAGAAGCTCTTGTGTTTGTTAAGTGTTTTTCTTTACATACATTTATGGCCAAATCTTCTCCTCTAGAATTTAATCCAACTATCATACCTTCATAAACTTCAACACCTGGTCCTATAAATAAATCTCCTTTATCTTGAGCATTATATAAACCATAAGTAATAGATTTTCCATTTTCAAAAGCAACTATTGTTCCTCTTGTTCTTGCTTGAATTTCTCCTTTAAATTCTTCATAACAATCAAAAATATGATTCATTGTTCCTTCACCTTTTGTGTCTGTTAAGAATTCTGTTCTATAACCTATAATTCCTCTAGCTGGAATTTTAAATTCTAATTTAGTATGTCCATCTTCTGCTGGTTCCATATTAATCATTTCAGCTTTTCTTTTTCCTAATTTTTCTATAACATTTCCAACACAATCATCTGGAACATTTACAACTAATCTTTCTATTGGTTCGCATTTTACACCATTAATTTCTTTTAAAATAACTTTTGGTCTTGAAACTAAAAGTTCAAATCCTTCTCTTCTCATAGTTTCTATAAGCACAGATAAATGTAATTCTCCTCTTCCTGAAACTTCAAAAGAATCTGGTGAATCTGTTTCTTTTACTCTTAAACTAACATTTCTATCTAATTCTTTAAATAATCTGTCTCTAATATGTCTTGAAGTAATAAATTTTCCTTCTCTTCCTGCAAAAGGTCCATTATTAACACTAAATGTCATAGATACTGTTGGCTCATCTATATCTACAAACGGAATTTTTTCAGGATGTTCATAATCACATATTGTATCACCAATATTAATATCAGCAACACCAGATAATGCAACAATATCTCCTGCTTCTGCATGTTCAACTTCTATTCTTTTTAAACCATCATATAAATACAATTTTGTTACTCTAGCATTTAATGTTTTATCATTTTTGCAAATTGCAACAGGCATGTTTAAATTAATTTCTCCTCTTTCAACTCTACCTATTGAAATTCTTCCAATATAGTCATCATAATCTATATTAGAAACTAACATTTGCATTGGTCCTTCCATTTCACAACTTGGTGCATCTATAGAATTTATTATTGTTTCAAATAAACATTTTAAATCAGTTCCAGGTTTATCTAGATCTAATGTTGCAATACCTTGTTTTGCAGATGCATATACAACTGGAAATTCTAATTGTTCATCATTTGCTCCAAGTTCTATAAATAATTCTAAAACTTGATCAACAACTTTGTAAGGTTGTGCACCTGGTCTATCTATTTTATTTATAACAACAATTGGTTTTAAGTTTAATGCTAATGATTTTTTTAAAACTTCTCTAGTTTGAGGCATAGCCCCTTCAAAAGCATCAACTAATAAAACAACACCATCTACCATTTTTAAAACACGTTCAACTTCTCCACCAAAATCTGCATGTCCTGGTGTATCTACAATGTTTATTTTTATATCTCCATAATGTACAGCAGTATTTTTAGAAAGAATTGTAATTCCTCTTTCTTTTTCTAAGTCATTAGAATCCATAACTCTTTCTTCAACTTGTTCATTGCTTCTAAATATACCACTTTGTTTAAGCATTGCATCAACTAAAGTTGTTTTTCCATGGTCAACGTGTGCAATTATTGCTACATTTCTAATCTTTTGGTTATTCATTTTTACTACCCCTTTTATTCTTTATACATTATTATAATTAATTTGTTTTAAAATTTAGTTTTAAAATTTTTATTTTATTACAAAATCTATTAACACAATAAAAATAGTTAAACTTGATTTTCTTCAAATTTAACTATACTATTATATACTAGCTATTTTTATTTGTCAACGGAAATTATGTTAATTTCTTAATCTCTGTACTTGATAATTTTATTATTTCTTCTTTTATAATTTCACTTACCTTTTCCTCAGTTTCTTTTTCTATTTTTTTATTTGATGCATATTCTGATAAATCTATTGGTTTTCCATATATAATTGCATTTTTTGTAAATGGTTTTGCTTCTCCTACTATTCCTATTGGTACAACTTTTGCATTAGATTTTAAAGCCATATATGCAGCACCATTTTTTATTTTTCCATCATTTTTTTCTAAACCATTTCTAGTACCTTCCGGAAACAATCCTATACATCCACCTGATTTTAATGTTTTTAATGATTCTTTTAAAGCTGTAATATCTTTCTCATCTCTTTTAACATATATTCCATCAAAAACAACTCCTAAAAAAGCAAATAATGGATTTTTTCTTAATTCTTCTTTTGCAAGAAATCTCATATGTCTTCCAGCAGTAACTACTATTAAAGGCGGGTCTAAGTAATTTCTATGATTTCCACAAAATAAAAGTGCCCCTTCTTTTGGTATATTTTCTTTTCCAATAATTTTTATTCTATATACAATTTTGCAATATGCAAATATAGCAGTTCTAATAATTACTCTACCAATTCCTTTAAAAAACTCTTTCATATATACCTCTTAACTTTTAAGTTTTATTCATTATTTTTTTCTAATTTCTTTTTAGAAATAATTTCTATAATTTTTTCAGTAACTTCTTCAATAGTTAAATTTGTACTATCTACATATATAGCATCTTCCGCTTTTACGAAAGGAGCAACATCTCTTTCTGTTTCTAATTTATGTCTTTGTTTTATACTTTCTAAAACTTCTTCATAACTTGAATTTATTCCTTTTTGTATATTTTGTTTATAACGTCTATTTGCTCTTTCCTCCAAAGAACAATCCAAAAATATTTTTACATCAGCATCTGGAAAAACTACTGTTCCAATGTCTCTTCCTTCCATAATTACATCTTGTATCTCTCCCATTTTTCTTTGCATTGGAGTTATTTTATCTCTTATTACTTTAACAGCAGCAAATTTTGCAACATTTTCGTTTACTTTTGTTGTTCTAATTTCTTCAGTAACATCTTTTCCATTTAAAAATACTAAATTTTCACCTTTTTCTTTTTTTAATTCAATATTTATATTTTCTAAAATTTCTAAAATTTTATCTATATCACTTTCTTTAACATTTTTATTCAAACATTCTAAAGTAACACATCTATACATTGCGCCTGTATCTATATTTACTAAATTCATTTTTTCTCCAACTATTTTAGTAATAGTTCCTTTTCCACTACCAGCTGGTCCATCTATTGCAACAACAAAAGCCATAAATATACTCCTTTTAATATTTTTTAGTGCTTTATTTATTTATTTATATTTTCATTTAAATTTACACCTTTAACTACAATTTCCATACCAAGTACATTCATAGAAGTCATTTTTTCTATTTCCTTAATAATTTTTTGTTTTAAAATTTGCATTGTTTCATTAACATTGTAACCATAATTAATAATTACTTCTATATAAATATATATACCATCATTTAATTCTTCGTGTTTTTTTATAATAGCCCTATGAATTTTATGAACACTTTCACTTTTTTCTACTACACAATCAATAATTTGTTTAAAAACTGTATCTGAAATTTTAAAATTTCCCATATAACTAAAAGTTGGTCTTATAATAGATTTTTCAGAAATATATGGTGCCTTTCCTTTTCCTTTTGATTTAAAAATTTGAAGTGGATCTAATAAATATCCAGAAAAATCTTTTTTTAATGCAAAAGTAGGAACAGGTATAACATGTTTTCCTTGATGTACCCTTATATCCCTTGCCATTGCCATTTCTTCTTCTGTTGCAACATCTGTTATATATATTGTCTCTGTAATTGGTTCAAATCCTAAATTTTCCACAATTTTTTTTACCATTTCATCAGAAGTTCCTAATATTAAAATGCTATCTGGTTTTCTTTTTTTTATTACATCTTGAATTTCTTTTTTTCGTTCTTCACTTTGGAATAATGCATTTCTAACAGTTTCTATCTTTGTAGGTGCTTTCTTAGCAGAAATTCCAGCTAATATTTCATTACCAGATATTAATAATCCATCATCAATAATATAATTTATTCCTCTTTCATTTGCTACCATCTGCGCTCTATAACTTTTACCAGTACCAGAAGGTCCAACAAATGCATATGTTTTCATTTTGTGCTGTGAAAATAACATTTATTTTCTGTATGATATTTAAAAAAATTAAATAATCATACACTCCTTTCTTAAATGATAATTATTTTAAAATATTATATATTATACCATTTATAAATTTTTTTCACAAGCCAAAATAATTTAAATATGTGTAATATTTGCTATTTATGAATTTCTACTATAAAACCATCAGTATTTTCTTCATTTTCTTGTATTTCTTCTAATTGTACTTCTTGTATTTCTTCTTGTTTAATTTTTATCTTATATGCTAATATTTTGTATGACATTTTATAAATACCATAAACCTCTGTTTGCAATATTATAAATAAATATATAACAATAAATATTATTATATAAATTCTTTTACTCATAATTAAATACCTCTTCTTCTACTGAAATTTTTACATTAAAATTCCATTTTGCAATTTCTGTTTTGTAATAAATTTTTTCGCTATTTTGTAATGTATTTTTAATATAATAAAATTTTTTTCCTATATTAAAGGTAGTTATAATAATCATTATTAAAAAAATAATTACAATTAATATTCTAAAAGATAATTGATAATATATACTTTTCATATTTTTCTCTTTTCTAAATTTTAATTCAATTTATTCTTATAAAATTTTATATTGCTTGCTCTACATTAAAAATTATATTAGTTTCATTATACTCACTATTTGGGGGATTTTTATTCCAAACAGCAATAATTTTTAATCTTTTTTCGAATTCAATATTCTTATCAACAAAAATTTTATTTTTTATTTCATTTCCAGTATCACAATCATAAATTTTATATTCTATTGGAAAATTTTTATTTGAATTATTAAGTTCTAAATCAATAAAAAATGGAACTTCAGAAATTACTTTCTCATTATTTATTAATTCATAATTTTTTATTGTAAAATAAAAATTTTCTATTTCACTCTTTCTTGATATTTCTTTTATAATTGTATTTTGGGATTTTTCAATTTTTAAAATAGGTTTAGCTAAATAAAAATATAATTTAATATTTTTAATTTCCTCATAATATTTTGCTATAGAATTTATTGGTAGTATTGTTAAAGTAAATATAACCAATAAAATTAAAACTTTTTTCTTTATGTTTTTCATTTTCTCTCCATATAAATACTTTATATAATTTCTTAAAATTCTCTATTAAAAATACATCTTTATACTCTTAATAGAAAATTTTAAGTGGCATGTGGCTACATGCCACCTTTAATACATAAAGTTTATAAGATTTTAATTATGAATTTATAATTTAAAATTTATTTTTATAAAAAGGTAATTAATTATCATTTGTATTATTATTAGAATTAAATTTGTTTACCTATAATTTCAATACAAAAACCACTTTCTAAAGATGAATTTTCATTTAAGGAAATGGTTCCATCTTTCATTTCCAAAAAAATATCATTTTGCTCATCTTTCCAATTCCAATAAATAATTATATTTCTTTTTTGATTATTTTTCTCTAAGCTTATATTTCCAAAAAGTTTTTCTTTAGCTAAATTAGAAAGATTTTCATATTTATCTGTTTTTTCAATCATTTCATTTTTTTCATTATAAATTTCTGCATAAAATTCAAAATTTTTTGGAATATTTTTTTCTTCTAATACAATTATTTGATAATTTATTTCACTTTCAGAGCCAGTTGCATCTATTTCTATTTTAAAATTTCCTTTTGACCCTGGCAATATTTTTTCTTGAGATAAATTAATTATTTGTTCTGTATTATTAGAATTAAAAGACCATTTAGCAACATTAGTTATTAATTTTTTATTTGATTTATATGATTTTTCAAATATATAACCTGTGGAAAAAGATATAATAATTACAGTTATACAAAATAAAATTCCAATAATTCTTTTTATTTTTTAACCTCCTTTTTTTAAATTAAAGTTAAATATTTTTAAACTACAAATCTTATTTATAATTATTTAGGGGCAAAAATAAACAATTATTTTCTGAATTTAAATTAAATAATACTATCTCTGAATTTGGATTTTACTTAAAAATTTAAGTAAGTTCAAAGCATAGAAATAAGTTAATAGAAATAAATCTATTAAAAATGATTGATTTGGGGCATAACAAAAATTTTAATTTTAATATATTTAATTTTAATAATCTGGAAAACATAAATACTAGAATAGTATTTATTTAGATATAAATGTAGTTAAAAATATTTAACTTGGGTGAGATTATAGCACGATATTTTTTATTTGTAAAGTATTTTTTTATATTTTTTTTAAATTTTATAAAAAAAATAGAGTATATTAGAAAATATACTCTATTTTTAACTTTATTTTGTTATCCATTTAACTAGATTTAAATTTTCTGAATCTACTAACATTGGGTGTTTTGGCATAACTCTAAAAGTATAACCATAATTTCCACCTGTTTTTAATTCTAATACTGCTTCATATGTGCAAGTATTTTCTTCTTTATTTTCTTCAATTTTGTTCATTGTTTCAGTATAAACATTTCTAACAGTTCCATTTTCTAAAAATTGTCCAAAATATACTTGAACATCTGCATTAGACTCATCTATATTAGGTAAATAAACTTTACAATTTACAGTTATTTGTGTTCCTGCTACTAATTTAGCATTATCAACATTTCTGTCTTGAACAAGTTCTATTTTATCCCAATTTTGTTTTACATTTTTCTTCCATTTTGCAAATTCAATTACATTTGATAGGTCTTCAAAATATGCTTTTCTTAAATTGCATAAAGGTATATACAATTCATCTACATATTCTGAAACCATTCTAGCTGTACTGTATTTTCCACCAGTAGTTTTTATAGAATTTTTCATATATGAAATCCAATCTTTTGGAATACCATCTTTATCTTGATTATAATAAGTTGGTATAATTCTATTTTCTAAAGTATGATATAAACTATTACTATCTGCTTTATCTTGTTCTTCATAAGAATCATATCTAGCATTTGTTCCAATAGTCCATCCGTTTGTGCCTGTATAACCTTCACACCACCAACCATCTAAAACACTAAAATTTACAACTCCATTTACAGAAGCTTTTTCTCCTGAAGTACCTGATGCTTCCATAGGTCTTCTAGGATTATTAAGCCAAACATCTACTCCACTTACTAAATATCTAGAAATACCTATGTTATAGTTTTCTAAAATAAAGATCTTTCCTTTAAATTGTGGCATTAAAGAAATTTCATGTATATATTTTATTAAATCTTGTCCTTCTTTATCAGCTGGATGTGCTTTTCCTGCGAATACTAATTGAACTGGTCTTTTTTCATCATTTAATATTTGAGTTAATCTAGCAATATCTTTAAAAATTAATGTTGCTCTTTTGTAAGTAGCAAATCTTCTAGCAAAACCAATTGTAAGAGCCTTAGGATTTAGTTGATTTACAATTTCTGCTATTTGATCATATCCTATACCACTTTTTACATATCTTTCTGTAACATTTTCTTTAATTAACTTAATTAATTTTTCTTTTCTTTCAATATGTGCTGCCCATAATTTTTCATTAGGTATATTATCTATTTTTTCCCAAGTAGAATTAAATTGAATATTATCTTGCCAATATGGTGGTAAATATTCGTTATATAATTCTTTAATGTTTGGAGCAAGCCATGTACATGTATGAATACCATTTGTAATATAAGTAATTGGTGATTCATCTTCTGCAATATTTGGCCAAACATCGCTAAATAATTCTCTAGATACTTCGCCATGTAATTTACTTACACCATTTTTCTTGCCTGCTACTTTTAAAGCAAGAATTCCCATATTAAATCCTGGTTCTAAATCTTCTCCAGGCATACCTAATTTTAAAAATTCTTCCTTTGTTATTCCTAATTTATCCCAAAAGCCATTAAAATATCTTTCTACTAAACTTATATCAAAAATATCATTTCCAGCTGGAACTGGTGTATGAGTAGTAAATACAGTTTGAACTGTAGCTATTTCTCTTGCTATTTCAAAAGATACTTGTTTTTCTTCCATAATATTTTTAATAAGTTCTAATATTAAGAAAGAAGAATGTCCTTCATTCATATGATATACTGTTGGAGAATATTCTAATGTTTTTAGAGCTTTAACTCCTGCCATACCTAAAACAATTTCTTGACGTATTCTCATTTCTTTATCTCCACCATATAAGCGAAGAGTTATATTTCTAAAATCTTCATCATTTTGTTCAATATCTGAATCTAATAAGTATAATTTTATTCTTCCAACATTAATTTGCCATAATTTTAGATATAAAGTTTTTCCATCTAATGGAATATCTATTATTATATCATCATCCATATTATCTTTAACCGGTAAAATAGGTAGATTATATAAATCTATATTATAATATTCTGAACATTGTTCACCACGTGAATTTATTCTTTGATGAAAATAACCATTTTTATATAATAATCCTATTGCAACAAATGGTAATCCTAAATCACTTGCTGATTTTAGATGATCACCAGACAAAATACCTAGTCCTCCAGAATAAATTGGAACTATCTCATCTAAACCATATTCAGCTGAAAAATAAGCAATTAAATCATTTTTATTATTTGTGTAATTTTTATTAAACCATGTGTCTTTGCTTTTCATATAATTTTGAAAATTTTCAACAACTTTATCATATTCACGTAAAAATGACTCATCATGAACTATTTTTTCTATTTTTTCTTGACTAATCATCTTCAAAAATTTAACTGGATTCTTTTCGCACATTTCCCATAAGTCTTTATCAATTTTTTGTAATAATCTTAAAAATTCTGTATTCCAAGACCACCATAAATTATTTGCAATTTCTGATAATTTGCTAATTCTTTGTGGTAATTGTGGCACTACTGTAACCCTATTGAATATATACATTTAAGATATCCTCCTTCGTAATTTTAATTTATTATCCTTTGTTATCCATATTAATAATTATCTATTAAAATATTTTTTTTGTCAATTATTTTACAAATGAAATTTAGGTTTTTTATTACATTTTTATTACTTTTATATTTCCTTTTAGTTACTTTATATTTTAAAACTAAAATTATGTTATAATTAAAGTGTTATGGAGGGAAAAAATGAAATTAAATTCTAAAAAAAATATTTTAATATATCAAAAAGCTTTATATGTTGAGCAATTAAATTACTATTCAAAGCTTTGTAAGTTATATTCAAAACTTGCTAACATTCATCCATCATTACAAACAGCTGAGGATATTGCAAATTTTTATTCTAAACCTTTGTCATTGGCTTCTCAAGGAAAATTTGATTTTATTATAAAAGAAGATTATTCAAAGGAAGAATTAGATTTGTTTAAAAAATATGAATTTTTCTCTCAAAATTTTAATGAATTTAAAAATGCTTCTGATTTATTAAGTGAGGTAATTAAAAATGAACAATAATGATGATAATATTGTAGATTTAAATAAATATAAAGACTCGAAAAAATTTGAAGAATTAAACACTTATATGAATTCACATGATTCAACTAAAAATTTTCAATCTAGAATCGCAACAAGTTCTGCAAACTCCGTTGCTTTTGAAACATCTATTAAAGCTCGTCAAGCAAGCAGACAAATTAGTCATGTTGACAAAAATGTGGTATCATCTGATTTAAGTAAAATAACTTCTAAATCTTGTGGAGCAACAATCGATAAGCAAGCTACTATTAGAAAAAATAAAAGTCATCAAAAATATATTGCAAGAAAAAAACAACTACATAGAAGGCTAATTTGTGGTTTATTAGCTTCTATGGCTTTATTAGGTGTTGGCGGTTCTTATGCCAAAAATAAAATAATAGAAAAAAATCTTTCTTTAGATTATAATCAAGAAAAAGGTTACAACATATTAGTTAGTAAAAATACACAAGATGAATTAAATAATATAAAAAATGCAATAGAGCGTGTTAAGTCTTTAGGAATTGAACCAAGTAAAGAAACGCTTTCTGAAATCAAATCAGAATTAGATTTTGTTATTGATGATGTTATTTCAGATTTAGTAACTAAGGCCTTTGAAGAGAAAAATCCAGACTTAAAAGTTATTTGTGTTGAAACAAAATACGATAAAGTTGCTAATAAATATTTAGCTGATGATGCTCCTGAGCCACATCCTGAAAATTTTTGCACTATTTTTTATGAAGATGAAAAAGGTGAAAGTAATAAAACCGTTATGAATTTCGACTCTGATATTGTTCAAAGTTTTGATAATGAATATAGTTTAGACTATGAAAATTTAACTTTATCTGGTTTAGAAAAAATTTATAATGATACTTCTCATTTAGCAGGAAAAGAATTTGAATATCACAAAGGTAAATTTTTCGGTGATAGTATTTCATCTGGAATACCAAATAAAGTTAGTAAAACAGATACATCTAAAACTAATGATGATTTAGAAAAATAAATTTATAAAAAAAACTCTTTGCTTTAGCAAAGAGTTTTTTTATAAATTAAAAGAATTTGGTAACAAATCTTCTATTTTATATTCATCTATTTTATTTCCATAAGAATTATATATTTTGAAATTACTATTTATAAATTCGCTCATAAATTGTCTGCAATATCCACATGGTAAACATTTTTCATTTTCTTCACCATTTTTCCCACCTACAACTAAGATACTTTCAAATTCTTTTTCCCCTTCTGAAATAGCTTTACAAAAAGCTACTCTTTCAGCACAAATTGATTGTATGCCATCATTTTCAATATTACACCCAGTATATTTTTTTCCAGATTTAGTAGTTAACACTGCTCCTACCTTAAAATTTGAATAAGGTGAATAAGAATTTTTTTGAACCTCATTTGCTAAAATAATATCTTTCTCTAAATTTTCCATAAAATCCTCCAAAATATTATTAATATTAAATTAAAATTGTTTTAAAATTTTTAATACTAAAAATTTTATTATATTATTTATATTTTCTTAAATTTAATAAAAATTTTCCACTTTTAGTTTCTTTTTCAATTGAATCAAATATAAATTTACCTTTTCCTCTTATTGTTATAGTATCATTTATATTT
Organism: uncultured Clostridia bacterium; assembly: GCA_947627185.1. GTDB lineage: Bacteria > Bacillota > Clostridia > TANB77 > CAG-508 > Scatovivens. The sequence continues at coordinate 24,108 of CANQVF010000006.1, read as the reverse complement.
ATTTTTTTTGAATCTTTAAATTCATTAATTGAATTTATAAATATTTTTCCTTCTTTTATTAAATCTTGTGAACCCAGTCTAGAAGTTTTTGCAAGTTCAGATACAAAATTATCTAATCTTAAGGAAGAAACAATTATATGTATATTTTCAAACTCTGGTTCAACATTTACTAATTCTTTTATATTTAAAACATTAATTTCAGCTCTTTTAAATCTAGTTAATGTTTTTAAGTCTTCTAATAAAACCTTTGAAATTTCCGAAAAAACAATTACATCCGCTCCAAAATCAGTTACAACAATATCACCAAATTTTTCTCTTTTAATTCCCAATTTCATTATTCCGCTTAAAAATTCTCTATGTTCATATTTTATATTATTAGGTAATTTTATTCTAATAATTTCTAATATTTCTTCATAATTTTTTTCTACAATTTCTTTTGAAAATTTCTCAGGATAAAAAACCAAAATATTTCTATCAGCATTTTCTTTTACACCATAAAAAACATAATTTTTTATTTTTTCTTCTTCTAATATTTTCTTTGCAATTGATATTTCTGAAATATTTAAAAAATCTGTATATGTTATTTTATTTTTTAATTTGCAAAAATTATACTTATCTATAATTTTTGCAATTAATATTTTATATTCGCTGTTTTTATATTTTTCTTTAACTTTTTCAAACATAGTTTTCACCTATGATCTTATTATATTAATATTTTTTATTTTCTTTTCTTCTAGAATGCTCTTAATATTATCTGAAATAGATTTTGCATCTAATCCGTATTTTTTTTCTATTTCATCTGTATTTCCATGTTTAATAAATTCATCTGGATATGCTATTTTTTCCAAATTAATATTTATATTATTTTCTACTATAAATTCTTCTATTCTACTACCTAAACCACCTATAATTGTACCATCTTCAATAGTAACAATAAGGTTATTAATATTTTTAAGTAATGTTTTTTCATCAAATGGTTTTAAAAATCTAGCATTTATTATTGTAGCTGAAATATCACTTTCTTTTAATATGTTTGATACTTCAACAGCTCTTGAAACCATTTTTCCAATAGCTATAATAGTTACATCTTTTCCTGTTTCTATTATTTCTGATTTACCAAGTTCTATTTTTTCACAATTTTCAAAGCAAAGGCTTTCTCCACCTCTAGGATATCTAATTAATACTGGTTTTTTTAAATCAACTGCAAAATCTAACATTTCTTCTAATTCTTTAAAATCTTTCGGTGCCATTATACAAAAATTAGGTATTCCATTTGTGAAAGACATATCTAAAAGTCCTTGATGAGTTTCTCCATCATTTCCAACAATTCCAGCTCTATCAGCACATATTATTACTGGTAAATTTTGAATTGCAATATCATGAACTAATTGATCATAAGCTCTTTGTATAAAAGAAGAATACAAAGGTACAACAGGTATCATTCCAGCTTTTGCCATTCCAGCTGCTAATCCAACAGCATGTTGTTCAGCAATTCCTACATCAAAAAATCTTTTTGGATATTTTTTAGCGAACTCTGTAAGTCCTGTTCCATCTTTCATTGCTGCTGTAATTGCCACTATGTTTTTATTATTTTTTGCAATTTTTACTAGTTTATCTCCAAAAACTTTTGAATAATCTTTATTTCCTTTTCCAAGTTTTTCTCCTGTTTGTATATTAAACTTTGATGTGCTATGAAATTTATCTGGAGTTTCTTCTGCTGGTTTATACCCTTTTCCTTTTTTAGTTAAAACATGTATTAAAATAGGTCCTTCTTGTTCTTTTGAAACTTTAAAAATATCTTCTAATTCTTCTATATTATGACCATCAACAGGTCCTAAATATCTAAAACCAATATCTTCAAAATACATTTTAGGTATAACTAATTGCTTTATTCCTCTTTTTCCCTTTTGAACTAATTTTACTATTTTCTCTCCAATAAAAGGAATTTTGCTTATTGTTCTTTTACCTTTAATATTAGCTTTTACATACATACTTTTAGTTCTTAATTTTGAAAGCATCATTGAAATTCCACCAACATTTTTAGATATGCTCATTTCATTATCATTCAAAATAACTATGATGTTAGTATTACTACTACCAACATCATTTAAAGCCTCTAATGCCATTCCTCCTGTTAATGCACCATCACCAATAACAGCTAATATTTTATTATTTTCGCCTTTTATATCTCTTGCTCTTGCCATTCCAAGTGCAACAGATATAGAAGTGCTACTATGACCTGTATTAAAATTATCATATATACTTTCATTAGTTTTAGGAAAACCAGCAATTCCATTTAGTTTTCTTAATGTTTCTAATTTATTTTTTCTTCCAGTTAAGATTTTATGTACATAAGTTTGATGACCAACATCCCATATTATTTTGTCAATTGGAGTATTAAATACACTATGAAGAGCAATTGTTAATTCAACAACTCCAAGATTTGAAGCTAAATGCCCTCCAGTTTCAGAAACTACATCCAAAATTTTCTTTCTAATTTCTTCTGCTAATATTTTTTTATCATCTATTTTTAAACTTTTTAAATCTTCTGGATAATTTACTTTTTCTAAAATCATTTTATTCTCCTATACCATTAACATTGCAAGCAATGAAGTTATAAGTGGAACAGTAATATTATCTGTTCCTTTAATAGATACTGCCTCTACTATTGTCATTAAAATTGCTACCAATATAGCTTTTACAGCAATAAAACTTGAAGTATTATATGTGAAAAATCCTGCCATTATCATTAATGTTACAAAAAACATTGCAAGAGAACCTGCTAAAGTTTTTTTACTATTTCCTATTTTCAATTCTGGGCTTTTAATAGATTGTCCAATAACAGCTGCTAATCCATCTCCATAACCCATAACAGCAATTCCACACAATCCAACTAAAGGATTTTTAAGTGGTCCAAATGTAACAACTGCAAGTATAAATAAGCTTATTGCATAATAAACAGTTCCTAAACTTTCTTTATTTTCTTCTCCATCATCTCGTTCCATAACTTTTATAATGTCCATTTTGTATGAAGCATAATTAATAACTATAAATAGAGCTGGCAATAATGCTGCAAAAAATACATTATCAAAAAATACCATTGCAATTATCCACCAGTTTGAAAGCATTATATGTATAAACTTTCTGCTAGCTTCTTTTCCAGCTTTTTCAAAAACTTTTGCAGAAATTAATATTATGCCTATAAAAACTATTGAAACTAATATTCCAAATACATTATTCATTTCTTTCTCCTAATTTTTATTCGTAAAAAATAAATTATTATATTTTTTCCAGTGTGTGTATTATATCAAAAAAGTGCTTTATTTAAAAGCACTTTTTAAAAAATTCACATATTGAACATAATTTAAAAATATATTTTAATTTTCTTTTTGAGTTCCTAATATTTTTGCTATTTCTTCATGCCTTTTTACCTTTGCTGTTGTTGTTTTTATAAGTTCTTCATTTGTTACTATTATATCTCTTATGTGTTTATATGGTGGCATTTTATGATTAATTTCAGATATTTTTTCTTTCATATATTTATAAATATCATTTTCGCTAATATATCCCATAATCTCTTTTATTGCTTCTTCATCATAAACAATTTTTACACACACATCTAAATCATTATCTTTTGTTGGTCTTCCATATACCATGCATTCTTTAACACCTGGTATATATCCAATTAAAATTTCTAGTTCTTCTGGGAATATATTTTTTCCATTTTTTTGTACTATAACATTTTTCTTTCTACCTGTAATATATAAAAATCCGTTTTCCATATATCCTAAGTCACCTGTATGAAACCATCCATTAGACATAGCTTCTTCAGTTGCCTGATTATTTTTATAATATCCAATCATAACACTTGGACCCTTTACAAGAATTTCTCCAATTCCTTTTTCATCTTTATTTTCAATTTTAACTTCTAATGATGGAAGAACTGTTCCTGCAGAACCTATTTTTGAATGGAAATCATTTTCAACAGTTATAACTGGAGATGTTTCTGTTAAACCATATCCTTGTATTATTCTTATACCAAAATCACTAAATGATTTTGCAAGAGTAGGATCCATTCCTGCTGCACCACTAACTATTAATCTAACATTTCCACCAATAGCTTCATGGATTTCATTAAATATTTTTCTTTTTAATTTTATATGTACTTTATCTAATACATTTGTTAGTTTTTTCATTCTAGAAACAAGTTTTGTTTTACCTTGTTTTTCAATATTTTTTAATATTCTTTTATGAATACTTTCTAAAATTAATGGAACACAAACAATAACAGTTGGTTTATATTCACAAAGATTTTGTTGAATATATTTTAATCCATCACAAAATGACATTGCCCCACCAATATATACAAGTACATTATTTATAATTGCTTGAAATGCATGATGGAAAGGTAATAATGTTAACATACTATCATCTGATGTAAAGTTAATTACAGTGTTTATATCTAAAATATTTGTACAAATATTTTTTTGTGAAAGCATTACAGCTTTTGAAATAGAAGTTGTACCAGATGTAAATAAAAGAATTGCTGTTTTTTCTGAATCCATTTCTGTATCTAAAAAGCTTCTATCTCCTGAATTTAAAAGTTCTTTTCCTTTTTCTAATAGTTTTTTATATGATAAAATATCATCTTCATCATCTTCTAAATCAAAACAAATAAATTTCTCTATACTTGATAAATTTTCATCTTTTATTTTTTTGATAATTTCCATGTATTTTGATTCAAAAATAATTGCTTTTGCTTCACTTCTAACTGCTAAAGAAATAATTTCATTATCTGGTAAAGACTTATCTAATGGTGCTATTATTTTATCTCCAGTAATTGTGGCATAATACGCTACCATCCATTCATATCTATTTTTAGAAATTAATGCAACCTTTTCATCATTTTTAATTCCCAAATAATTTAATGCTGTACCAAAATAATCAATTTCATTTTTAAATTCTTTATATGACATCGTGTATATTTCTGGTGTTTCACCTTTTTTATACATTCTCTTTTTAAATTTAAAAACAGGTTTATCTCCATAAAGTTCTACTGTTTGATTAAGCAAATCTTTTAAATCTGTAACATTTCTTACATTATATTTTTCCATAGTTCCTCCAATACATAATAAAAGTATTTAAGAAAATTTCTAACTATTATAATTATACTATTTGTTTTTTTAAAATTCTAGTTATATGACTATTTAGTCTAAATTTATGAATAATATTTTTTTAAATCTGTATAAACTTTATTATCTACCCATTTTTTATTTTCATCTATATTATTTCTTAAAGCTGTTGCTCTAATTGGAACATTTTTTCTTTCATTATCAACACGTCTATCTATTATATTCATATATTGGGCAACACAAGCACCATAATTTTCACTGCTATAAAAATGCGTTGCTTTTTCATCTTTCATTATTTCACTTAAATATTCCATTTGAATTTTAACACTTTCATCATCTAATCCATATTTTGATGGTGGATTATGTGCATATTTAATTTCTACTTCTGGATATAAATCTTTAATCCATTTTGCTCGTTCTTCAGTGGGAACATCTATTAAATCTGTATCATATACAACAACAATTACTTTATCCATTTCATTTAATGCTGTTTCAATTAAAAATTGATGTCCTTTATGAAGTGGAGCAAATTTTCCAATTGTAAAACCTATTTTTTTCATATTTTATTTCTTTCTAATTTTATTATTCATATCTTAATGCATCTATTGGATTCATTTTTGCTGCTTTATTTGCTGGATAATAGCCGAAAAATATTCCTATTGTCATAGAAAATAGTAATGAAATTATTATTCCAGATATTGAAGGTTTTGCAGGATATCCTAAAAGATTAGATGCTAGTATTCCTCCTCCAATTCCTAAAGCAACACCTATTGCTCCTCCTATTAAACATATAATCATAGCTTCTACTATAAATTGTGTTCTAATAGAAGAATTTTTTGCACCAAGTGCTTTTCTTGTTCCAATTTCTCTAGTTCTTTCAGTAACAGAAACAAGCATTATATTCATAACTCCTATGCCACCTACAATTAACGCAATTCCAGCAACTATTGAAATAGCAAGAGTAATTGTTGATAACATATCTGTCATCATATTTACCATAGAACCCATTGTAAATGCTGATATTTCAAAATTTCTATTAGTTTTATAGTATGGTTCAAAAAAATTAGTTACCTTTTTTACTAATTGTTCTGAATCTACACCAACTTTAGTAATAATTTGTATGTATTCAAAATTTATATCACCACGTTTAAGAGTGTTTGATGCTTTCAAAGGAATATACATATTTGTTGTAACATCATCACCAGAACCCATATTCATTCCCATCATATAATTTTGTTGATATTCATACACACCAATTATTGTAAAATTTCCTAATTGCCCATTTGCACTTACTGATATTTCTGAACCAATTGCTTTCTTTATATCTCCTTCAAATAATTTATTTACTAACTTATCAGATACTAGTGTAACATTTTTTCCATTTTCAAATTCTTCTTCTGAAAACATATGCCCACCTACTAAGTCTATTTGATTAGTAATAAAATATCCAGCACTAACTCCGTAAATATTTAAATTTGAAATATTATTACTTTTTTCTGCTTTTCCACTTCCTATTGAATATTGTAAATTTACTGCATATATTTCTTTTGAAAATTGATTGCATAATTCTTTAATCATATCATCACTAATAAGATCTTGTTCATCTATTTCTGATGATGTATCAAATTTTCCAAAAGATGCTCCCTCTATTAATTTAGATTCTTCCTCTTCTGTATTTTTAGGATTAATCATAACATAAACATCATTTGCACCCATTGATTGCATATTTTCTGATACAGAAAGTGTTAGAGAGTCTCCGACTGTAATAATAGCAATAACTGCACCAATTCCAATTATAATTCCAAGCATAGTAAGTAAAGCTCTCATTTTATTTGAAAGAAGGCTATTTATTGCTAATATTATATTTTCTAATAATAACATTTATTTACTGCCTCCTTTTTCTTCATTAATAATATTTCCATCTTTTATTGATATAATTCTGTCTGTTTCTGATGCAAGTTCGTTAGAGTGAGTAATAAGAACTATTGTTTTTTTCTGTTCTTTATTTAATTTATGAAATAAATCCATAACTAATCTACCAGTTTTTGAATCTAATGCACCTGTTGGCTCATCAGCCAAAATAATAGCAGGATCATTTGCCATAGCTCTTGCTATTGCAACTCTTTGTTTTTGTCCTCCAGACAATTCTTCTGGTAAATGTTTTGCTCTATCTCCCATTTCTACTAATTCTAAAAGTTCTTTTGCTCTTGTGATTCTTTTGTTTCTCTCCATTCCAGCATATAACATTGGAAGTTCAATATTTTTTATTGCATTTGTTTTTGGAATTAAGTTATATGTTTGAAAAACAAATCCTATTTTTTGATTTCTTATTTTAGAAAGTTCTATATCATCTGCTTTTCCAACATCAATTCCATCTAATATATAGTCTCCAGAAGTTGGTCTATCTAATGCACCAATCATATTCATTAAAGTAGATTTTCCAGAGCCAGATGGTCCTACAATTGAAACAAATTCTCCTTCTTTAACTTCTAAAGAAATTCCATGCAATATTTCTAGTTCATTTGGTTCACCAATATAAAATTTTTTTACTATATTAGTTAATTTTATTATTGAATCCATTTATCTTCCCTTCTTTTATAATCCTGCATCTGCACCCATTAATTCTATTAAAGTTTCCATAGAATTATTTCCTTCTATTTCTGGCATAATTACTTGCATTCCATCAGTTAATTTATCTGAATTAATTTCTACATAATAAGAACTTTCAAGTCCAGTTACTACATCTAATTCTTGTTTTTGTTCTATATTTTCATTTTCATTTTTTAATACTTCTATATATTTTGTTCCATTATCTCTTTCGTGAATTGCATCAATTGGAACTGCCCACACATTTTCTCTACTATCTGTAATAATACTTAATTTAGCATTCATGCCTAAACGTAATCTATCATTTTCTGAATCTAACGAAATTTGTATTTTATAAGTTGCATTTCCAGAAGTATTCATTGATGTTGACATTCCTGCCATTTGAGATGCTTGATTTTCAGTAGCACTAGATGCAACAAAAATAACTCTTCCTTTTAGTTCTTCATCACGAGTTGCATCAGTTTTTATTAGAACTTCCATTCCAACATTTATATCTGCAATATCATATTCATCAATTTCTGCTTCTATAATAAATTCATTAACTCCATCTATAACTGCAATTGTAGAGCCTGAATAGATATCTCCTGGTTTTACATTTACAGCCGTAACTGTTCCAGAAACAGTAGATGTTAAAATTCCTTTACTAATTTGGTCTTTATAAGTATCTATTTGTGCTTGTTGAGTTGTTCTATTTAAATCTGAACTTAATTCTGCATTACTTAATGAATCTTGCATACTAGCTATTGTACTGTCTGCAGTAGTAGATGCAGAATTCAAAGCTTGGGAAGCTTTTTCATAAGTTGTTTTTAAACTATTTACTGTTTGTTCTAAAGTAGGAATTGCTGATTGTGATTGTGCAATTTGTGTAGTTAAATTTTGTAATTGACTATTTAAGTTATCATAATTAGCTTTTCCTGCTAAATAATCATTTCCTATATTATCTAATGTAGTCTTAGCTTGTAATAATTTTTGTTGTTCACTATTATAAGTATTTAATGCCTCAACATATTGTGCATCTAATGAATCTTTTGGTGCTCCAGTTACTGGGTCTAAAAATGTTTCATATTTTAATTTTGCAGTATCCGTAACCGCAAGTTGTGTATTATATTTATTAGTAGCATCATCATAAGCATTTTTCTTTGCATTTCCTTCTGCTATTTGAGTACCATATGTTTTATTAAAACTATCTAATGCTAACTGTTTTTGAGATAAATCTTTTTTTGCATTTTCTAATTGATTTTGCGCATCTTGATATGCCTTTAATGCATTATCAACATCTGCTTGAGTAGTGCTTATTTGTGTGTCTTTATTTTTTATTGCATCATTTAAGTTTCTTCTTGCAGATTCAATACCAATATTTGCTTGAGCTTGAGATATTCCTAAAGACTTTTGTGCTGTATTTAAAGCATCTTGAATTGTAGAAGTATCGAATGTACAAATAACTTGACCTGGTGTTACTTTATCTCCTTCTTTTACATTAACAGTTTTTATTTCTGAACCAGTAAGGGCTGATACAACATTTTTTGTATTACTTGCTTCAATAACTCCAGTTGCAGCTATACTTGTTCCTATAGAACGTTTTTTTATTGGTTCAATTTCTAATTTACTTTCAGTTGTTTCTTTAGGTTTAAAAATATTACTAATAATAATTATTAATAATATTAAAAGTATTATAGAAATTACAATTATTTTCTTTTTATTATTTTTAAATATTTTTTTAATATCAATTTTTCTTTTTTCCATAGTAATGTTTTTAATCTCCTTAGATTTCATAAATATATTTTAAAATCGCATTTGATTATATCATAAATTTTAATTTAATGGAAGAATTAATATTCTATTTTATAAAAAAATCCATAACATTTTTGTAACATTTTTGTAATATTTTTTTAATATAATTGTTATATATTTTTAATTTTTTTATGTTATAATAAAAATGTGTTAAAATTTAAAAACAAATTATTTATTTTTGTAACATATTTTTAACTAATAATTTATTAATCTTTAGGAGGTTTTCTAATGTTAAATAGTGTTAAATCATTAAAATTTGAAAAAAGTATTAATTTTTTAAATGATCAATTAAAATTACAAAACAATAACAAACAATTAGTTTTAGATATTATGAAAAATCTATCTATGCTTATTAATAATGCTTCTGAGCAAGAAAAAGCAGAATATCAAAATATTTATGATTCTGCAAATCATCATTTAGAAAATATTTCTAACAATATCAATTCAATTGAAAAATTAACTTCTAATATTGATACTGTAAATTATCAATTAACTAAATTAATTGAAGATGATCAAAAATCAAATAAATCAAAACAATATTTTATAGATACTTTTTCTCAAATTAAAAGTGATATTTTCAAATATGCAGAAATATTACAAGAATTAACACAAAAAATAAATTCTGATACAACTGATTTAAATGAATTTATAAATGTTAATAATTTTCAATATAATTTTAATTCTATAAACAATGATGATGAATCTAATTCAAATTATGAATTTACAGGTTTTTCTATTAAAGATAAAGATGTTGATGTTGATTCAATATTTGAAAATGGTTTTGACTTAAAAAAAGAATTAGAAAATTTGTCTGATTGCCCTATCTTTTTGAAAGATATTGAAGATCAAAATGATAATATAGATAATAGAGAAGAAGCTTTTAAAGTAAATATAAATGAAAATGTTAATGAAGAAAATAATACATCTAATCAAAATGATACTGTTTCAGAAATTGAAAATGAAACAAATAATAATCAAGAAGCTCAAAATGTAAACGATGTTAATAACAGCAATGATGAGATAATTAATAATACTAATACTGAAGTTAAAAATGAAGATGAAACAAATAATATTCCAGAAGTAAAAAATGAAAATGAAAGCGAAAACGAGAATCAAAATGAATCTAATGAACAAAATGGTAATAATGAAGAAGTTTTAGATAACGAAAACTCTACAAATAATGAAAATTCTACTGTTGAAAATCTAGAAGAAATAATAGATAAAAACTTCGAAAATATTAAAAATAACGATTTAAACAAAGCTTCTAGTAATACTAATATTATTTCTAATGAAAATATAGATTCAAAAATATCTTCTATATTAGAAGCACAATTTGATAATGATACATTACTTATATCAGAAAAAAATAAAACAATATATTTACCATATAAACTTTCTGAATTAGTAGATTATATTGAAAGTTATCCAGCAGTATATAATTCTGTTCAAGATGTTGTTAAAAAAGAATTTATATTACCTTTTGATTATTTTATGAAACATCCTTATAAAGCAAGATTTTCTGAAACTTATAATATATTAAGAAATCTTGAAGGTAAAGGATTTATACCTTCAGTAGCATATAGTTTAAATGTTGCCAGAAGATATAATTTAAATCCAGCTGTTATAGCTGCTTGCAAAACAAAAAGCGAACTTGAAAGTTATTTAGAATATTTAGATTCAAATAGTCTAGAAAATTTTAACTTCTTTAACATACTTTATGAAGTAAATCCTTTATAAATAAATTCTATACATTAAAAAAATGAAAGTAGTTTTCCTACTTTCATTTTTTTATAACTATATAAAAGCTAATATAAAAATGTAGATATTTTATAATATCTACATTTTTATATATTAATTTTTTATTATAATATTATGCAAATTAATCCTCCGCTTCCCTCATTTACAATTCTTTCTAATGTTTCTTGCAATTTTAGTTGTGCTTCTTCTGGCATTCTTGCCAATTTATTTTGTAAACCTTCATTTACAAGCTCATGTAAACTTTTTCCAAATATATTTGATTTCCAAATTTGTTTTGGATCACTTTCAAATTCAGATAATAAATATTTTACTAAATCCTCAGATTGTTTTTCACTACCTACTATTGGTGATACTTCTGTTTCAGTATTAATCTTTATCATATGAATTGATGGAGCTTTTGCTTTTAACTTTACTCCATATTTAGACCCTTGTTTTACTATTTCTGGTTCATCCAAAATTAAATCTTCAATTCCAGGTGTTACTATTCCATATCCCTTTTCATTTACTTGATGAATTGCATAAGCCATTTTATCATAGTCTTTTTTTATCTTAGCAAATGAAGAAATAGAACTAAATAACTCTCCTTCATTTTTTATTTTAACACCTGTTATATCACTAAGAACATTATAAAATAAGCTATCATTTAGTTCTGCTTTTACTGTTACAACACCTGTTCCTAAATTTATTTCTTCTACTTCTGCTTTTTTTATATTTTCTGACTCTTCTAATTTTAAATATGTATCATTTACATCTTTTAATCTTGCAGTTTCTGAAAAAGATTTTTTAACAGTTTCAAATAAATTTACTTTTAATTCATTGCTTATATCTAATCCTTCTATCCAACGTGGAAATTTAACTTCTACTCTTTCTATCATAAATTCATATAGCAATTTTGAAAAAATTAAATTTATATCATCAATGTTTAATTCTAAACAATTAATAGGAATAACTGTTGTTCCATATTTTTCTGATAATTTTTTTGCTAAATCTATGCTATATCCATCATTTGGATTTTGGCAATTCATAAGTATAATAAATGGTTTATTAAGTTCCTGTAGTTCCTTTACAACTCTCTCTTCTGCTTCAATATATTCTTCTCTAGGAATATCTGTAATTGTACCATCTGTTGTTACAATTATTCCAACTGTAGAGTGTTCTACTATTACTTTTTTAGTTCCAAGTTCAGCAGCTGTTTCAAAAGGCATTTCATTTTCTGACCATGGTGTTTTTACCATTCTTGGCATATCATCTTCCAAATATCCCAAAGCATTATTAACTAAATAACCAACACAATCCACTAATCTTGTTTTTAGCTTTACATTTCCATTTAAATTAATTTCTATAGCTTCATTTGGAATAAACTTTGGTTCTGTTGTCATTATTGTTCTTCCACTTGCACTTTGTGGAAGTTCATCTATAGCTCTCTCCTTTTTATATTCATTATCAATATTAGGTAAAACTAAAAGTTCCATAAATTTTTTAATAAAAGTTGATTTACCTGTTCTTACTGGACCAACCACTCCTATATAAATATCGCCATCTGTTCTTTGAGCAATATTTTGATATAACCTCAAATTTTCCATTAAAAAATACCCTCCTATAAATTCATACATCTTTTACTAATTTATATTAGGGTATTTTTGTTTTATGACTATTTTTTATATTTTATTTCCTATATTTATAAAAATATAAAACTCTCCATCTTTTTTATTTAACTTATCATAATTTTTATTATAAACTTGTATCTGATTTACATTTTGAGGTTTTTCTTTTTGCGATACAATTTCTAAGTTTTTAAATTCATTATTATTATCAGTCCATAACATTAAATAAGTATAATCATCCATATTATTACATTTATCTATTATTGAAAAATTATTTTCTGTATAATTATTCTGAGTATTTTTTTCATCATCAACATATTTTTTGTAAAATATATTTTTCCAATAAGTATTGTCTTTATAATAGTAAATATCATATGAAAAATTATCTATATGATAATTCGATGAATATAATTTATAATCATTAAATCCAACTCTAGAATTTATTATATCTTCATCTATATCAACTATTATATTATCTCTTAACATATAATTTTTACCAATACCGCATTCATAAATTTTATTTTTAATTTTTAAAAAACTTCCTGTACCAACAATATTCAATTCATCTATATTATATATTGGAATAACTTCATTACTTAAATTAGACTCATTTTCAATTACATCAATATCTTCTGAATACATTTTCTTTAATTGCAAATTTTGATTTTCTTTTAATGCAATTTTATTTTTTATAAAAAAGTATGATGTAAAAATAAAAAATAATAAAAATAACATAGAAAACAATACAAATATTGAAATTATACCATTTTCATTCTTTTTTTCCATAACTCTATCCTTAATTTTATTTTAAATTATTATACCATATTTTTTGGTAATAGTATATTTTTTTGGAAAATACTTATACTATCTTATATTAGGAGAAAAATTATGATAAAAAAAATATTTGATGATATATTTAAATATAAAGAAAAAGAAGAATATAATTTTATTTTATCTGATGTATCAAATAACATAAACGAAGAAGAATTTAATAGTAGTAATGATGATGAAACATTAGTTTATCAATCTATTGATGAAAATCTAAATTATTTAAAAATAAAATATAATATGTTAATTAATAGCGATATAAAAACAAGAAAATTTGAAATAGATATATCTAAGCAAAAATTTTCAGCATTTATATTATATATTGATGGAATGGTTGAAGACTCAGCGATTAATGATTTTATAATGAAACCTCTTCTATTAAAAAATTCAATTAAAATGGATGATAAAAAACAACATACTAATCAAATATTAAATACAGTAAAACATAAATATACAAAATTTAATTTAGAAAATTTTTTATATTCTAGTTTAATACCTCAAAATAGTGTATCAAAAGAAAAAAATTTTTCTGATATTATTACTAAAGTAAATGCTGGTTTCTGTGCCTTATTTGTAGAATCTTTAAATATTGCTTTATGCATTGAAACTAAAGGATTTAAAGGTCGTAGTGTAGATCAACCTGTAACTGAATCTGTTGTTCAAGGCTCACATGAGGGGTTTGTAGAAAATATTAGAACAAATACTTCAATGCTTAGAAAAATTATTAATAATGAAAATTTAATAATAGAAGAAACAACAGTTGGAAAAATTAGCAAAACAAAAGTAGCAATTTGTTATATAAAAAATATTACTAATGATGATTTAGTTGCAGAAGCAAAATATAGAATAAATAATCTTGATATTGATTATCTTTTATCTTCTGGACAACTTATACAATTTATAAAAGATTCACCTAAAATGGCTTTTCCTCAAACTATATCAACTGAAAGACCAGATAAAACATCTCAATATCTATTACTTGGAAGAATTGCTATATTAATAAATGGCTCTCCCTTTTCTGTAATTCTTCCAGCATGTTTAATAGATTTTTTAACATCACCAGAAGATTCAAATTTAAATTATCATTATGCTAATTTTCTTAAAATTTTAAGAAGTATTGCTTTAATATCTGCTTTACTTGTACCTGGCTTATATATTGCTATTACTATGTACCATTATGAATTAATTCCATCTGAATTATTGTTTGCCATAGTTGCAGCACGTGAAGCTATACCTTTCCCTATTTTGTTTGAAATTATAATTATGGAAGCTTCTTTTGAATTAATTCAAGAAGCAAGTATTCGTGTTCCATCATCATTTAGTACTACTGTACGGAATAATTGGTGCTCTTATATTAGGTGAAGCTGCTGTTTCTGCAAATATTGTAAGTCCTATACTTATAATAATAGTAGCCTTTTCTGGAATTTGCTCTTTTGCAATACCAGATAATTCTTTAAGATTTGCAATTAAAATGTTTCGATTTATGTATATAATTTTAGGATATTTGGCTGGATTTTTAGGAATAGCATTTGGATTTTTCATTCATTTTTTATTACTCTCTAATCAAAGTTCATTTGGGGTTTCATTTTTTGCTCCATATATACCACTTTCTAATTTATCTAAAAATGAAACAATTTTTATTGATCCAGTTTGGAAACGTGAAAAAAGGAATTCTTTTCTTAATACAAAAAAGCCAAATATAGAAAGTCATATCAGTATGAAATGGAGGCAAAATGGAAAATAGTTATAAATTAGGAAATATCGAAATAATTTCAATAATTCTTCTGGTTATGATAAATAAGCTAATTTTAAATGTACCTTATTATATAGTAAATCTTACAGGTAGTGGTTCTATTATAAATATTTTATATATTGGCATTATTGATTTTATAATTTTATTAGTTATTATTAAATTATTAAATAAATTTGAAAATGCTGATTTATTAGATATTTCAGAATTTTTAGCAGGAAAGAAATTAAAAAATTTTATAGGAATAATTAGCATTGCATTATTTATGTTAGTTTCTTTTATAACCTTAATTGACTTTTCAAATGTTTTGCATACTATATATTTTTCAAATTTTGATGTTATATACATTTTACTTATATTTATTACTGGAATACTAATCGCTAATCTTATTGGTTTTAAATCTATTGCAAGAACTGCTACTTTTATTATTCCATTTGCATTAATAAGTGTACTCATTTCTTTTTTTTCTGTATGGGATAATTACGATTTAGAACATCTAACACCAATACTTGGAAAAGATTATTATACAACTTTTGGATTAGGATTAGGAAATACTTTCGCAATGTATATAATTGTATATTATTATTTTATAAAACCAATACTAAAAAGACCTGAAGAATTTAAAAAAATTTCTATTATTTCATATATCATTTCTTTAATAATATTACTTTTAACTGTAACATCTATGCTAACTTTATTTAATACTACAACAAGTAGTGAACCAATAAATTCTTTGTTTTTACTTATAAGGCAAATCGAATTAGGTACTTTTATTCAAAGAGTGGATTCTTTATTTATATTATTATGGATTTTTTCAATTTTTTCTTATTTAAGTTTTGTAATATTTATAGTTAATAGAATTTTAAAAAAAATGTTAAATGTTACTAATGAGAAAATGTTATCATTTTCCACATGTAGTATACTTTTTGGATTAACATTGCTACCAATAAATGTATCTAAAATTCATTTTATAGAAAATACTCTTTATAAATATATTATTTTAGGATTTATGTTTGGAATTGGACTTATAATACTTATCTTAGCAAACATAAAGAAAATAAGAGGTAATAAATAATATGAAAAAAATTTTAACATTAATGATAATTTTGAATATATCATTATTTGTATTTACTGGATGTAATAATACAACTGGAATAGATAACTATTATTTTATAATTTCTATAGGGTTAGATTTAAGTGATAATGGTCTTATAAAGTTAAGCGTTCAAAATTCTTCAAATTCATCTGAAAGTGAATCTGGAGGATCTAGTGATTCTAGTAGTCAATCTAGTACTTATAAAATATATTCTGTTGAAGCAAATACTATTGATGAAGGTATAGCAATTCTAAATAATTATTTAAATAAAAAAATAAATTTAACACATTGTTCTGCTTTAATAATATCAGAAGAACTTGCAAAAAAAGGTGTTAAAACTTATATTAACACTTTAGCAAATAATCCAGAATTACGACATACTTGCAATATTATAATTAGTTCTACAACAGCTTATGAACTTATGGATAAAGTTTCTAATTCTGGTGAAGTTTTTTCTGCAAGATTATATGATTATTTAACAAACACAACAGATTATACAGGCTTTACAGTAAAATCTACATTTGGTAAATTTTTTCAAGGATTAGATAATGATTACTATGAACCTACTGCAATATATACAAAAGTAAATGATTCAACTGTGCAAACTTCTGGAATTGCTATTTTTGAAAAAGATTGTATGATTGGTCATTTAGATGCTTCTGATTCAATTGCTCATTTAATTACTACTAATGATTTAGAAGAATCAGTTATTACATTAGATAATCCGTTTTTAGAAGGAGAAAAAATAGACTTAAAAATGAGTTTATATAAAGATACAGATATTGATATACAATTAATTAATAATACACCATTTATTTCTATTTCTGTTTATCCTGAAGGAGCTGTTCTTAGTTCTGGAAATAATTTCAACTACATTGATAATGAAAATATTAAAAAACTTGAAAATAACATTAATAACTATATTGAAAAATTATTAAATGACTATCTATATACTATTTCAAAAGAATACAATACTGATATAGTAGGATTTAAAGCATTATATAAGTCAAAATTTTTAACAAGAGATGAATTTTATAAAACTCATTGGGATGAAATATTTCAAGATTCTTTTTTCAAAATAACTGTAAATACTAAAATAAATTCTAGTAATTTATTTAATAAAGAATAAAACTAAATATTATATTAAGGAGATATTATGAAATTTATAATAATTATTATTTTAATATATTCTTTTTTAAAAAGCATTTACTATGGTAATTTTGAATTAAAAGAGAAAAAAAATAAATCAGCAGGAATTGCTATATATTTTTTAGCAATTCTTGGATTTATTTTTCCTACATTATTATTGTTGTTTATGTTTTAATCTTCGTTTTTTTCATTTTTTATGTTTTTAATAATTGAAGACACTATTATTGCTACAATTCCACAAACAATGAAAAGAGTACCTTTATCTGAAATACTATAAAGTATTTCTTTTACTATGTTTATTAATAAATTACTTATAGATGTTGATATTAAAACTAAATTATCTATATTTACATTTGAAAAAACCAAATTAATTCCTAATTTTATTAATATTCCTGATGATAATAAAGATATTCCTAAAAAATTTATTACTGATAGTAAATCTTTTATATTTATAACAATTAATAACACTATAAGTATTATTAAAATAATTATTGGTAATTTTCCAATTTTATTATTTACTTTTTCTAAATTTTCTATAACAGTGTGAGCATTTTCATATAAAGAATTTGAAGCATTAACATTATTTTTATATTCATCAATAATTAAATTTTCAAATTTTTTTATATTATTTTTTCCCTGCTCATTTAAATTTAAGTTTTGAGATGAAACATATTCTTGAATTTTTTTATCCAAAGTTTCTTGAACTTTTTCATTACTTAAGGAAATCTCACTTCCTTCATATACTGAATTTAAAATGCTATTTACATCATCTTCTATCATCTCTTCAGTAAATAAATTATCTATTGTTTCTTTTGGTAAACCAGATTGATATATATATTTTTCAAAACCGCTTTCAACTTCTCTTGAAATTTGCAAATTAAATTCTGTTTCTTTCAATTTATTTTTAATATAATTTTTATTTAATATTTTATCATTTAAAACATTAGTTGCTATCAATAAAAAAATAGTTAAAACAATAAAAAAAGATAGAATTATGCTTATTATGTATTTTAAAATTTTCATTATTATTCCTCCACTAAATTTGCATATACCACATATCTTTGTGATGCATGACCTATATTATTAATTGGCCAACAAGTATAAATCATTAAAATTTCTTTTTCATCTTGAATTGGAACCTCATTAACATCTGTTTCTTTAACTATTTTAGTGTCATATATTTCATAATTAAAAGTACCATAAGTTGTTTCTAATTGTATTCTATCTCCTATATTGGCTTTTGGCAAACTTCCCAAAAAGGAACTAAAATTATGCCCTGCCAAAATTATACTTCCTCCTTCACCAGGAAAATATGAGTTCTCATCATGAGCTATACCACTTTTTAAAATAGTATAATTTGCTCCATAGTATACTGGTAATTCTAATCCTATGCTATCTATCTTTATGGTAGCATATTTTGTACCATATGTTGGATAATTTATTAAAACATTTCCTTGTAACACAGGATCTATTGTTTTTATTTCACTTTCATTTACTGTTATTACTTTCAAAAGATATATTGCCATATCAAATTTTTCTTTTCCTATCTTTATTAAAGTAACAGAAATAATTATAACAAATAAAAAAGCAACTATTATAGATAAAATAGCTGCTTTTAATATATTTAATACTTTTTTATTCATTAACTATGCTTTTCTTTTTTTAACAATTAATGCAACGGCAACTATTGCTAAAACTGGTAATGCATAAACAAGATAATTTGCACCTGTATATAATAATTTAGATCCTGTTGTTGTAGAACCTGAACCGTTAGATCCTGATCCTGATCCTGCAGGAGCTGATCCAGGATTTGTAGCTAATCCTAAATATCCACCAGAAGCCAAAACATTTCCATCTGATTTAATTAAAGTAAATGTATTACTTTTTGTATCAACATTTAAAGTTAATCCAGCTTTTGCTGCTGTTGCTTTTGCTTGTGCTAATATTTTTTCTCTTACAGGTTGGCTGATTTGAGAAACATTTGTTGCTCCTGTATCTCTAATTGTTGTTTCAATAGATGTTAAATCATTGTAAACTTGTTGTGCTACATTATCATCAATACTTGTATTGATATAATCTGTTATTGCATTTTTTTGTGCATTTGTTATTTCAAATAATATTCCATTTACAACATGTGCACTTCTTATATAGTTAATTAAGTTTTCTTTTGCTGTTGCTGCATTTACATTTAATGACATTGTAATTACAGCTAAAACTACAATTGCCATAGTTAACATTTTAGTTAATTTTCTCATAATTTTCCTCCTAAATTCATATATTAAAGTTAAAACTATAGTTATTATACTTTTATTTTTAAAAATATGCAAGTGTTTTTTCATTTTTTTTTCATTTTTTTTTAATTTTTTTTGTTTTTTTGTCTATTATTTATAATTTATAAATTTATACTTGAATAAAAATAACAAATATGCTAAAATATTTATTGTTATTAATTAGGGGTATAGTGTTAATGGTAGCACATCGGTCTCCAAAACCGCCTGTGTGGGTTCGAATCCTACTACCCCTGCCATAAACAAAAAGCTGGATTTAAATATATTCTAGCTTTTTTTATTTTAAATTTAAAAGGAGGTTTTTTAATATTAATAAATTTTTTTCATATTATTTTTTTATTCTAGTAATAATTATTATTTACATTTCTCTTTTTTATTATAATCATATTTCAAATTACAATATTTTTACTAATATGGAAAAAGATGAAAATTCAAATTATTATTTTTCTAATAGCAACTTTTTTTGGCCAGTTCCTGGATTTCACACAATCACCTCTCCTTTTGGTCCTAGAAAAACACCAACATCTGGTGCTTCAAAAGTTCATTCTGGTATTGATATTGCTGCTCCTCAAAATACTGTAATTTATTCTGTTACTTCAGGTGAAGTTATTTTTACAGGGTTTCAAGGTGCAAATGGTTGTACTATAACAGTTAAAAGTAATAATTTAAATATTTCGTATTCTCATGTATCTCCTACTTTTTTAGTTTTTGTTGGACAAACAATAAATATTGGTGAAAAAATTGGAAATGTCGGTCCTAAAAATATTTTTGGAATTCCAAATAATCCTTATAAAGATTCTAATGGTAATCCTACAAATGGTGCTACAACTGGATGCCATTTACATTTAACAATAAAAAAAGACGGCATAGCCGTCAATCCATTGGATTTTTTTTAAATTCTTTCCATATATAAACCTGTTCTTGTATCTATTCTAATAACATCTCCGATGTTTACAAATAATGGTACAGATATTTCTAATCCATTTTCTAAGGTTGCAGGTTTACCAGAAGTTGTTGTTGTGTTTCCACTAAATCCTGGTTCTGTATATGTAACTTCTAATTCAACAAACATAGGAGGTTCAACATTAAATACTTTTCCTTTATATGATAATACTGTAACATTCATATTTTCTTTTATATATTTTAATGCATCTCCTAATTGTTCTTCATTTAATGGTATTTGCTCATAAGTTGTGTTATCCATTAAATAATAAAGTCCACCATCATTATATAAATATTGCATCTCTCTTTTTTCTATTTCAGCACCTTGTAATTTTTCTGAAGGATTAAAAGTTCTTTCAATAACAGCTCCTGTTATAACATTTTTCATTTTTACTCTAACAAATGCTGCTCCTTTTCCTGGTTTTACATGTTGAAATTCAACAACTTTAAAGACATTTCCATCTAATTCAAAAGTTGTATTGTTTCTTAAATCTCCTGCCATATATACATCTGCCATATTAATTCTCCTTTTCTATATATTTAAATTCTATATAATATTACCATAATATTCCTTTTAAATCAAGTTTTTAAGCTAACTTTATTATAGTATAATTTTTTGAACATTTAGTAATACTTTCACAATTTGTTTTATTTACCTTATAAGTATCTTCTATTCTTATTCCAAATCTACCAGGTTTATAAACACCTGGTTCTATTGTAATAATTGAATTTTCTTTTAAAATATTATCTTTTTTAGAACTTATCATAGGTAATTCATGAATTTCTATTCCTACTCCATGTCCAAAACTATGTGCAACATTGTAATTTTTTAGTTTATAATCTGTTTCTCTATCTTTAACAACATTTTTTATATTTACACCATCTTTAAAAGAATTTTCCATTCTTGCTTGTTCATTTAATACAAAATCATATAATTCTTTATATTCTTCTTTCATCTCTTCTACAAAAATAACTCTAGATAAATCTGAACAATAGCCTTTGTATTTAGCTCCAATATCAAATTGAATTATATCACCTTTTCTAATAATTCTGTCTGTTGGAACTGCATGTGGCATAGAAGTATTCTCTCCTGATGCTACTATTGAATCAAAAGCTAATCCATCTGCTCCATTTTTTATCATAAACTTCTCTATTTCAAAAGCAACATCTTTTTCTGTCATTCCCTCTTTTATATTCTTTATTATATATTCAAAAGCTTTATCTGTAATTTCACAAGCTTTCTGTATTAAGTCTAATTCCTCTGGTTCTTTAATTATTCTTTGATTTTCTATTAATCCTTCAGTTTCAATTAAATTTACCATATATGTATGCAAATATTTTTTATAATTTTCATAAGTTACATAATTTTCTTCAAAACCTACATTGTCATTCATTGTAAAAATATTTTGATAATCATATTTATCTAGTTCTTTAGAATTATATACAACAATTTCATCATCTATTGTTAATTTTGTATTAACACTTTCTATATATCTTCCATCTGTAATAAATATATTTTCTTTTTTTGTAATTATTAATATTCCTTCTTCTGTTAATCCAGTTAAATACATTATATTTATTGGATTTGCGATTATCATTCCATCTAATTTAAGATTCGTTAATTGATTTTTAAGCCATTTAACTTTTACATTCATATAAAAATTCCTCCTAAAACATCAATATTTTATCACTAATTTTTCTACATATTAATAAAAATACATCAATAATATATCCTGATGGTATAAAAATGCATATAATAGTTGATATAACTAAAAAAGGTCCAAATGGAATATATTCATCATTATCCTTTTTTATTAATCTAAAAACTATAATAATTACTGAGCAAATAGCTGATATTAAAAATGAAAGTAATGTTATTTCTGAAATAGTATTTATTCCAAAAAATAATCCTAAAGCTCCCATAAATTTTACATCACCAAAACCCATTACTTCTTTTCCAGAAATAATTTTTCCAAGAAGTGTAATTAAAAAGAAAATTCCTGCTCCTACAAACATAGCAATTATGTAATCTTTAGCCATATTAACATTAGTAATTCCATAAATAAATGTGATAGCTAAACCAAATTCAAACATAGTTAAAGTTAATCTATTAGGTATAATTCTATGTTTTAAATCTATAAAAAATGTTAATAATAACATTGGTACTAATATTATTAATTTTATTAGATCTAAGTTCATTAAAATTTCATCTTTTTTTATTCCAAATTTATATAATATCGCAATATAAATTATTGTTGTAGTTATCATAAATACATAATTAAAAGGTAATCCTTTTTTATTTTCTTCAAAAAAATCTTTACTAAAAATTTTTTTGTTTTCTGGAATTCTTAAATTACACCAAGCACAAAATTTTCCTACTATTAGACCTATTGTAGCTATTAATACAAACACTAAAATATGTACATTATTAAAATACATTATTTATTTACCTGCTTCTTTAAATATTTTTTTATAATTATTTCTTCTAATGGTCTTTTTATTTTTGTTAATAATAAATCTTTTTTATCTATTGGTTCAACAAGTATTGAATGCATTTTCATTCTATTAGCACCAATCACATCTGTAAATATTTGATCTCCAACTACAGCAATATTTTGATTTGGAATATTTAATTCTTTTTGAGCTTTTTTAAAACCACGTTTTAATGGTTTTGTTGCAAAATTTATAAAAGATATTTGTAATAAATCTGCTACTTTCTTTATTTTTTCTATTTTATTACTATTAGATAATATTATACATTTTATATTGTTTGCTTTAATTTCCTTATACCATGTTTCTAATCCTTCTAAAATATTTAAATTAAAATCTAATAAAGTATTATCAACATCTAATATTAAAGCTTGTATATTATTTTTTTTCAAATATTCTAAATTAATATCAGTAACTTTTTTGCAATAAAAATCTGGATAAATTGTCATTTTTTTCCTCCATAAATTCATATATATATTACCAATATCTCATTATTTTGTCAAACTAAAGAATTTATTACTCTTAGACATTATTATATTTATATATAACTTTATGAAGTAACGCGTAAGCGATCAACCGAAGCGAAGCGAAGGGCGAATGGAGCAATCTTCATTTTAAATTTTATAAAAAAGAAGATTGCGACACCAAGTTACGAAATAAAGTTATATATAAA
>CANQVF010000005.1 GCA_947627185.1 uncultured Clostridia bacterium | reverse complement strand
AACAATATCATTTCTGGTACTCTCTTTCAATATTTTATTTTCAATTTACTTGTGACATATCTATTTTAAACCTATATACCAATTTAGCTAAAAATTCTAATAAAAGTAACGCACCTCCCAACAAAAGCAGTCGGAAGGTGCGTTTTAAATGACAAATTCAAATTTTTAAATTAACTTTTAAATCATCTTCTTTTTCTTGAAAAACCTCATCATAGCCGGCACTTCACTCTGCAGTGCTTCTTTTGTAATTCTTGAATCGTTAAGTTTATCAAGTGTTTCGATAAACTTTTCAACAGACAACGTATCTCCTTCACATAAACTTAATACTGGTCCAGACACTCTGTTTCCTTTTATCTCGCCATTTTTGGAAATTTTAACAAACAGTGCATGTGTTCTGTACCAGAACCACGAATCCCTTTTACCATCTTTAGCATAAAAAATCTGCCATTCAGGGAATTCATGATACCACGGTGCATTAGCGCTCTTCATTACTTCTGCTGAAAATAATTCCATATTGTGATTTTCATCAACGGTAATAAAAATTCTTTTGTTTGCATTCTCATCAATGAAATCAACTTCAGCATTTTCAATAGGAGCTAAAACAGACCTATACGCCCGTGGAGAAATAATCCAGGAGTTGTTTCCTGTTTCTGCTGTGACTACTCCATCATACTTATAACCGACTACTCTTAGCAGTTCATCAATGTTTTCTACCATTTCCCTAGAGTTATTCATTTTTTTGTCCTTTCCTTAAGATAATAGTTTTGAGATAATCATACATTCCTTTGTCATTACATTAATTATTCCCCCTCTAAAATTATTTTGAAAGAGTTCGATAAAGCTTGAACTTTCTCAATAATGTAACATTTATATTATATCATAATTTTATGTAAATTACAAGTTTTAAAATTCATCAAAAAAGCTCCTTTACAAATTTTCCAAATATTTTTTTCCTTCCTCTTTATTTAAAATTTTCATATTTATATTTTCTTTTTCAAGTTCCTTTAAAACACAAATTGTATCATCCTCTGATTCTAAATCAATAACAATTAAATTATTATAAAAATTTCTTCCAAATGATAATTCTCTTACATAATTTTCTATACCATCTTCTACATTTTTTACTGTCATTATTAGTTTTATATTTTCTTCTACTTTGTGATATGTATTATTTCTTATAATTTCCTGAATCATTACTAAAATTCCATAAACAGCAAAACACCAAACAATACCATAAACAATAATTTCTAGCATATAATTCTCCTTTCAAACTATTATGCTATATTTTATGTTTATTTATAAATTTATGTGAAGTATTTTTACATAAAACACAATTTTTAAATATTTTTATAAAACTATTTATTTTAATATGAAGTTATTTGTTTTAATCTAAAATTATTTATTTTAATATAAAATTATTTGTTTTAATATAAAATTATTTGTTTTAATATAAAATTATTTGTTTTAATATAAAATTATTTGTTTTAATCTAAAATTATTTATTTTAATATAAAATTATTTGTTTTAATATAAAGTCATTTATTTGGAATAAAAAAAGAAGCCTCAATTAAAATAAACAAAAGTTTATTTACACTTAAAATATTAAAAAATATTTTAAGCATTTTGGCTTACTCTTTTTTCTATGCATTTTTGAATTTACTTTATTATACTAACATTAAAATTGCTTTATCTGCATTGTCACCTTTTCTAGGATCCATTTTTAATATTCTAGTATATCCACCAACTCTTCCTTCATATTTTGGAGCTAGTTCATTAAATAATTTGTCCATTAAATCTACACCATCTACTTTATTTACTTTTTTCATTATTTTTCTTCTAGCATTTAATCTTGATGGCATATCTTTTTGTCTTTTTTCCATTTTTTCTTCTTTAACAACTTTTAGATATTCTTTTCCATTTTTACTTTTTACTTTTTCTGTAACTTTTCTTCCATTACTATCTAATTTTGCTTTAACTACTTTTACTTCTACTTCTTCAAAATTTTTATGTTCTTTAACAGCTAATGCTATAACGCTATCTACAATTGATTTTACTTCTTTAGCTCTTGCTTCAGTAGTAACTATTTTTCCATTTAAAATTAAATCAGTTGTTTGAGTTTTTAGCATAGCTAATCTTTGATCAGTTGGTTTTCCAAGTTTTCTTGTTCCTGCCACTTTACTTTCCACCTTCCTTAAAAATTATTCTTCTTCTGATGTAAAGTTTAATCCTAAGGCAATCAATTTGTTTGTAACTTCATCTAATGATTTTTTACCTAAGTTTCTTACTTTCATCATATCTTCTTGTGATTTTTTAGCTAAATCTTCAACAGTTTGAATTCCAGCTCTTTTTAAGCAATTATATGATCTTACAGAAAGTTCTAATTCCTCGATAGGCATTTCTAAAACTTTCTCTTTCTTTGATTCTTCTTTTTCAACCATAACTTGAGTATTTTTAGCTGTTTCTGATAAGTCAATAAATAATTCTAAATGACCTGTCATAACTTTTGCAGCTAAACTTAAGGCCTCAAATGGTTTTAAACTACCATCTGTCCAAACTTCTATTGTTAATTTATCATAATCTACCATTTGACCAACCCTAGTATTTTCAACAGAATAATTTACTTTTTTAACTGGAGTAAATATAGAATCTATTGCTAATACATCTATTGGGCTATTATCTTTTTTGTTTTTCTCAGCAACATTATATCCTCTACCTCTATTTACAGTCATTTCCATGTGTAAATCACAATTATTTGAAGTTGTTGCTATATGTAGTTCTGGATTTAATATTTCAACTGTTCCATCTGTTACAATATCAGCTGCTTTTATTTCTCCAGCACCTTTAAAATCTATTCTTATGATTTTTTCTTCATTATCAAAAACTTTAAGTCTTACACTTTTTAAATTAACAATTAACTCAGGAACATCTTCTACAACTCCAGGTACAGTAGAAAATTCATGTACTACGCCATTTATTTTAACACTTGTTATAGCAGCTCCTGGTAAAGATGATAATAAGATTCTTCTTAAAGAATTTCCTATTGTCATACCATATCCACGCTCTAATGGTTCACATATGAATTTTGCATAATTCCTCTTATCGTCTGCCTCTACACATTCGATGTTTGGTTTTTCAAATTCAATCATTCTTACCTCCTAATAGGTTAATACAACCCAATAAAAATTTAATATCTCTTTTCGTACGTATCCTAAGTATTTAAAAGTTATTATTTTGAATATAACTCTATGATTAAGTGTTCTTCTACTGGTAAATCAATTTCTTCTCTATTTACTAATCTTAAAACTTTAGCACTTAAGTTTTTGCTATCTAATTCTAACCATTCTGGAATTGGTCTAACAGATCCAGCTTCTGCATTTGCTTTTATAATGCTGTTATCTTTTCTAGATTCTCTAACAGCAATAACATCTCCTGGTTTAACTAAATAAGAAGCAATATCTGTTTTTCTTCCATTAACTTCTATATTTCCATGTGTTACTAATTGTCTTGCTTGTGGTCTTGAAACACCAAAACCTAATCTATATACAACATTATCTAATCTGCTTTCTAATATTTGTAAAAGATTTGTACCTGTAATACCTTTTTTATTAGAAGCCATTTCAAAATATTTTCTAAATTGTTTTTCACCTACACCATAGAATGATCTAGTTTTTTGTTTTTCTCTTAATTGTGTTCCGTATTCAGAAAGTTTTGTTCTTTTTTGTCCATGTTGTCCTGGAGCATAATTTCTTCTTGTTACACTACATTTATCAGAATAACATCTTGAACCTTTTAAGAACAATTTTTGTCCTTCTCTACGGCATATACGACATTGTTCGTCTTTATATCTTGCCATTTGTTTAAATACACCTCTTTCTAATATTTTCTTTTATTCTATACTCTTCTTCTTTTTGGTGGTCTACAACCGTTGTGTGGTATTGGAGTAACATCTTTTATCATTGTTATATCTAATCCTGCTGTTTGTAATGATCTAATTGCAGCTTCACGACCAGCTCCTGGACCTTTAACATATACATCAACAGTTTTTAAACCATGTTCCATTGCTGCTTTAGCTGCAGTTTCTGCTGCTTGACCAGCTGCAAATGGTGTGCTTTTTCTAGAACCTTTAAATCCTAATTCTCCAGCACTTGCCCAAGAAATAACATTTCCTTGTGTATCTGTAATAGAAACTATTGTATTGTTAAAAGTAGAATGAATATGAGCTGAACCTCTATCTATATTTTTTCTTTCTCTTCTTCTGATACCTGTTTTCTTAGCACTACTAGCTTTTGCCATTTGGTATTTACCTCCCTTAAAATTTATTTTCTAACTAATTTGCTTTTTTACTTTTACTTACTAATTTTCTAGGACCTTTTCTTGTACGAGCATTAGTTTTTGTTCTTTGTCCTCTTACAGGTAGTCCTCTTCTATGTCTAATTCCTCTGTAACATCCAATTTCAGTAAGTCTTTTTATGTTTAAAGCTACTTCTCTTCTTAAATCACCTTCAACTTTATAGTCTTCCATAGCTTTTCTTATTTTTCCTACTTCATCATCTGTTAAATCTTTTACTCTTGTATCTGGATTAACTCCTGCTACTTTAAGAATTTTTTGAGAACTAGGTAATCCTATACCATAGATATATGTTAATCCTATTTCTACTCTTTTTTCTCTAGGTAAATCAACTCCTGCTAAACGAGCCATAAATTTTTGCACCTCCATAAATTTTTATCTTTACTTTGTTTTTTGCTAAAATAAATAAACCTGAAATGTATTTTATTTTATATAAAAGTATAAAATAAAATAGTAATCTATCTATTTTTTGCATATATATAAACACAATATGAATATCAGTTTTTGCTGACAGCCGCTCCATTTTGTGTTAATACCTAAATATTTTTATTATTAGCCTTGTCTTTGTTTATGTTTTGGGTTTTCACAAATTACTCTGACAACACCTTTTCTTTTGATTATTTTGCATTTTTCACAAATTTTCTTTACTGATGGTCTTACTTTCATTTCTATATTTTCCTCCTAAAATTTATTTATCGAGATAAAATATTATTAAATTAGTTATTACACACCCAAATTACTAAAGAAATAATATTTTATTTTTTTACATTATTATTTTGCTCTCCAAGTAATTCTACCTTTTGATAAATCATAAGGTGAAAGTTCTAACTTTACTTTATCACCTGGTAAAATTTTGATATAATTCATTCTTAATTTTCCTGATATATGAGCTAATACTTGATGTCCATTTTCTAATTCAACTTTAAAATTAGTATTTGGTAATGTTTCAATAACTGTACCTTCTACTTCAATTACATCTTCTTTAGACAAAATTAAATCCCCCTTATATCAGCACAAATAAGCCCTTACAGGCATATTTTAGCTTAATTTTTAGCTACTTTGAGCAATAAATCTAGAATATTATATATTATTTTTATAGTATTGTCAATATTTTTGGTTCATTTTCCGTAATTAAAATTGTATTTTCATAATGAGCAGATAAACTACCATCTTGTGTTGCTATTGTCCATCCATCTTCTAATTCCCAAATATCTGGCTTTCCAGCTATAATCATAGGTTCTACTGCTAATGTCATACCTGTTTCTATTCTTGGACCTCTACCTGGTTTTCCATAATTTGGAATACCTGGATCTTCATGCATTTCTTTTCCTATTCCATGTCCTTGAAATTCTTTTACTACTGAAAATCCAAATTGTTTAACATAGCTTTCTACCGCATGTGATATATCACCAATTCTATTTCCTGGTTTTGCAAATTTAATTGCTTCAAAAAAAGATTGTTTCGTAACTTCTACAAGTTCTTTTGCTTGTTTTGTTACATTTCCTACTAGAAAAGTTCTTGCTGCATCTCCATGATACCCATTTTTTAAAACTACTAAGTCTACACTAACTACATCTCCATCTTGTATAATAATATCTTTTGAAGGTATTCCATGAATTACTTCATCATTTATTGATACACAAAGAGTTCCTGGAAAATTTGGTACTCCTCTTACGCCACTTGGATAACCCTTTTGTGCAGGTATACCACCCTTAGATTTTATAAATTTTTCTGCTAAATTATCAAGTTCTAATGTAGACATTCCTGGTTTTATTATTTTTTCAATATAATCGTAAGTTTCTGCTGTAATTTTGCAGGCTTCTTTCATTAATTCTATTTCTCTTTTTGATTTTATACTAATCATTTTTTCCTCTTTTCTTCTTTCCACATCTTGCATTAATAAAATTTATTTCTTTAAATAATCAATTACATCTTTTGCTACTTCATCTTTCATTCTATTTATTGATTTACTTAATACTGTTGAATACAATACACCTGTTTCTTTATAATAATCTGCTACTGGAGCTGTTTCTCTATAATAAACTTCTAATCTATTTTTTGCTTTTTCTATTTTATCATCATCTCTTTGGTAAGTTTTACTTCCGCATTTATCACATACACCTTCTACTTTTGATGGGTGCAATACGGTATTATAAATTGCTTTACATTCAGAATTTGAACAAATTCTTCTATTTGTGATTCTTTCTAAAATTTCTTCTTCTGGAGTTTCTAAATTAACTACTATATCTATCTTTTTATTTTCTTTCTTTAGCATTTCATCTAATGCTTTTGCTTGATTTACAGTCCTTGGAAATCCATCTAAAATTAAGCCATCTTTTACATCATCTTCATTTAATCTAGAAGTTATAAGTTGTACTGTTAAATCATCTGGAACAAGCTCACCTTTTGTCATGTACTCATTTGCTTTTTTTCCTATTTCAGATCCATTGCTAATATATTTTCTAAAAATATCTCCACTTGAAATTGATGGAATTTTAAATTCATTTGAAAGTATTTCTGCAACACTTCCTTTTCCAGAAGCTGGTGCTCCTAACATAATAATTACCATAAAGATACCTCCTTTTAAATTTATATTTATGTTAATTAAATAATAATTTGAAATTATAATTTCTAAATTGTTGTTTTTTTAATTGCTGTTTTTAAATTAACAAAATTATATTATTCACTTAAATTTTTCCGTTCAAGATAATTTTCATAGAAATTCTAAAATAAAAAAATGCGCCTCTTTCGCTGTTCAAATCTTCGATTTGCCTTCGAACATTCCTCATTTTTTTATTTTTAAGAATTTCTAAATTCAAATTACTTTCAAATCCAAAACTTAAGTTCATAATAAAATTTTGTTAATTAATATAAAATTCAAATTAATATTAAAACATTAGCTAATACAATTTTTTGTTAATTTAAAAATAACAATTTAAATACAATAATAAAACTTATTTAAAAAAAGTAAATTTAAATTATTATTTAATTAACATAAATATAAAGCATATACGGGTGGCTTTTTATGTTAAAACCACCCTGTATAAAATAATATATTAAATTCTATTTTTCTAAGAATCCTTTATAATGTCTCATTACTAATTGTGATTCTAATTGTTGAACTGTTTCTAATGCAACACCAACGATAATAAGTATTGATGTACCACCAAAAGAAATATCAACACTTGAAAATCTCATAAGCATTGGAAGTATTGCTATTAAACTTAAGAATATTGCACCAAACCAAGTTAACTTACTTAGTATTGATTTTAAATAATCTGTTGTAGGTTTACCAGCTCTAATTCCTGGTATAAATCCACCATTTTGTTTAATATTTGTAGCTACTTCTGCTGGATTGAATGTTGCATAAGTATAGAAGAATGTGAATCCTACTATTAATAGTAAGTACACAATTGCATTTGCTAAAGAATATCCCCAAGCAACTTGTGATGAAGATGTTGCTATTGAGAATTGATATAAACCAGCTAAGAAACCAGTTCCACCAATTTTATCTGAAGCAAATATTTGAATCATCATTGCTGGAAATGTCATAAATGATGATGCAAAGATTACTGGCATAACTCCAGCCATTGCAAGTTTAAGTGGAATATGTGTATTTTGTCCACCATACATTTTTCTTCCAACAACTTTTTTAGCATATTGTACAGGAACTCTTCTTTCAGCTTGTTGCACAAATACAACACCTGCTACTAAAATAATAGCTCCTACTATAATTGCTAATGCTGTAACTATACCTACAGTACTAACAGACCCATTTTGTAATATTAAATTCCATAATGTAACTAATCCACGAGGTAATCTTGAAATTATACCAACAAAAATAATCATTGATATACCATTTCCAATACCTTTGCTTGTGATTTGTTCTCCAAGCCACATTAATATTGCTGTACCAGTCATTAATGATAATACAACAATTGAACCTGTTAAAAGTCCTGGATTTATAAATACACCTGAAGATTTGTAAGATATGTAAATACCTAAACCTTCAATTAAAGATAGTATTAATGTTACTATTTTTGTATATTTATTTATTTTTTGTTTTCCAGTTTCTCCACCTTCCTTCATTAGTTTTTCTAATGAAGGTATAATCATTCCTAATAATTGTATTACAATTGATGCTGTAATATAAGGTGTTATTGTCATTGAGAAAATTGATAAATTTGCAAATGCACCACCAGAAATTGTATTGATTAATCCTGCTAAACTTCCAGTTGCAGATTGCATTTGTTCTCCAAGTGCTATTGTATCAACACCTGGTACTGTAATAAAACATCCAAATCTAAATATAATTATTAAAACTAATGTATATAATAATCTTTTTCTTACATCTGGTGTTTTCAAAGCATTTTTAATAGTTTTGAACAACTAAATCACCTCAATCTTTCCACCTGCAGCTTCTATTTTTTCTGCAGCAGCTTTAGTAAATCTCTTTGCTTTAACTGTTAACTTTTTATCTAAGTTACCTGTAGCTAAAACAACTATTCCATCATTTATTTTTCCAATAATACCTTCAGCTAATAAACTTTCAGCTGTAACTTCTTCAGCTTTTGATTTATTAAGCATTGTTAAAGTTACTTCAGTATAAGTTTTAGCATATATATTGTTAAAACCTCTTTTTGGTAATCTTCTATATAATGGTGTTTGACCACCTTCAAATCCTCTTCTTACTCCACCACCTGATCTTGCTTTTTGTCCTTTATGTCCTCTTCCAGATGTTTTTCCAAGTCCTGAACCTATTCCACGTCCAACTCTTTTTCTAGTTTCTCTTTTTACAGCTGACTTGATGTTTCCTAATTCCATCGATTTACACCTCCTCTTTTTAAGTCTTAAAACAAATTCGTTTTTATTATATCATTAATAATTTTAAATTCAAATAAATTATAATAAAATATTATAAAATTTCGCTAACTTTTTTTCCTCTTTTTTTAGCAACAGCTTCAACTGTTTGCATATTTTTAAGAGCTTCAATAGTAGCATAAACAACATTTCTTGGGTTGTTTGTACCAATAACTTTAGAATTTATATCTTTATATCCTGCAAGTTCAAGTACTGGTCTAACGCTACCACCAGCAATAATTCCAGTACCTTCAGCACCAGGTTTTAACATAACACTAGCACTACCAAATCTTCCAACGAATTCGTGTGGTATAGTTGTTCCAACTATTGGAACTTCTATTAAATTCTTTTTAGCTTCTTCAATGGCTTTTTTTATTGCATCTGGAACTTCAGCAGCTTTACCATTTCCAACACCAATATGTCCTTGTTCATCTCCAACAACAACAACAGCACTAAATCTAAATGTTCTACCACCCTTAACAACTTTTGCAACTCTATTAATAGCTACTACAGTTTCTCTCAATTCTACTGATTTTTCTTCCATGAGAACTTTTTTCCTCCTTTTTTCAATGTTTGATTTTAACTAATCAAATTACAGTTTTACATTTTTATTAGAATTCTAATCCTGCCTCACGTGCTGCATCAGCTAATTCTTTAACAACACCATGATATATAAATCCGCCTCTATCAAAAACTACTGTTTTTACTTTTTTATCTAAAGCTTTTTTTGCAATTAAAGCTCCAACTTCTTTTGCAGCTTCTTTATTAGCTTTTTTAGTTTTTATTTCTTTATCTAAAGTAGATGCATAAGCTAAAGTTACACCTTTAGTATCATCTATTATTTGAGCTGTTATATTTTTATTAGATTTACTAACAGCAAGTCTAGGACATTCTGCTGTTCCACTAATTTTTCTACGTACTCTAGCATGACGTCTTTCTCTTTCAGCTTTTCTATTGATTTTAGTTATCATTGATTTTCTCCTTTCTAGGTTTTCTTTTAGGGGTATATTTAATACCTTAATGTATATTTTCTTTAAGGGATTAAATATACCCCCTAAAGCCCTATTTATAACCTAATCTGAACATTATTTATTAAAAAGAATTCTATTTCTTACCAGCTTTACCTTCCTTACGTCTAATAGTTTCTTCAGCATATTTAATACCTTTTCCTCTATAAACTTCAGGTGGTCTTTTTGTTCTAATAACAGCAGCTGTTTGACCAACTAGTTCTTTATCCATACCTTTTACAATTATTTCATTTTGATTTGGAACATCAAAAGTAATTCCTGCTGGAGCTTCAACTTCTACTGGATGAGAATAACCTAAATTTAATAGTAAGTTATTTCCTTTTTTGCTTGCTCTATATCCAACACCATTTACTTCTAATTTTCTTTCAAATCCGTTAAGTGTTCCCTCAATCATGTTATTTAATAATGTTCTTGTTAAACCATGTAAACTTTTATTTTGTGGTTCATCATCTGGTCTAACAACAGTTATAACATTACCTTCAAGATTGATTTTCATATCTTTATGAAATTCCTTCTCTAAAGTTCCTTTAGGACCTTTTACAGTAACTTTTTGTCCTTCGATTTTTACTTCAACTTTTTCTGGAACTGTAATAGGTTTATTTCCTATTCTAGACATTTCGAATTTCCCTCCTTTTACTTTTTTCAATTAATTTGTAAATTAGTGAAAATTTTAGATTACCAAATATAAGCTAAAACTTCTCCACCTATTCCTAATTCTCTTGCTTTTTTATCCGTCATTATTCCTTTAGAAGTAGATATTAAAGCAATTCCTAATCCGTTTAATACTTTTGGTAATTCATCTTTAGATGCATAAATTCTTAAACCAGGTTTACTGATTCTTCTTAATCCATCTATAACTCTATTACCTTTCTCATCATATTTTAATGATATTCTTATTATTCCTTGTACATCACTTTCAATTTCTTCAAAATCTTTTATATAACCTTCTTCAAGTAATGTTTGTGCAATAGCTTTTTTCATTTTTGAAGATGGAACATCAACTGTTTTAAATTTTTGGCTATTTGCATTTCTAATTCTTGTTAACATATCTGCTATTGGGTCAGTTGTATTCACGATTTTCCCTCCTTTTTTTAATAAAATTTTACCAACTTGCTTTTTTAACTCCTGGTATTTCTCCTTTATGTGCTAATTCTCTAAAGCAAACACGGCATATTCCAAATTTTCTAATGTAAGCATGTGGTCTTCCACATAATTTACATCTATTATATTCTCTTGTTTTATATTTTTGTTTTTTTGCACATTTTACTTTTAATGATTTTTTAGCCATTTTTTTCTCCTTTCTTTAAAAAATCACTTTTCAAATTTTGTTTTACTTCATATTTTTTAAACTCTAAATGGCATTCCTAAAAGTGTTAACAACTCTTTAGCTTCTTCATCAGTTTTAGCCGTAGTTACAAATATAATATCCATACCTCTTAATTTATCTACTTTATCATATTCGATTTCTGGGAATATTAATTGTTCTTTAACACCCATTGAATAATTTCCTCTACCATCAAATGAGTTACTTGATACTCCTCTAAAGTCTCTAACTCTTGGAAGAGCAACATTAAATAATTTATAGGCAAAATCATACATTTTTCCTGCTCTTAATGTAACTTTGCATCCTATTTTTGCACCTTCTCTTAATTTGAAAGCTGCTATTGATTTTTTTGCTTTTGTTACTACTGGTCTTTGACCTGTAATAATACTTAAATCATTCATAGCATTATCTAAAGCTTTAGGATTATCTTTAGTTTCGCCTAATCCTATATTTATAACTATCTTTTCTAATTTAGGAACTTGCATTACTGAAGTATAATTAAATTTTTTCATTAATGCTGGAACTACTTCTTTTTCATATTGTTCTCTAAGTGTTTCCATTTATTTCAAGTCCTCCTTCCATAATTTTTTATTTTAATTTTGCATTACATTTTTTACAAACACGAACTTTCTCGCCTTTTTCTGTAACATATCCTATTTTAGTTGCTTTACCACATTTTGGGCATACCACATTAGCCTTTGCACTATGTATAGCACACTCTACTGATATGATACCACCTTCTTCACCTTGTTTTCTAGGTTTGATATGTTTTTTTCTTATATTAACGCCTTTAACAACTATTTTGTTTTCTTTTGGCATTACAGTTAAAACTTCACCTGTTTTTCCTTTATCATTTCCTGATAAAATTTTTACAGTATCACCTTTTTTGATTTTCAATCTATTCACCTCTTTTTTCTAATTTTAAAGAAAATTTTTATAATACTTCTGGAGCTAAAGATATGATTTTCATATAATCACCATCTCTTAATTCTCTTGCTACTGGTCCAAATATACGAGTTCCTTTTGGTGTTTTGTCATCACGAATGATAACTGCTGCATTTTCATCAAATTTTAAGTATGAACCATCTGCTCTTCTTATACCTTTTTTAGTTCTAACTACAACAGCTTTTACAACTTCACCTTTTTTAACAACGCCACCTGGTGTAGCAGTTTTAACAGAAGCCACTATTATATCTCCAACTTCAGCGTATTTTCTATGTGATCCACCTAAACATCTAATGCACATAATTTCTTTTGCACCAGTGTTATCAGCTACTTTTAATTTAGTTTGTTGCTGTACCATTTTAGTTCCTCCTTATTTTTTTATATATCAATATTAATATTTTTAATATTGATTTTTAAGAAATTCTATTTTTTAATTGCTTTCTCCATAATTTCTACTACTCTATATCTTTTATCTTTAGATAAAGGTCTTGTTTCCATAACTTTTACTTTATCTCCAGCTTGACAAGCATTTTCTTCATCATGTGCTTTTAATTTATATGTTCTTTTAACAGTTTTATTATAAATTGGATGAGCAACACTTGTTTCTACTGCAACTACAACAGTTTTATCCATTTTATCTGAAATAACTGTACCTATCATTGTTTTACGAAGATTTCTTTCTTCCATTAGGATTTTCTCCTTTCTTAAATTTATTATTGATTATTTTGTAATTCTCTTTGTCTTAATATTGTTTTTACTCTAGCTATGTCTTTTCTAACTTCCTTTACTTTTAATGGATTGTCTAATCCATTTGTAGCTAAGCTAAATCTTAATTTAAATAATTCAGATTTTAATTCGCTTAGTTCTTTTTCTAGTTCAGGTGAAGACATATCTTTTAATTTATTATTCTTCATCTTATACATCACCGCCTACTTCATTTTCTCTTTTAACAAATTTAGCTTGAACAGGTAATTTTTGAGCTGCTAGTCTTAAAGCTTCTCTAGCAATATCCTCTGTAACACCTGCTATTTCAAACATAACTCTTCCTGGTTTTACAACAGCTACCCAATATTCTGGTGCTCCTTTACCTTTACCCATACGAGTTTCAGCTGGTTTTTTTGTTACTGGTTTGTCTGGGAATATTTTAATCCAAACTTTACCACCTCTTTTAATATAACGAGTCATAGCAACTCTGGCAGCCTCAATTTGATTTGATTTTATCCAACCTGCTGTTGTAGCTTGTAATCCGTATTCTCCTTCATTAACTACATTTCCTCT
This sequence comes from uncultured Clostridia bacterium, assembly GCA_947627185.1. Taxonomy (GTDB): domain Bacteria; phylum Bacillota; class Clostridia; order TANB77; family CAG-508; genus Scatovivens. The sequence goes on along the minus strand of CANQVF010000005.1, from coordinate 78,485 downwards.
TGTTGCTTTTCCTCTATTTCTACCTTTTTGCATTTTTCTATGCTTTGTTCTTTTTGGCATTAATGGCATTAGTCGTTACCTCCTTTTGCTTCTTTTTTTTCTGGAAGAACCTCACCTTTATATATCCAAACTTTTACACCTATTTTTCCATAAGTAGTATCTGCTTCATAGAATCCATAATCTATATCAGCTCTTAAAGTTTGAAGTGGTATTGTACCATCTTTGTAAAATTCAGTTCTAGCCATGTCAGCTCCACCTAGTCTACCAGATACAGCTGTTTTAATTCCTAAAGCACCTGCTTTAAGTGCTTTTTGCATAGATTGTTTCATTGCTCTTCTAAAAGAAATTCTTTTTTCTAACTGATTTGCTATATTTTCTGCAACTAGTTGAGCATCTATGTCAACATTTTTTACCTCAACAATATTTAAATTAACTTCTTTTTTAATCATTTTTTCAAGTTCTGTTTTTAATGCTTCTGAAAGATTTCCGCCTTTTCCAATAACTAAACCTGGTTTAGCTGTGTAGACATTAACTTTTACAAATTTAGCAGTTCTTTCGATTTCTATTTTTGAAATTCCACTAATAAATAGCTTCTTTTTAACATATTCACGAATTTTATGGTCTTCAACTAAGTAATCACTAAAGTCTTTAGAATTTGCATACCATTTAGAATTCCAATCTCTAATAACACCTACTCTTATTCCATTTGGATGAACTTTTTGTCCCATCGTAAATATCCTCCTTTCTTTTATTTACTCTCTTTTAAAACTATTGTTATATGACTTGTTCTTTTTCTTATTCTTACTGCTGAACCTTTAGCAGCTGGTCTTATTCTTTTTAAAGTTGGTCCTTGGTTTGCATAAATTTCAGCAACATAAAGATTAGCTCTATTCATGAAATGATTATTTTCTGCATTAGCAATAGCTGAATTTAGTAATTTTTCTATTATTTCAGCTGATGCTTTTGGTGCATATTTTACTATATTTTGAGCTTCTTCAACTTTTTTTCCTCTTATTAAGTCTGCTACAATTTTAACTTTACGGCTTGATATTCTAGCATAACTAAGAGTTGCTCTTGCTTCTAGCTCTTGAGTTTTCTCTTCCACTATTATTCCTCCCATTCTTTACTTCAAATGAAGTTTTTTATTTATTCTAATTACATTTTATTTTTTTGTTGTTTTATCTCCTGCATGACCTTTAAATGTTCTTGTTGGAGCAAATTCTCCTAATTTATGTCCTATCATTTCTTCTGATATATATACAGGAACATGTTTTCTACCATCATGAACAGCTATTGTATGACCTACCATTTGAGGATATATTGTAGATGCTCTTGACCATGTTTTTAATACTTCTTTTTTACCTGTTTCATTCATAGCTTCTATTCTTTTCATAAGTTCTGGAGCTACGTAAGGTACTTTTTTACTTGATCTTGACATTTTTTTCTCCTTTCAAAAAAAATTATTTTCTTCTCTTAACTATAAATTTATTAGATAATTTCTTTTTATTTCTTGTCTTATATCCAAGTGCTGGTTTACCCCAAGGTGTCATAGGTCCACTATGTCCAACTGGAGCTTTACCTTCACCACCACCATGAGGGTGATCATTAGGATTCATAACAGAACCTCTAACTGTTGGTCTAATTCCCATATGTCTTTTTCTACCAGCTTTACCTAATTTAATGTTTTCATGATCACTATTTCCAATTGTTCCAATTGTAGCTCTGCATCTTATAGAAATTAATCTCATTTCTCCAGATGGAAGTCTAACATGAGCATAATTTCCTTCTTTAGCCATTAATTGTGCCTCTTGTCCTGCTGATCTTACTAATTTTCCACCTTGACCTGGATTTAATTCAATATTATGAATTAATGTACCTACTGGAATATTTGATATTGGCATTGCATTTCCTGGTTTAATATCTACATTTTCTCCAGAAACTACTTTATCTCCATCTGTTAATCCAAGTGGAGCTAAAATATAACTTTTTGTTCCATCTGTATATTCAATTAAAGCTATATTTGCACTTCTATTTGGATCATATTCAATGCCTTTAACTTCAGCTTCCATATTATCTTTTAATCTTTTAAAATCAATTATTCTATATTTTTGTCTATTTCCACCACCTTGATGTCTAACTGTTATTCTTCCATATGAATTTCTACCAGCATTTTTTCTTTTTGTAGCTAATAGAGATTTTTCTGGAGTTTTTTTAGTAATTTCTTCATAATTTGAAGTAGTCATATTTCTTCTAGATGGTGTATATGGTTTATAATGTTTTATTCCCATTTTAATTTCTCTCCTTTATATAATTTATTTTCCGGGTTATTTCCCGATAATTTAATTTATTTTTAAGCTCCTACAAATTCATCAATTGAGTCTTTGTATTTTTTAGAAACTTTAACTTCTTTTCCACCTTTTCCTAAATATTTCATATCAGAAACATTTGTATCAATGAAAACTATTGCTTTTTTCCAATCTGAAGTTTTTCCTTGATGAGCTCCTACTCTTTTTTCTTTTCCTTGTACTGTCATAGTATTAACTTTCAATACTTTTACTTCAAATAATTTTTCAACAGCATTTCTTATTTCAATTTTAGTTGCTTTTTTTGCAACTCTGAAAGTGTATTTTCCTTCTTGCATATCAGCAGTACTTTTTTCAGTAACTACTGGAGCTAATATAATATCTTCTGCTACCATCTTATGCGTACACCTCCTCTAATTTTTTAATTGTATCAACTGTTAAAACTAATTTCTTATATTTTAATAAATCATAAACATTTATTGTATTTACAGAACCAGTCTTAACATTTTCTATATTTCTAGCTGATTTTTGAACTGTTTCATTATTAGCTGGTAAAACTATAAAAGCTTTATCTTCAACTTTTAAATTTTTCATAGCATTTACCATTTGTTTTGTTTTTATTTCTTTAAAATCAAATTTATCAACAACTACTAAATCATTTTCTAAAACTTTAGAACTTAATAATGATTTTATTGCTAATTGTTTTTCTTTTTTATTTACTCTATATTTGTAGCTTCTTGGTTTTGGTCCTAAGGCAATACCACCTTTAATCCATTGTGTAGCTCTAATAGAACCTTGTCTTGCTCTACCTGTTCCTTTTTGTTTCCAAGGTTTTCTTCCACCACCTCTAACTTCAGCTCTTGTTTTTGTACTTTGTGTACCTTGTCTTTGATTTGCTAAATAATTAACTAAAACACTATGAACAATAGCTTCGTTTGGATCTATACCAAAGATTTCTTCTTTTAAATCTACTTTGCTAACTTTTTTACCTTCTACATTATATACATCTATACTTGGCATTTAATCTTCCTCCTCCCTTCTATTTAGATGTTTTTACTGATTTTTTTATTTTTAATATGCTACCTTTATTTCCAGGTACAGAACCTTTTATTAAAATAGCATTTTTATCTAAGTCTACTTTTACAATTTCTAAATTTTGTACAGTAACTTTATCTACACCCATATGTCCTGGTAATTTTTTACCTTTAAATACTCTACCTGGTGTAGAAGTTGGTCCCATTGAGCCTGGTCTTCTATGATACATAGAACCATGTCCCATTGGTCCTCTAGATTGTCCATGACGTTTTATAACACCTTGGAAACCTTTTCCTTTTGTAATACCTTGAATATCAACTTTGTCTCCTACTGCAAAAGTATCAACTTTTATTTCATCTCCTACTTTAACTGTAGATAAACATTCTGGACAAGCTCTAAATTCTCTTAAATGTTTTGCATTTTTTACATTTGCTTTTTTAAAGTGTCCTTTTTCTGGTTTGTTAAGTTTACTTTCTTTAACTTCTCCAAAACCTAATTGAACGGCATCATATCCGTCTGTTTCAACAGTTTTAACTTGAACAACTGAACATGGTCCAGCTTCTATAACTGTTACTGGAACAACTGCACCTTTTTCATTAAAAATTTGTGTCATTCCAACTTTTTTTCCTATTAAAGTTTTCATTTTCTCTCCTCCTATACGTTTTACCGCATAAGACATCTCTAATCTATTTTATTTTAAAGAGCTGTCTTAACTATTGGCTGATAAATCAGCATGGCCTAATTTACCCTTTTAAATTTTAAAATTATAATTTTATTTCTATATCAACACCTGCTGGTAACTCTAATTTCATTAAGCTATCAACTGTTTTTTGTGTTGGATAAAGAATATCGATAACTCTTTTATGTGTTCTCATTTCAAATTGTTCTCTTGAATCTTTATCTTTGTGTGGAGAACGTAAAATTGTTACAATTTCTTTTTCTGTTGGAAGTGGAATAGGACCTGAAACTTTAGCTCCTGTTCTCTTAGCAGTATCTACTATTTTTTCAGCAGACTGATCTAAAATAACGAAATCATAAGCTTTTAATCTTATTCTAATTTTGTCACTTCCTATTTTTGTGTTTGATGTTGCCATTTATTTTTTCCCTCCTTAAATTAATATTATGGCTAACGGCAAGTTATTAACGTATCCTAGTGTTTCTTATAACTCCATTTTAAAATCCAAGCCTTCTTTAGTATTCAAAATTAAATTGAAACATAAAATTTGTCTTGGATAAGTTAAATACGTTTATCAAACTTATCGCCCGGTCTAAGCCAAGACATACTCCGCAGAAGTTCCCTCCATCATATTTTTAAAATATGTGTAGCCACATTCTGCATCATCGCTTAATCTTACGCTTAAATATTATACTACGGAGGAAAAGCTTTGTCAACACATTTTTTCTAAAAAATTACACAAATTTTTATATTTTTAAAATTTTAATTTATTTGTATTTTGTTCATAAAAAATAACCCCAAAATTGTTAAATCTTTTAACAATTTTGGGTTACTTTTTTATATTTATTATTCAGATAATAAAGAACATTTTATATCTGTTTTTCCTTGCATAACTCCATTATTATATTTTAATAAACTTATTGTAGGATTTCCTGTTGCGTGAGGAATTTCTAAAACAATTTCCATTATTCCATCATTATCTACATCTATTATTTCAACATTAGTAATACTTAAATAATATTCAGTATTTGCATCTTTTTTCCATTTGCTCTTTTCTATTGAAGCTAAATCTGCTATTTTTTTACCTTGCGAATCTATTGCCATTATTTTAGAAAAACCAGTTGTTCTATTGGCTAATATTAAAACATATTCTTCAGTTCCATTTCCATCTAAATCTGCAATTAATGTTTTTATTGTATCAAAATCTTTTATTTCTAAATTGTTGTCTGAAACAATTGTTGGAACAGTATTAACTACTTTTACTGCTCTTGGTATTGCTTCATAATCTTCGGAAATTGCTATTTTCCCTACTCCATCTATTTTTGCCAATCCATCATATACTTGTGATGAAAGCATCCCTAAACTAGACTCTTTCTTACTATAGTTTTCATATGAATAATATGTTATAACATATTTATCGCTTTCTACAGCTGTACTATCTATATATTGTAGAGTAACTTCATCCATTTTACTAGTATCTAAAATTAGACCATTATATAAAACTACTAAAGATTCATTCATTAATTTTTTCTCAGAACTATCTGTAACTGTTGTATTTGATGTTTGGTTTGTAGCTGTTAAAGCTGAATCTATCATATTGGCTAATGTATCTACTTCATTTTTAGATTCATTTTCTGGTATATTAGATGTTAAATCACTATATTTTTTATCATAATCCATCTTAGCTGTATGTATTAAATAATACGTTAATGCTCCAGTACCAATTACTATTATTATAAAAGTAGCTAATACAAAGTTACCTAAGGTTCCAATTTTTAATTTAGTAGTTTCAAATTTTTCTGCATTATCTTGTTTTTTTTCTTTTTGTATTTCACTCTTTTCATTATCACTTTCGTTCATAAAACTACTCCTTCTAATTTGTCTTTTGAATTTATTTATGTAATAAATTTTTAAATATCTGCACTATTAATATATTCCAAAATTCTATTAATTTCATTTGCCATAGTATCTTGATATTTAGGTTCTTCTTCATTAACAGAAGAATTTAAATCATATCCATATTTATTTAAAAATCTGTATGTTTGTATTTCAATTAATTCTTTTTTAGATAAATTTTTATCTCTTACTGGTAAATTTTTACCTTCTTTTTCATCAATAATACTATTTACTTTACTTTCTAATATAATATAATTTCTTCTTAATTCTTCAGCAATATTTTTTAAAACTTTTACATCTTCTTCAATAAGTGTATCATCATCATTTTCATTTATAAAAATTTGTATCTCAGCCATTAATTCATGAATACTATAATTACGAGCTAAAGATAATTTTTTTGACAAAGTTTTTCTAATTGCCGTTTGTCTAATTTCTATTTGATCCATTGTAAAGCTATCTAGTTTATTTTGACCTGTAAATATTCCTAAAAATCTTGAAAATTTTCCTTTTTCTTCAAGCATTTCTAAATCATCTTTTAATTTTTTTAATTCTGCTTCTCCTCTAACCTCTCTAATTTTTTCAGCTATACATCTTTTTAATTCATTTTCCTCAATAACTTCCATTTCTCCAAATCTATCTAGTTTTGAATTTTTTCCTGCTATTTTAGGATTATTTAAATAATTGATTAATGTACTTACTTCAAAATTAATTCTTATTATTTTATTTAATTTTTCAATTACTGGCTTTTTTTGTTTTTTTGTACAAGTTTCTCTAGTTTCTTCTGTTATATTTTCAATTAATTCTAAGAGTTTTTCTGCAGATTTTCTCATTTCAAATGCATTGTTCAAAGCACTATATGAAGCTCCTATATTTCCTGCAACTTTAGCATGACTTTGTTGTTTAGAAATCAAATTATTTATTTTTTCTAAAATTTTCTTTACTTCAATTAGATTTTCTTTACAACCATTTTTAGATATATATATTATAGATTCTTTATCTTCATCTACTAGTTCTTCTTCAATTATTTCTTCTAAAGTTTTTTCTTTTTCTTCTTCAATTTCATTAGAATCAGATAATTCTTCACTATTCACTTCTAATTTTTCGTTATTTTCTGAAATAGTTTCATCACTTTCAGTATTTTCATCATTTTTTGCTTTTTCTAGTTCTTCTCTTTCTTGTTCTTGTTTTTCTTGCTCTTCAATTTCTTTTAATAATTCATCTCTTAATTCATCAAAATCTTTTTCAATCTCTCTACATTCAGCAATTAAATATACTGCTATATTTCTTTTCCAATTATTAATAAATTCAATATTTTGTTTTCTTGCTTCAAATAAATCATTAGATTCTCTTTTTAAATCTTCTAATTCATTTGTTATTCTAATAATATCATTTGGTTCTATATTTTCTATATCTTCAAAATCCTCTGATATATCTTCATTATTTTCTAATTTGTTTAATAATTGTTCTAATTTTCTTATATTTTCAAAATTAATTGTATTTTCTTTTTCTAAGTTTATGCATTCTTCTATTTTTCTTTTTATAGAATAAGAATTGTCTAAAATATGGTTATAAAGTCCATATCTATCTTTATCATCCAAAGCATCTAAATCTTGTTTTTGTAATTTTAAATCATATGTTTTTACTGTTTTAGAATTTGAATTTGATATTATCTCTTTAGATTCTATTATTGTTTCTATTTTTGTAAAAGGTGAAATTAAAATTGCATCATTATCATCACCTAAAACATCTTTTAAAAATATATATGGAACATCTTTTTCTAAAGCTATATTCATACATACTGGTCTATTCCAATTTGAAGCATATTTATCTATTGCATCATTTTGACTTTGAGTTGTAACTAAAAATCTGTCTATAAACAATTCATTTTTTATTCTTTCTACTTCAGCTATATTAGTTCCTCTATATAATATAATGTTGTCTTTTTTATCATCAAAATAAAATCTTTTTAATAATAATTTATAAACTAATTTTATATTTTTAAAATAATCAATTATTGAATTTCTTAAATATGATATATGAACAACTTGATTTTCAACATCTTCGCTTAATAAAGCTATGTCTGTTTCACTGTCACTAACTAGCATTTGGTTCATAGCTTCATAATTTTCATTTATATATGTTTTTAAAGCATTTAATTCTTCATCAGTAATATTAAAATCTATCATTTGTATCACCTCATATTTAATCACAAATAATTTTATAATTTATTTTAGTATTTCTATAGCTTTATTTAATTGTTCATCATCTTCTGTATTTGTATCTAAATCTACTTCATAATCTGGCATAATTCCAACTTTATTTATTTTTGTTTCCTTAGGAGTAAAATATTCATTTACTGTAAGTTTCAAAGCACTTCCATCTTCTAGCATAAATACACTTTGTATTACTCCTTTTCCATAAGTTTTTTTACCTACTATTTTAGCTTTATTATTATCTTTTAATGCACCTACCACTATTTCTGAAGCACTAGCTGAATATTCGTTTACTAATACAACTATATCTTCATTTATAATAGGATCTTCTTTAGAAATACTTTCTTCTTTATTTCCTTTTGAATCTACTGTTATTAAAATTTTGTTATCCTTTGGAAGTATCATATCTGCTATTAAAAGAGCTTCATCTACAATGCCTCCAGTGTTATTTCTTAAGTCTAATATTATTTTTTTAGCACCTTCTGACTTTAATTTTTCATATCCTGCTTTAAATTCATTACTGCATCCTTCATCAAATGTCATTAAAGAAATATATCCAATATCGTTTTCTAACATTTTTGTTTCAACATGATATACTTTTATTTCATCTCTTTTAATCTCAAAGTCTAAATATTCTGTTCCTCTAGAAATTGTTATTTTTACTTTTTTACCTTTATCTTCTTCTTTTCCTTGTATCTTTGAAGAAACCATATCTGGATTCATTCCTAAAACATTTTCATCATCTATGCTAACAATTACATCTCCTGATTGCAATCCTACTTTTTCTGCTGGTGTACCTTTTATTGTATTTACTATTATAACATTACCATTTGCATCTACTGTAATATAAACTCCTATTCCAATATAGTTACCCAAAGCATCAGCTTGAAAATCATTCCATTCTTTTCTTGTCATATATTCAGAATATTCATCATCTAAACCATTAACATATCCTTTAATAGTTTCATCAAGAATTTTTTGTTCATCTATTTCTTTACTATTAATATAATATTCATCAATTGTTTTTCTAAATTCTTTTAATGTTTTTGCAATTATATCTATATTTTCATCTGAATTTTGTGATGATTCATATTTTTCAACATTATTTTGCTTGTAATAATAAAATAATGTAAACTCAGATGCAATAACTGCTGAAATTATTGCAACAATTATTATAGTTACAACAAATTTTGTAATTAAAGTTTTCTTCTCTTTTTCAAATTCTATATTTTTTTCATTTTCATCATTATCAAAATCTTCCATTGTATTTAAATTAAGTTTTAAAGCTCCTTATAATTATTTAGGTTTTAAAGTTTTTGCCTATAAACTTTTATGTATAAATTAAGGTAAATATGCTTTTGGATTTGTTGGATTACCACCTATAAGAACCTCAAAATGTAAGTGTGGTCCTGTTGAATTTCCAGTAGATCCTACTGAACCTATTTGTTGCCCTTGTGATACTGTTTGATTTTGCGAAACAGCTCTTGAACTCATATGTGCATATAATGTCATTGTTCCATCATGATGATCTATAACTACATATTCACCATAAGATCTATAGGAACCATTTGCTCTTCTTAAAGCTTTAGAAGTAACAACTGTTCCAGATTTTACTGCTAAAATTGGTGTTCCAGCTCCACATGCAAAATCTACTCCTGTATGTCCTGCATAAGCTTGATATCCTGTTGTTATGTTAGCTTTAGTTCTTCCTGGTAAAGGAGATGTATATCCTGCAGCACTAGGAGCAACCACAGTTTTTACAGAACTTTTTTTAGATAAAGCTGCAAGTTCTGCTTGTATTGCTTTTTTATCTTGTTCAAATTCTTCTAATTGTTCTTCTAATGCTTTTTCTTCTTCACTTAAATTAGAAACTAAAGAATTTTTTTGATTTACAGATGTTGATAATGCACTTTTTTTAGTTTCAACTGCTGATTTTGAACTTTGAACTTCATTTTTTGCAGTTTCTAATGAATTTTTTTCAGTTTCAATTTGCTGTTTTGTATTTTGTATTCTATCTAATAATTCTTGATCATATTCTGCTAATTGTTCTATCATATAATATTTAGAAATAAAATCTGCTAAACCATCTGATGATAATAAAACATCTAAATAACTAGTTGTTCCTGTTTCATACATTGCAACTAATCTTTTTTCTAAAGCTTCTTTTTGAGAATCGAATTTTTGTTGTTCTTCTTGTATATTTGTTTCTTTTTGTGTTATTTGAGTATTTAAATTACTTATTTGATCTTGCAAATTATTTATTTCTGATTGATAAGTTGATATTTCAGAATTTAATTCATTAATTTGATTAAGGGCTGTAGTCATTTTAGATTTTACACCTGCAATTTCAGAATTAGTTTCTGCTATTTTACTATCTATATCTGATTGTTTTTGTTTTAATTCTGAAGATGTTGCAGCATAAGTAAATCCAACACTGCTTATTAAGATTATTAATATCATTATACTTATATATATTATTCTTCGAATTTTACCAATATTCATATTAATTTACCTCTGCAAAGTGTTTCTTCTCACTCTTTCTTTTAAATTTCTTCTGTTTCTTCATTTGTTTCTTTTGTATCTACTTCAACTACTGTTGTTTCATTTTCTACATTATTTGTAGAATTATTTTCATTTTTATTTTCATTTTTGGAATTTGCTTGTTCTGGTTGTGAATTATAAGATGTTATATAATCTAAAGGCTGAACATATTCACCATTTATTCTAACTTCAAAATGAGCATGTGGTCCTGTTGAATAGCCTGTTGAACCTACTTTTAAAACTGGTGTTCCTTGAAATACAGTTTGTCCAACTTGTACTAATATTTCTGAACCATGTCCATATAAAGTAGTTATTCCTCCTCCATGGTCTATTATAACCATATTTCCATAAGCTTTATTCCAACCAGCATAAGTAACAAGTCCATCATTTGCCGCTATAAATGTTGCTCCCATTGGAGCACCTATGTCTACTCCTGTGTGAAGTTTATATACACCAGTTATTGGATGTGTTCTCATACCAAATTGTGATGTTATTCTAGTATACCCTGGTACAGGCCATGCCATAGAACCACCAACATATTGTTGACTAACATTTGCTAATGCTAATAATCTAATTTCTGTTTCTATATCTGAGATCTCTTTTTGATATTCTTCTATTTTTTGTTGCATCTCAATTTCTTCTTCAGATAATTGTGCCATTCTGCTATTTTTTATTATTGACATATTTTCAAGAGAAATATTATTTTTTTCTATTGTTTGTCTAGAAGCTTCTAAAACTAATTTTTTTGTTTCTAAACTTTCAGTTAATTTTTTATTATATTTTCTTTCAGCTTCTGCTTCTTGTAATAAATCATGATCTGCTTCTGATATTTCTTCTATTAAATAATAATTAGATATAAAATCCATAATATTTTTAGAATTTAATAATAAATCTAAATAAGAAACTTGTCCAATCTCATACATTGCAACTAATCTTTTTTCTAATAGTTCTTTTTGATTTTCATATCTAGCATTTGATTTTTCTAATTCTCTTTCTGCCGTTTCAATATAGGAAGTTAAATTTATTTCTTGGGCTTCAAGTGTTTGTACTTCCATTTGTTTATCATAAATTTTTTGGCTAATTTCTGATATTTCAGCAACAATTGTTGTTAATTCACTTTCTATAAATTGTACTTGATTATTTGATTCTTCTAAATTTGTTTCTAATTGAGATTTTTCAATTTGCAAGTCATCTAATGTTTTTTCTTCATTTTGTTCTTCTTCATGATTTTGTTCATCATTTTCTTGTTCTTCGTTATTATTCTCTACTTGTTCATCATTAGATGTTGCATTAATTTTAACTAAAGCAAAATTGAATGACAGACAAAATATTACTAAAATTATTAAATTAATTTTAATAAATCTTTTCACTTGTCTAATTTATACCTCCAAGTATTTTTTCATTGATACAGAACTTCCTATTACACCTATACCAATACCTAAAATTGCATATACTATTGTGATTGGTTTAGCAATCTCAATAAATGCAAGTAATGTTATTCCCATTTTTTGTAAAACTTCTGATGTTTCTATATTTTGTATAATAAAATCATATAGTAATCCTATTATTAATAATGTAATAACTGCTGCAATTATACCAATTATAATTCCTTCTATTATAAATGGCCATCTTATAAATCCATTTGTTGCACCAACATATTTCATTATAGAAATTTCTTTTCTTCTAGCATGAACTGTAAGTTTAATTGTATTGGAAATGATTGTTATTGAAATTACAATAAGTACTATAAAAATAACTCCTATTGTTATTCTTACAGCCTTAACTAATTGAACTAATGCCTCAATAGTGCTGTCTCTACTTGTAATTTTTTTAATAATTGTATCATTAGTAGTTGCTTCTTCAATTTGTAAATCAACTTCTTCACTTCTACCTTCTGTTGCAATTTGTGCACCTATTCTCTGAATTTCACTTTCTATTTCTTTAGATTTTTCCAAATTTGTTAATGTAACAACAAATGATGCTGGAAAAATATTGTTTTCTCCTTCATATGCAGTAAGCAATTCTTGGCTATCTTTCATTTGTTCTTTCATAGAATCTAATGCTTGTTGTTTATTTTTATATACTACTGTATTTACTCCATCAAGACTTTTAATTTGATTTTCAAAATTTTGTTTTTGTTCATCAGTAACTTCATCAAATATAAACACTTCCATACCTTGTTTCATTTGCACTTGTTCTAATACAGAGTTAATATTAACACCTATAGCAAAAAATATTCCAAAAAGAAACATGGTACAAATCATTGTTATAACTGAAATTACTGTTGACTTTGTATTTTTAAAAATATTTCTAAAACCTTCTCCTATTGCATAGGATAAACCATTATACCTCACTATTATAACCACCTTTTTTATCATCTCTTATGATTATACCTCTATCAATTTGTATAACCCTTTTTTTCATTTTATTTACTATATCTTTAGCATGTGTTGCCATAACAACAGTTGTTCCTCTTGCATTTATTTCATTAAGTAAATTCATTATATCCCATGCTGTTTCTGGGTCTAAGTTTCCAGTAGGCTCATCTGCAATAATCATAGATGGATTATTAACTAAAGCTCTTGCTAATGCTACTCTTTGTTGTTCTCCACCAGACAATTCATGTGGATAACATTTAGCTTTATCACTTAATCCAACTAAAGACAATACCATAGGAACTTGTCTTCTAATATGTTTTGGTGTAGCTTTTACAATATACATAGCAAATGCTACATTTTCGTAAACAGTTTTATCAGGTAAAAGCCTAAAATCTTGAAAAACTACTCCCATACTTCTACGTAAAAAAGGAACTCTTTTAGCTTTTAAAAAAGTTATATCTTTTCCATTTATAATTATATTTCCTTTTGAAGCTTCTTCTTCTTTTAATATTAATTTTATTAATGTTGATTTTCCTGAGCCAGAAGTTCCTACTAAAAAAGCAAATTCTCCTTTATCAATAGTAAAAGTAGCATTATGAACAGCTTCTGTACCTGTATCGTATATTTTACTTACATTTTTGAACTCTATCATTTGAAAAATTTATATCCTTTCTTTCATTTTCCCCAAATACTATTTTTACCAATACATCATATCAATAAATAAAAAAAAAAGCAATAATAAAATACATATTTTATTATTGCTTTTTGATTTTTTATTGTATTTCTTTTTAAATTTTATTTTGATTTACTAACTATATTCTATAAATACAATGCAAATTCTAATTATCAATAGGAGTACCGCCTAGTAAAAGGTGATTTTTCATTTTCTAACTGTTTTTTTTGTTCTTCTACTAAAACTTTGTCTTCTTCAATTATATTCTCGTTAATATCTGTATACATTTTTATTGATATACACTCTTTTAAAATCCTATCTGATATGTGAGAATTAAAGAATATTTCATTATTATTTTTATATTTAATTGCTATATAAGCATTTACATTATTATATGATTTTTCTACTGTTTTTTGCAATATTCTATAACTTTCAAATTCTAACTTTTCACCTTCTAGTTTTTTCAAAGAATTAATAAAACTTTCAAACTCTGTTTCATTTTCATATCCTAATTCAATATAAATGGAATTTTTGTTTTTATTAAAATATTTTTTTATTTCTTCAGAACTTTTTTCATTACAAGCTTTATAATATTTTGGTAATACATTAACTGCAAAGTTATTATATGTTTTACTTATTATTTCAGTTGTTAAATCTCCATTATAAATTGCCATTATTAAGTATAAATTTTCTGGTATTGGCATTTCACTATTCATTTTATTTTCTTCATTGATTTTTTTCAATTTTTGAAGTTTTATAAAATTTGTGTTTAACAATAAAACAATAATAACTATTACTAAAATAATTCCAACTATAATTATTGAATTTCTAACTTTTTCTTTCATATATTTCTCCCATTAAAATATAGTTTAAATATGGATAAAAATATTTATTATTCAAAAATGCAAGTAATGATCCACTATTATTTCCTTCTCCATATTGTGCTGGTTGTTTCGTTCTTACCCATTCTTCCACTTCTTTAAATTTTCCACTTAAAATATCTTTTGCTAAAACATATTGTGAATCCCATCTAGCTTCTAGTGTTCCACATGTAGAGCCTATTGGTCTTGCTTTAGTTAATAAAGCTTTCACAATTTCTTCATCTGACATAGATGAAGAAATTACATCTTCCCATCCAAGATTTGGTCCCCAATTCTTAAGTGATGCATATGTTCCTTGAGCTACTAATGATTTATTTAATAACCATTCTGTTCCACTACTTTCTAGCCAACCTTTAAATTCATGTTCATAAAAATACTCCATTTGAAGTTCTAAAAATCTATCTGGATCTTTTTCATTAACAGACCACCATGCATTTTGCAAACTACTTATAGATGAGCATATTTGTGTAGAAGAGTATGATGAAAATGCTTTTAATGGTGCACATAAACTCGCATCTTCTTCTGATAGCCATTTACATATTTCAGAAACATTATTCCAACTTTCTCCACTTAATGCTGTCCATTGTGCAATTCCAACAGCAACTTCATTTGGTCCAGAAACAGTTCCACAAGCTCCTGCTCCACTATGTGTTGCTACACCCTTTTCTCCTATTCCACCAGATTCATATGGTAACCAGTAATAAAATTCCCAATCAACTTCTGTTTTTTTATCACTATCTCCATCATCTAATTTCATATAGTCTTCTACATTTTCAACAACTGTTTTATCTAAATCTCTCATAATAATTCTTAAATAATTTCCTGCTACTTTATCATAATCTTTTGGATCACTCGTAGTATTTATAGTAGATGTTTTACCTTTTCTATAGTCTTCGTAATTTTCACCTCTATAATCTACTATTAATTCTCTATCTGTTAATGTTCTTCCTAGTACTGTTCCTTCTTTTATAAATCTTAAATTATTTACGTATATTGATGAAACAGCTTCATCTTTTACTTTACTTTCTGAATTTAACTTTTCTGTTACTACTAAATTTGCTAATTTATATTTATCCTCTGGTTCATATAATGAGCTTAAAACATCATCTGTGTTATTTAAATTTCCATTACTAAAACTTCCTAAACCAATCTTTTCAAAAGTATTTATATTAATTTTTTCACCAGATGGAGATGTAGTTTTTAATGCATTATCATCTTGGTTATCAAAATTTTCATCTGGAAGTTCACAAGAAAATCCTTCTACATATATAACATTTCCTGATATTCCAAATTTGCTATATAGCTCAGCAAATTCTTTGTAACCATATAGAGTTTTTTCCAAATCTGTCCAATCTTTTACATCATCTTCTTTTAAATTTTTAATGTCTTTTGATGTATAATCACCATTTTCTGAAATGAAACTATTTCCTGACCATCTAGTAGAACTGATTAATGCTTTTTCAAGTTTTTTATAATTTTCATTATCTAATACTAATATTTTAGCATAACCTACTTTTTCTGGTTTTAAGTTAGTGGCAACTTGAGTAGTATTGTTATTTGTTCCATTATCTATATTCATTGTTTGATTTTGATATTTTAAATCTATATTAGTTCTATAAATTTCTCCTGAAACTGAATCTTTTTGTGTTCCATCATATTCTCCATATTCTAATAATATTCCTGTAACTGGTGAAACTACAGCTTCATTTCCAACAAAACCTTCATATTGACTACCTTCTAATGATGAATTTCCTATAGGTAATCTTACTATAAGTTTTATAGGTCTATCCTCCCAACTAGTATCTCTTGGTCCTCCATTTTGTATACCTTCTGTTGAACCAGTATCCCAGCAAAAAGTAGTTTGTGAACCTTCATAACTATCTCCACAATATATGCTAACATGTCCTTCATAAAACAATACATCTCCTGGTTGTAATTCACCACTATTTGCTGCAGTAGCAAAATTTGCACTTCCTGATGGTACTATAACTTCTGCACCCGCATTTAATAAGTCCTGTGCACAAGCTTCACTTTCAACTAACGAACCAGACTCTCCTAAAGCAGAAGTAAATGTATGGTTTTCTTTTAAAGCTCCTAATTTTTGCAACATCCATGAAGCTCCAATTGAACAATCTGTATCATGAGATCTTGCTGTTTCAAATGTTGTGTTTGCATTACTATGTCCATAAATCCAGCTTTCACTTTTATATATATCAAACATTTTTTGTGTTTCAGCCCACCATTCTTCTAATGATAATAGTGATGTTGATGTAGAATTTGAATTTGATTTAACACTTCCTAAAGATATAAATTGTTTTGTATTATCTGTTGTACCAGAGATGTTTCCAACTGTTGTGCTTACTGCACTTGAACTAACTTCTGCATTTTGAGGATTATCCTCTTCTTCATCTGAAGAATTTTCTATAGCATCTGATATTAATTTCATTAATGTAAATTGCTTATTGGCTTCTATATCTCCCTTAGAGTGTACCATTGTTCCAAATTCATTTTCATTCTTATCTATACTTCTATTTGGATAACCATTTGAACCTATATCTGGAACAAGAAATTGTAATAATCTTGGAGTTTCATCTGTTAATTCTTCTTTTTTAAAATATCCAAGTTCTACTACTAATTCTTTAAAATCTCTATATATGTAATCTGCATCTAAAGTGTGTTCATTTTCTAACATACTAAACGCATTTAATGAATCTTGATTTAATGATACTTCTCCAGCATAATCAGAAACTCTTCTTACTTCTCCATTTACAGTAGCAGTTTTTGATAAATCTTCATCACTTAGAGCTCCTAATTGAATATTGTTTTTCTTCCTAAGTTCTGTTATTATTTCAGCTGTTTCAGCTGAACCATCATATCTAAAATATTTATTATTTAAAAACATTTTTTTAATTTTAGAATTTGTTTCTGTTCTTTGTCCTTCACCTGTTTGAACTATATTTCCTGTTGTTATTAATTTTACATAAATATCTTTCTTTATATTATATTCCGAATCATCTTCAGGTAAATCTGGATATACTTGTTCAAAAGCTGTGTTTGAAGCTTCTTGTATTTCATAAGCAGAATATTGATTATCTATTGCATTCCAATCTAGTTCATCTGCTGTTTCATCAATTTTTTTCATAACTGCTTTTTTAGCAACTTTTATTCCAGCTTTTTCAGCATCTTCTTGAGATCCATCATATAAACCTAAATAATTTCCATTATCATCAATTTTATATAATTTATATTCTCCAGCTTTTTCTGGGTTTTCATCTCCATATGTTTCATATAGTGTCCATCTTTCTTTCATAATTGCTTCATATTCATAGTCGTTTTCTACAAAAGACCTTATATCATCTGTTGTTACAAAGTAAACATCTCTATACCAATGATTTATTACACGACTAATATATGGTTGATATATTTCTAAATTAGAAACATCAACATCTTTTAATTCATCATATATACTTTGTATATAATCTCTACATACTTCACAACATTCATCTTCATCATGCAAATTATTACATCTTGCTTCATCAATTGTATTTATATCATTTTCATCTAACCATGCCTGTAATTTTTCATTTGACCATTCACCTATTATTTTATAATTGATTACAGCAGTATTTATACAAAAAGTCATATCTGACATATAATTAGCATGAGCATCTTCTATCTGATAATCAAAATTATTATATTCTAAATTTACTTCTACACTATAATATGAATAATCTGTTGTACCTTCTGGTGTTGCCCAACCTAATTCAGTTGAAAAATTTTTAGATGGTTCAATATATGTATTTTCTGCAATACTTTCAGCTGTTTCTTGCATTTTTAGAAAAGAATCAAATGTTGATATTGAAGTTTCTAATCCTGCATTTTTAATCATTTCATCTGTTGCACCATACTCTTTAAGTTTTTGTATCATTGCATTATATGTATTCACAACTTCTTGTTTTTTTGCTACTGCTTTTTCGCTATTGTCATAACCATCATCCGTAATTCTTTTATAAGAAAGAATTCCATCTGAATATTGCATATCAATTGTATTATTTGATTTTTCTAATTCATCTTCCCCAACATCAGCAACTCCAATACAATCATCAGGACTTTTAATATTAAATTTGTTCATTAAATCTTTTGCTTCTTTTTTACTTATTCTCCATGAATTTAAAATTCCAGTTTTTCCTGATGTTGCTGCTTCTTTAAAATCATCATATGTAGCATAATCTGATGCACCATCACCATATTTATAATATCCAATAGCAGTATTTGAGCCTTCTTCTCCACCACCTATTGGATGTAATAATAATTTTATTACTGTTTCAAATCCTGTTGCCATATCATAAGATAAATCTGGCATCATTGTTGCTAAATGTACTGAAAGCAAAAAGTCTATTGGCATTCCATATCTTCCTGTCCAACCATCTAAATTATATGTCATAGAATTATTGCCCCATCCTCTTTTTATCTGCATTGTTTTTTGATCTGGATCTATTTTGATACTTCCAGATTCAAAAGCAGAATAATACTCTGCTTCTTTTCCTATTACACCATTATCTTTCCAAATATCAATCATACCTCTTGACCAATATTGATTACTACCTCCTAATGTGAATAATGATGCTATTTGAGCACATAATCCATCAAACCAGTTATTAGTAACTATATTTAAATTCTTTATTGTATATACATAATTATCTGATACTAAATAAGTAAAAATAAAATCACTATAAGCTTTTGAAATTTTGTCTTCATCATTTCTCTCAACTCCATCTTTACTATCTTCAACATAATTAGTTAAAAATCCATATCCTTTCAAATCATAACCCATTTGTTCTAAATAATCTAAAGTATCATATATTGCTTGATCTTCAATAAAAGTTGTTGTATCTCCACCAAAAAATGAGGCAAAATCATCAGCTATGTTTTTTGCTAATTCTTTTAATTTATCCATAACCATACCAGGCATAGTTATAAAAAACATTACTATACCTACAATAATTATTATAATTAATATAACCACAATTACCCAAAAAAGAATTGGACCTAAAGCTGTTAATGCAGAATGTTTTGCAGCACTTTTAGCAGCAGTTTTTGTCATTTTGTTCTTAATTTCTTTCTTAGCTTTATCTGTTGCTTGATTTTTTATATTATCACTTATAGAATTTCTCTTTTCATTTTGCTCATCTTCTTGTGGTAAATTATTTTCTAATTCTTCATTATTATAATCATCGTTCATTTCTTTATTTTTCCTTTAAATATAATAATTCCCTATTTATATTATACTATATTTTGCCATTTTTTTTCAATATATTTGCCGTATAATAATATTATTATACGGCAACATTTTATTCTACAATATTTAATTTCATTTCTTTAGATAAATTTAAGATTATTTTTTCTCCATCATTATAACTGCAGATAATATTTACTGATAAATTATCATCTTCTAATTTAAAATCACAAATTTGATAATCATAATTTAAATTACACTTCATAGTTTTTAATTTTAAAACAAGTTTTAGAAAATTTTCTTCATCTATGCTAAAAAAGGTATTTTCTATATTATCAGTATTTTGATTATAATATTCACGAATCTGAATTTCATCAAAGCTTTTAGTATTTTCAAAGATTTTAGGAATTTCATTTTCAAAAATATTTTCAAATTCTTTTGCTATTTCTATTTGATTTATTTCATCACCACTAAAAATATATAGATTAGAAATATTTGTATATTTAAGTGAAGGTGTATTTTCGTTAACATCAATTCCCATTATTTGATTAGAATTTTTTCGATAAATAAAAATTTTAAGTTTTATTGCTAACAGCATACATATTATAATTATTAATATTATAATACATATAATTATTAGTTTTTTAGTTTTTTCTTTCATATTAAATTTTTGTATAATAATTATACAAATCTCCTTTCAAACTTAAGTATCTCTATAGCTTGAATATTTTGCACTATAACAGAAAAATTCATCATATCTACTTCCAGGACCTGAAGCTTCTTCTGGAATACCATTTTTATTATCATCTACCCACCAAAAGCAATTTTTACCTGGAGTTGGTGAATCTCCTTGACACCATCCTGATTGAAATAAAACATCTTTTGTCATTGGAACACCTTTTGGGTTTTTAACATAACTACAATCATATTTCAAACATAATTTTGCATTTGCATAACAGTCTAAACATTCAATATTTGTACTATTTGTAACATATGCTGTTGCATATTGTCCTGGTGCTTTTAATTGGTCGACAATAGTTGTTCCATGTCCTTCAAAGTTTACAATTGCTCTATTTATTAATACATAACCTGTCATCATATTTATTCTGTCTGCTTCATTTTTAGAATAAGATCCATATGCTGGTGATTGAAATCCATTTGTGCAACCTTCTCTATGCATCATATTAGCTAAGATTATATCATCCCCAGGAGAAGCCACATATGATTGCTTAGAAACTTCATCATCTTTTTTCTTTTTTTCTAGTGTATCTAATTTCATATAATCTTCAACATTTTCAACAACAGTACCATCTAAATCACGCATAATAACTCTTAAATAATTTCCAATTACCGAAACTTCTGAATCTGGATCTTCTCTAATTTCTTTATAGGTACCAAACTTTTTATTTCTATATTTAGAATCTTCTAATAATTCTTTATCTGTAAGAGTTCTTCCTAAAACAGTTCCTTCTTTTATAAAAACTAATTTATGCTTTTCATCATATATGCTCGAACTTGCTACATCTTTAACTTCTCTTTCAGCATTTAATTTTTCTGTTGCCTTTTTACTAGGTAAATTATATTCTTCATCTTTTTCATATTCCGAATCTAATTGATCTTCCGAATCTAAGTCGATATTCGATAATTTTACCTTTTTAAAAGAATTGAAAGTTAATGGCTTATCATCTTTTACTATTCCATCAGATAAAGTACCTGACAAACTACACTTAAATCCATCTATATAAACAATATATCCAGATATTCCATATTCATCATATAGTTCTGCAAATTCTTTATAACCATAAATACTTTTATCTGTATCAGACCAATTTTTCATATCATCTTCATTTTCTAATTTATCTTTAAAATTTCCACTCTTAGTTAATAAACTATCACTTTTCCATTTACTATTACTTGCTTTTTCCAATTTTGCATAATTTTCTTTATCTAAAACTAAAATTTTTGCATATCCTACTTTATCTTTTGGAATATCTTCACTTGACTTAGCTTGTGGTTCTTCATTTTTTGCGTTTTGTGTTTCATCAATATTTTCTGAATTTGTTAGAAGTGAATCTGTTCCATATTTATAGTCAACATTTTCTCTATATTCTTCATTTGTTATAGAATCTTTTTCATCTTTATATGTACCATATTCAAGTAAAACACCTGTTACTGGAGAAACAACTTCTTCATTTCCTAAATATCCTTCATATTTTTTAGTATAATCTAAATCCCACATATGAATTCCAACCCAACCACTTGCTGCTGGCATTGCACTTCTAGGAGAATCCTTTTTTATTTCGCATCTCCAAGAAGCATTATTTGTATAATCATGTCCTGTAAAATAAATAGTAACAGTATCTTCTGTTTCTTCTCCAACATACATAACATGTCCCCATCCAGTCCAATCATCTGGATTTGTACTATTATTTCCATTATAATCATAACATTCTATTAAATCACCGAAATGTAAATCGCATATTTCAAAAACAGGTGTTGCTCCGAAATTTTTAACCATATTAACTGTACCACCATGACAAGTACTAATTCCTGGTTGTCCTTCTCCACCTATTAATCCAGCTTTGTAGTAAATTTTATCTGTGGTGTAATTACAACAAGTAGTAAATATTTGTCTAACCATGCAATCATCAATTAATTTTGGAGCTGGACCTTCATGATCATGATGCGGATCCATTTTTCCATTATTACCATATGCATCATACATCAAGAAATTACCATATCCACGTAAAGGTGTACATCTTGTAAAATCATAATCTGCTCCACCTGTATATGCACAGTAATTAAATCCAAGCATTCCCATTAGTCCATAACAATATTCACCTGCATCTTTAAGTGCTTGTCCAGAACCATCACCTAATTTATCTTTACCAGCATATTTTGCAAAAATACCGCCTAAATCATTTGTTAAAAATTTTTCATATTCCTCATTGTTACCTTTTGAATAATAGTTACCAATTGTATTTATATTTAATTTATCAATCCATTGTTCTACAATTGCTTTTGTATCACTCCAACCTGCATCATCAAAATCTTTCATACCTGGTAAATCTGATATTCCACCTACAGTTGAATTAATATTAGAATTCGAACTTGCAGTTGCTGTTAAATTTGTTGAAGCTAATTTATTTATTTCATTTGCTTTTAGAACATTTTTATTATTTACAGCTGATACTTCTAATGTATTTCCATTTTCATCTTCATCTACACCATCTTTTTCAAAAGTTTGATTAGAAAAATCTTGTAATTCTACTTTTTTGTAATCATATTTTGAATGAGCCATAGTTCCATATTCATTTTCTCTTTTATCTAAGTTTCTAATTGGATATCCATAAGATGAAATTTTTGGAACTATAAATTCCATGATTCTTGGAGTTTCATCTGTTAATTCCTCTTTTTTAAAATAACCAAGTTCTACTATTAATTCTTTAAAATCTCTATATATATAATCTGCATCTAAAGTATGCTCATTTTCTAACATGCTAAATGCATTTAATGAATCTTGATTTAATGATACTTCTCCTGAATAATCTTCTACTGTATATTTCTCTTTTCCTACTACTGCACTTACATCAGAATAATCCACTTTATTTCCATTTGAGTCTGTTCCTTTAACTGGTCCATAATAATTTGTTGAAGAATTTATATTTTTTCTCAAAGCAGTTATTATTTCAGCAGTTTCAGCTGAACCATCATATCTAAAATATCTATTTTTTAAAAACATTTTTTTAATTTCAGGATTCGTTTCTGTTCTTAAACCTTCTCCTGTTTGATTTATCATACCATTTACATTTTCATATGCAGTCCATTTCCCAAATGAATTTTTATGCCAATTTATTTCTTCAAAATCTTCTTCATCATTATAATTTAATGTTTTCGCCTTCTTAGCAACTTTTATTCCTTCCTTTTCTGCTTCTTCTTTAGTTCCGTTATATAAATCTAAATAATTTCCATTATCATCTATTTTATATAATTTATATTCTCCTTCTTTTTCAGGATTTTCAGAACCATATGTTTCATATAAAGTCCATCTTTCTTTCATTACTGATTCATATTCATAATCATAATCTACAAATTCTTTATCTGATTGAACAAAATATATATCTCTATACCAATGATCTTTTACATATGCTATATATGGATCATATGAAGCTGTTCCGCCTAAATAACTACCTGAATTATGTAATAACATTACAATTTGTGTATCAAAAGATTCTACCATATCATATGCTAAATCTGGCATCATTGTTGCCAAATGTATTGAAAGTAAGAAATCTATTGGCATTCCATATCTTCCTGTCCAACCATCTAAATTAAATGATTCAACACTACTTCCATAACCTCTTCTTACATCTAAAGTTTTTTTACCATGTTCTTCATCTATATTTATTTTTACAGAAGACCATCCTAAAGATGAACCATAATATTCTCCTGGTATACCAGTATCTAATTCATGATAAATAGATATCATTCCACGTCCCCAAAATTGTCCTAATTGTCCTCCTGTAAATAAATTTCCAAGTTTTTGAAATACAGATACAACACCTCCGAAGTATTCTATGACCATTATTTGCTAAATCATTTACTTGATTAAAATTTGCAATAGTATAAACATAATTATCTGAAACTAAATATGTATTTATAAAATCACTTTTAGCATTATTTATTTTATCATTTTCATCTCTTTCAACACCATCTTTATTTTCGCCTACATAATCTGTTAAAAATCCATAACCTTTTAAATCATATCCCATTTCCTCTAAATAATCTAAAACATCATAAATTTGCTGTTTATTAACGAAAGTAGTAGTATCTCCACCAAAATAGGCTGCTATAATATTTGCCATCTTTCCTGATAATTCTTTTAATTTATCCATAACCATCCCAGGCATAGTTATGAAAAACATTACTATGCCTATTATGATTATTATTATCAATATAATTACAATTACCCAAGAAAGTATAGGTAGTAAAGATTTTAATGCACTACTTGTTGCCATTTTCTTAGTTGCTTCTTTTGACATTTTTTGTTGTATTTTTTTATTTAAATAATTTGATTTGCTGTTTTCATTTTCTTGACTACTTAAATTTTCTTGTTCTGATTCAGTTTCATCATTTTCATCATCATTATTATAATTCATACTATATCTCTTTCTATATAAAATAACTTTTTATGGATCATGTGTACCTGCTAATTCTCCAAAAATTAATTTAGCTCTATCTATTATTTGTTTAGATTGCCATGCTGTATACATTCCTTGTTCCCAAACTGTTGTAGGAGTACTACTCGTTTTTCCACCAGAAGTACCATGCTTGCCTCCACATAAACTTTCAAATTCTTGTTTAGATTCAAATATTATTTTGTTTTCTCCTTCATACTGATTACCACCCCAGCCCCAAGGATATAAATAATACATACCTCCTGCTCCAGGGTCATTTGCTGAATGATCATCTCCTAACCATGAATATAATGACTGTAAACCTTGTACTGAATTTGGTTCACCATATCCATATGGATCTATACCACCATTTTCTGTGCATGATTTTCTCTCATCATATCTTTGCATAATTGTACTATATTCATTAGAATCTGGATCTTGATATTTTACAATAGTATCACAATATTTTCCTAAAACATTTTGCCATGTTCCACCATCCCATAATGAAGTTGCACTATTAGGTGTATTATATCCCCAATAATTGCTATGATTACCTTTAGGATTATAACCACTCTCTTGTATACCTCTTACAAAAATAAATTCTGGATTTACACCTTTTTCCTTACATATTTTATACATTTCTCTTAAAGCTTCTTTATTATTAAATGTTCCATCACCTGGGTTTTTTTGCATATAAGCATATGCCTTTTCTACCCATTCATCTTCACTCAAAACTGTATCAATTACTGAAAAATGCTCTGCTTGAACTTTGTCTTTTTCTCCATCATCTAGTTTCATATAATCTTCTACATTTTCAACAACAGTTTTATCTAAATCTCTCATTATTATTCTTAAATAATTTCCTACTATTTTATCAACATCTTCATCATTTGAACTACTTTCGTTTTTATAATCTTCGTAATTTTCACCTCTATAATCTACAATTAATTCTCTATCAGTAAGTGTTCTTCCTATTAAAGTTCCTTCTTTTATTATTCTTAGTCCATTTACATATAATGATGATATTGCTTCATCTTTTACTAAATTTTCTGCCTTCAATTTTTCTGTAGCTCTTTTACTTGCTAATTTATACTCTTCTTCTTTTTCATATAATGAATCTATTAAATCATCTTCATTATTAATATTTCCATTACTAAAGTTTCCTAATGTTATTTTTTCAAAACTATCTATTGTTAATTTTTCCCCTGATGGTGATTTCGTTTTTAATAATTGTTTATCTTTATTATCAAATTCTTCATCTGGTAATTCTGCTTTAAATCCTTCAATATATATTATATTTCCAGCTATTCCTGCTTTTTCATATGATTCAGCAAATTCTTTATAACCATATAATGTTTTATCTAAATCTGTCCATGGATCATTTTTATCTTTTATTTCTGCTTCAGTTAAATTGTTCAAATCACTCTCTGTATATTTATCAGTTTTACTTACAAAACTAGATGAAAATCTTGTTGATTTTAAAATTCCTGATTCTATTTTTTTATAATTTTCAGTATCTAATACTAATATTTTTGCATATCCTACTT
Organism: uncultured Clostridia bacterium; assembly: GCA_947627185.1. Classification (GTDB taxonomy): domain Bacteria; phylum Bacillota; class Clostridia; order TANB77; family CAG-508; genus Scatovivens. The sequence goes on along the minus strand of CANQVF010000005.1, from coordinate 51,929 downwards.
TTTCTGGTTTTATTTGAGATGTATCATTTTTATTAGTATTGTTTTTTTCTGCAGTTTCTTCTGTATCACTTTTTGTTCCTACTCCATTTTTTAAATCTATGTTAGTTCTATAAATCTCTCCAGATACTGAATCTTTTTCTTTTCCATCATAAGTTCCGTATTCTAGTAATACTCCAGTTACTGGTGATACTACTCCTTCATTTCCTGAATATCCTTCATATTTTTCTCCTTTTTCTTGAGTAGCACTTTCTATTCTTATAATTTTTCCAGGTCTATTTTGACTATCACCTTTAGCAAAATTACTTGCATATCCATCTCTATTTGCTGTTACCCAATGAGAAGCAGAACCACAATCATATGTAAGTATAGTTCCATCTCCTTCTATTGAAAGAATAAATTGTACATGTCCATTATTGCTACCATCATCTCTTACAAATATATCTCCTGCTTGTAATTGAGAAGAGCAATCTGCTCCTGGTCCAACTGCAATTTCTTCCCATCCCATTGTTTCATTCCAATTTGTATTATAAAAATCTTGTGTACAATGTTGACCTCCTTTAAATTCTTCAAATCCATATTCATATAATATCCAAGATACATAAGAGCTACAGTCTACTGTTGTTCCTCCAGTAATAGGAATACTTGCACCTGCATAAGTGTATTTTCCAGAGTCTACAATATATTGCCAACAAGCAGTTGCAGTATCAATCAAAGTATCTCTTTTAAATCCAGTTGTTGATGTTCCAGCTGAACTATTACTAATTCTTGAAGATCTAGAAGTAACTGTTTTTTTAGAATCGTTTTCGTTATTATTTGATTCTTCTTCTAAACTTGGCCCGTTTTCAGAATTTGATTTTATTTCTTTAGGAGATATTATCGTTTTAGTAATTGCCTCTATATCATCTTTAGAATGTACCATTGTTCCAAATTCATTTTCATTTTTGTCTATTATTCTTTTTGGATAACCATATGAACCTAATTCTGGTACTAAAAATTCTAATAGTCTTGGAGTTTCATCCGTTAATTCTTCTTTTTTATAATATCCAAGTTCAACTATAAGTTCTTTAAAATCCCTATATATATAATCTGCATCAAGAGTATGTTCATTTTCTAGCATACTAAATGCATTTAAAGAATCTTGATTTAACGATACTTGCCCTGAATAATCTGATACTTTATATGTTTTATCTCCAACTTTTGCCTCTTTTGATAAATCACTTTTTGATAAAGGACCATATTCTATATTATTATCTCTTCTTAGTGCAGTTATTATTTCTGCATCTTCTGCTGAACCAGTATATCTAAAATAAGTATTTTCTAAAAACATCTTTTTTATTTTACTATTAGTTTCCGTTCTTTGACCTTCACCAGTCTGTTTTATAGATCCTAATAATACATTCGAATATATAGAGTCTAAAACTTTTCTTGTATCTTCATCTGCATCATCATATATTTCATTTCCTTCATGATATACTTTTTGTGATTCATACATATTATTTTCATCTGTTGCATATGCAGAATATATACCGTTTCCTAAATAATTCCAATCTAAATCATCTGCTGAATTTTTCATATTTACTAATACAGCTTTTTTAGCTATTTTCGTGCCATCTTCACCAACACTTGCTACTCTTTTTTCATCATCATTTTCTCCTTCAATTTTTCCTTCTATAACTTTTCCGTTATATTTCTTATCAGTACCATCAGCATTCTTTTTATAATTACCATTTTCATCTATTTCATAGTATACATAATCACCATTTTCATCTGTTTCGTATAGTGTCCATCTTTCTTTCATAATTGACTCATAATCATAATCGTAATCTACAAAATTAGTTGATTGATCTGCAATAAAATATACATCTCTATACCAATGATCCGTTACATTTTCTACGTATGGCATATATGTTTCATAAGAATAATCATTAGCTTTTCTCATATATTTTACTGATTTTTTTAAATAATCTTTGCATTTATCTCCTACTTTTACAAGTTCTTCTTTTGCTTCTGGATTTTTTGATTTTAATTCTTCTTCTGTCAATCCAATTACTTGTGTATTAAATCCTGTATCATCATATGAATAATAATAGTATTTGCAATTTTTATCTAAATTATAAATTTCATAAAAGCTTTCATCTTCTATTGGAAATATAGTTCGTTGCATACCGTTTTCACTTGTTGAATATGTTGTATTATATTCACAACCACATGTTTCTTTATCATGGAATGGTGGTATCATTCCTAAATCTAATAATGCTTGTGCCTCACTTGCATTAAGTCCCCATTCATCTATTTTAGTTATTATACTTGAAAATATATTTTTTCCTGCTAAACCATTTATAGCATTACTTACACTTTCATAATTTACATTTCCAGATGCACCTTTATATGTTCCTTCAACTTGTCCAGATGATTTATGTAATAATATATTTACTTCTGTTTTAAATGAATTTGACATATCATATGCCAAATCCGGCATCATTGTTGCTAAATGTATTGAAAGCAAGAAATCTATTGGCATTCCATATCTTCCTGTCCAACCATCTAGATTAAATGTCATTGTATTATTTGTCCAACCTTTTTTTATTTCTAATTTTTTACTTTCAACATCTACTTTTATACTACCTCTTTCAAATGCATCATAGGCATTATCTGATGTTCTTCCTATTCCATCACCTTCATGATAAAATACTAACATTCCTGTTCTATTTTTTAAGCTATCAGTAAGTAATGAAGAAAGATGGTCAAAAATTGCTACCCACCAGGATGTGTTTAAATTAAAATTTTTTATTGTATATACATAATTTTCTGAAATTAAATATGCATATATAAAATCACTTTCAGCATCACTTATTTTGTCATCTTCATCTCTTTCTACTCCATCTCTATTTTCACCTACATAATCAGTTAGAAATCCATATCCTTTTAAATCATATCCCATTTCTTCTAAATAATCTAATACACTAAATACATCCTTTTCTGCAATTTGAGTGGTTGTACTTTCTCCAAACCATGATGCAACAATATCTCCTACTGCTAAAGCTAATTGTTTTAATTGATCCATAACCATTCCAGGCATAGTTATAAAAAACATTACTATACCTACAATAATTATTATAATTACTATAATTATAGCTACCCAAAAAAGTATTGGACCTAAAGCAGCTAAAGCAGAATGTTTTGCAGCATTTTTAGTTACTGCTTTTGACATCTCTTTTTTTATCTGTTTCTGAGCTTGATTTTTTGCTTCATCTCTAATTAAATTACTAGAACTAGAACTTTGTCCTTCTTGTTCTTGTGGTTCTTGTGCTTCATCATTTTCTAGTTCTTCATTGTTATTATCTTCTTCCATATTTTTTCCTACTCTTTATTTTGAAAATCTTATTGATGATTTATTATTATATACTTTATTTGATATTGTTACATCAAATGATAATTCTGGATTATTTTTATATTTCACATATAATATTGTTTTTAGACTAGAATTCTCTCTAGTTATATTATCTCTATCAAATCTTGATGATTCAAATTCTAATTTTCCAGATAATTTTTTTATTTCTTGCATTAAAGCTTTAAATTCATCTTTATCGTTTATTCCTATATTAAATTTTATTTCATCCATATTTTTTTCAAAATATTTATCTATTTTTGAATCATCACTACATTCTTTTAAAAGTTTTGGTATCATATTATTTACAAAATAATATGTTGATTTAGAAATAGCCTTTGGATTTAAATCACCTTCATAGTAAGCTATTACTATATGAATCATTTGTGGTGAAAACGTTCCTGAATCCATTTCATCTGAATTTATATATTCTAAGTTTTCTTTTGGCGTTCTTATATGACTTTTTAAAATAATTAGTGTAATCATGAGTACTAATAAAATTATTAATATTAATATAATTAATATTTTTTTCTTTTTCATAGTTATTTCTCCATTATTTTTTATATTATACATTTATTTGGTAAATTATTTTCTTATATATTTTCTTTAACTGTTTCTATAATTTTTTCACTTGTAAGTTCAAAATATTTTAATAATTCTTCGGCATTTCCAGATTTTCCAAAGCAATCTTTCATTCCTAAACGAATTAATTTTTTTGGAAAGCTATCTGTTAAAACTTCAGAAATTGCTGTTCCTAATCCACCAATTATGCTGTGTTCTTCTATTGAAATCAATTTGTCTGTTTCCTTAGCACATTTTATAATAATTTCTTTGTCTATTGGTTTTATTGTATGAATATCAATAACTCTTATATTAATATTTTCTTTTTCTAATTCTTCTTTGGCTTTTAAAGCTTTTGCAAGCATTATTCCTGTTGCAAAAATTGTTGCAGAAGTACCTTCTCCAAATTGAATACCTTTTCCTAACTCAAAATTAGTATTTTCATCATAAATTATTGGAGTTGAAGCTCTTCCAAATCTAATATACACTGGACCATTAATTTCTGCTGCTTTTTTTACTGCCCATTTTGCTTCTGTATCATCAGCTGGAGAAATTACAGTCATATTTGGAAGTCCTCTCATTAAATTAATATCTTCTAACATTTGATGTGTGGCTCCATCTTCTCCAACAGTTATTCCACAATGAGTTGCACAAATTTTTACATTTAAATTTGGATAGCATATACTATTTCTAATTTGATCATATACTCTTCCTGTTGCAAAAACAGCAAATGTACTAGCAAAAGGAATTTTGCCACAAGTAGAAAGTCCAGCAGCAGTAGCTATCATATTTTGTTCAGCTATTCCAATATCAAAAAATCTATCTGGAAATTCTTTTAAAAACATATTTGTTTTTGTTGCTCCTGCTAAATCTGCATCTAAAACTACAACATTTTTATTTATTTTTCCCAATTCTACTAAAGCTTCACCATAACTTTGTCTAGTAGCTTTTTTATTTTCAAAATTCATATATATTCTCCTAAATTTATTTTAATTCCTCTAAAGCTAATTTGTATTCTTCTTCATTAGGTGCTTTTCCATGCCATCCAACCTGATTTTCCATATAAGATACACCTTTTCCTTTTACAGTTTTTGCTATTATAACTGTTGGTTTTTCTTTAACTTTTTTAGCATCTTCGAATGCATTTATTATTTCTTCAAAATTATGTCCATCAATTTCTATAACATTAAATCCAAAGCTTTCAAATTTTTTATTTATAGGATATGGACTCATAACATCTTCTATTTTTCCATCTATTTGAAGATTATTATTATCTACAATAGCGCAAAGATTATCTAATTTATATTTGCTAGATGTCATTGCAGCTTCCCAAATTTGTCCTTCTTCTATTTCACCATCACCCATTATACAATAAACCCTATAACTCTTATCATCTAATTTTCCAGCAATTGCAATGCCATTTGCAACAGATAAACCTTGACCTAATGAACCTGAAGTCATATCTACACCAGGAATTTTTTTCATATCTGGATGTCCTTGCAAATAACTATTTATTTTTCTAAAAGTTTTTAAATCTTCTTTCGGAAAAAATCCTTTTTCTGCTAAGCATGAGTACAATGCTGGTGAACAGTGTCCTTTAGAAAGTATTAATCTATCTCTATTTTCATCTTTTGGATTATTTACATTAATATTCATTTCATAAAAATATAATGTTGTTAATATATCTGTTATTGATAGTGAACCACCTGGATGTCCAGATTGTGCTGAATAAAGCATTTCTACAATATCTTTTCTTACATCTTTTGCTATTTTTTGCAAATTTTGTATTTTTAAAAATTCTGACATATACAATATCTCCTCATTATATTCTTATACTATTTTATTATATACTATAAAATCAATTTTAACAATAAAAAAAACGTTACAAAATTGTAACGTTTTTTTGTTTTATATGATTTATATAATTCCAAACAAATATCCTGATGGTAAATACCAAAGAATAATTCCAGCTCCTATTGCATAACCCCACCAAGGTACAGATTTTAGTATACGTATAGACCAATTCCATGCATTGCTTCCTGCTGTTTTAACACTATCTACACTAAATAAATCTGTTAGTTTTACTCCAAACAATGTTGCATTTGATAAATCCATTCCAAACACATTACTTAAGTCTATTTCCCAACCGAAAATACTTATTATATTTGTTTTATCTGGAATTGTATCTTCATGAACAACTGATATATTATATTTTTCTAATTCATTACCTTTTAGTTTTATTTGATATTCTTTACTTTCTCCTACATTTAGATTACCAATTTCAACATACTTTGTTTTAGCAAGCAATCCTTGTTTAGTAAATAAATCTATTTTTAAATAAAGTTTATTATATGTTTCAGAATTATTTGTTATTTTTATTTTCATATTTCCATTTACATTAGTTGCTTTAGCTGAAACCTCATCTATTGAAATACCATAACCAGATGTATTTATAGAACCAGTCATTTTAACATACATTGCATCTATTAATCCATCTTCTAAAATAGTTGATAAGAAAATAAAACCTACAATTCCTAGGGCATATAATAGAAATGTTTTCATTCTATCCATGATTATTACCTCTCTTATTTATAAATGAGTAATTATTTTAGGTTAATTTCAATTTACATTTTCTAACATATACTATTATTATACCGCAAATAGCTATTTTTGTAAATATCAAGTAATATCAATTTTTATTTCTTGATTCAAAAATATTGAATATATATAAACTTCAAAAACTTGCTTTCCTAATGCTTCTTCTAAAGCTTCTTTATAGATTGAAAGTTGCTTTTGATATTTTTTTATTAATTCATTTTCACTATTTACAAAATCAGTTTTATAATCCAATAAAATTATTTTATCATCTTCTGTTATTCCATATAAATCTATTATACCTTGAACTAAAATTATTTCATTCTCAGCATTTTCAAAAATTTCTTTTGCTAGCATTTTTTTACAAAAAGCTTTTTCTTTTTCTATTTTCTTACAATTTTTAATTTTTTTAGCTAAATTAGATTTTAAAAATATATCTACTTTTTTTAAATTAATAACTTCAGATTCTTCACTAGTTATTATATTTTTATATACTAAATCTTTTCTCAAATTTTCTAATTTTGCCAAATCATATTCTTGTTTAAAATCAATATTTTGTAAAAATAAATGCATTAATGTACCAACTCTAGCTCCAGTAATTTTTTCTTTTTTTATCATAAATTCTGGAGTAATATTTGCAATCCCAATTTGTTTTTCATATAAAATTTCTAAATCAACTGCTTCATTTTGCATTTCTTTTATTTTACTAACAGTACTTTTTATTGGTAGAGTAGTTGCAATTTGTTTTGGATAAGTCCAGTTAAATTCTTCATCATATTTCGAAAAATCTGTTTTTTTCTTAAAATCAAATGACCTTATTTTTTCTTCTTTTTCTCTTTCCTCTAACTTTAAATCTTTTTTTGCATATACATTTACATTTATTAAATTTTCTAATTTTTTATTCAATAAAATAAGTTCAATCCAATCCAAATAAGAAATATATTTTTTTAGTATTATTGGATTTATTTTTTCTTTATTATTATATATTTTTAAAATTTCTTTTTTGTTTTCTAATTCCTTTTCATAGTCTTTTACAGTTCCAGTTATAATTAACTTTTCTTTTGCTCTAGTAAGTGCTACATACAAAACTCTCATTTCTTCTGAAATATTTTCTTCCTTAGAAATAATTTTTATTGCATCTTTTGCAGATGTAGAATATTCAATCATTTTTTCATAATTTATATATTGAGGACCAATTCCTAATTCATTATGTAAAAGAATATTTGAATTTAAATCTTGCATATTCATTTTTTTAGAAGTATTACATAAAAATACAATTGGAAATTCAAGTCCTTTACTTTTATGAATACTCATTATTCTAACAACATTTTCATTTTCTCCAATTATTTTTGCAGAAGACATATCTCCATTTCCAGTTTTCAATTTTTCTATAAATCTTATAAAATTAAATAACCCTTTAAAACTTGTTTTTTCATATTCTTTGGCTCTTTCAAAAAGCATTTTCAAATTTGCTTGTCTTAAAAGTCCATTTGGCATAAGTCCTACATAATTATAAAATCCAGTATCTACATAAATTTTCCAAATTAATTCTGCTAAACTTAAATAATCACTTTCTTTTCTCCAATTTTCTAGATGCTCTAAAAAACTACTTATTTTTTCTTTTAACTTTCCTTGCAATTTATTTTTAGCTAAATTTAAACTTTCATAAAATGAAACATTTTTATTGCATAATCTAATTTCTACAATTTCATTATCAGTAAAAGTTCCTATTTCTGAACGCAAAACTGAAACTAATGAAATATCATCAATTGGATTATCTAAAACTTTTAATAAACTTATTATTGTTTGTATTTCAATAGTATCTAAATATTCATTTGATGTATCTGAAAAAATTGGTATATTTCTTTTCATCAATTCTTTTTCATAAATCTGAGAAATTTTAGATGTTGAACGAAGTAAAATTACTATATCTCTATAAGTTACTTCTCTATATCCTAATTTTTTATCTTTTATTTGTAATTTACTTTTTATTATTTCTTCTATCTTTTTTGCTACAAATTTTGCTTCTATTTCTTCTTTTTGAATTTGTCTTATTTCTTCATTTTTTTCATTTTCTATTTCTTCATTAAAAAGATTTTCTTCTTTATCTTCTTTTAAATCTATAATATTTAATTCAGATATTCCTACTCCATTTTCCACTTCTTCAAAGTCACTACCTAAATTTAAATATTCTTCTTCATTATAATCTATATCTCCTAAAGATTTACTCATTATACTTTCAAAAATATTATTAGTAATTTGTAAAATGTTTTCTCTACTTCTAAAATTTTTAAAAAGTTGAATTTTTAATCCTTTATCATTTCCATCTAAACTATAAGTATCATATTTATCTAAAAATAATTTTGGACATCCTCCACGGAATTTATAAATACTTTGTTTTACATCTCCTACCATAAATAAATTATTTCCGTGCGAAATAGATTTTAGTATAAGTTCTTGAACTTCATTACTATCTTGATATTCATCTATTGCAATTTCATCAAATTTTTCCCTGTATTTCTTTGCAACTTCTGTTGGTTCATAATTTCCATTATTATCTTTTATTAATATTTTAAGTGCATAATGTTCAATATCATTAAAATCTATTATATTTTTTTCACGTTTTTTAAGAGAAAAACTTTTCTCAAACTTTAGTATTACATCTTTTAAAATTTTCAAAATCTCATGCATATCATATATATCTTTATAAGCATTATTAGAATCATATACTAAAATTTCTTTTATAAGCTTCATTATTTTATTTTTTATGGAATCTCTAGATAATTTTGCTTCATCTTTTATATCTAAATTTATTTTTTTATCAATAGGCCAAGACTTAAATTTCATATCTTTTGCAATATTATAAGCATCATCCCAAGATTTTTTAGTATTATCAAAAAGATTTTTCAAAAGATTTATATCATCTTCTATTGTTAATTTATATTTTTCAAGTTCTGAATAATTCTCTAATTTATTTCTTATTATTTTTAAACTATTTATAGCATCTATCAATTCTTCATTTAAATTTTTAAGAAGGATTTCTCCCCATTTACTTTTAGAAAAATCTTTTTCATTTTCAGATTTTTCAAACATTTTAACTTTCTCTATTAGCCATTTTTGTGGAAAAGGAGAACTTTGCATAAAATTATATATTTTTAAAATAATTTCTTTTAATGGTTCATCTCCTCTGTAACCTGTATATGTATTAACTAATTTTTCAAATTCTTCATCATCTTCTTCATATAATTCTTCAAAAACATCTTCTAACACTTCTTGTTTTAAAAGTTCTATTTCTTCTTCATTTCCAATTCTAAAATTAGCAGATAAATCCACTTCAAAAAAATTATTTTTTATGACATCTAAACAAAAAGAATGAATTGTACAAATATTTGATTTGCCAAGTAAAATAATTTGTTTCTGTAAATTTTCATTATTTGGATCTTCATCTAATTTTTTATAAATTGCTTCTAATACTCTTTCTCTCATTTCAGAAGCTGCTGCATTTGTGAAAGTAACAACTAACAATCTATCAATATTTTGCTCATCTTTTAAAATTTTCTGAATTATACGTTCAACAAGTACTGCTGTTTTTCCACTACCAGCAGCTGCAGCAACTAATATATTAGAATCTTTTTTATAAATTGCATTTTCTTGTTCTTTAGTCCAATCCATTTCTTATCCCTTCTTTTTAGAAAATAAATAAAAATTTTTTAATTTATCCTTTTTGTTTTAGCAATTATATAACAATTTTTATATTTAAAAAAGTATATTTTAGAAATAATTGCAAATAATAATTAAAAATATTTATGGAGGTTTTTATGGACGATTTAACTATATTAAATGAAATTCATAAAGGAGTTACTATGGGAATGTCTTCTTTAGAAGAAGTTTCTAAAAAAAGTTCTGACCCAAACTTTAGAGATGAATTAAGCACTCAATTTCAAACATATCAAACAACTTTAAATAAAGTAAATGATGAATTTTCTAATATTGGTGAAATTCCAGATGACACACCAATTAATCAAAAAATTATGGGTTGGACTGGTATTCAAATGAATACTATAAATGATACTTCAAATACAAAACTTTCTGAACTTTTAATTCAAGGTTATGATATGGGAGTTATAAAAGGTTTTAAATTATTAAATCAAAGCCCAGAAGCAAGTCAAAATGTTAAGGATATTTTAAATGGATTTATTAGACTTCAAGAAAACAATATTAATAGACTTAAAAAATTTTTATAATTTAAAACTTTAAGATTAAAAAAAATTTTGTAGCTTACTTTTTTATTATAGATTAATATAACATTTTTTTATTTATAAAAATAAGAGGCTTTTTATCTTTAAGCCTCTTATTTTTCTTAATATTTTATTTTCATAAGAATTTCTTTTTGGCATAATTTTAACAAATTTTTATAACTTTATAGCCATTTTCATCTGAAATACTTCATAACCATTAGTAGCTGCCAATGATTTATTTGGCATTATTAACATTATAATAAATACAATTATAAAAAATACACCAAATAAAAGTTTTTTTCTCATATTATAAGTCCACCTTTATATTATTTTTTTCTTCTGCATTTATTTCAAACATACTAGCAGAATTAAAGCCAAATAAATTAGCTATAATATTGCTAGGAAACATTTGAATTTTATCATTAAAAAGTTTTACAGTACCATTATAATATTTTCTACTATTTGCTATTTCATCTTCTATTTTTGTTAAATTATTGCTTAGTTCAATAAAGTTTTGACTTGCTTTTAAATCTGGATAATTTTCTGAAATAGCCATAATTTTTGATATATTTCTAGTTATCTCTTCATTTACATTAATTTTCTTATTCATTGTCATGTCTTCATATGAATTTACTCTTAGTGAAGTAATTTTTTCAAAAACTTCTTTTTCGTATTTTGCATATCCTTTTACTATTTCAACTAAATTAGGAATTAAATCCCATCTTTTCTTTAAATAAACATCCATAGTTGAAAAAGCTTCTTTTACTAAATTTCTAGATTTTACTAAACTATTATAAGTTATACCTATATATATAAATATTACTACTATTATTCCTATAACTATATATGATAACATTTTATTTCTCCTTATATTTATTAATTATTGTTGTTCTAAAACGTTTGAAGGTTTCTCTGTATTTGTAGGTGGTTCATAAGGAGCTTCTTCAAATCTATTTTTACACCTTTTACATTCTCTATATTGTAACTTTTCTTCTGCATTTTGAATTAATTCTCCTAGTTCATGTCCTAATGCTGGAATAGTTCTTTCTTCTGTTTCTCCACATTTTTTACATTTATATATTCCTACTCCATCTTTTTCACATGTTGGGTCTTCTTTATAAGGCTTTTGCAATTCATACTCATGTTCTTTCTTTGGAATTTCTTTTTCTTCTATATGTCCACACAATGTACATTCATATTGAGCTTTTCCTACTTTTTCGCAAGTTGCCTCTTCTAAAGTTTCTTTTAATTTATAATCATGCTCGCAATCAAATTCTTTAGTTTCTACAGTTTTACACTGACTACAAGTTCTTGATTTTTTAATTTTATTTTCAACTTTTTCTGATTCTATAACAGTCCAATTTCCCCATTTATGTCCTAAAGCTGGAATTTCTTCTTTTTTAGTTTCACCACAAGAACATTGCATTACTTTACTTCCAGGCTCAGTACATTTTGGATCTACTTTACTGTTTTTTACAAGAATATTATAGTTATGCTCGTGTTTTGCATTAGCAGTTGCGCCATAAGAAAAATATGCAACATTCATATCTACTTTTCCATTAATTCCTGGCACACTTCCTTCACTTGTATATTGCCACATATGATGACTTCCTGTATAGTCTGTTTGTCCACTATTAGTATAATGAGCAAGCCAGAATTTACAAGAAAAATTGCCTCTACCCATTTTTCCTATATCACTTTTATTTGCATAAAGCATAGGTTCATATCCCATTGATCTTACATAGTTTAAAAATGTATTTGCATTACTTGCAGCTTGTGCTCCACTTACACCAGCTGTTCTATGTCCTGCTACACCTATTTCTTCGCTATCATATACTACTGGATATGTTATTCTACTTGTAGAAATTGTTTTAACAATAGTTATTGCTTCTTCTAAAGCTTCTGTTTCATTTACAGCAGCTGAATAAAAATATGCACCAACTTTTATTCCATTAGCACTTGCATTTGCAGCATTTTTTCTAAAATAAGGATCTTCTTTTAATGCTCCTGTTCCATATCCTCTAAAACCTGCTCTTATTATAGCAAAGTCAACTCCACTTGCTCTAACAGCAGCCCAATCTATATTTCCTTGGTAAGAAGATACATCTATACCATAAGATTTTACACCTGTATTTTCAAACATTGCTGCAGTATCTCCTTGTGATACACTAGCTCCACCTTTTTTCTTAACTTTTTCAGGATCTTCTTCATCTCTAGCTTTAGCAACTTTTGCTTTTGGAACTTCAACTTCTAAGTTTCCAAATGTAACTAATTCTGTTAAAGAACTATCTATTGAATTATCTTGTGGTACCACAACAACTTCTTCTTTAACTTCTTCTATAATTTCCTCTTCTGATAATTTTTTTGAAGTATCTCCTGCAACTGCTGTAGTAACTGTTTTAACATTAACACTTTTAAATATAATTACACCAACTATAGCAAGTACAGCAATTACAATTGCAGAAATTATAATAATTTTTCCTCGTAAACTTAATTTACTCATATCTTTTACACCTCAATATTATTATAAATTTAAATTTGTTATAGGTCAAGATTATATATATTTCATTTTAATTTCAAAAAATACTTTTTTATTTTTGCAAATTAATTATTATGGCTACTATATTTTATTTTATAAGTGACGCGTAAGCGATCAACCGTAGCGTAGCGAAGGGCGAAATGGAGCAATCTTCATTTTATTTTTTAAAAAAGAAGATTGCGACACCAAGTCACTATTAAAATAATATATAGTAGCCATAATAATTTAAGTTTTAAAAAAATTAAAATTACTAAATTTTTATAATAATTTTAATTTAAAAAAAATTGAAATTATTAGATTTTTCATAATAATTCCAATTTTTTAATAAGTTTTATTTTCTTAATTCTGCGTGTAAATTTTTCTCTAGACTTTCAATTATTTTTTCAATAATTGGATTTACCTCATCATCTGTTAAAGTTTTTGTATTTGAACCAAATGTTAAAGAATAAGCAACACTTTTTCTATCTCCTAAAACTACATTTTCATAAACATCAAATATTTCGTAATTTACTAATAAATTTCCGCCTGTCTTTTTTATTACCTTTGAAATCTCATCTGCTGAAATATTTTTATCTAAAATAATTGCTATATCCTTTTTTATGGTTGGATAAATAGAAATTTCTTTAAATTTCATTTTGCTTACTTTTTTAGCAAGTAATTTATCTAAATTAATTTCAAATACATAAACAGGTTCTTTTGAAATTTCTGGATGAATTCTTCCAATAACACCAACTATTTCCCCATTTACATTTATTTCTGCAACCTGACCTGGATGAAATTCTGTTAAAGATTGTTTAGGAGAACAAAAACTATATCTTCCTTCATATCCTAAATAGTTTAAAATCTCTTCTGAAACACCTTTTATTATATAAAAGTCAACTTGCTTTTGATTATTTATTCCTAAATAATATTCTCCAGTCATTAAAGCACAAAGTTTTGTATTTTCTTCATATTTTTCATCTTTTTTGAAGAAACCTTTTCCTATTTCAAATATAGAAACATCTTTAATATAATGTGCTTTATTGTATTCATAAATTTTATATAAAGAAGGTATTAAACTATATCTTAAGACATTTCTTTCTTCTGTCATTGGATCTAATAATTTTAATTCTTCAAAAGAATCACTTGTATATTTATGAACATCTTTATCATTTATTAATACATAAGATAATGTTTCATTTAAACCTAAAGATATCATTCTATCTCTAATTTTTCTTTGAGTTTTATCTACACTTCCAATTTTCATAGGAACAACTGGTAATTTTCCTTTTATATTATCTACTCCATAAATTCTTCCCACTTCTTCAATTAAATCTTCTTTAATAGAAATATCTAATCTTCTTGTTGGAACTGTAACAGTTATTAAATCTCCATTTTCAGTATATTTAAAATCTAATCTTCTAAATACATCTAAAACATCTGATTTTGAAATATTAGTTCCAAGTAAATCATTAATATCTTTAACTAAAATGTCTATTTTCTTTTCAGTTTTATCTGCTTTATCATATACTACTGTTCCTGTTTGAATTGTAGCATCTGCATATTTTTCTAATAATTTTACAGCTCTTTCAATTGCCATATATGTTCTATTTGGATCTAATCCTTTTTCAAAACGATTACTTGCTTCACTTCTTACAATTTTTTTAGAAGTTTTTCTTACTCTTACTGAATCAAATATAGCAGCTTCTATTAAAACATTTTTTGTTGTTTCTTCAATTTCTGTATCTAATCCACCCATAACACCTGCTAATCCAATAGCTCTAGTTCCATCTGAAATAACTATATCTGTTTCTTCTAAATCTCTTTCTATACCATCTAAAGTTGTTAATTTTTCTCCATTTTTTGCCATTCTTGTTTCTATACAATTTCCTAATCTATCTGCATCATAAAAATGTAAAGGTTGGCCAAGTTCAAGCATTACATAGTTACTAATATCTACAACATTATTTATTGGTCTTATATCTGATGCAATAAGTCTATTTTTGATAAAATCTGGGCTTTCTTTTATTGTTACATTTAAAGCTTTTCTTGCTAAAAATAATTTACAATTATCTGTATTTACTCTAACTTCAAAACTATTATTTAAATCTTCACCAGATTCTCCATGTGATAAATCTACTTCTTTTACTTTTTTATCATAAATTGCTCCGATTTCATAAGCCATTCCTAAAATGCTAAGTAAATCTCCTCTATTTGCTGTTAATTCAAAATCTATAACTTCATCATCTAATTTTAAATATTCTACTGGATCTTTTCCAACAGGAGCATCATCTGGCAAAATATGAATTCCATTTTTGTCTTCTTCTGATAAGAATTTTTTATCTATTCCTATTTCATAAAGAGCACAAATCATACCATTAGATTCTTCTCCTCTTATATTGCTTTTTTTAATTAAAAAACCATTTGGAAGTTCTGCACCTGCTAATGCAACTATAACTTTTATATTTTCTCTAACATTTGGTGCACCACAAACTATATTTAAAACTTCATTTCCAACATCAACTTTGCAACAATGTAAATGATCTGAATCTGGATGAGCTTTACATTCTAAAACTTTTCCTATAACTAATTTTGTAGAAGGAACTAATTTTTCTGCTGAATCATATTCATTTCCAACTCTAGTCATATCTTCTGCTAAAGTTTTTAAATCAGCTTGAACATCTACATAATCTTTAACAAAATTTTTACTTAATTTCATAATATCCTCCTTTTATTCTTCATCTTTTCTATCAAATTGACTTAAAAATCTAACATCATTTGTATATAGATATCTCATATCTGTAATTCCATATTTGAACATTGCTAATCTATCTATACCAGTACCAAATGCGAATCCTGCATATTTTTCTGGATCATATCCATTCATTTTCAATACATTTGGGTGTACCATTCCAGCTCCTAAAAGTTCAATCCAACCTGTTTTTTTGCAAAGTGGACATCCTTTTCCACCACATTTAAAACAAGTAACATCAACTTCATAAGAAGGTTCTGTAAATGGGAAATAACTTGGTCTAAATCTTAATTCAGTTTTTTCTCCAATCATTTTTTTAACAAAAACTTCTAATGTTCCCTTTAAATCTGCTAAAGATACGTTTAACTCTTTTTTATCTATTACTAAACCTTCAACTTGATTAAATTGATGAGAATGTGTGGCATCATCTTCTCTTCTATATGTTTTTCCTGTACAAACCATTCTTATTGGAGATTTTTCTGTATTAGCAAGCATTGTTCTTGCTTGAACTGCAGAAGTTTGTGTTCTTAATAAATATTCACTTGTTATATAGAAACTATCTTGCATATCTCTTGCTGGGTGACCATCTGGAAGATTTAATCTTTCAAAACAAAATTCATCTGTTTCAAGCTCTGGACCATCTACAACATCATATCCCATAGAAACAAATAAATCTTGAATTTCTTCTATAACTCTATTTATTGGATGTTTACTTCCTCTTTTTACTTTTGTTCCAGGTACTGTAATATCTATTTTTTCTTTTTCCAACTTTTGTGATAATGCTTTTTCTTTAAGTTTTTTTTCTGCTTCATTAATATTTGATTCAATTTCGTTTCTTACTTCGTTTACAAAGCTTCCTACTTTTGGTCTTTCTTCTGCAGCTAAACTTCCTAAACCTTTTAAAATTGTAGATAATTCACTTTTCTTACCTAAAAGTTTTACTTTTAAATCTTGCAATTCTTGTAAATTTTGAATTTTGTTAATACTTTCTTTTGCATTTTCTTTAATCTTTTCAAGTTTTTCTTTCATTTTTCCCTCCTTAAAAAAAACGTCCTATATGCATAGGACGAATTAAAACGTGTTACCACCTAATTTTATTAATTTTATAAATTAACCTCATTAAAGTTATAACGTAACAAACGTTTATGGCTACTATTTTTTCACCATAAAAACCTCAAAAGTGAAATTTCAGTAAATACAGTTTAAACAAATTTTCAGCGTAACATTTGTTTTCTCTTTAAAACCAAACTATTTACTTACTTTGCTTTTTATTAGCGGTTTTAAAATATTATGTTAATAATATAGCATATTTTTTATTTAAAATCAAGTATTTATTTTATAAATCCATTTCTCTATCATCTAAATTATTATTAGTTAATTCCAAACTCAAATCATCTTTTTGTGCTGTTTTAGTTATTTCTGATAAAACTTTTTGAAAATTTGGAATTTTTTCTATTCCTTTTTTATATGATTCATCTACTTTCATTTTAAAATCATCCATTTTTATTTCCTATTATTTAACCTTTCATACTAGATAATTCATTTACTTTAAATATTTCTATTCTTTCATTTAATGGATCTATAATTGTAGATTGTACAACTTTTGCTGTATTAAATCTACTAACAAAAAATCTTGTTATTCTTCCAAATATTTTTATCTTTTTTACATTAGGAGTTAATTCTTTACCACCAATTTCCATAGCATCATAGATAGAATTTTTCTTTCTTTCGTTAATTTTATCTATTTCACTATTTATCAATGAAATTTCTTGTTCAAATTTTTCCATAGAATCTTTATTATCATTTTTATCTTTAATTATTTTATCAATATTATTTGAAAATTGTTCATCAAGTTCAATAGCAACTTCTTGTTGATCTAAAAGATTAGTAATCATTTTAGGATCTACTTCTGCGTTAGCTGTTCTTCTATTTTTAATTTTTTCTATTACAGCTTTTATATTATCTTTTACAGATTTTTTTACACTATCGTTTTCTTTTTGATTATTTCTTTTTTCAATATTTTCATTTAAATATTCTTCATTTAAAATTGAACCTATTAAACTTGATTCTAATTCTACTTTTCTTAATATTAATTGTTCTATTTTTCCATCATAAAAACTGCTTAAATCTAAAAGAGCTTGCTCATAATTTGATAAAGTTTCTGAAACTAATTTTTTAGTAGCTTCATAATTTTTTGAGCCCTCTTTAAATTTAGGATTTATATTGTAAATCTCAGTTTTTATAGAATTCATTTGAGCATTTACTTTTTCATTTATCGTTTGTTTTGAAACTTTATCAATATAAGCTCTATTTACTAAAGCATCTGCTTTTATATTATTTTCTGAGTCATCATAAAATTTCAATAAATTTTCACATTTTTGTTGGTTTGTTAGTTTCAAAGTAAAGCCTCCCATCTATTCATTATTTTTAATAACATCTTTTGCTATTCTTATACTTTCTCTTTTATCGTTTTCAATATTTTGTAAAAGTAATTTCATCTCATCTAAAGACATACCGTCTAAATTATAGATTTGATTTCCATAGACAACAGTTCCTAATTTCATATAAATACCTCCTAGACTTAAATTAATATTCTATTGGGTTTACACTTTTGCCGTTTTCTTTTACTCTAAATATTTGATAAATTTGAGATTCATCTTTGCTATTATCTAAATAATATATTATTCCATTTACAATATTTATTTTTGTTCTAGAAGCATCTAATTGAACAACAACTTTTGATTTTTTTCCTTTTAAATCAGCTTTACATATGCAACTATTTACTTGGTCAAAATAATATATATTTTTACTTGTTATATTGTACATTTCATTATTAACAAAAGTTGCAACAGTAGTTTTTGAAGTTCCATTTTTCTTTATTTTGCATAAAGCATTTTCATTTTCATTATAAAAATATATCCAATTATTCAATATTTGAATATTTTTTATGTTATATTCTGTTGAAATATCTTTTTTATTACTTCCATCTATATTAATTGAATGTAAAAATCCAACATTATCTGTATAATAAATAGTATTATTTTCTAAAATAAAGTCTTGTACATTTGCTAAAACAACTGTGCTTTCTTCAGAATTTTCTAAAGAAATTTTATTTATTGAAATTTGATCTTTGTTTGATATATAATATGCAAATCCATCTTTTATATAAAATTTACTATTGGCAGTATATACTGTTTTTATTAATTTTAAATCTTCGCCATTTGTTTTTACAGAACTTAAATCTATAGTATTTTCATCAGAAACAGTTAAATAATAAATTGTATCATCAACAATTGTTATGCAATATGCTGTTTGATCTGTTAACTTTGTTTCATTTGAACCATCTACTTTAAAAATTCCTTTTTCATATTTATTATAAAAAACTGTATTACCCACATTAGAAACTAGCCCCATATTATTATTAGAATAGTTTCCCATAACTTTTTCTGGAGAGATTTTTTTAATTAATTTAAATATTCCACATAATATTAAACAAATAATTATTGCTAAAACTATTAAAACTATTATTCGCCTTATAACTAATTTTTTCTTTTTAGTATCCATATTTTATCTCTCCTTCATTTTTTTATTCATCTGTTATTATAAAGTTTTTATCTATTTTAAATGTATGTGTATCTACAACTATAATTGCTGCTTCATCTGTAACCGTTGTTGATACTTGATATCCTTCTATCTGAAGTCCTTCTAAGTTTTTAATTGTAAATTCTTCTCCATTATTTTGAGCTTCTCCCATCATTTTTGCAACTTTATCAATTAAAACACTTTTTGCATCTTCTTTACTAACTTTATTAGAAACATTTTCAGTACTTTGTGTAGTACTAAATGAAGTTCCTGTATTTGTATTAATTAAGTTCATATCTTGTAATTTTTGAGCATAAACTTCACCAATTTTTTGCATAATTGCTTGAAAAGTTTGCATTCTTTCTTCTTCTGATAAGTTTTCCACAAATAAACAATTTTCATCTGTTAAATCTTCAATTTCTGGAGCTGACCCGAAATTAATTGAATTTTCTATAACAGCTTGATATTTACTTGTATCTGTATTAATACCGATTACAATATCATTTTTTATGTTATTAGAAGTTGAGGTTCCGTCTGTTTTTATATCTATATCATATTTATTATTGATTTTTTCATCTTCTGCAAGACTTAATGTTGCTTTTAAATTTGTACTAGCTTCATTTTCTACTTTATTTAAAAGTAGTGTAAATCCACTTTTTTGTGATACATTTGCATCGCTAATATCATCTTCTGCTGAATATGTTATTGTTCCATCTTCTGATTCATTCTTATTTTCTGTATTTAAATATGATATTTTCATTTGATTGCTATTTGCATTGTTTTCATCTACAGTAAATTCACATTCTAATGTACTACCTGGAAATGTGAAATTTATTTTCTCAGTAGTTTTTTCACTAACGTAAGATACTACTTTTAATCCATCACCTTTGCTTGAATTAATAAATTTAATTAAAGAATCTATTTGAGATTGTAAATCTTCAACACTTCCATCTATTTTGTATCCCATAAATATTTGAACAAATGATGTAATAGCTTTTGTATTTCCTGTATCTGCTTTCACTACATCAGAATTTTCTGTAGACATGCTTTGTTCATCTGATTCAGTATTATATAAACTATTTGAATCTAATTCTAAACTTGAATTATAATTACTTTCTTGAACTTGATCTACTGAGGAATTTGTTGTTTCATATATGTTTATGGTAGAATTAGAAACTTCTGCGTTTAATGATTCATTATTCTCTGCTGTAGTATTTTCTTCTGAAGTTGTATTTGTTTCAGAATCTGAATCTATAAATACAGCAGAACTATTTGAAGAACTATTTTCTTCTTTACAAAGTTTTCCAAGCAATTCTTCATCAGATTTTAATTGTGTTAATAAACTTACTAAATTAGATTTATATTCATCTTGAGTTAAACTTAAAGTATATGAAATAACTGGAACATTATTACTATTTTTCTCAATTGTTATGTTTTCTTCTGTTGAAAACTTTTCATCTGGTATATTTTCTAAAAATTTAGACATATAATTTTTTAAATAATTATTTTTTTCTTCTTCTGTTAAATCTATTTTTTGTAAATTAGTAGTTTCTTCTACTTTTTCTTTGTCTACATCTATTCCTAGAATTTCAGGCATTTTATCATAATGAATTCCGACATATCTATTTACAATTTCATCAGAAGCAATAGCTATTTCATTTTCTGTAGCTAATAGTCTAGCCTTAAATAATTCATTTCCAGAATAATTTAATAGTAATTCGATAAATGATTTTGATTTTTCAATATCTGTTTTGTTATTAAGATTCAACTCAAAATCACTAATTTCAACGCCCTCTAAACTATCGTTTTCATCTGTAGTTGAAAACTTAACTTTTGTGGTTGATTCTGAATTCTCATTTGAAATTCTATTTAAAATTTCATTATAAATATCATTTTGCATAAATTTATTTATATTAGTTTTGCTGAAACTTTGAATAAAACTTTCCTTTGGAGTTATTGATTTATTAACAAAATAAAAATATGCACCAACCATACAAGCTAATATAATGATAAGAACTATTAATACTATGATTATCCCCTTATTACTTTTTTTACTAATAGGTCCCATATTTGCTCCTATATAAATATCTTCTATATTTCCTTTTTTCATATTTTCTCCCTCTTTTCCTACATATTATACACATAAATTGCAAAAATAACAATATGAAATTACATTTTTTTATATTAAAAAATAAATTTTTTTAAATTCTATTAGATACAAAAAAAGCGTTACAAAACAAGTAACGCTTTCTCAATACTACCTAATTATTCTGCTGATTCTTCTGTTGCTGATGTTTCTGCTTCAGCTTCAGGAGCTTCATAAGCTTCTAATATAGCTTTTTGAATTTTCTCTCTAGTTTCAGCATTAATTGGATGAGCTATATCCTTGAATTCTCCGTTTGGAGTTTTTTTACTAGGCATAGCAATAAATAATCCATTTTGACTTTCGATAACTTTGATATCGTGAATTACGAATTCACCATCGAATGTTACAGAAGCTACTGCTTTCATTCTGTTTTCTAAATTTACTTTTCTTAAACGTACATCTGTTATTTGCATTGTTCTAAGCACCTCTTTCTTCTCGTTTTAATACATAAAAAATCTATGTACTAATTTTATTATTCTACATAAAATCTTTTTTTCCTTCTTTTTTTTTAATATTTTATTTAAATATTTATTTTATAAATATTTTTGTAAAAAAATGAAATTCAAAAATTATTGGTTTTACTTGAAATTCTTTATATATAATAGTATAATTGCAATATATTTAGGAGGCAATTACAAAATGAATTTAGAAATAACAGATTTAAGAAAATATAATCACATTCATCTTATTGGAATTGGTGGAATTAGCATGAGCGCCATTGCTGAAACTTTAAAAAATTGGAACTATACTGTTACTGGTTCAGATTTAAATAGAAGTGCTATTACAGACTCTTTAAGTAATGATGGTATCACAACTACAATTGGGCATGATTTAGAAAACGCTAAAAAAGCTGATTTAATAATTTATTCTGCTGCAATAAGTGATACAGATCCTGAAATTCTTGTTGCTAAAGAAAATAATATACCACTTGTTACTAGAGGTGAATTTGTTGGTTATTTAACAAAAATTTATAAAGAAGCTATTTGCATTTCTGGTACTCATGGTAAAACAACAACAACTTCTATGATTTCTATATGTTTTATAAATGCACAAAAAGATCCTTCTATTGAAGTAGGTGCTATTTTAGACGCTATTGGTGGAAATTACAGAGTTGGCAATAGTGAATATTTTATTCTTGAATCTTGTGAATATAAAGCTAATTTTTTAAAATTTTTTCCTAATACTGAAGTTATTTTAAATATAGATAATGACCATTTAGACTATTATAAAACTTTTGATAACATTGTAAAAACATTTAGAGATTTTGCATTATTATTAGATGCAGATGGTCTTTTAGTTACTAATGCTGATGATCCTAATTGTTATAATTTAAAAGAAATTACAAAATCAAAATTTATTTCATATGGAATAGAAAATAAATCTGCAGACTTTGTTGCTAAAAATATTTGGTTTAATGATAGTGGTTTTCCTAAATTTGATGTATATAAAAATGGTGAATTTTATTCTACTATTGAACTTTCTATTGCTGGAAAACACAATATATTAAATGCTTTGGCTTGTATTGCTGTTTGCGATTATCATGGAATATCTAACAGTATCATTGTGAGTTCATTAAAATCATTTACTGGTGCTGAACGTAGATTAGAATTTAAAGGAACATTACCTGGAAATGTTAATATATATGATGATTATGCACATCATCCAACTGAAATAAAAGCAACAGCAAATGCTATTAAAAATAAAAAATATAATGAATCTTGGGTTATTTTTCAACCACATACCTATAGTAGAACAAAACTTTTATTAAAAGATTTTGCCGATGCAATTTCTAATTTTGATAATATTATAATTTTAGATATATATGCAGCACGTGAAAAAAATACTTTTAATATTTCTTCAAAAGATTTAGCAAATGAAATAAACTCTCTTGGAAAAAAAGCCCTTTACATGCCAGATTTTAATGAAGTTGTTTCTTATATAAAAAATAATACAAAAGAAAATGATATTGTTATAACTCTTGGTGCCGGAACTGTTACAAACATTGGACCAATGCTTGTTGAATAAAAATAATACTAAATAAATAACAAAAAAAAATCATTGAATTTACAAACGTATTTTCAATGATTTTTTTATTTTTGTTTTAAATATTAATATTTTTTATTTATCATTACTTACTTTTTCATATAAAGAAAATGAATCATCTTGATATAATAAATTATAATCTTTATCATATTTAATATAAGTGTTTATAATTTCATCATTATAAAGCAAAACATGTGTTATACCATATTTATCGAAAATATCTTTATAACTTACAGAACCACTAACAATATTATGCCAATCTTCTAATATGGTAGTTCCTGGATTAAATTCTTCTGTAAAAACTCCTGAACGTGAATCTATAAATGCTTTTATTCCTCTAAATTCTAAATAACTTCCAAAATTAAAATGATTATATATTTTCATATTAGATATATCTATGTTTTCTACTATGTAATTTATTGCATCAACAGGATAATCTTGAGTATAAATATAATCTACATGTAAAATTTCTGTAATTCTTCTAATAGAAATTGTTACAAGAAGAAATATTAAAAAAAATGATACTATTTTCTTTAAATTTGAATTCATAAAATCTAAAGAAATATTATATTCTTTTATAAAATCATTAATTATTCTTATAATACCAATACTTGATATTAGATAAAAGAAAAATACACACCTAATTGTATTTAAAGATAAAATTCCAAAACCTAAAATAAATAATAAATCTGTAATTTTAACCTTAGTTTTTGTAAAAGTTAAAATAAAAATAACTACTATAAAACAAATTATTAGTTCAACACAATTTTTAATATTAACTGGATTCAATTCTGATATAATGCTACTTGATATTCCTTTTGTAACATTAACCATATCTGAATATACTTTTACACCATTTGGTACACAAAAACTAAATAGAAATCCCAATATAAGTGCTATCAATAAATTTCTAATATTTCTTTTTTCTATTATTACTTTATCATCTTTTATTTTTATTATTTTTGATAAAATAGCTTCTGCAATATATGGTAAATATATTATAAAATACATAGGAAAAACAGATGCATGAAAATTGGCTAATAATATGGATATTATAGGTAAAACAATTAAATATATTTTCTTGTTAGTCTCTAATAATTTATTAATACTATAATATTCTATTAAAAATAATAAAAACGATATAATTTGTGCTCTACCAGTAAATTCATCTTTTAATAAATATATATTTATTATTGTAAAAATAAAAGATAAAGATTTATTTTTTGTTATTGAATATACTATACGAAAATAAATTAATTCTTGTAATATTGCAATAATAACTACAAAAACATATATTCCAACAAAATAAAATTTACTGTATATAATATTTATTAAAAAATCAAATAGCCATCTCGAATTTGTAAATTTTAAATTTTCATGCCATACTAGTTTTTCTTCTGTTTGTACTCCATTTTTCAAAATATTTTTACCTGTAGCTATTGCAAAAAATGTATCATTTTGAAACTCTTTTGGAACCATTGCTATTATAAAAATAATAATAAAAAATATTAATATAATACATTTTATTTTTTCTTTTAAATCATTTTTCATTTTTTACAATGTATCTCCTTCAATACTATTTATAAATCATAGTTCGAAATGTTAAAACATTATTATCACTAAAGTAATTTTCATCCTTCATAATACTGTACCTATTTCTATTTTTATATGTTTCATCATTTAATATTCCTCTAATAACTACAGTATCATAACTCATTTCAGAAGTTAATTCAAAAACATTATCTAACAGATCATAAATATTATTATACATATTTCTACCAGCACAAACTTCTAAATTTTCATTAAAAACAATATTAGAAAAATCTATATTAGAGTTTTGCTTTAACCAATATAATGCTGTATCATATGCCATTCCATTAATTAATTTGCAATTTATATTATCATTTTTATACATATTATTTGCAATTTCTATTGCTTCAAAATTGGTTACATCTTTCCATAATTTTGCACCTAATTTTGAAACTGGATTTTCA
The DNA here is from genome assembly GCA_947627185.1 of uncultured Clostridia bacterium. Lineage (GTDB taxonomy): Bacteria > Bacillota > Clostridia > TANB77 > CAG-508 > Scatovivens. The sequence continues at coordinate 26,112 of CANQVF010000005.1, read as the reverse complement.
TTTTCGTTTCCTATTTCAAATCTAGAAATATAAAATCCTCCATTTTCCAAAGTACTTTTGATAAATTCTTCATATTCAATATCTACACATAAATCTTTACTAATAAATTCTGGCATTTCAAAATTATATTTAGATAATTTTACAATATTTTCACTTTCTTTATTACTACAAGGAATCCATACATATTGATTTTTATTTTCATCTTGAATTACAAATCCTGTATTCCATTGTCCTTCAACATATTCAAATCCCTCTAAAATATATGGGTTCTTACAATTATTTTGATCATAATCCTTACTAATTATATCTTTATAAAAATTATTTTCTTCTTCTATTTTTTTATCATAAAAAGAAAACATTATATCTGCTTTTTTTGATTCTTTAATTGACTTTATATTATTAATACTTATTTTAATATTTTTATATATAAAAAATGCTAAAATAATAAATATTAAAATTAAGATAATTATATATATAACCTTAAATATTCTTTTTTCAAATTTTCTTCTGAACCATTTTTTTAAATATTCAAAATTTTTTAAACAATAAATAATGATTGACATAAAAAAAATTGTTATACAAATCAAAATAAAATTAAAGTTCATTTGTTATTAAAATCTTTTCCTTTCATAATTAATTATGAATATTATATAAATATTTTTTTTAATAGTCAATTGAATTTATTTCTTTTATCATCAAGTCTCCAAAAATAGCATAACCTATTTTTGGATTAGATACCAACACATTTGTAATTGCACCAACAAACTTTCCATTTTGAATTATTGGTGCACCTGATAAACCTCTTATTATTCCTCCTGTTTTATTTATTAATTCATCATCTGTTATTCTTATTAACATACTTTTATTGTTGTAATCATTATCTTTATAAATTTTTTCTATTTGAACAGAATATTCCTTAGCAACATTACTATCATCTAAACTACATAATATTTTTGCCTCTCCTTCTTCTATTTCATCTCTTAAAGCAATTTTTATTGCCTTAGAACTGTCTATATTTAATGCAGTAAGATTATTTAATATTCCATACACTCCAAATTTAGTATTTTTGATAACTTTACCAATAGTTTTTCCATTTATTATAGTTCCTTTTATTTCTCCCGGACTTTCTATTTCTCCTTTCTTCAATGATATTACTTTAGATGTTACAAGTTCACCAGAATCTATATTAATTAAACTATCAGTATCTGAATCTGTTATACCATGACCTAGAACTGCAAAAACTTTACTATTTGGTTCATAAAAAGACATTGTTCCAACACCAGTTGCTGCATCTTTTACCCATAAACCTAATTTATACTCTTTTTCTTGCGTTTCAATTGGAATAATACTTGTTGTTACTACATTTCCATTTCTTAATAAAGTTAATTCTAAATTCTTTCCTTTTGAATCATTTACAACTTTTTTTAAATTATCTATGTTTTCAATTTCTGTTTCGTTTATTTTAAGAATTGTGTCTCCTTCCTCAATATCAGAATTTTCGTATGGTTTATTTAAAATTTTATTTTTATCTTCTATTTCAGACATTCCAACAATTAAAACTCCATTTGTATATAACTTTAATCCTATTATTTTCCCAACTGGAACAACTTGCATATTTTCAATTGTTGTTATATTTATGTTTTTTAATGGTATTTTTCCAAAAAGTGAAATTTCGGCATTACTTACATTTAAATTATTAGTAGATGTTTTTGTAATTTCCGTTATTTTTATTCCATATAAATTTTTTAAATTTAATTTTTCACCTTCTAATAAAATTATGTTTTTTGGTATTAAAGTAATAAAAGAAACATAAATATATAAAAAAAACAAAACAAAAATGGTTAATATAAAATTTATTTTTTTCATAATTTTATATTAACCATTTATTAATTTTTTATTTATAAATAATTCTTATATATTTTATTGCATCTTTAAAAATCCTAGTCATATATTCTTCTGGTCCGTAGTCCTTCAGAATCATTTGGTACATTTAAATATACTCTTGAATTTTGTGTATTATTTATTACAATAAATTCATCGTTTAACTTTAAATTTTTTGAACTATTACCGATAAGCACTATTTTCTTGTAATTTCAAATAAATAGTTGTATTTGCTTGATTTGAACTAATTGAACTATCTGTTTTTAATTCCTGTCCATGCAATTGATATGTTAGCCTCAAACTTTCAGAAGATCCTGCTGATTTTATTGTACCTAAAACTATTTCAATTGCTTTAATCCTTGACCACTCAATTGAACTGGTATTTGTTATCGGATGATTAATGCTATTATCAAAAACTATTTCATATCCTTGCGAATTATCAATTGCATTCATTTTATAAAGATTATTTTTTTCTTTTCCAACTGCTATGTAATATGCTGTTTTTTTAGCTCCACCTTCAGCAAATATATCACTTGAATTTTCTAGATAATTTCCATCATTTATGCAATCATAACATGCTAAATTTTTATGATCATATAAATATATGTCATTATCACTACTACTTATTCTATCATATTTTATTTCTTTTGAATTAAAAGACATATATTCGTTTATTGGATTTCTGTCTGCATAAGTACTTGGTAATTTATTACAATCTATTCTGTGATATTCACTATTTTCATCATTAAAATTATCTTTTGGAACATAAAAAATATTTTTTGGTGAAACAGTTATTTCATTATTTGTACTTGATACTACTTTGTAATTATTATATGTTTTTAATTTACAAGGATAACCTTGCATAAAAGCTACAATTGATACATTATTTAATATTTTATCCCATTCTTCATTTTGCATTACAGGCATTTCATAATAGTATGCACGAGAAGATTCTTGATTATATGTAGACATAGCTTGATTTAAATTATATTGAATAGAATTTCTAATAACATTTGTTTTATGCGTATAAAATGGTGAATCTACTGGTATTTCTGCTACTCCAATATCACTGGTAGCATTTCCTGTTGTATCAAATATATTCGTTGTACTTTCTTTATCAAATTTATAAGTTATTTCCTCAACACCATTTATTGTTTGATAATTAATTCCACTTATTTCAACTATAGATCCTTCTGTTATTACATTTAAATTATTTTGTACCCAATTAGAAAAAATTGCTGCTTTTACATAATAAATAACTGCTGACATTTTATCTAATTCATATTGTACATCGGTAATTTGATTTTCCCATCCACGTTTGTCAATATTTAACTGTTCTTTATTAGTTTCATTTGGATTTGATAACTTACTAATTACTGTTTCTAAATTATTATTGAACTGTGTTAATTCGTTAGTTAGTTCATCGTAAGTCTGTTTTACATTATTTTCAGGGTCACCAGTTATAATTATTGAACCATCAATATTTATTCCAACTGGTTCAGTTGCAGTTTTAATATAATTTTCTGCATCTTCTTGGCTATAATTATTAATTAAATTTTTATCGCCCTCTTCAATGCTTACTACATTTGTTGGTATTAAATATCCTGATTTTGTATAATAAACATCATTTATAGTGCCTTCAATTGTAATGTAATTGTCTAAAGTATAAATTACAGTGACATCATAATCGACTTCATCACCTTTTGCTTTACTTTTTTTATATCTTGCAGAATATGGCATATAGGTCTTTAAAACATTTTTATTAGTTAATTTTGCATTATTAATATCTGTTGTATATTGATTTGGATTATTAGTTACATATAATAGTTGACCATAATCATTTCCCATTGAATCTTCTGCATATTGTTCATAATATCTATTTTCTGTATCATTTGTAATATCTTTTGTCAATACACCATCAACATCCGCCCTATTACATATTTTACAATTATTTATATCACTTTGAGTTAAATGCTCATGATAACGATGATAACTATACATATGGTCTGGACTCGTTCTAATTTTTTTTACTCCTAAATCTCCTACAGATACTGCATTTTCATCTGCATCAACTAATACTTCTGGTACTCTAGTTGGTGATGAAATATAATATCCATCATACAATGTATATAAAACCGCTGGTACATATGGTTCTACATATGCTTTACTAGCATTAGATAATCCTAAATTAGTTGATAATGTGTTAAAAAAAACATTATTTGATGCTTCTATAATTGTACGCAAAGAATCAGACACAGAAGATAAATCTTCATTTGCCGTATTTAACTCAAATGAAGATACTGCATCTCTTACCGAATTTAATAATTTTGCATCATAATCATTTTGTAATGTTATTGTATCTACTTGTAGTTGTATGTAATATGTTAAAACTAATATTAAAGGTATTGCAACTAAAGCAAATATTATGCTAAAACCTTGTAATTTCATTTATAACTCCCTTATTAATAAGAACCATTAGCTGTAACAACACCTGAATGCTGTGCTGCAACAGAATAAATATCATTTCCAGAAATTGAATAAAATACACTTCTTATAGTTTGAGACAATGTTTTGTTTGTATTCTTAACACTTACTGAAAAAATATCTCCTTCTTTCATAGTATAAACACCATTATTATTATTCTCATTTTCAATTGCTGAAATAATTTGTGATGTATAAACAGAATAATAAATATTTTCACCTATAACAGTTCCCTGTGTCCATGCTGATTTTTTTCCAACATTTTCATCTAGAACTTTTACTTCCATTTCTACATCATATGTATTTCCTGTAGCATTAATTGTTGATATTAATTGTGAATAATTTTCTGCTGTTATTTTTCCACTTGCTCTTGCATCATCTACAAATTTAGCTGTAGCTGTTTGCACAGATAATTGTGCTATATCATCATTTCTTTCAGAAACAGATAATAGTGGAAAAACAAACATTAATATTGCTGCTAAAAAAATTGCAACTATAGTTATAAGAGTATCACTCATAATTTCCTCCTTGTTTTTAAATCATTTTATTTTTTCACGTTTAGGTTATATTGCTTTGTAATGCTTTGTATATTATAACAATTTTATCTTTTGGACTATTTCCTGTTACTAAAACATCTCCTTCATCTGTTGTAAAAGTTTGTCCTGACCACGAATAATTAATAAATCTTTCTTCAAATTGATTTCCATCTGCTAATAAAGTAGTAAATCTATTAGATGAATAATCTACATAGCTATTATTTATATATCCTGCTTTTCCATTTACAAATAAATCAACTCTTAATTTTATATTTTCTTTATTTCCAAACCAAGGTGCTCCAAATAAATAATATGGTGTTCCTTGCACATTATATATTTTTTTAAAAGCATATTTTTGTTTTAATTCAAAAGATGTAGCATTCTGTTCTGCATTAGTATCTCCAATAGCAGACTGAACTTTTCCTTCTAAATCTAAATCAAATATTTGGATTAAAGTATTTTCTGTATCATATATTTTAACACAAAATTCTTCATCAGCATATCTATATAATGTTGGAATAATTGTATCTGCATTAACTATTCTTATTTCAGTATTTTCATTTTTATTTTCATCATCATACTTTATATTATCATAATATAAAGTAGTATCCGAATATCTTGTTAAAGTTTCTGCAAGTGAAGTAATTTCTGTAAACATATAAATAGCTATTGAAAACGCAATTACAAATACTATAACTGCAAAAGCCATCATTAATGCATGAACAGCATCTTCCATTCTGTTATATCCTTTCTATCAATAAATATATAATAAATAATGTATCAAAAAGATATATTATTTATTATATATTTATATTATTATCTTATCATTCTTTTAATGAATCTTTATAAATTTTTTCAAGCGTTGCTGATCTTCTTATTAATCATAGATATATCTAAGATAACTTAACTATATTAAAAGTTATCTTAGATATATGATTTTATGTATTTTAAATTTATTAATTTATTATTTATCACCAACTTTAGTGTCATCAGTATTATAAGTTACAGTTACTTTATTAATCAAACCACTTTCTCCTGTATCAAATGAAACTTTATATTTATGTTTAGTTTCAATAGCAGATCTAATTGTACTTAAACTTGAACTATAAAATGCAATACCACCTTCTTTTTCATTAGTTTTATCATGATTAACAGTAGTTGCACCACCCTCTTTATGTGGTTCAATACTAACACCAGGAACTTTTCCTGCTTCTTGTTCATAAGTTTTTCCATTTGCTATTAATCTTCCTATTAAAGCTTTAACCTGTGAACCTGTCTGAACACCTTCATAATCTAGAAATTGTGAGTTAAATCCTTCAATTTGTTGTGTTGACATAGATGTCATAGATTCACTTACTTGTGATTGAGCACTAGTATATATAAACATACCAATAGCTATAATTAAAATAGCTAATAAAATTGCACCTGCTATTAAAAGTGCTTTAGAAGCATTCTCCATAACTTCTTCCTCCTTTTATAAAAAATTGTATTTTATTTTAAAATTAACTAGATATTCTTTTTTTCTAGTTTAACATTAAAAACTTTAGTATTCTTTAGCTTCAAATGTCATTGATGCAATTTTGCCTGTCTTTTCATGATATTTTACATCTGTACACTTAAAACTAACTTCTCCAAAATATGCTACGAAAGAATTCATGCCTAAACTATTAATTCTTTCCATTCGATAAGTTGTTTCGTTTATTATCATAGTTACATATATTTCGATGCTATTTTCATCATCTAAAACATATAAACCTTCTTCATCTTTTGCAACTGAATATTTTTCATTATTACTAATTGCTTTATTTATTACAGTTGTAATATCTAATCCATTTAAATTATCTTTATTATATTTTTCATATGTTAAATTAAAATTTTTTATTTCTTCTTTTTGCTTCTGAAATTGTTTATAATTCACAACAAAAAAAGTTAAAATTATAATAATTATAAGAAGCACCAATGCTAATAATTTTTTCATAAAATACCTACTTACATTATACCATATTTTTCATATTTTTACAATATTTTCAATTAACTTGTTATATTTATTAATATTCATCGTTTTTATATATTTCAAACTCCATACTACCAACTTGTCCATTTACTTCTTTATATGTAATTTGGTTACATTTAAATAAATATTCATAAATAGTTTTATTTTCATCTTCACTCCATTTTGTAGTTGAAAGTTTATCATCTTCTCTGGAGTTTCCTAAACCTGTTATTTTTAAGCTATTTTCTTGATTTTGTGGATAATTTATATATTTTGAAGCTAAATCATAAATTGATATTACTTCGCTACCTTTCAAAATTTGATTTTTCTTTAATGATTTACCACTATATACATCATATACATTTGGAATACTAAATAAAGTATTGCTTCCATTCATTATTTTTATTTCTATAGCATTTGTATCATCATATGAATATTTATTCTTATCAGTAGCATTAGCATTTAAAAGTGTTTTTGTAGAATCATTAACATCAAATGCTAAATTGCACACAGAAATTATGTCCATAATAGTATTATTTGGTCTATTATAATATTCAAATTTAGAATTATATAGCTCTAATTGATTTGCTTGTTGTTGTATATCATAATTTTTGCTTACCTGTGAGCCTTCTCTAAAAATATAAACAAACATTGTAATAAGCAGTACACCTAATAAAACTGTAGCTGCCATTATTAGAGCTCTTGAAGCATTTTCCATTAATATCTCCTATATTTTAATTTATTTGTATAAAAAAATTACATTTCAGAAAACTTTATTTCATCAATTCTTCCTGTTATATCATTATAATGTATTTCATCACAAGAAAATCTTCTTGTTTTAAAATCATATAAGGCTGTTTTCCAAATCACTGTACTCCACTGACGTAAATTTCCATTTGTATTCTTTTTTGTAACTTTTAAATCTAATTTAGATAAATTTATTAAAGATTTTAATTGGCTATCATTTAAAGAATAATATTTATCTCTTTCTAAATGATTTGTTCCACTATTTAATGTAATAGTTTTAGTATATAAATCATTTATATCAGTTACTCCTGCAGTTCCTACACCAGAATTAGAAGCAAATACAGAATAATATGTTGTTCTTTCATTTTTCTTATATGTACTTTCACTATCATCCATTAAATTAACATCTCTTATATTTATAGATTCACCATCACCTTTGTTTTTAATATCTTCTTGGTTAAACTTTTTTTCAGGTTTTCCTGGGTCATCTTCATCAGTAGATGTTCCTGTACTTCCATTTCCATTCTTTTTCTCATTAAAATAATATACCTCTAAACTTTCTTGTAATTCTGAGTTTATTTTAACATAAACATTTACTGTAAATTCATTACCATATTTATTTCCTGATAGCCAACCACCACTATTTTCTTCACTATCTGGATCAACATATTTTTCATTATTACTATTAGCCTTATTTAAGCATGAAATAACATCTGTGCCATACATTGCACTTTTCTCATAAACTTCATATTCTAAGTTAAACTTGGCTAATTGTTCAGCTGATTGTTCATCATCTTGTTCTTGTGGCCATTCACTAATACTTGAAAAAAAATATGCAATTAATGACATAATAACTACAGCAATTAAAACTCCTCCTGCAATTACTAGTGCTTTTGAAGCATTTTCCATATATTTTACCTTTCTACATCATTGATGACATACTTGAGAATGCAGATGTCATACTTGTTAAACCTATTAAGCAAAGTGGAACAATTAAGTAACCAACAAAAAGCAATACCATAGGTGCAAATCCTATAACTTTACCTATCATAGATTTTCTAGAAATTGTTCTTTCATTTGATTCTTTTCTTTTTTCTTGATGATATGCTCTTTCTGTATCTAGTTCATCAAAAGCTTCTCTAATTGGTATTTTTTCAACAGCTGCTTGTAAGCTTTCTACTATTCTAATTAATTGTTGGAAAGATATATCATTTTTTAATTCTTCTAAAGCTTCCCAAGGTCCACTTTCATAGTTATTAACACATTTGCTAATTGGTTCTTTAAATATGTTTGCATATCTTTCAATCCACTCAAGAATCATTTCAACATTTACTCTTTCGATTTTCATAAGCATTAATATAATAGTTTGGAATTGCATTACTTCATTTTCCATATCCATTTGTCTCATAATTTTTTGGAAAATTAAAAGCCAATATGGAACATTATATGCAATTACCATTACAAGTAAAGCTATTAAAATTTCAAACCATTTAATATATTCAGATTGAACTATTTGTAATTTTTCCCAAATTCTATCTGTGATAGCATCTAAATCTTCTTCTGAACTATTTCCATATTCATCAGATTCTGCAATTTCTTCTCTTAAATCTTCTTTTTTTACATCATAATCATATTGATATTTATATAAGAATACATTATCTTTTTCTGTTACTTCCATTGCTTTTTTCTCTTGAGATTCAGACATTGTACCTAATAAATTATAATCTGATGTTGGTTCTGTAAATTGAAAATTTATTGCTGTTTGGTGAGCAACAGCTAAAATTATTACTGCACCTATAAAACCAGCAACTGCTGCACATAGTCTATTTATGTATAACCACTCTAATTTTAATTTAGAAGCAGCATCTTTTAATAATTGTGTTATTTTTCTATAATCTTTTGTTCCATTTTTTGGAATAAAATAATCAACAAATTTTTTTACTAATTTCTTTTTATATAATTTTGCTTGCCATGGATTTTCCATATTTGCAGCGGTGTTTACACTACCATTATCTTTTAATTTTCTAGTAAGAATATAGCATAAATATGTTATAATAATTAATGCTATTTGTACTAAAAAACCGCCTGTTCCATTATAGAATTGTCTTGTAAAAGAGAATTGTCCTACGGCCCAATTTTTTACAACATCTAAAAATAGTATTGGAAGTGCTGCAATCATAGATAAACTTTGAAATACATAATCTAATTTATCTCTTTTTAAAATTTCTATTTGCATTTCTTGTGTAATATTATTTAAATTTTTTAAATATAAAGATGCGCCATCTTTATCTTTTCTATCACCAAATTCCTTTGTTAAATAAGATACACCAGCAAATTCTTTTAAATAGCTATTTGGTGCTATATCATAATATTTTTCAAGTTCTGTTTCTGGGTCATCAGAAATTAAAATTTCATAAATTTTTTCAGCTTGTCTTGAAACTTCTTTTTCATCATCTTGTGCTACATCATAAATTGCTTCTTCAACCATATTAAATTCATGATAAGCATGTCTTATTTCTGCAAAAAAATCTAATTGCTCTCTTAATAATTTATTATCAATTCCATCAACTTTACCTTCTAAAAGTGTTTCTATAAAGAATAACTCAAATAATAAAATTGAGCACATTACTAAATAGTTGTTGTGTGTCATATATATAACTACAATTGTTAAAGGTATAACAATAATTACTGCTTGAAGCATAATTTTAGCAACTTGTTTTCTAGTTAAGTATTCATCCTCTAAGTTTATAATTTCTATTCTTCTTCTTAATTTTAATGCATATCTTCTTAAAATTGGATTTTTTGTACATGTAATATAAAATTTTTGTAAGAATACATCAAAACTTAAAGCTGTACTCTGTGTACCAGATACTAATTGTCTTGCATATTTAGTTTCTTTTGTTTGCATTTTTTTGCTAATAGCTACATATATTAATACTATTAATGCAAAAATGCCACCCATTCCTCCAATTAAGTATTTTAGCATGTTTTGTGACATTTAAATATTACACCTCTTTTCTTTTAAGAGTTATTCTTCACCATCTAAATCAAAGTTTTTAAGTTCTGTTGGTTTTCTTTGAATGTTTGTAGATGTAGTTGTTGGTCTTTTCATTCCTTCTTTATTTATTGGTCTTTTCTTAAGTATTGGTCTAGAATTATGAACTGCATTAGCTGTAGTTTTTTGAACACTTGGTCTTTGTGTTTGTGGTTTAACAACATTTTCATTAGCTTTAAGAGCTGCTTTTCTTGTCATTTCTTCTGCTGCTACTGCATCTTCTGATTTTATTTCTTTTCCATCTTCATCATAAGCAACTAATTTTGGTGGTTTAATTCCCCAATTTCTCTCTAAGAAAGCATCAAAAGCATCCACATCCATATCATTCATGTTTTCTCTCATACCTCTAATGTTTTCATCTGAAATAGGATTTGTTAAAACATATGAGTCATCAACAAATTCTAATACATTACGATATTTATATAATTCTCTGTTTGTTTGTTTTGTAAAGAATACTGTTGCATTATCAAAAAATTTATCAAATTTTCCTTCTAATGTTTTTTCTTTTCTATGATCAAATGTATACTCATTTTTCTCTTCTACTGGTATACATTCTGTAATTCTTTCTATGTAACGTCTACCTCTAAAGTCTTTTACTAAGTGAATATCAAAATTTAAAACTTGAACAACTTGTTCTGCAGCTGTTTGTTCATCTTTGAATACACCAGTTCTTAACATTGAGTTACGAAGTGCTGTAACTAAGTTTGGAAAAGTTTTAGCGTGGTGAGTAAACAATGTAAATTTAGAAGCAACCTGAGCTGATTGAATCATCCAAGATGCTACGGGGTCTGTTGCAACCTCACCGATGATATTAACAGAACCATCAGTCTTTTTCTGAACGTCCAAACAGTCCTGACCAGAAATTGTTTCAGTCTCACGCATTGATACGATATTTCTTGTTGGATATATTTTTCTTAAGTGAAGCTCGAATGCAGTTTCTGTGATACGAAGGTTCATTGTTTCGTATATGTTTTCTATCATTGCCATAAGCATTGTTGTTTTTCCGGCAACCTTGCTCACCAGTTAGTGCAATAATTCTTGCTCCTTTTACTAAGAATTTTAATAATTCAATTGTTTCTTCTTTTCCATCAAATTTAACTATTTGTTCAAGTGTAGCTCTTTTAACATCGAACTTTCTTACGAAGAATGCCCATGTTTCGCACATGCTTGGTCTAACAACAACGACACGGGAACCATCTTTCATTTCATTGATTTTATAACCATTTGTATCAGATAACTGACCAGGGTTATTATATTTATAAATGTTTTGACAAACTCTTTTAAGTTCTGCTTCTGTTCCAAATGAAAGGAAAGCTAAACGTATAGATTTACCTTGGAAGAATATCCAAATTGCATCGCAGGCTCTTGGTATTTTTGATTCCATAGCTTGTTTTAAATAATCACTATCTGTTTGAGCAACTTGGCTTAAGAATGATTCAGGTAGACCAGATGTACCACCAGAAACACCATCTATGTTCATATCTCTAATTTCATCTATACTACTGAAACCTTTATATTTTTGATAAATTCTTTGAACTACTACCTCTAATTTATCATTAAAATCTAATTCAAATTGTTCTTTTTCATAAATTTCATCTATTTCTTCATCTGTTATAACATAACATGGTTTTGATTCACCTTCTACGAATTTTAATCTAGCTAAGTCATATTTTTTTATAAGTTCTGTTAAAGCTTCATAACCGAATGTCTTTTTATATTCGTGTATTAAAATATCAAATTTATCTTGAGCTGTAAGAAGTGATGGTGTATCAAAAGAAATTGCTTTTGATATGTTTGTTTCATCAACTCCATATTCTTTTGATAACAAATCAAATATCAATTCTTTTACATACTTTTTATCGTTAACATCACCATATGTACAACCTTTTAAAGCCTTTTTTAATTCATATTTTTTGGCTCTTCTTCTTTTTAATTCTTCTTCTGATAAACCAATATCATAAAGGTTTATCTTAGTGATTTCATCAAGTCTTTGTTTAACAAACTTAATCATTATATCTAATGTATAAGTTTTATCATCAACTTGTAATCCTTCAACTAATTCATTTTTATTTTTTTTAATCATGTGTACTATGGCAGCTACTGCAGCTACTAATACAACGAATATTAAAGCGATATTTGCTATATTCATTAAAGGCTCCTCCCTTTAAACATTTAGTATTTAAACTTTAATTTATACTTTGTATTTTAATTCTTCTAATCTTTTGATTATTGCTTGACATGCATGTTCAACAGAATTTTTAAATAATGCATCTTTATCTTTAGCTGAATTTCCTGAAATTTTACTTTTTAAGAAATAATTTGCTACTCCAGCTTCTGATGCAACTCTTACATAAGTTGTATTATATGGGATAGAAGGTATTTCTCTTTTTTCACCAATATATTTAGTAATATTTCTTGCATTATATACAACATCATTATCTGCATTTGAAAGTAAAGGTATTATTTTACTTCTATCTAAAACATCTTTATTTTCATCTAATATTTTTAAATATTCATCTGCCTGCTTACGATTTTTAGTAAAATTATAAACAATAACATTTGATTCTTCTAGTAATAGTTTAGTTGTTTCATATTTTAATGTTTTTTCCATATCAACAAAAACCATATCGTAAAATTTATCTGCTGTTTTTACTAAATCATTATAATGAATTAATGCTTTAGTAAATTCTTCTGGAGAATGTGTTTGTAAACCTGTTAAAACATCCAATCTTCCATTAAAAACGACTCTTGTATAGTTTTGAACAATCTCTGGTGTAGTTTTATTACTTGCAACTGCACTAAGTAATCCTTCAGCTCCAGAAGATATATCTAATTTACCTTTATTTAATTTTTTTACTATATCATTTTTGTTGTTTACAATCCAAAAACATCTTTCCATTGTGTCATCATCAAATGTAGCATCTATTAATAAAATTTTATAATTATGTTCAACTGCCATATGTGTTGCAATAGCAGATATTGACAACGTTTGACCAGTTTCTTTTTTACTACCACTCCAAAAACCAATTATCGCCATTAATAATTCCTCCAGACTAATTTCTTTCTAACTCTTTTATTGCTTTTTTTATATCGCCTTGTTTAGCATCGCTTATTTCTTCAACAATATACTGTATTCCTTCTATATATTGTTTACTTAGACCTCTTACTTGAATTCTTTCAGATCTTTGATTTATAAACAAAGCTGTTTGATCTCCTTGTTCAAACGGAAAGAAAATTATCTCTTCAGACCATTCGATATTTAAGTCTTTTGAAATATAATTTAAATATTGATCTTCTTCTTGAAACATATCCTTTGAAAAAAGTACTTTTTGCACCTTTATTCTGTTTGGCATTTTTTTAAATACTTGTAAACCTCTTCTCAAGCAATATAAATCAAAAGAAGTAACGAAGAAGTTTTTATCTTCCGTTTTTAATTTAAAATTACAATATCCTTTGTATGAATCTATATTTATTAAAGCATAATCATAATCAAACTCAGCACCTGGTTTCATTTCGGCATATTGTCTAACTTGATCTAAGCTTTCAAATCCAATTGCTATATCGATATTTTCAAAAGAAGTTATATAACATTTTGCTGGTTTCATTTTAGGAACTATATATCTAGTTTTTTGTAATGATGTACTATCAATTACTAAAACTTTTTTTCCTAAAAAATCTAATGTTTTAGCAACATAAATTATTAAATCTGCTTTATCATAACTACCTATAAAAGCAATTTTTTCCATTAGTATTCAATCCTTCCATTTTTATCTTGAGTATCCTACTTTATCTTCTTGTCCTTCAAGAGATTCAACAAATTCTTGTCTTGCTGATTTTATTATTTCAACTTCTGATGAGTTACCTGCACTAACTAAAGAACCTTGATTTTCTTTATTTTCTGCAAGTGCACTTTCAAAATAATTTGTTCTATTTTCAGCAACATAACGTGACCATAGATTATTTCTAGCTTCTTCTTTTATGTTTGGATCTGAATTAATTAAAGCTAAAACTTCTCCACTAACAGTATATGTTGGTATGATTTCTGCTTGTAATCCTGGTTCAACATATTGAATTGCATAAAGTTTAGAACCTACTATTGTATAAGCTTCTACTATTGCATTACTTAATGTTAAAATTTCTTCTTCATTTAATTGAAGCCATATTGATGTTTCGTTTGTTCCTAGAACTAATTTCTTTGATAAAACAACATAATCTTGACCATTTGGTAAAGATAATCTTATATCTATGTAATCTCCATTTACTAATTGAGATGGTAACACAATCATATTATATTCCTGCACTCTTGTTGTATCTGTTGTTTGATTTTCTTGTTCAACTAACATATCTCTAGTTACTATTGTTCCAGCAGGTACTGCTATTTTCATAATCATTTTTTTCTTTATTTCATTTCCATCTTTATCTATTTTAGTTGCCACAGTTCCATCTGCATTTGTCCATTCAAAAACATCAGAATCTATAATTCTACTTGCATCAACTGTTGTTTGTATTCTAGTAGAAGTAAAATCATCAAATGTAACTTCTTGTCCTGATTTTAAATCTTCTGTTGCTACTAAAACATTTTTTTGTAATTCTTCTAGCTTTTGTACAGCCTCTTTTGCACTTTTTATTTGATATATAAGTATAAATACTACTACTGCCATTATTACTAGTGCTACCAAAAATCCTATTAAAAATGAATTTCTAGCCTTTCTTTGCATTGGATTAATTGCCATTTCAAGTTCCTCCCTTTATTTACATGAAATTATTTTATTCTATTTTTTGAGACTTTTTTCTCATACCATTTATTTTATTCTACAATAATCGATTTACAAAATCAATAAATAAGCTTGGTTGTAATAAAAACTTATTTTTTTTGTAACTTTATTGTTACAATTATTTTAATACATATTTTTTTATTGCTTCTAATACTCCCTCAGAATTATTATCAGCAACCACAACATCTGCAATTTCCTTCATTTTAGGATTACTATTTCCCATAACTACACCAAGTCCTGCTTCAACAATCATTTCTTGATCATTTACATTATCTCCTATTGCAATTACTTCTTCTTTTTTTATATTTAACTTATCTAAAAGAAATTCTATTGCTGTCCATTTATTAACATTTTGATTTGTTATTTCTGTATAATAATATTGAATATCTACATCATCTGTACCATCTTTTATTTTCTTTCTAGACATATATGCAACTTCTAATATATCTATTCCTTCTATTTCTTTTAATTTTTTCATAATACTATTAAAAATAAATTTAGATTCATCGCATACAGTAATTTTTAAAAATTTTTCTTTTCCTGATTCTTTTATATATTCTTCTATATTTTGAACAATATTTATGTGCGTTCTTTTTTCTTCTACTTTTTTAATGTTTTCTTTATGATAAAATAAAATATTATAATTTAAAGAGCTTGCTATTACTTCATCTTCTGTATATACATTATAAAAGAAACTATTTTCCTCACATATCTTTGCTATACTAAGAACTTGTTCTTTGGTTAAAAATCTATCATATATAATTTCTTGATTTTTTATATCAAAAACAGCTGCACCATTACCTGAAATTAAATAATTATCCACTTCAAGTTCAATAGCTAAACTTTCAGTAGAACTTATTGGTCTTCCAGATGAAAGAACAACTTCTGTTCCTTGCTCTTTAGCCTCTTTTAATGCTTTTCTAGTATTTTCTGAAACTTCTCCAAAAGAATTAAGTAAAGTTCCATCTAAATCTATTGCCATTAATTTATACATTTTTTTCTCCTTATAATATTTACTCTGCTCCTCATTATATCATTAAAAGTTTTTTTGACAATATTATTTTTTGTTTTTAATATTTCATTTTGATTTCATTTTTTATACTTTAATTATATGTAAAGTAAAAAGGCGAGATACCTCCCGCCTTTTTATTTAATTTAACTTATTTGTTAGTCATTTGGTTTTCAGCTTGTTCTATTAATTTTTTAACCATGTTACCACCAACTCTACCAGCGTCTCTAGCTGATATATTTCCATTGTAACCGTTTTTTAAATTAACACCAACTTCACTAGCAACTTCATATTTGAATTTTTCTAATGAATCCATAGCTTCTGGAACTACAGTTTTATTACTTCTTGCCATTTTCAATTCACCTCCGAAATTAATAGTGTATCCTACTTTACTTTAAGTAAATTGCTTCACACTATTTTCTTAAGAAAAAACATTAAATATTTATAATATTTATTAAATTCGAATGTATATTCAAATTTAAATATTTTAAATAATTAATGTATTTTCAATATATATAATGTGTAAATTATTTTTTTTTAAACAAGTAATTTTTGGAAATTATTTTATTTTTATGAATAAAAACTAAAATAAAGAAAAACCCTAAAAAGCTAGAGTTTTTCTTTAAAAAATATGCATCATTTTTATTTTAAGCTTCTGGTTCTACTAATCCAAAATTATTGCTATCTTTTAGTTTAAAAAGAACATTTACTTTTCCAGTATCAACATTTACAAAAGTATAGAAAATATTTCCTTTCTTTTCACTTAATTTTAATTTTGCATCTTCTACTGAAATTGGTTTAATTTCATAAGATAATAATTTAATAACTTCATCTTCAATTTGTTTTTCTGGTTCTAATCCACTTATGTTCATTTGTTTAATTGAAGAATCTTTAATCATTTTTTCTTTTCTAGCTTTTGTTTTTCTAATTTGCCCCTCAAGAATATCTATATCTTTATCTATTGATGCATACAAATCTTTATCTTCTGTAACAGCTTTATAAGACATTCCTTTTACTGAAACATACATTTCTGCAATTTCAGAAGATGCATTTTCTTTTTTTATTGTAACTGTTACATCAATATTTTCATTTGCATAGTATTTTTCTATTCTAGTTAATTTCTTTTCTACATAATCTTTAATTGCTTCAGTTGCTTTTAATTCTTTTCCTGTAATAGTAATATTCATAATAATCACTCCTTTTATTTTAGTTTAGTAAAAACATTATATAAGTAAAAAATATTTTTTGCAAGTAAATTATTTTTTTAATTCTATCATTATTTTATTATGTTTAATTATAATTTAATTTCAAATTGTTTTATTATATTGTTTTATTATAAATTTAATCTCTTATTTTTTATATATTATTTTAATTGTGACTTGGTGTCGCAATCTTCTTTTAAAAAAAGTCATAAGAAGATTGCTCCATTCGCCCTTCGCGTTGCTTCGGTTGGTCGCTTACGCGTCACATTATAAAATAATATATAAAAAATAAGAGATGATTTATAATTAAAATATTAAATAACTAAAATATTTTTTCTAGCTTATATTCTTTTTCTAATTTCTCATTTAGAAAAACACTTGATATCAATTCTAATTCTTTCTTACATTTTTCTGAAAGCTCAAAAGAAAAAATTTTTTTAGGGTCCGACTTCATAATATATAAGATTGAATTTCTAGTAGGATCACTTAAAGTTAAACTACTAGTATCTTGTTTTGCGCAACTTGAACATTTTGAGCCATTATCTTTTATACTAAAAAAATTTAAATTTTCTTTTGATTTACAATTAACACATTCTGTTAAATTTGGTGCAAACCCTAAAATTTTAAGAATTCTCATTTTAAAAACTGAAGTTATAAAATCTAAGTCCTTATCTGTTTCAGAAATCATATATAAAGTATTTAAAAATAATTTTAAAGTATTAAATGAATTTTGATTTTCTGTTGTAACATCATTTATTATTTTTGTTATGTATGAAGCATAAGTTAATTTATCTAAATCTGTTCTTATATTATAAAACATTTCAATAGTTTCACAAGAATTGATTGTGTAAGTATCAGAACCTTTAAATAACATATATTCTCCAAAACACAAAAATTGAGTACCGCTAAGAAGAAGACTTTTTGGTCTTCTTGATCCCTTTGCACTGCACCCAATTTTTCCTAAATTAGGGGTTAAAATTGTAAGCATTTTATCAAAATCCCCCATATTATTTTCTGCTATTACTATTCCATTTACTTTTATTTGTTTCATTTAAAATTACCTTCATATTTTCTTCTATATTTTCTACTTCTTTAAATTCTAAATAAGAATTTATATTTCCAGTTTGTTTAAAAGTATTCCAAGCTAAATTTTTTATCATGTCATTTCTCTCCTTCTTGAATTTATCTTTTGTAATTTTAGAAGATTTATACTGGTATTTATTTTAATTTAAATTTATTTACTATATTATCTTTTTCTTGCCAATCCTCTTTTACTTTAACCCAGACTTTCAAATTAACTTTTGTTCCAAGCATTTCTTCAATATCTCGTCTGGCAAAACTTGCTATTTTTTTCAAAAGATTTCCACCTTTTCCAATAATTATTCCTTTATGAGATTCTTTTATGCAATAAATTGTTGCATCTATATCGTTAATTTGTTCTCCTCTACTCGTAGTTCGTTCTTTGAAACTTTCTATTTCAACATAGATTCCGTGTGGAACTTCATCTTGTAAAAAAAGCAAAGCTTTTTCTCTAATTATTTCTTCTGATATTTGTTTTACTGTTTGATCAGTATATTCTTCATCAGAATAATATTTTGGTCCTTCTGGTAAAATAGCAATTAATTCTTTTATTATTTCATCTATTCCAGATTTTTTCTCAGCTGATATTGGCACAACTGCTGTAAAATTATATTCTTTACTATAAATATTTATAAGGTTTAAAAGTTTATCTTTTGGTACTAAATCAATTTTATTAATTACAAGTATACATGGTTTTCTGCTTTCTATTATTTTATCTAATATTCTTCTATCTCCTCTGCCAATCTCTACAGAAGTTGCTTCTATTAAAAATAAAATAGCATCAACTTCTGAAAACATATTAAAAGCTGTTTCTACCATTGTTTTGCTTAGTTTGGTTTTAGGTTTATGTATTCCTGGTGTATCTGTAATTATTATTTGATAATTTTTATCATTTAAAATTGCTTTTATTGCTGTTCTAGTAGTTTGAACTTTATTAGCTGTAATTGCAACTTTTTCTTTTACTAATGCATTTAATAAAGTAGATTTTCCAACATTTGTTCTTCCTACTAAAGAAACAAAACCTGATTTAAATTTCTCCATATTTTTCCTTTTCTTTTACTCTGTGATTGAAACATTTGCATCTATTGGACATACGTTAACCCAAGTGTTTCCATCGTTTACATTTATTTCATTACCACTTAAATCTACATATTTTGTTTGTTCTTTTCTGTCTGTTTTTATACATTTTATTTTTACTGCTTTACCATTTGTTATATAATATCCATCAAGTTCTCCAACTGTTACAACATCTTGTCTTCCTTTATTTTCTTTATCATCCAAAGTATAATTTTTAGCAAAAGTTATAATTATGTTTTTAGTAGTAACATCTTCTTTTGATACTTCATCTGTCATTTTTTTGTTTTTTGAATATCTTGTATATCTTTTTGTTTCTGCATTATATTCATATTTTACTTTATGTCCTGTTGCATAAGGTATTGTAATTGTATTTGCAATTATTGCATCAGGCATTTCTAAATTTACTTCTTCTGGTACATAATTTAATACACTTTTTTTCTCAGAAGTAGTAGCATATTTTTTATCTTTTGCAATTTTTAAAATGGACTCTGTATTTGTATATGCATCATGTGGTGCCTTTTTATGTTTTACTCTCCAATATAAAGAAGTGGCTGTTTGTGGCTTTCCAGTATCATATGCTTGTCCATTTATATTATTTATTCCATATAATGCCATATCAGATTGAGCTTGTGGACTCATTCCAAGATGTGCATATATAGCATCATTTTCCATTGCATAATCTAAAAAGTAATGTCTTGAACTTCTAATTGGTCCTACTGAATTTGCATCTACTCCTTTAAATAATGCCATTAATCTAGTTTCTCCACCTTCAACAATTATTTCATATACCATATATGTTTTATTGATTGAAGCTTGTGGCTGAGCATTTTTATTATTATCAATCATAAATGCAATTGGTCTTGCATTACCATTAAAAATTTTTATTTCTGGTTGTTTTGTTTCTGGTACTTTTTCATCTTGTTGTTCATCTTGAATTTCAGTTTTATCATCTTGAATATTAGAAATTTCTTCTGACTTATAATTTAAAACAATAACTGGTATTGCTATTAATAAAACAATTACTACTACAATTACAATTTTTTTCATAAGTACCTCCAAAACTACTTTTATTAGTTTATTTAATAATAGAATTTTTATTAGTTCATTTATATTGTTTCTAAATTAATACTAAAAAAATTTTTATTATCTTAGGTAAAAAAATTAATACACCAATTATAACAGATAACATTGAAACAATTAATACACCACCAGCAGAAATATCTTTTGCAATTTTTGCTTTTTCATTATATTCTTCTGTATATAAATTTACAACTGTTTCTATTGCAGTATTTATGCATTCGGCAAACAAAACTAAAAAAATAACAAAAACAATTAAAATAGTTTCTATCAAATTTATTTTTAAAAGTATACTAGCTATTATTGTAAAAAAAGCAAAAATTAATTCAATTTTTATATTATTTTCATTTTTTATAACATAAAATATTCCATTTAAAGAATTTTTTAGAGCATTAAAAAAATTTTTATTTTCCCATTTATTTTTCATTTTTCCCTCAAGATTGATTTAAATTTAAATATTTGTATTTCTTAAAATATTTAAACTTTTCAAAATTTTTTCTTCTTTTTCTCTCATATGTTTTTTATCTTCTTCTTTTATATGATCCTCTCCCATTAGATGATAAAATCCATGAACAACCATATATGAAAGTTCTCTTTCAAAACTATGTCCATATTCTTTTGATTGTTCCATAACTCTATCAACAGAAATTACAATATCACCTAATACTTCTTCGTGATTTAGATTTTTCAAATTTAATATTTCTTCTTTTTCAAAAATTGGAAATGAAAGTACATCAGTTTCTTTGTCTATATTTCTATATTTTTTATTTATTTTTTTAATGTTTTCAGGATTAGTTAATGTGATGCTAACATACAAATTAGTATTTTCTAGTCCTTCTGTTAAAAAACATTTTTCTAATACTTTATTAATTAATTCTTCACATTCTATATTTTCTTTTAAATCTAGATATTCTATTTCAACAAATTTTTTCATTTTATGTTTTATCCCTTTATAAAATTCATTTCTCTTCATTTAAACATTTCTTTTTATAAAATGACCATTAAACTTTTTAGATGGGAAATTTTTTATAACCTTCATTGCTCCTAATTCTACTAGCTTATTTTTATAAAATTGTCTAACTTCAGAATATTTTTCATATTCATCAGAAGTATTGTATAGTTCTCTTTTTAAAGATAAGATTTCTTTTTCATCAGAAGAATTTGTTTTACTATATGCTTTCCAAAATTTTTGATAAGCATCTCTTTCTTCTGGCTTGTCCCAATAAACTTTAGTTGATAAAAGTTTTACATTATAATCTTCAATTAATTTTAATAATATTTGATATACAGATTCTCTTTTCTCTTCTGAATTAGATGCTAAAATAAGATTTCTTGTATCTTTTAAAAGTTTATTATAACATTGTTCTGCAGCAACAAGTGGCAAACTATGTGTAAATAAAACTCTACTTAATCCAAGTAGAATCATATTTTTTTCAACAAAATCTTTTTCATCTAATTTTCCAACACTGAATTTTTCATATTCTTCATATTCTTTTAAAACTTTAGAATATTTTTCTGTTCCTTCTACTTTAAATTTAATAGGTAATATATTTTTTATATAATCTTCCAAAGTTTCAAATATTTTTTTATACAAATCTATTTGATTTACTCTTTTAGCACGTAATCCATCAGCTAATTTTACTGAATAATTTTTTAATATTCCTTTATAAATGCCATCCATTTTTTCTATATAGATTGGCTCATATTTCTTTATTATTTTATCTTTTTTTGCTACTGTTAAACTTTCATAATCTAAATCTAATAAAAATTTTTGTTTTCTATATTTATATTCTAAATATTCTGTATCTTTTAAATGAACTACATTATAATAATTTGCTAAAGCATTTTTTTCAAAAACAGAAGCCATATGATTTTTTACTTTTTTATAAATTGAGTCCATTATATGTTTATCTATTGCTTCTAAATATAAAGTATAGCTTTCTTCATATCTATTTTGAAGTTGGTCTTTTTTTGTAACATCATCTATTTTATCAGCAATTTTATATTGCTCAAAATATTTAATAGCACTACTTCTTTTTATGTTAATCATCATTCCATTAATACCAATTTTAGTTGGTGTTAATAATTTTGTTAATGTACTAGAAACTTTACTAAAAAAAGTAGTTTCGTTAGATATTACTTTTAAGCCTCTTTCTTCAACCATATAATTCCCTCCTAATTTAAGTTTCTTTTTATTCCTATCTCTTCTTTTAATTCATAACTTAATTTTACTTTTAATCCATCATTTTCAACTTGTATATCTACATTTCTATTCTTATTTTTTTCATCATATTTTGATACTTCATATTCTTTTTCTAATTCTGCTTCTAATTCTGTTTCTATTTTAGATTTTAATTCATCTTCAGAATATTTTTTAGGTTCATTAGTTAATTCTATATATTTTGTAGTTTTTATTTCTATTGGAAAATAGAAATTAGAAAAAAACTTTATTTTTTGATTTGTGACTATTGTATCATAATTTTTAAATTTTGAAACCCCTTTATTTAAATTTATTTTAAAATTATTTATACAAATTTCGTTTTTTTTCTGTTCATTTCCAGTTTTTACTGTAACATTTTGCACAAACTCTTCTTTTTTTTCTTTTTCACAGTATATACTTCCAAAAACATCAGCATCTGCATGTACTTGCCTTATTCCAGTGTGTTCTCCCTCCATTACTCCTTCAACTAGAACATCACCTTTTTTTACTTTATCACCTTCTTTTACTTTAGCAGTTCCATTTTGCACAATTATTTTTGATATAACTGCATCTTTACTTGCAATAATATCGCAAATTTCATTTTTATCAATTATTTCTGGTATTTTAGTAGATTCTTCTACTGTTATAATTACATTTGTTCCTTTTATATTTATTCCAATCCAAGATAAATCTTCTCTGTTTAATCTGATTTCATTACTTATCTTTTGAGTATCTATTTTAGATTTTAATTTACCTACATTAATACCATATTCTTTCACTATATTAATAATTTCTTCTTTACTTAAATTTTCATTTCCTTCAACTTCAATATTCCAAACAAATTTAGTAATTGTAAAAATAAAAATTGCAATTACCAATACAGCAATTGCAAAAATTTTTCTTTTTCTATATCTATTAATAAAAAACGGAATTCCTGATTTTTTATGTATTTTTACTTTGCATTTAGTCTGTTTCGCAATATGTACTATTTCATTAAAGTCTGATTTTAATATCTTCGCTTTTATATATGTATTGTTTTCTCTTTGTAAATCTTGTATAAAAATTTTTTTATTTCTGCAAATATTTAAAAATCTTTCAATAAAAAAACCTTCTACAACAATATTTACATATCCAGCAAAAAACATGAATATCAATTTTAAAATCATAAATTTCTCCTTAAAAATAAATTTTAATTTAAAATTGCTTTCAATTCAAAATCTTTTCATAAATATTTTTTTATTCTATTATTATTAATTTTTATTTTCAAAATCAATATTTTCAATTTTCCCAGTAACTATTATATCATCATCTGTCATTTGATTTAGTTTTAAATTAAATCCATTTATATTTATATTTCCTAAAGAAGTACTTATTCTTGTGAAAAAATCTTCGTATTCTAAAATTCCTTTAAAATTCTCTATTAATATTTCATCGAAACCTGTTATTGTAATTTTGGGAATATTACTAACAACTTCTCTTGGTATTTCCAAAAATTTACTTACTTTATCATAATTTTTCATAACAAAAAAACCTTTCTTTTTTTATTATATATTCTAAAAAAGAAAGGTTTATTCCACTTTTTATTTAAACATTTAATAAATTTTTTATATCTGCATCTTCTCTTAATGAAGGTGTTATATAATCAATTACTTTTTGTTTTGCTTTTTTAACAGCCAACATTGCAATGTCTTTATCACTTCTTAATCTCAAACTAGCATATTTTAATATGATAGGTTTATTATTAACAGCACTCATTACTATTTCTTTATTATCCCTTAATTCTTTACTAGCATAATATAATGCTTGGCCATCATTTTCTGTTGCTTTCAATAAAACATCTTTATCACCTTTTAGTCTATCACTTGCATAACAAAAAGTCCAACCAGATTTTTTTACAGCTTCTAATAAAACATCTTTATCGTCTTTCAGTCTTTTACTTGCAAATTCTAATACACCGCCATCTTGTTTAACAGCTTCTAATATAATTTCTTTATCATCTTTTATTTCATCACTCGCCCATTCTATTAAATTTGGAGTTGTTTTTACTATTCTTGAAAAATATTCTCTATCATTTCTTTTTTCTTTTGCTTCAATTATTTCTTCACTATCTGCCATTTTCATTTCTCCTATTTCATTTTTAGCTAAAAGTACATCAATAAAAGAATACTTTAAATTTTAAAAAATTGTATCATTATTAAAAAATATGTTCAATGAATTTTATATTTCATTTTTCTTTCTTTTTGTAATATTTTTGTTACAAAAAAGAAATATTTTTTGCTTTTTTTTGCAATAAAATCCATTTACTTTTTTTTTCCTTTATATTATAATTCTTTGTATAAACGTAAGATAATATGAATTATTTTGTCGATATGGAGGTTAAAAAATGGCAGTAAATCCAGAAGAAACAACTGAAAAAGCAGTTGTATCTGGTGAGAATTTACTTCCTAAAAAAAGAGGAAGAAAACCAGGTTCAAAAAATAAAAAAGAAAAAGTAGAAAAAGTTTCTAAAAATTTAAAAGAAGAAAAAAATAAAAAATCTTCTACTCGTGGAAGAAAAAAAGTTGTAGAAACAAAAACTGTTGAAATTGCAGAAAAAGAAACTATACCTACTACTAAAAAAAGAACTATTAAAAATATTAATGTAAGTTCTAAAAATAATTCTAATAATAATGGTAGTGTTGAAAATACAATAGCTATTTCTTCTATTCCTAAAGCTAAAAGGACTCTACATCTTAATTTAAGTAATATAAATAAATCTAATATTGTAGATGATAATATAAATAATTCATCTACTATTAATGATGTTAAAAATAATACTGAGTTTCAACCAGAAACTGCAATTAATGATGAAAAAATTATTTCTAATGATTTTGAAGCTTTAGATGTTGAACCTGAGAATAATGATGTTGTTAATGATGAAATTTTAGATGTTGAACCTGAGAATAATGATGTTGTTAATGATGAAATTTTAGATGTTGAACCTGAGAATAATGATGTTG
>CANQVF010000004.1 GCA_947627185.1 uncultured Clostridia bacterium | reverse complement strand
ACTTTTTTATTTTCTTCTTTTTCTGCTTTTTTTGCCTTTGACACTTTTTTATTTTCTTCTTTTTCTGCTTTTTTTGCCTTTGACACTTTTTTATTTTCTTCTTTTTCTGCTTTTTTTGCTTTTGATTCTTTTTTATTTTCTACTGCTTTTTCTTCTTTCTTAGTCTTTGGTTCTTTTTTTGATTTTACAGTTTTATTTTTTTCTTCTGCAATTATATCTTCATTTTTAGTTTTTTTCTTTGTTGTAGGTTTTTCTTCTTCTATTATCTCTTTTTTTCTCATTATTTTTAAATCCCTCCTACTTTCTTTTAGCTAATTCTACTATAATACTACTTAATTCTTGTTCTAGTTTAGCTATTTCTTCTTTAGTTAGAGATGCTGAACCACTATCTAAAGTTTGGATAATTTCAATTTTTCTATTAACTAATCTTTCTTTATTATAAGTATTAACTAAATCTTCTATACATTTATCTATTGAATTTATCTCATAATCTGTAACTAAAATTTCACTAACATGTGATTGAATTTCTGGATTTTCAATATTTGATACAATTTGCAAAATTTTGTCACTATCTTCTGCTGAAGAATTTAATATTGTTTCAAATAACAATTTATTTGCTTCTAATTTAAAATCTTCAATAAAAATATTTGTTACTATTTTTTCATAAGCTTCTTTAAAATGATTAATAAGTAAATAAATAATCATATTTTCTCTTTTTACAATAGTTTGATTTATTTCTTCTTTTTTTTCTTTTCTTTGTATTGGTGATATTAAAATTTTTTCTGTATTTTTTGATACATATGCTTCTTTATTTACTTCTGCATAAATTGCTTCTTTTGAAATATTATATTGCTCTGATATTTTGTCAATATATATTTCCCTTTCAATTTTATTGTCAACATCTGAAAGAATTTTTGTAATCTCTTTTAAAAATCTTATTTTATCATTAGCATTTTCCAAATTATATTTGTTTTTTAACATTTTAATTTTAAATTCTACTAAAGATATGGCATTTTCCACTAATAATTTAAATCTACCACTACCATATTTTATAACATATTCATCTGGGTCTTTTGCACCATCCATTTGCAATACTCTAGCATCACATCCTTGATTTTCTAAAATAGATAAACCTCTCATTATTGCTTCTTGCCCTGCACCATCAGAATCATAACTTAATATTACTTGCTCACTATATCTTCTTAATAATCTTCCCTGTTCTTCTGTTAGGGCTGTTCCTAGTGATGCAACAACATTGTTAAAACCTCTTTGATACAAAGAAATAGCATCCATATATCCTTCAACTAATATTATTTTTTTAGAATCAGATTGTTTTGCTAAGTTTAATGCAAATAAATTTTTCTTTTTTGAGTAAACTAAATTTTCGTTGGAATTTATGTACTTTGCCATTTTTTCATTATTATCTAATTTTCTACCACCAAATGCAATAACTCGTCCACTAACATCCATTATTGGAAACATTAGTCTTTTCCTAAAACGATCTATATATTCACCATTATCGTTTTTATTTACTAGACCAGTAGATAGTATTTCTTCATCTTTAAAATTTTTAGATTTTAAATACTTATATAGCTCATTATATTCACCTGAATATCCTATTTTAAATGCTTTTAACGTATTATTATCTAATTTTCTTTGCTTTACATAGTCTTGAGCAATTTTAGCTAATGGTTTATATAGTCTTTCGTGGTAAAAAAGAGTTGTTTCAGCATTAACTTTAAACATTCTGTCTTTTAAATATTGTTTTTTATTAAAATCTGCATTTTCTGATACTGGCAAAGATATTTTTGCTCTTTCTGCTAATAATTCTAGTGCTTCTTTAAAAGATACTTTTTCAATTTCACTAACAAAAGTAAATACATCTCCACCCTTATGACATCCAAAACAATGAAAATATTGTCTGTCAACGGAAACAGAAAAAGAAGGTGATTTTTCTTTGTGAAAAGGACATAATCCAAAAAAATTTCTACCACTTCTTTTTAAACTTACATATTGAGATATAACATCTACAATGTCATTTGCTGATCTAATTTCTTCTTTTAATTCGTCAGTGTATTGAACCATTTTTTAACCTTTCTTTTATTATATTCGACATGTATCCCTTAAATCCTTTATTTTTATGTAAATCTATACATTGTAATTTATAAATAAAAAATGAACCCTAATTGTTAAACTTTTTGTCAACTTTTGGGTTCAATAAATTTTATATTATATATTATTAATTAATTTGCTGAAATAAATTTTTTTACTACATTTTCAGTATTCTCTTGTCCCATTCCAACTGCTGTTTGTAGTTCTCCACCAACACCATGAAGTTGATATGAAGTATTTATTTTATTTTCAACTAATTCTTCCATTTCTTCTTTATCTTTACTTTCTGCAAGAACTAATTCACTAATTAAAATTTGTTTTGCATTTAAAAGCATTTTCTTTTCAGTAGTTGATAACCCTTTTTCTTTTTGTTTGAAACTTAAATTTCTAACTATATCAGCTACTTCAAAAACGTCTCCTGATTTCATTTTTTCTACATTATCTCTATATCTCTTGTTCCATTTAATAGACATTTCAGTGCTATCTTGCTCTAAAACATTTATTACTTTTCCGGCTGTTTCTTTATCGATTATATTTCTAACTCCTATTTCTTCTGCTTTTGCAGTAGGAACCATAACCTTAACTTCTCCAGGCATTTTTATTATGTAATAAGATTGCTTTTCATCTAAAACTGCTCTTTCTTCAATTTTTTCAATTACTCCAGCACCATGCATTGGATATACTATCTTATCTCCTACTTTAAACATTAATTCGTCACTCCTTCCAAGTAATATTTAAAATTACTACATTACAATTATACTACAAAAAAAGCTAAAAGTCAAAGAAATATAACGAATTTTTAAAAACTTTTTTTCATTTATATAACACATTTGTATTACTTTAAATATTAAATGTTTTGAGTTTAATTAAATTTTTATTTACTTGTAGAGCCAAATCCACCTGTTCTTTCTCCTTTTGCATTATCATCATCTGTTATTAAATATTTCATAAATATTGCTTGTCCTATTGCATCACCTTTTTTTATTTCTACATCATGGTCAAAAAAGTTATAAAATGCAAACATAACATGTCCATCATTATCAACATTTCCATAGTAATCACTATCTATTATTCCTACACTATTAGCTACTACTAATCCTCTTTTTCCTGGATTAGAACTTCTATTGCAAAGCATAAAAAATTCATCTGGTTCACAATATGCTTTTAATCCTGTTTTTACAAGTGTTGGTTTTTGTCCTGGTTTAAATGCTGGTACAACTACATCTTCAGCAGCTTCTATATCATATCCTGCTGAATTTTTAGTTTTTCTAACTGGTAAATTGATTCCTGCATTTTCAAATCCTTTTGCTACTTCAAATCCTCTTTTTCTTTCCATAATATTTTCCTCGTATAATGAATAAATTACATTATACTTTCCTTTCTTAAAATTTTATAATTAATCTTTTTTGTTATTATATATGCTTGTTAATAAAAATTCAATATATAAATTTATATACTCAATTTTTATTTTGTACTTCACTTTAAATAAAAAAAACACTCTTTAAAATTAAAGAGTGCTTACTTTTTTATTAGTCTTGTGTATAAGGTATAATAGCAATATGTCTTGCTCTTTTAACAGCTGTTGTAATTTCTCTTTGATGTTTTGCACAAGCACCTGTTGCTCTTCTTGGTAATATTTTACCTTTTTCATTAATAAATTTCTTTAATTGTTCTGCATTTTTATAATCTAATACAAAGTTTTTATCACTGCATAAAGTACAAACTTTTTTTCTCATTTTTCTAAACTTTGGATTAAAATCATCATCTTGGTTGTTTCTATTATTTCTTTTATTTTGTTTTTTATCAGCCATTATAAATCCTCCAATCTTCTAACTTTATATATTTATTAAATTAGAATGGTAAATCATCATCAGAAGAAGTAACTTGGAATTCAGTACTTTGTGTAACTGATTCTCCAAATGTATTTCCAAAATCTGATGCTTCTCCATCTCTTTTACTATCTGCAAAATATGCTTCTTCAGCAACTACTTCTGTAATATAATGTTTTTGTCCTTGATCATCATCCCAATTTCTAGTTTGAATTCTTCCGACAATACCAACTTGTTGACCTTTTTTGAAATATTTGCTTACAAATTCTCCAGTTTTACTCCAAGCTACAATATTAATAAAATCTGCTTGTCTTTCTTCTCCTTGTCTAACAAATCTTCTATTTACTGCTAAACTAAAAGAAGCAACTAAAGTATTATTTGTTTGAGTATATCTTACTTCTGGATCTCTTGTTAATCTTCCCATTAAAATTACTTTGTTCATTTGGTTTTCCACCTTTCTTATTATTCTTCATCTTTTCTTACTACGATGAATTTTATAACTTCGTCTGTAATTCTATATACTCTTTCAAGTTCTTGAATTAAAGTTGGAGCAGCTTCAAAATTAATTAATACATAAGTTCCTTCTGTATTTTTTTTGATTTCATAAGCTAATTTTTTCTTTCCTAATTCTTCTACTGATTCAACTTTTCCATCACTATTAATAATGTCTGAAAATTTTTGGATTAATCCTTTAATTCCTGCATCTTCAACATTTGGATTAATAATGAATACTGTTTCGTATTTATTCATTATTCTTCACCTCCTTTTGGATATTAAACCCATATTTTAATATGAGTAAGGATATAAAAAACAGATATATTTAACATATATCTATTTTTATACTGAACTATTTTAACACATTTTTATACACTTTACAAGTGCTTTTGTAATCTTTTTTTATCATATTTTAAAAGTTTATAAAATTATAATCTATTTTGTAAATACTCTTCTATTAAATCCAAAACATTTGCTTTTGAAAAATAATCTGAATGACTCACACCTTCATCTAAAATTACAATATTTTCAATTTCTTTAAAACATCTTGATAAATCAACAGAATGCTTATAATTTATTACTTTATCATCATATGAAGTAATTATTAATGGTGATACTTTTACATTTTTTGCATAAACATCTGAAGTAAATTTATATCTAGTAATATATTTAAACAATCCATGAAAAATATTTAAATTATCATTATATAAACTAAGAGCATTATCATAAGGCGCTATTAATATTAATCCATTAACATCTCTTTCAGAAGATAAATATGTAGCTACTCCTGTTCCTATACTATAGCCAATAACAACTATATTATTTGTATCAACACAATCTAAATTTACAGCATAATCATAAATATTTAATGATGCTTTAAAAAAAGATTTATCACTTGGAGTACCTTTGCTATATCCATAACCAGGATAATCTACAATTAACACATTATATCCATTAAAATATTCAAAAATACCATTCATATAATAACTATAGCAAGTAGTTGCAGAATTCATTGAATTACCCAGAAAATATATTAATAAAGGTCTTTTTTCATTTTTATCAAAATTATATTTAATCCATCCATTTAATTTCTGACCATTTTTATCAATATTTATCTCTTCAAAATCTTCTATTTCTTTTAACTTATTAAAACTTGTTTCATCTTTTCCTGGTATGAAAAACAATTTTCTTTGAATAATTAAAAAAGTTGAAATTAAGAATATTAAAAAAACTGTTAATATGAATAAACAAATTAATAATATTTGATGTTTTTTTATAAAATTTTTCATTATCTTCTCCATATATTAAAATTTTTCTAAATCTACATATTTATATTCCACTTTTTTTGTGTATATTCGTTCATTATTATATAAAATTCCTTCTAAATAGTATATTGTATGACTTTGTTCGTTTATTATATAAATATCGTTATTTCCATTTTTTTTATTTCCATAGGATAAATTTATATTTTCTAATTTTTCTAAATCTATTTCATAAAAAATGTCATTATCGTTAGGATTTATAGAATTTTTAAAATCAATTACATCATTTTTTATTGGTAAATTATTATTATTTATATAAAATACTGAAACTTGGTCTTCTAAAACTTCTATATCCTTATACATATTATTTAACTTACTAATTGATAATCCATTTTTGGTATAAAAAATAATAGTAAACATCATTACTAGAAAAATAGCTATATAAATTATTACATTTATTTTAACCTTATTCATAATTTTACCTATCTTTATACTAAAACATTTATGATATTATTTTCTTTATACTATCTTTTGTTTTTTTATAAATATCATATTTTCTCTCTTCTATAATATTTAAGTACCACAAATATACAATTAAAAGCATAATCATTATATTTTTAATTTTTATTATATAAATACTATAAAAAAATGATATAATCGTTAAAATTATTTTACTAAATATTATCATAATTCTATTTGATTTATCAATACCAAAAAAAATTTTTATTATTTCTCTTATAATTTTCCATCCATCTAAAGGGCATATTGGCAATAGATTAAATAAAAATATAGATAAATTTGTAATTATAATTTCTTGTCTATAAAAATCATAATTACTTAAATTCATAAAAATAATTGCACAAATTAAATTTGATAATGGACCTATAAAATAAAAGATAATTTTATATAAAAAATTATCTTTTCCATATGAATAGAACTCTAAAGAAAGACCTAAAGGATTTAAAGTTATTTTTTTAGGAATTCCACCAATAATTATTCCTACAATTAGATGAGCAACTTCATGCAAAGTAATAAATAAAATAAATATTAAATATGTACTTATATTATTAAAAATAAAAAATAATAATATTATAAGTAATATTTTTAAGTTAATTTCTATTTTCATAATAATTTCCTAAATTTCTAATATTTTTAGTGGATCTACAAATCTGTCATCTACTCTTAGTTCAAAATGCAAATGAGGACCTGTACTATTTCCTGTACTTCCAACAGTAGCTATAATTTGTCCCTTTCCTACAATTTGTCCTTCATCTACTAAAATATTCGAACAATGTGCATATAACATTGTTACATTATTACATCTTACTTTTAAATGTTTTCCATAATCTCCTTCGTTAGAAACTAATGTAACAATTCCATCAAAAGCAGATTTTATATAAGTTCCTTCTTGTGTGGCTATATCAACTCCTGTATGATATCCTTCAACATTTTTATTTTCAGATTCTCTTGAACCAAATGTAGAAGTAACTGTTCCTTCTATTGGATTTATAAAATTATATATTGCTTTTAAATTAGCAACATCTAAATCCATTTCGCTTATTGAACTACTGGGATTTTCATCTACTGGTTCTTTTGATTCTAAAATTTCTTCGTTAGATTCTAAATTTTCTTCTTTTTCATCTTGTAAATTTTCGCTAGTTTCTTCTGAATTTACTAATTCGCCAATAAAATTAACAATACTAGATCCTATATTTACATTGTATTCATTTATTTTATTTAAAAATTCATCTTTAAAAATAAAATTTTTATTTTGAATGCAAAAAATAATTACAGCTATATCAAACATGATAATAATTTGTAAAAGTATTTTGTTTTTTATCATACCTTTTTTATTTTTTTCTTTTTTGGTTAATGAAATATTTTGATTATTCCTTCTAAAATATATTTCCTCTGCCTTTCTTATTTTTTCATCTTCATTTAAAATTTTCTCCAAAAAAATACACCTCTCTTATATGTTTTAAATATATTCATATAAGAAAGGTTTATGATAAATTAGTTCAAAACTTTTTATAAAAATTATAATATGAAAAACAATAATAAACTAATAATTAATACTATATTAATTATTTTTAATCTTTTTATTTTAATTTCCAATTTATTTATTCTATATTTATCAAATTTCATTTGATTAGTATCTATTCTTTGATTTATAATACTTTCTGCTTCTTTCAATATGTTAATATTTTTATTATCTTCTGTATTTTCAAAATTTTCTAACTTTATATTTTTTCTTAGAATTACTATAGCCTCTTCAATAATATTAGACTCTACATTTTTTAAAAAAATTATATTATTAGTTTTATTTTTTTGCATAATATCTCCTAAAATTTATTTTTACTTATCATTTCCAAATTTGGTAAAAATATACATTAAAATAACATATTTTTATAAATACGCACATATTTTTATATTAATAAGGAGATATTCATTATGTATGATAAAAAAGGATTAGATTTTAAACATAAAGAAGTTATAAATATAAAAGATGCCAAAAGACTAGGATTCGTACAAGATGTAACAGCAGATTTTGAAACAGGAACTATAACAAATATTATAGTTCCTGGAAACAATAAATTTTTTAATATTTTTTCTACTGGAAATGACATAACAATTCCTTGGAGTTCTATTAAAGTAATTGGTGATGACATAATATTAGTAGAAATTTAAAATTATTTATATAATCTTCTCATATGATCTATTGCTGTTTTTTCTAATCTAGAAACCTGTGCTTGTGAAATTCCAATTTCATCAGCAACTTCCATTTGTGTTCTTCCCATAAAAAATCTTTTATCTATTATCATTCTTTCCTTATCATTTAATTTTTTTAAAGCTTCATTCATTGTGATATTTTCTGCCCACAATTCATCTGTATTTTTTTTATCACTTACTTGATCCATTATTGATAAATTATCTGTACCATCATTATAAACAGGTTCTTGTAAAGATACTGGATCTTGAATTGCATCTAAACTAAGGACTATTTCTTCTTTTTCTACATTAAGTTCTTTTGCTAACTCTTCAATATTAGGTTCTTTACCATTCTGTCTGGTAAGCTTTTCTTTAGCCTGTAATACTTTATATGCTAAATCTCTTACAGACCTACTAACTCTTACCATATTATTATCTCTTAAATATCTTCTAACTTCTCCAATTATCATTGGAACACCATAAGTAGATAATTGAATATCTAAACTAGTATCAAAATTATCTATTGCTTTTATTAAACCTACACAACCAACTTGAAAAAGGTCATCTGCATTTTCACCTCTTCCACAAAATCTCTGAATTACACTTAAAACTAATCTTAAATTTCCATTTATTAATTTTTCTCTTGCATCTTTATCTCCTTCATGCATTTTTTTAAATAATTCTTTTGTTTCTTCTTGCGATAAAACTTGTAATTTAGAGGTATTTACATTTGCTATTTCTACTCTATTAATCAAATTAAAAAACCTCCTATATGAAAATCTGTTATTTACATTATTTCCATATAAAAGGTTTTTTATACTATTTTAACTTAATCTTCTTCAATTTCAGATTGTTTTAATCTTAAATGTCCCATTTCTTCCCATTCATTATATGCTAAGTTTAATCTGAATAATAATGTTGGTTTTGCACCAGCTCTATTTTTATCTACTACACATGCATAAAATCTAACATCAGTATCTTTTGGTACTTCTATATCATAGCATTTTTCAAATTGATCAGTATCTGAATATTCATATTTATGCAATGATTGTCTACTTATTTGTTTTATTAAACATAAAGTATCCAATACCTCTTTTACAGTTTTACTTGCTGACATATCATTTATTGTTAAGTTTACTGGTAATGTACTACTTTCTAATAATTGCATTGATGAACCAATCCACATTTTAAATTTTTGTGCTAAGTTTGAAAGTATTGTTGCTGTTTTCTTAATTTCATTTCCATTACCTATATTTTCTGTATCTGCTTTTAAAGTATCATAGAAAATATATTCTATAGCTTCTTTATAGTAATAATTCATAATAATTTTTTTCAAGTCATCATTTGAATGTTCAGTAATATGAATAAAATAAATTGAGTTATTTAATTGAGTATTTAACCATTCTGTAGCAGCAATTGTCTTTTTAAATTCTGTAGAATTTTTTTCCAACCTTTTTCTAAAATCTTCTATGCTTTCTCCATCTTTTCTTAAAATAAATCCATCTTCATCACATTTAACTTTCTTATTAGCATCTGGTCTAAATTTTAATTCAAGTAATTCTCCTTCTGTTTTACGTATATTTTGTTTGTGTAATTTTTGTATTTCTGGATTATTTAAAATTGTAGTTATCATACATAATCTCATTTTTTCTTGAGACATTTCATTAGAAATAACTAATACTTTTTTCTTATGAATAAATGCAATGTAACAAGCAAGTTCAATAGTAAATCTACTTTTTCCTGAGTTTGAAGGCATTGCATATGTCATTGTTTCACCTTTTCTAATACCTTTAAAAACTGTTGTTAAAGTTGGGAATGGTAATGATATACCATTACTTAGTTCATTATCATCAGCTAACAAAAAGCTTGTAGCATTTTCGTTTAATACTGCCCTACTTAATCCTGTTGTAACAGTGATTTGCTCTAATGCACTCTCAACTTCTTCAACTGTCATATCTTCATATAAATCATAATTTTGAATATCTAAAATTTGTTGTTGTATTGCTGATGTAGGTGCTATCATATAGTTTTTCTTTAAAATAAATAATTTCTTTAAATCAGTATATACTTTTTCTAAATCATATTTCTTTGAAACTGCCATTTTTCTAACTTTATATTTTAAGTCATAAGTTTTTGGAGTTTCTCTTGGTAATTGATATTTATCTTTTGCAATAGCTGGAGCATATGCTTCTCCATCTCTAAAGATAATTATTCTATATAAATTATATAATTCACTATTAGAAAATTTACAATCTTCATATAAGAAGTAAAATCTAGAAATAGCTTTTGGATTGTTAAATAAAAGTCCAATATATACACATTCTAATTCCAAATCAACTAATTCATCTGGATATATATTTTCTTCTTCATCTTCATCTTCTTCATCATCTTGTTCATCATCATCTTCTTCTATTGGCTCTTCATCAGCAAATCTCATTGGTTCTTCTTCAGTTTCTTCAGACTCATCATCATTTTCTACATCTTCTTCGTATTCTTCTGCATCTTCATCTACTACTTCGCTACTT
This sequence comes from uncultured Clostridia bacterium, assembly GCA_947627185.1. Taxonomy (GTDB): domain Bacteria; phylum Bacillota; class Clostridia; order TANB77; family CAG-508; genus Scatovivens. The sequence continues at coordinate 148,020 of CANQVF010000004.1, read as the reverse complement.
TCATCTTCAATTTCTTCTGTTTCTTCGTAGTCACCATCATCTTCTTCTACTTCTTCATATTCTTCTGCATCTTCATCTACTACTTCGCTACTTTCATCTTCACTTTCTTCTGTTTCTTCATAGTCACCATCATCTTCTTCTACTTCTTCATATTCTTCTGTATCTTCATCTACTACTTCGCTATTTTCATCTTCACTTTCTTCTGTTTCTTCGTAGTCACCATCATCATCTTCTACTTCTTCATATTCTTCTGTATCTTCATCTACTACTTCGCTATTTTCATCTTCACTTTCTTCTGTTTCTTCGTAGTCACCATCTTCTTCTACTTCTTCGTATTCTTCTGCATCTTCATCTACTACTTCGTTATTTTCATCTTCAATTTCTTCTGTTTCTTCGTGGTCATCATCTTCTTCTACTTCTTCATATTCTTCTGCATCTTCATCTACTACTTCGTTATTTTCATCTTCTTCTATTTCTTCGAACTCATCATCATCTTCTACTTCTTCATATTCTTCTGTATCCTCATCTAATGCTTCGCTATTTTCATCTTCTTCTATTTCTTCGAATTCATCATCATCTACTTCTTCATACTCATCTGCATCTTCATCTACTACTTCGCTATTTTCATCTTCTTCTATTTCTTCGAACTCATCATCATCTTCTACTTCTTCATATTCTTCTGCATCTTCATCTACTACTTCGCCATTTTCATCTTCTTCTATTTCTTCGAATTCATCATCATCTTCGACTTCTTCGTACTCATCTGCATCTTCATCTACTACTTCGCTATTTTCATCTTCTTCTATTTCTTCGAATTCATCATCATCGACTTCTTCATACTCATCTGCATCTTCATCTACTATTTCGCCATTTTCATCTTCTTCTATTTCTTCGAATTCATCACCATCTTCTACTTCTTCGTACTCTTCTGCATCTTCATCACCGATTTCATCGTATTCCTCATCTTCATCGACTTCTTCATACTCTTCATCATCATTGATTTCATCATATTCTTCATCATCGTCTATTTCTTCATACTCTTCATCATCTTCGACTTCATCATAACCTTCATCTTCTTCTACTATTTCAGTATCATCTTCAACATCATCATATTCTTCGTCATCATCTACTATTTCAGTATCATCTTCAATATCATCATACTCTTCATCTTCAGTAGATACTTTTTTTAATTCGTCTGCTTCTCCTTCTTTATATTCATCATCATCTACTAATTTACCGAAATTTTCAACATCTTCAACATCCACTATTAATTCTTCATCTTTTTTTCCCTTTTTATCAATCAAAATAACTACCTCCATTTTTATATCTACTTGATAGTATTATTTCATTTTATAATGATTTTATATCTAATTAATTACAATTACAATCTTTTTAATACAAATGTAACAAAAAAAGAAACTAAATTCTTTATTCTAAAACAATAATTTAGTTTCTTCTTATTTTTATTAACCTGTTTTACTCATAATCTCTTTTTTCATTTTATTCATTATTTTCTTTTCTAATCTAGAAATATAACTTTGAGATATACCCAACATATCTGCAACTTCTTTTTGCGTTTTTTCTTTTCCATCTCCATCAATACCAAATCTTAATTGCATAATATACTTTTCTCTGCTATCTAACTTGCTTATTGCTATTTTAAGCAAAGACATATCAACTTCATTTTCAATTGCTCTTGAAGTTATGTCATTATCTGTACCTAATATATCTGACAATAATAATTCATTTCCATCTCCATCTTTATTTAATGGCTCATCTATTGAAACTTCATTTTTTATTTTTGTATTTCTTCTAAGTTGCATTAATATCTCATTTTCTATACATCTAGAAGCATAAGTTGCTAATTTTATATTTTTATCAGCATTAAAAGTATTAACAGCTTTCATTAAACCTATTGTACCTATAGATATTAAATCTTCAAAATCAATACCAGTATTTTCAAATTTTTTAGCAATATAAACTACTAATCTTAAGTTTCTTTCTACTAATATTTGTTTTGCATCTTTGTCATCTAATATTAATTTTTGAATTAATTTTTCTTCCTCTATACTATCAAGTGGTGGCGGTAAAGTTTGATTTCCTTTTATATAAAAAATTGGAAATTTATAAATATTATCCTTATAATAATATTTTCCTAATATTTTTATTATTTTACTTTTTAAAAATTTCAATAAATTCAATTTATTACCCCCTTTAATAAACTTTACAAAATATTTAAACTGTTTCTTTAATATTTTTAGAATTCTTCAAAATATCTAAACCAATTAAACTTGTATACATATTATTTCTTGATAACTTTCCATCATATATTCCTATTAATACATCATTTCTTACAAATTCTTCCTCTCCATAAATTTTAATGTAATCTGGCTTAAATGCTATTAATAAGCCATTATCATTTCCTAATGAAGAAAATGGAACCAGCTTGAATTTATATTCTCGAATATTATTCTCTTCAATCCATTTTCCTTGAAGAATAAAAGCTATGTCTTCTAAAAAACTATTTGAAACTATACCTTCTAAACTATCTTTTTCTACAATTACTACATCTGCATTGCTAATAGGTTCTTTTAATAGATTCCCTGTGTCTAACAAAGTTTTTATTTTTTTTGTTTTTCCATTATAAAATATTTCTAATTCACATATCATAATTTTTTTATTAATTCTATCTCTTATTATTTTTGTTACTATAGCTATAATAATAAATCCAACTATTCCTGCTAAAACAGCTATTTTTAATGGATAAGTTCCAACAAAATGATTTTTTACTACTACAATATTATTAGGATTAATAAAAAATAGAAGCATAAAAGCAATTCCACCAAAGGTAAATGATACTAGATAAAAAAATATAACTTCTCTTAAAACTTTTTTTATACTATATTTTCCAAAAGCTATCATTATCATAATAAAAGAAATCGAGACTTTTAATAATATGCTCATAAGTAATTCTAAATTAACAATATAATTTAAAATAGCAAAAATGCCACCTACTACACTAGACAACACAATTCGTTTAACATTAGTTTTTGATTTACTTATTATAGCTGTTGATAGAATTATTATGTAATTTAGAACAACATTTTCAAAAAAAACAACATCTAAATATATCGTCATTTTGATTTTATTTTTTCCTTTCATTAGTTTAAATATTGTTTTTATTTTACTATTTTATGTTCAAAAATACTGTCATATTATAGGGCAGAAAAAAAGAAATAATCTACAAAAGTAGATTATTTCTTTTTTTATTTGATAAAATATATTATTTATTTCCTAAACCCTTGTTTTTTCTTAAAAAAGTAGGTATATCTAAATCTCCATTTGAGTCATTTGAAGAATTTGAATTTTGATTCATATTATTTGCATTTCTCTTTCTCCAAGCATCAGCTACTATGTTTTCATATTGAGAACTAGCTCTTCTTTCATCTTCTTTTTCAAATCCTGTTGCTATAACTGTAATTTGAATTTCATCTCCCATAGCATCATCTATTACAGTACCAAAAATGATATTAGCTTCTGGATCTGCACTTCTTTGTACTAATTCAGCTGCAGTATTTGCTTCATGTAATCCCATATCGCTTCCACCTGTAATATTTATTATAATACCTCTTGCTCCTTCTATTGAAGTTTCTAATAATGGACTTTGAATAGCTTGTTTTGCAGCATCTTCAGCTCTATTTTCTCCACTAGCACAACCTATACCCATATGAGCCATACCTTGATTTAACATAATAGTTCTAACATCTGCAAAATCTAGATTAATTACACCTGGTACACAAATTAAATCTGATATACCTTGAACACCTTGTCTTAAAACGTCATCAGCCATTCTAAAAGCTTCAACCATTGATGTTTTTCTATCTATAACCTGTAATAACTTATCATTTGGAATAACAACTAATGTATCAACTTTTCCTTTTAAAGCTGCAACTCCTCTTTCAGCTTGTGCCAATCTTTTTTTACCTTCAAAAGTAAAAGGTTTTGTTACTACACCTATTGTTAAAATTCCTAATTCTTTTGCTGTTTCTGCTACTATTGGAGCTGCACCTGTTCCAGTTCCTCCTCCCATACCAGCTGTAACAAATACCATATCAGCACCTTTTAATACTTCAGCTATTTCTGATCTACTTTCTTCTGCTGCTTGAGTTCCAATATCTGGATTAGCTCCAGCTCCTAAACCTCTTGTCAATTTTTCACCAATTTGAATTTTGGAAGAAGCTTTAGATTCATTTAAAGTTTGTCTATCTGTATTAACTGCTATAAATTCTACATTTCTTATTCCTGCTTCAATCATTCTGTTTACTGCGTTATTTCCTGCTCCTCCAACACCAATAACTTTAATTGTAGCTGTTCCATCCATCATATAATTCAAGTCATTCTCATCCATAATCATAAGGTATTTCCTCCTTCTTTAAACTCTATATATTTTTAAAATTAAAAACTTATTTTATGAATAGAAAAAATCTTTTATTTTTTCTAAAACTGTTTTTAAAAGATTTCTTTCTGTTTTTACAGATATACTACTAGAAACTGTTTTGGCATATGGTCTTGCTGCTATATATCTTACTAATGCATAACTAACTCTATAAGTAGATTTTACAGTACTTATTAATCTTCCAGTAGAAATCTTTACTGGTATATTAAGAATTATTTTTCCAGACATATCACTTTTGTTAATATTAATAATTCCTTCTCCAGTTAAAACTACATTATTTATATTATTTTTAAGGCCATGAGCAATTATATCTTTGTTAACTAATGTAAATATTTCTTCTATTCTTGCTTCTATTATTTCAATTAAATCTGAACTTTTTATTGTCATATTTTTTGAATCAATATCTTTACAAGTATTTAGTACAATATTATTATCATTATCTATGAATGACCTTAAAGCTAAACCATATTGTCTTTTTAATTTATCTGCTTCTTCTCTAGAAATATTTAATACATATGATATATCACTTGTTATATTATCTCCACCTAAACAAATAGTATTAGTATAAACGAATGTTGAACCATTAAATACTCCTATTTCTGTATTTCCAGCACCAATGTCTAAAACCATTACATTGTCTGTTAATTCATTTGTGTCTAATACTAAATTTCTTTCTGCAAGTGATATTGGTACCACTCCATCTATTTCTATTCCAGCTTTTTTAAATACAGAAGTTAACTGCCTAATATAATCCTTTTCTGCCAATATTATTTGAGCAGTTAAAGTAAAATTACTACTAAATTTACCAACAGGATCATCTACAGCTTTGCCATCTTCTAAGATAAATTTATCTGGTACTATATCTATTAAAACTTTATCTTCTGGGATTTCAATATCTCTAACTTGAATTATTGCTGAAGCAACATCTTTTATTGATATACCAGCTAATTTATCTTTTGCATCTTTTACAATACTGTTCTGAACTATTGTTATATACTTACCTGGTATTGTAGTATAAGCAGAATTAATTTGTAAATTTGAGATATCTTCAACTTCACTAATTGTTTTAGAAATTGCATTACTTAATTCTTCTTCATCAACTATTTTGCCCTTTTGAATAGCAGAACATTTACTACTTGTACTACATATAATTTCAATTTGATTGAAATTATTAACTTCGCCAACGAAAGTACTAACTTTAGAGGTTCCAATATCGATACCAACAATTATATCCCCTATTGCCAAAGTTAACTCCTCCATTAAAATTAATTACTTTTTTATACTTTTTTATCTTTAAAAAATCTTATGCGATAAGAATATTACATTTTTAGTAAAAAGTCAAGTGAAAATGACATATTTTTGTAATTAAAATGTAATATTTTTTATGCTATTGAAAAATATATACATAATTTGTAATATTATTTTTTTATAATCATATCCATTTTATATATTATTTAACTTTTATTATTTTTTAAACAGCTAAATAAAAGAACCTAAAGCTTAAAACTTTTGGTTCTTAACTTTTTTAAATTTTAAAACTACATTTAAGCATTTTCTTCTAATTTTTCTTTTTCTATTTTCTTTCTTTTTTCTATCATTTTAACCCATTTATCTATATAATATCTTCTAATTATTGCTAAATTAGTGAACATTCTTCCAACAAAAACTACTATTGCAGCTAAATATATATCTACATTTAATTGTTCTCCCAAGAAGGTTAATGCTATTGATAAAATAGAATTTCCAAAAAATCCTGATAAGAATATTTTTAAATCAAAATTTCCTTTTACAACTGAAGCAATTCCTCCAAATACTGTATCTAAAGCAGCAACTATGGCAATTGATAAATAACTAGAATATGTATAAGGAATTACTGGTGCAAAAGAACCAATTATAGCTCCTATTATACAACCTAAAATTACAGCAATATATATCATTTTTTTACTTCCTCCTCTTCTTTAATATATTCTTTAGCATGTTGTAAAACTTGTTCTCCATCATATGCTGGAATAACAATATTATCATCTACATAATATTCTATATCTTTTCCATCAGACTTTATTAAATCTACGTATCCATCTTTTATAGTTAAAGCACTTTGAAGATATTGTTTATCTCCTATAGCTTTTACAACATAAGGTCCAGCAACTCTTTTAGTATTTACTAAAATCATTGTATTATTAACTAAAACAATTTCCGAACCTGACACAATTCTTTCATCATTTATTGAAATAGCCTCTGCTCCAGCAATATTAAGTTCATTAACAAGTTCTAGTAAATCTGAATGAATAATATCTCTAGTATCGTTATCTTTTAATGTTACCACTATTCCTTGTCCTTTTAAGCTAGTATTTCCTAAATAACTTTCAACTTCTTTTACTTCATTTTCTAAAATACTTGAAGCATTAGCATCATTTTCAAGTTCAGATTTGTATTCATTAATTCTATTTTCATTTTCATCTATTTTAGTTTCTAATTCCTCATACTTTGTTTTCCAACTTGCAAGCTCTGATCTTAGTTCTGTTTCTCTCATTGTTTCTATAGCAGTTATATCTGTTTCATCAACAGTTTTAAATTGAGTAAACATAACCATAGTTAAAATTAAAGCTGTACATGCAATAGATATTGTCATAGTTATTTTTGCTTTCAAATTCATCACCTCTATTCAAAAATTGTTGCATATTCAAATTTATAAACTCCATTATATTTTGGTATAATTATTGATTCTTTTTCAACTTCTTCTATTTCCACTTGGACACCTGCATTTTTAAGTATTTCTATATATCCTCCAGGCATAGTTAAAGAACTATAAAGTTGTATTGGTCTTCCTATCGCTTTTATAACAAATGGTGCAGCAATCTTTTCATCATTTATTTTTATTACATTTCCTACACAATTTATAGATGTATTACTAACAATTCTTTGATCATTTATTGAAATTGCATCTGCATCTGCATTTTTTAATGCATTTACTATTTCTAATAAATCTCCATTATGTACAATATAATCATTTGCAAAGCCTTTTATTAAAGAACTATCTCCATCTTTTAAAGTAATAATAATTCCTCTACCTATTAATTCTGTATTACCTAATAGTAAGTTACAATTTTTTAATTTATCTGTTAGGCCACCATAACTCTCATCTTTATTAGCAACTTGTTCTCTTAGACTATCTAATTCAGCTTCTTTATTTTCTAAATCTTTATATGCATTTTCATATTTTTGTTTCCATCTTAAAACACTATCTCTTAGTTCATTTTCTGCTAAAGTTCTTCCTACAGTTGTACTACTATTATTTACTGTATTAATTTGTATAGAAATTCCTAAAGTTAATAATAAACACATTATTCCTAATAATAATGAGATTTTTAATTTATTTTCTTTATTCACTATAAGTTCTCCTTTCTCTTAGCTTTAATTACTACTAGGTCTAAAATATACATTTTCAGAATTCAAATCTACATTTAAAAATATTTCACCAGCTTTTCCACTAGATGCTTCCAATACTGATTTTAAAGTTAAAATTCTTGTATTTAAATTTGAACAATCACCTAAATAAACTGTTTTTCCTTCTGTTTCTAAAAATATACAATAATTTTTATCATTAGAAATATCTATTTTTGTAATTAAATCAGCAATTCCATTACTATTTGATGTTTCATATATTTTTATAACAGTATCTAATTTTTTTAAATCTTCAACATTTAGTCTTTCACCTAATTTAATATTAGATAAATCTGTAGAAATTCCTGTTAAAATTGGTAGATTTATTTTTTCATTTGTTATTTCTAAAATATAACCTTGATTATTTATATAAGCATAACTTTCTCCTATTTGTACCATATATTTTGGTATTCTTTCTTCTATAGTTATTTCAACAGTAGAAGGCAGTTTTCTTGAAATTTTTACATTTTCTATATAAGCATTTTCTTCTATTTTTTCAATAACAGATAATTTATTAAACTTAAAAATATTTTTATAAAGTTCTAAACCAGATAAACTAATTACTGTTTCTTGTGATATTTTTTGATTTCCTACTATAACAATATTTTTTATATTAAATAAGCTTGAGCCAAATAAAATTACTAAAATAGCTATTATAAGAAAAATAATAGCTATTTTATTTCTTATTTTAGGATTATTTTCATCACTATTATTTTTATCTTTTTTATTTTTGTTTGCTTTTGATTTTTCTTTTTGTTTTTCTTTTACTTTTTTATTTTTTTTATCTTTTTTTGGTTTTTTATTATTAGAATCTTCTTTTACATCTATTCCAATAACTATTTCATCATCCAAAATTATTCACCCTCTTCTTTTCGAACAATATCTGCTCCTAATTCTCTTAATTTTATATCTAATCCTTCATATCCTCTAATTAAATATTTTAAATTACTTACTTTAGTTGTTCCTTTAGCACATAATCCAGCAAGAACCATAGAAGCTCCTCCTCTTAAATCTGTACTTTCTAAATCAGCAGAATGAAGTTTTTTTACTCCTTTAATGATCATTGTTTTTCCTTCTATTGTAGCTTTTGCTCCCATTCTTTGTATTTCTTGCATAAATTTAAATCTATTTTCAAAAATATTTTCACTAATAATAGAAGTGCCTTCACAAATAGTAAGCAATGTAGAAAATAGAGGTTGTAAATCTGTTGGAAAACCCGGATATGGCATTGTTTTAATATTTACAGCTTTTAATTTTTTATTTACATCTAAGTATACTGAATTTTTTAATACTTTTATTTCACAGCCTATTTCTTCTAATTTATTAAGAACAGGACCTATATGTTCTGGTATAACATTATTAATTTTTATCATACCACCTGTTATTGCACCTGCAATTAGAAGAGTTCCAGCTTCTATTCTATCTGGCATAATTTTATATGAAGTATCTTTTAATGTTGTTACACCTTTTACTTTAATTATATTTGTACCAGCACCATATACTTTAGCTCCCATTCTATTTAAAAAAGATGCTAAATCAATTATTTCTGGTTCCATTGCTGCATTATTTATAATAATTTCTTGATTTCCTAAAATTGAAGCTAATATTAAATTTTCTGTTGCTCCTACACTAGGAAAATCTAATTCAATATTTTTCGTTTCTATTTTATCACATCTGCATTCAATATATCTAGTATTTTCATCTATTTTTATGCCAATTTTTTTAAAATTTTCTAAATGTAGATTAATTGGTCTAGATCCAATATCGCATCCACCTGGATATGAGAATTGTACGTTCCTAAATCTTGCAATAATTGCACCTGCTATTATTACTGAGGACCTCAATTTTCTCATCAAATTTTCTGGTATAGTTGTTTTTGTCATATACTTAGAATTAATAGTAATTTTATTTTTCTCTTTTTTTACTTTGCAACCCAATTCTTTTAAAATTTGAAGTGTTATTCTAACATCTTCTATATCTGGAACATTATAAAGTTTAGTAGTTTTTCCACTTATAATACAAGCTGCAAGTATTGGTAAACTTGCATTTTTAGAACCTGATACAAAAGTTTCTCCATGTAGTTTTTTACCACCTTTTATTATGTAGCTATACATAAACTTTCCTCCTCATAATCTTATGCTACATATTATGAGGATTTAACATAAAAAGTTCTTTATTTAAATTTTAAATTAATTCTTATAGAAAATATATATTGATTTATGTAGTGATGCGCAAGCGACCAAACGAAGCATAGCGAAGTGCGAAATGGAGCAATCTTCATATTTAAATAATTTTTAAAATAGAAGATTGCGACAGCAAATCACAAATAAATCAATATATATTTTCTATAAGAAATTAAATTATAGTTAATTTTTTAAATTATAAAGAATTTAATTTTATAATTTTATAAAAAATTAACTTATAAACAAACTAATTTTTTATTTAAGAACTAGTTTATTTATTTTTGAGTTTATATATTTTTCTAATTTCTCCATAAAAATCTCTGGTTTTATTTCTTTTTTAGCAACTAAATCTAAGCCTTTTTCCCAGCTTGCAGTTAAATCTGGATTAAGCATATCTGGAATAGATTTATTTACAACATCATATATTGCTTCACCTTTTTCTGTTGGTGTTATAATTTGTGTTTTTGGATTAATTTGAATATATTGAATTCTCTCTAATTTTTTTATTATTTCTCCTCTTGTTGCAGATGTTCCAATTCCTGCACCTTTTATTTGCTCTCTTAAAGTTTCATCTTCTATTAATTTTCCGGCATTTTCCATCGCTAAAACCATACCTCCAGAATTATATCTAGAAGGCGGAGAAGTTTCAGAATCTTTTGTTTCATAGTTTATAACATTAATTTCCATACCTTTTTTTAAATCTGTAAATGCTTTTAAATCTTTTTCTTCATCTTCTTTTAATCTATTTTTTAAAACTTCTAAATATCCTTGTTTTATACAAACTTTACCACTACTTGTAAATGTTTCTCCCTCAACATCTATGCTTAAATTTACTTTATTATATTCTGCTGGAGGATAAAATATTGCAATAAATCTCTTTACAATAAGTTTATACACATTTTTCTTTAAATCTGATAATTTATCATAATTTTCAAATCCCTGACCTGTTGGTATAATTGCATAGTGGTCTGTTATTTTACTATCATTTACGTATTTTGTTTTAATAAGATTTGTACTATATTTTTCGTTTATCATCTTAGAAATATATTCATTTATTTCTTCATCTTTAAAATTTTTATATAATCCATTTAAGTTTTTTCCTATTTCCTTTGCAATAGCAGTTGATAATACTCTTGCATCTGTTCTAGGATATGTAACTAGTTTTTTTTCATACAATTCTTGTATTACTTCTAATGTTTCATCAGGTTTAATTTTAAATACTTTTGTGCATTCATTTTGAATTTCTGCTAAATTAAATAAAAGTGGTGCATTTTCTTTTTGTTTAGATTTTTTTAGTTCTGTTATAATAGCTTTTTTATCTTTTAAGCTTAATATAAATTTTTTAGCATTATCTTCTGTTTTAAAACCATTTTCATTATATAATAAATTACTATTATATAGTTTTGAAGTTTCAGTTACTTTCCATTCTGCCTTTAAAGAAGTTTCTTCTGTTTTACCAAAATTTCCAATTATTTTATAATATTTTGTTTTAACAAAATTTCTTATTTCTCTTTCTCTTGAAACTACCATTCCTAAAACACAAGTCATAACTCTACCAACAGAAATAGAAACTTTTTCTTCATTTATATCTTTTGCTATTCTTTTTCCAAAAATAATTGATAAAAGTCTTGAAAAATTGATTCCTATTAAATAATCTTCTTTTGCTCTTAAATAAGCAGAATCTGATAAGCTATCATATTCTTTTAAATCTTTTGCTTCTTTAATTCCTCTTTGGATTTCATCTTCTGTTTGAGAATCTATCCAAACTCTTTTCATTTTGGCATTTGGATTTGGTTTTGCCATCATAAAAACTAATCTTTGAATATATTCTCCTTCACGCCCAGAGTCACCAGCATTATATATTTCAGTTACATCTTCTCTTTGAAGAAGATTTTTTATTATTTCAAATTGTTTAGCTTGAATTCCTCCAGAAATTACTTCATATTTCCATTCTTTTGGAATAAAAGGAAGTGTATCTAATCTCCAAAATTTAAGTTTTTCATCATAAACTTCTGGATAACTCATAGTAATTAAATGACCATAGCACCATGTTATAATCCAATCTTTATCTTCTATATAACCATTTTTTCTAGTTGTATTTAATTTTAGAACTTTAGCAAAATCCATTGCTACTGAAGGTTTTTCTGTTATTATTAATTTCATTTATTACATCCTTTAAAAATTTAGTATTCTTATTATATATTATGAAATATCTTTTTTCAATTTTTTTATATCATAATTTAAATTATATATATTACTATATTCATTTAATTTTATTATTTTCTTTATAAATAATAACCACCCGTGAAACGGGTGGTTTTCACTTGCCCTATAAGGGCATATAACATTGCAGCACCTAAAGGTGCTGGCTTTCACTCCGTTCAAGCCTTTATGCATTTACTACTGTAGCAAACCCTTAAAAGGGTTATGATATTCCCTCTTAGTTAATTTATCTTCTAGTACATCTTCCTTTTCTTGGTCTCTTATATATTTTCTGATAGTTGCTTCATTTAATCCTACTGTGCTAACATAATAGCCTGTTGCCCAAAAATTACAATTTCCATATTTATATCTTAAATTTGCATGATCTTTGAATATCATCATTGAACTTTTTCCTTTCAAATATCCCATGAAACTTGATATATTTATTTTTGGTGGTATTGACAACAGTAAGTGTACATGGTCTGCCATCAAATGTCCTTCTATTATTTCTACTCCTTTCCATCTACACAAATCTTGAATATATCCTCTTATATCTGTCCTTATTTTATGATATATTACTTTTCTTCTATACTTTGGTATAAATACTATATGATATTTGCAATTCCATTTTGTATGTGATAAAGTATTACTCAAAGATATCACTCCTTTCTGATATTTTGTTGGCTTGAACACTAACATTATATCACTAAGTTTGATATCTTTTTCTATAAGATTTTAAAACAACACTCGCATAGCGAGCGGTTTTTTGTCTCGCTTTGTGGCTCGACACGCTAAAGCGAATAAAATATCTCTTAATATATTATATATTTTAAAGTGACGCGTAAGCGACCAAACGAAGCACAGCGAAGTGCGAAATGGAGCAATCTTCTTATTTAAATAATTTTAAAAATAGAAGATTGCGACAGCAAGTCACTAAAATATATAATATATTAAGAGATAAATAATTTAAAAGCAAAAAATTTTTAAATAAATATATTTTTAAAATAATATATTTCTTAATTTATTATATATTTTAAAGTGACGCGTAAGCGATCAAACGAAGCAGAGCGAAGTGCAAAATGGAGCAATCTTCTTATTTAATATTTTTTAAAATAGAAGATTGCGACAGCAAGTCACAAAAAAATATATAATATATTAAGAGATAAATAATTAAAAAAAATTTTTAAATAAATATATTTTTAAAATAATATATTTCTTAATTTATTATATATTTTGAAGTGACGCGTAAGCGACCAAACGAAGCAGAGCGAAGTGCGAAATGGAGCAATCTTCTTATTTAATATTTTTTAAAATAGAAGATTGCGACAGCAAGTCACTAGAAATATATAATATATTAAGAGATAAATAATTTAAAAACAAAACAATTTTTAAGTAAACAAAAAAGGTAACTTAAAAAGCTACCTCATTTTTATTTATTTTATAATTTGCTGTTTACTTTTTCAAATTTAATATAGAATATAATTGCTAATATGATAAAACCACCAATGAAATAAATTAATGTATCTTCTATACCTGTATATGGAACATCACTTTCAGTAGTATTATCAATATTTACATATGAAGGAACAAGTACATTCACATTATTAACAGCATTATTTACATTTTTATTTGAATTTGTTAATACTGGATCTATTATAATAAGATTAGAATTTGTTGCATTAACATTTGCTGTATTTGTTACTTCACCACCTACTGTAATTGAAGTAGAAATATCTGAAGCTGCAATAGATGATTCACTATTATTAGCTTGTATTTCTGTGAAATTTATTTTTCCAACAGTACCTGGTTCAACATCTTCTTTAGTTTTAAAAGTAATTTGGAAAACAACTTCTTCTGCTTTAACAAAAGTTGTTTTAGTTAACTTAATTGCTTTTGTTTCAGCATTATATGAATGACTCCATGAGTTAAAACCTTCGATACTACTGTCACTAATTTCTTCAAAAACATCTTCATCATAACTTAGTGTACCAGTTAATTGATTTATTCCATTTTCTCCAACATCTAAATTAGAAACTTTAACTTGTATTGTAAATTCTGCTGAAGGATCAACATTTGAACTACTAGCAGTCATAGTTGCCGTAAAACTAAAAGCATTTACTATACTAGTATATACAAGCACTAATAAAAGAGCTACAATAGTAACTTTCAAAAATTTCTTTTTCATATACGAATACTCCTTTATCTAAGTATAACCATTTATATTAGAAAAATCAAGAGATATTATGCTTTTTTTTATTACATTTTTATAACAGACTTATAATGAATTATATAAAACAAACATTTGAGCAACATCTAATATTGATATTTTTCCATCTAAATTCATATCAGCAGCTTTTAATTCTTCTGAATTTAATATGTTTTTCTTAAGACCAGTATAATATGAACTCAATCTTGAAACATCTAATATTGATATTCTTCCATCAGAATTATTATCTCCTCGAACAATTAAAGTATATTCTTCATTATTAGATAATTTTAATTTCATTCCTGTTCTAAGTATTTCATTATCTTTAAATATTTCATTATAGCTTTCATCATAAATCTTAATTTCAAAATTTGTTTTTATGTTTTTTAATAACTCTGTTTTAGTTGTATTGTGATTAATATTCATAATATATTTATTATCTATATTATAGACTGGTGAAGAAATATTTTTAGAACTATTATCTTCCTCAATTGTAAATCCTTTTATACATACATCTGTCCTAGTTACATCTATTCCATCAACATTTAAACTAGCTAAATTTTCCCATTTAACTCCATCTTCAGATACATAACTTCTATTTTCAGAAGTTATCATACTATATGGTGAATCTTTTACATTAGTCTCTACTGAAAACTTAAACATATTTTCATCAATTGATGTTTGTTTTATAACAATAGCAAAATCACTTCCTGTTAATTTTATAGGTGATATTCCTATTCTATGATATCCAGGTTCTAAAACAGAATTTACTTTTCCTACTAAAACTAAATCATCTTTATTTAAACTTGTATTATTTGGATTTACATATATTTCAACATTTACATAATCGCAAACAGTAATTCCTACATTATTTAGAGTTTCTTCTTTTCTGCTATCTCTACTAAATGTATTAGCAAAATATCCTACTTTTTTGGTTTTTGTATCTAAATTTAAAATTCCACCTTGTTCATTATATTGATATAAATTATCATAATCTACAGAAGATGTTGAAACAACTCCATATAAATCAGTTTCTATAAAGAAATCTTCATAAGATATGTATATATATCCTTTGTCAAAAGATTGAGTACCATAAGTATTTAATACTATATAAGCACCATCTGTAGAAGGTCTTTTACCTTCTTTAAAATTATTTTTTGAATAATTATCATCCCAACCAACTATTGTTACAGCATGGTCTCTTGTTACATTAGTATCATTACAATTATAAGCTGTTGAAGAAAATATTGAACCATTATTATAATATTCTGCTTTTGATCCAGCATTCATAGCTGTTATTGCTCCGTTTTTTATTATGTGTTCTTTTATAATTTTTCTTAAAGCTTTTAATTCAGAATCTGTGTAAACATTTCCATTATTATCATAATATGTAACAGATGTTGTATTACCTTTTATATCTTTTCTATAATCTTTATTTATCGTTGGTAAAACAACATAGTCTGTAACTATTGTATCAACATTTTTATTTAAATCTTTTATAGAAATTGGATTTGTATTGTTTTCAAAAGGCATATCATCTTCTAATACAGCTCCTTGTCCATTTGTTAAATATGCTAAAGCCATTATTGGTAAACCACCATCACCTGTTTTTCTATTTAATGCTTTATCATTTGTTCCATCTGTAAAATTTCTTACAGATGAATAGTCCATATGTCTTTCTGAAAAATCTTTTAATTCTGATAACCCACTTTTTAAAGCTATATTTGTTTCCATAGCTTTAATTGTAGAAAAAGCCCAACATTCATTTGTAATTCCTTGATTTTCTACTCTAATATTTAGTTTATCTGCTAAATTATATTTTTTGTCTGATGAAGTAGCAGATACAGTTTTAAAATTATATTTATTATCATTTAATAACGAATTGATTAATCTTGGTGTATTATCAATTTCGTATTGCTCTAAAATGCTTTTTGGTACATCTATTGAAAAAGATTGAGGCATACTTATAATTTCTTTTTCATCTGGAGGTAACTCTTCCCATTTTTTATATGCTTCTGTAGTTTCCCAATTTAAATCAATCGCAAATACATTACTACTTAAAAACATCAAAGCAAAAATAATTAATAATAAAATTCTTTTTTTATAATCTTTAATTATTTTTTTCATAAAATTCTCACTTTCATTTAAGTTGTATACTATATTTATTATACTACTAATAAATATAAAATCAACAGAATTTGCTTAAATAAAGACTTCTAGGTTTTTCTACTTTCAAAAATTACTACGGAGATAGGTTTTTTTATATTTATTTCTTTTTATTAAGTTTTATTAACAAAAAGAAGAAACAAATGTTACATAAATGTAATTATTTCTTAACAAACTTGATATTTATATTTGTTTTTTTTGATGTATAATATATTTGTGATACAAAAGATTTAAGGAGCAAATATGAGCATTGAATCTACTCTAAAAAATGAGGGTATAACTATTTTAGGTAAATTGAATACTATGGAAGTAAATAAAATAGCTGCTAATATATCTGAAAAGATAACAGCTACTTTTCCTGAGCATAATATTGATCAAAAAGATTTATTTATTGCCATTTCTAGACTAGACATGTACATTGCAGACATGCCTAATGATATGGCTATGGCAAAATACTTTTATAAAAATAATTCAATTTATTTTAGTAAAAAAATGGATTTAGAAGATTTAAATACTCTTGCTATACATGAATGTTTACATTTCATTCAAGAAGTAAAGAATAAACATGGTAAATTATTACGTTTAGGTCTTTATGATATGGAAGGTTTTAAAAACAATGGTATGGCATTAAATGAAGCAGCTGTTCAACATATGGCTTCTATTGCAACTGGTACTAAAAAAGATACTGTAAAATACTATAATATGGAATTATCTACTGAAAGTCCTGACTTTTATCCTTTACAAACAGCTTTACTTAATGAAATGATTTATTTTACAGGAACATATGCTCTATATCATAGTACACTTTATAGTGATGATATATTTAAAAACACTTTTATAGCAAAAACTAGTAAAAAAGTATATGAAAGAATTGAACAAAACTTTGATTTAATATGTCAATATGAAACATTATTATCAAATGAATCTTACAATTTATCTGTATCATCTGCAAATTATAAAAATGTAAATAAAATTAGAAATATAAATGAAAGAATAGAAAATATAAAACAAATAATATTTGAAAAAACTCTTGAAACTCAAAACATCATTCTTGTTAGTTGTTTTAATACAGAATTAAACTTTATTCGTTCTGTAGAAGATGTAGATGAATTTAAAAATAAATTATATAATTTTAAAAATGTGTTAATCGATACTGAAAATTATAATTTTTATAATGAATTTTCTATGCATATGTTAAAATTAGCCGATGAGAAAAAAGAATTTATTTTAAAATATGGTAATATTTTAACAAATGATTCTATTTCTAATGAACTTGCAAGTGTCGAACAACATACATATGGATACCAATTTTTCAAAAGATTATTTAGTAAACTTAAATTACTAGCAGAAGAAGCATTTCGACAAAAAGAATATTAAAATTTATAAAATTATTTATAAGAAAAGAGAAGAATTATTTTAATAATTACTTCTCTTTTTTGTTAATAGTTTTCTAATTCTTTCTTTACTAATTTTAAATCATTCCAAAAATCAATTTTTTTACTTTCATCTCTTAAAAGTGCTGCCGGATGAAAAGTTGGAAGATATTTTATTCCTTTTTTCTCTATCCATTTTCCTCTTGATGCTGTTATTCCATATTCTTCTCCTAAAATATTTTTTAATGCTGTATTCCCAAGTAAAACAATTATTTTAGGTTTTATTATCATTACTTGATTTCTTAAATAATCTAAACAAGCCTCTGCCTCTTCTTTTAATGGTGTTCTATTATTTGGTGGTCTACATTTTACAATATTTGAAATATAAACTTCTTCTCTAGAAATTCCAATTCCTAAAAATGCTTGGTTCATGAGCTTTCCAGCTTTTCCAACAAAAGGTTCTCCTATTTTGTCTTCATCTGCTCCAGGTCCTTCTCCTATAAACATAACTTTAGCATTTTCATTTCCACTTCCTAAAACTGTATTTGTTCTATTTTTGCATAAATTACATTTTGTGCAATTTCTAACTACTTCATTTATTTCTTCTAATTTTTCATACATTTATTATCACATCCTATAAACTAATAATTGCTGTTGCAAGTTTAAATTCTTTTCCTTCTACTCGATAAGAATTAATTTTTTCTGAATTACATACGCTACAAATATTACAATCTATAATATTATTATCTTTTAATCCTAATTCTTTAAATAAAATTTTATTTATCATTACAGTATCTATAAAATACTTTTGCTTTCCATCTATGATTTTTCCTTTTTCTATAAATTCATCAGTTTTTTTAGTAAATGAAAAAATTTCTTCACATAAAATTTTTACATCTTCATCAACTTCAAAATGGCATTTTCTTATGCTTGGGCAAATAAAACAATTAATATCTTTAGGTTCACATTTATAATAATTAATCATTTTAACTATTGCTTTTTCTGCAATTTTTTGAAAAGTACCTTTCCACCCTGAATGAACATTTGCTATAACTTTTTTTACTGGGTCATAAAATAAAAATAATATGCAATCAGCATTTGTAGTTGTAAGTGCAATATTTTTTTTATCAGTTATTAAACCATCTGTATCTGGCAATTCTTCTTTTTTCATAACTTTATCAATACATCTTACATTACTAGTGTGATTTTGCAATGGTTTAACCAATGTAGATACATTTAAATTAATAGCTTCATAAATTTTTGAGTATGATTCTTTTTCTTCTGCTGAATTACTTCGAAAATTAATATTTTTTCCTTTTAATGTATATGCATGTTTAATTCCAAAATCTAACAATTTCTTAAACTGAATATATTCTATTCCATTTTTATTATTATATATTATCTCATCACTTTGAATATTAAACATAAATTTAATTTTCTCCTTTTAATATATATTTATTTATAAATTCTTGGTACTCTATTTGAAATAGAACTTAATACTTCATAATTTATAGTGTTTGTTAAATTTGCAATTTCTTCTAAAGTTATTAATTTATTATCCCAAATATATACAGTTGTTCCCACTTTTACATCTTCTATATCTGTAACATCTACCATTATGCTATCCATGCAAACATTTCCAATAATTGGAGCCTTTTTGTCTTTTATAACTACATATCCTTTATTTGAAAGTTGCCTATTTAAACCATCTGCATATCCTATTGGTATAGTTGCAATTTTCATTTTCTTATCTGTTATAAATGTTCTTGAATATCCTATTGATGTTCCTTGTTCTACTTCTTTTAAAAATGTGACTTGAGATTTTAATGTAGCTATAGGTTTTAAACTTATTTTCTTATAAGTATCTTCTTCTGATTTATATCCATATACAATTATTCCTGGTCTTATTAAATTATAATTGCTATCTTTAAAATTTAAAATTCCATTTGATGCAAGTGAATGAATATATCTTATATTTGGTATCTCTTTTTTAGCAATTTTTATAGCATTATCAAATAAATTTAATTGCGTTTTAGTATATTCAAAATCAACATCCGGAGAAGATAAATGTGTATAAATTCCTTCTATTTCTATATTATTATAGCATAATCTTATTTCTTTTATAAAATTTTCTATGTCTTGAGGTTTTATTCCTGTTCTTCCCATTCCTGTATCTATCTCTATATGAATTTTTACATTAGAAGTAGCCTTTGAAAGTTCTTTTAAAAATTCTTTTTCACAAACACCCACTGTAATATTATATTTTTCTATTTTTTCTATTTCTTGTTTTGCAGGTTGATTCAATATTAAAATATCATTTTCATATCCTAAATTTCTAAGTTCTACTGCTTCATCTACTATTGCTACTGCAACAATACTAAATTTATTCATTATTTCTTTAACTTTGTTTATATAAGTTCCATATCCATTAGCTTTTACAACTGGCATTAAAGTTATTTCTTTTCCAACAAATTCTTTTATCTTTTGAATGTTATATTCAAAAGATTTTAAATCTATTTCCATAACAGTAGGTCTAGTTATTTTCATTTAAAACTTATTCCTTTCTATCTTTACTAATTTTATTCAAATTAATTATTATAATATTAAATATTAGTTTTAATTTAATTCCTTTTTAGTAATATAATTATATTCATTACCTTTTATGTTAGTATTAAACATACAAATTGTTTTAAATTTACAAAAATCGCATCCTGTTTTTTGATTATAATTATAAGGCTTTATATCAATTTTTCCTTTTAAAATTTCCTTTGAAATTTCTTTTATTATTTTCTTTACTTCTAACTTTAATTTTTCAAAATTTTCTTTACTAATTGTGCTAGATCTTTTTTCACTTAAAGTTCCATCTTTTCCAATATATACAGGAATTATATCTGAACTACCAGTTTCAAGTTTATTATCCATTAATTTTACTACAGAAATATCTGCTAAAATTAATCCCTTCATCTTAAAATTGTTTCTTATTTTGCTTGCAATTTCTTCTTCAGATAGATTTTTAGCATTTTTAACAACATTGTCTATAAGCCCCATATATAAAACTCCACTTGGAACAAAATCTTCTTGATCACAAATTGCATCTAAATAAGTAATTAGCTGAATTTGAAGTCCAGATAGAACTTGCGATAAATCTAAATCTCTTGTTGATGATTTATAATCTATAATTCTAACATATTGTTTATCAGAGAGTTTTGCAATATCTACTCTATCAATTTTTCCAGTAATTTCAACTTTTTTATTTTCAACTTCTAAAATTATTGGTTTAAATTTTCCATTATCTTTAAATTCTAATTCATGCCCTAATATAGAAAAATCACTATTTTTTAGAGAATATACTATATAACATATAGATTGATAAATAACTTTTTTTAATCTTCTAGTTAATAATCTAAATTTAGCAGAACTAGAAAAAGTATAATATTTACTCATTTCTAATAATTCTTGCACAATTTTGTTTACAATTTTTAAAATTTCATCATCTTCCAATTGTTTAATATTTATTTTATTTTTATCAAGCTCTTTAAAAAACAAATCTATTACTTCGTGCATAAAAGAACCAGTATCTATTGCTTCTAATTTTAACTCTTGTTTTTCTTTTAAATTTAAACCATAAGTTAAATGAAAAGAAAATGGGCATCTTCTATAAGCTTCTAGTTTTGATACACTTGTTTTTAAAGAAGTTTCATATAATTTTTCTATATTTTCTTTTGAAATTTCTTCTGGTTTATTTGTATAGTAAATACCAGAAAGTGCTCTTTTAAATCTATCACTATCTTTTGAAAAGAAATATCTTAAAATTTCTTTCCATTCTTCTGATAAGTCTTTTCCTTCTAAATATTCTTTATATGCAAATAATGCTTCTTCAAAAGTTGCATTTTTATTTGATTTAACTAATTTTCTTGATGTTACATCACTTTCTTCCACTAAATTTGGAAATATTCTTTTTATTTTTTTAATTAAAATTGATGGCCTAATCGAAGATCCATCTTTATCTGAAGATGAATATGATAAATATAATTTTTCTTCTGGAGCTAATAATGTTCTATATATATTAAACTGTTCTTCATATAAATCATCAATAGATGTTTTTGCAATTTCTATTCCAGATTCTTTTAAAGTTAACCTATCTTCATCATTAAAATATCCTTCTACTCTATTAGTTTTTGGAAAGAATCCATCATTCATTCCTATTATAAAAACAATTTTTAAATTATTACTTCTAGTTCTTTCTGTATCTCCTAGTACAACTTGATCTTGAGTTGCAGGAATTTTTCCAATTTCAGATGACTTTAAACCTATTTCTAATAAATCTTTATACTTATCAAATGTTATTTTCTCACCATTAAAAACTAAACATATTTCATTTAGAATATCTATTAAAATTTTGTAACTTGCGTTATATTCATCAGATATTTCAACACTTCCATATTCTTTTAATTTTTTATCTAGATTTTCATTAATTTTATTTTCTATTAAAAAATTATAAATTTCTTTTGTTATTTGATTTACATTTTTTTCTAATGATACTTTTTCTTTAAATTCTTTTAATGGTTTTACTATTTTTTTTCTTAAATTTTCCAATTTCTCTTGAATATCATTTACTGGTTCATAATTAAATTCTCTATCATAAAATTTGTTTCTTTTTATTCCCCATTTTCTACAATAATTTTCAAATAAATAAATATCTTCTTTTTCTATATCTAATAATCCAATTTTTAAATAATTAAATACGGAATCAAAAGACCAGTTATTCACAAAAATATCTAACATAGCTACAATAAATTTAATTAAAATATTTTGGTTTAATTCCTTTTTATCATCTATAAATAATGGTATTTCGTATTTTCTGCATATTGCTTTTGCATCTTCTGAATATTTATCTATTTCTTCTGTTATAATTCCGATTTCATTGTATCTATATCCACAGTTTTTCACCAAATTGTGGATATTTTGTGCCACATATTCCATTTCTGTGTATGGATTATTAGCTAAAAACAATTTTATGTTTTCATTTTTTTTATTATATTTTTTAAAATCATTTCCAAAACTTTTCTCTAAAAATTTTAATTCCTCATTTTTAAATTTTAATGTATCTTCTAAATATAATTTTTCTACTTCAACATTATTTCTTTCTGCAATTTCTATTAATTTATTAGCATATTTTTTATTAAAATAAAAAATATCTTTTTCTTTTGGTATATCATTTTTTAAATTATCAGTAGTTGTTGCTACTGTTATTTCATCTGACTGCAATAAAAGTTTTTCAAATACATTATATTCTTGAGGAGTAAATCCTAAAAATTCATCTATGTAAATTATAGTATTTTTAAACATAGCTGTTTTATCTAGATTTTGTGCAAGTAGTGTTAAAACATCATTTTCATCAATAAAGTTATTTATTAATTTTTCTTCATATTTTTTATATAAAATAGATATATCTTTTAATTTTAAATTCATATACTCATCTTTTATTTTTACATTTTCCAAATTTGAAACTGTTATTTGATGTTTTTTAAATTCGGTAAATAACCTATTTACAATATCTATATTTTTTTCTGATTTTCCTAAAAAATTTAAATTTTCTTTTTCTTTTGATAGTAAATCAAAAATAAGCATATCTTTTCCAACTTTTGAAAGATGATTTTTATTTTCACCAATTTCATTAGAAACACGATATGCCATTCTACTAAGTGTTAGAACTTCAACATCTATTAAACTATTTACTTTTAAAACTTCAAAAAGTTTTCTTTCTGCAGAAAGATTACATTGTTCGGGAACAACAAGAAAAATTCTTTTTGTTCCCATTTTATTTTTTATAAGATTATAAATATATTCACTTTTACCTGTTCCACTTCTTCCAAGTATTAAGTTTAATTTCATTTATAAAATTTTTCCTCCAAAATATTAATAATCTTCTTCACATATTTTTGGATAATTTAATTTTAAATTTCCTAACAAATATTCATCCTCAACATGATTATTAAAAAATTCTCTTGAACCTTTTAAAAAATGTCCATATCTAACATCATCTGGTAAGCCTCCTAGTAAAAATCCATTTACAATTGGATCATCCCAAGTTACATCAATAGCATACCATTTATCTTCTATTAAAACATAATTCCAAGCATGGCTTTCTGTAAGACCTGCACTATTTGTGCCAGTGCCACAAACAATTATACATGGTATATTTAATTCATCTAAAAGATTTTTAAAAGCCTTTGCATATCCTTCGCAAACAACTCTCTTATTTATAAAAGTACCATATATGTTATATACTGTTGAACCATTATTTAAATCATATTCAACATTATCTACTAAGTAATCATGAACAAACTTAATTTGCTCAATTTTATTTAAATTTCTGGCTTTATTTAAAATTTGATTTCTTACTGAATTAACATCATTAATTGCTTTATCAACTTCTTCTTTAGAATGTAAGTTATCATCTAAATAATTTTCTCCATGTCCACCTACAGAAACATTATATGTTGTTGAAAAGATTTTAGTAGTTATGTTTGTTAATAAATACATTTTTGAAATGTCTATGTAAAATATTTCTGGATTATCTAAAATTAATGAATTTATAGAACTATCTAAAGAATTTTTTAATATTTGTTCTCCAGATTCAGTTTGTAGTAAATCATTAAATTCTAATCCAAAATCTATTGTATATTCTCCTGTTTTTAAATCTTCTAAATGAGCATATAGTCCATCATACAAAATTTTTCCATATTCATCTAGTTGATTATAGTAAAATCTATGGCTATCAATATTATTTTTTTCTGAATTATTATTATTGTTGTTATTATTACTATAATCATTTTGATCTAGTAGTTCTAATGGATTTTTAGCATTTGAAGAAACTTCTTCGGTTTCATCATCTTCAGAATCTATAATTATTCTATCCTTTTTTATATCTTTTACTGGCAATACTTCTTCTGTATTTACTCCCTGAGCAATTAATTCTATACGAGAATAAAATATATTTGCAATACTATATTTTTTAGGAACGTTAATAATGCCAAATACATCTAAACAAAAATATACTGTTAATAAAAAAATAATAATCATCAATATTACTATTAAAGTTGTTATAAGGTTTTGTATTATTTTTTTCATATTATATCCTTTCGTTTATCCTTCTAATTCTCTTTTCCAATAGAATAAATACTGTTGGGCAATACCTGATAATCCCAAGAATTTATTTTCTGCTAATTTTTCTAATTCTTTTTTATTAACTTTTGTTTCATCTTCATTATGAATATATAAATCATTCATAACTCTTCTTACCCAAACATCAATTGGAAATGCATCTATTCTTTTTAAAGAAAAAAGTAAAATACAATCAGCAACTTTAGGTCCAACTCCATCTAGCTTTAATAATTCTTCTTTCATTAAATATGTATTATCTAATTTTTTTAATTTTTCTAAATCAAACTCTTTATTTAAAATCATTTGAGTAGTATTATAAATTCTTTTATCTCTAAAACCTAATCCTAAAGCTCTTAAATCTTCTACTGAAGCTTTTGATAACTGCTCTATTGTTGGAAATAAAAAATATTCTTTTTCTTCAAATTCTATTTTGTCTCCATATTTCTCACTTATTCTTTCAATTATTTTTTTAATTCTTGGAATATTATTATTTGCTGAAATTATAAAAGAAATTATTGTTTCCCATAAATCTTGTTTTAAAATTCTTATACCTTCACCAAACTCTATACTTTGTTTCATATACTCATCTATTTTAGACAATTTTTCTTTATATTCTGAATAATTAGTATCTAAATCGAAATAATATCTAATAAGAGATTTAAAATCTTTTGTTTTGCAATTTCCTGTAAAAATGATTTTATTATTTTCTTTTTTTACTTTTATTACTGCATTTTTTATAACACCAATATAACTTCCATCATCTTCTTTATTCCATCTAAAACATTGTCCACATTCAAAAATATGTTTTAAATTAAAAGACTCTTGGTTTTCTATTACATATTTTTCCATATATTTATTTTCCTTACATACGTTTGTTAATTCATTTTATTACATTTTCTTTAAATAATCAATAGAAAATTAAGCCTTATTTAAAGTATTCAAATGCATACAATAATAAGTATTTATTTGAATACATGATAGAATTATAAAAAAATGCAAGAGGGTTCATAAATGTATCTAAAACGTTTGAAAGATTTAAGAGAAGATCATGATTTATCTCAAGAAATGGTCGCTAAAATTTTAAAAATAACTAGACCTCAATATAGTTTATATGAAACTGGAAAACGTGATATTCCAGTTGATTTATTACGTATATTAGCAAAACTATACAACACAAGCATTGACTATATTGTTGGTGATACAGATATATCCAAAAGATATTCAGAATCTAAATAAAATTTATATCGAAAAACATTATTGTAAAATCTTTTCTTTTAATATATATAAATTATATATATTAAAAGAAAGGATTTTTTTATGTTTAAAAGATTAAAAGAATTAAGAAAAAAAAATAATTTAACTCAAAAAGATATTTCAAAAAAACTTGAAATATCTCAAAGTTTATATTGTTTTTATGAAAATAACAAAAAACAAGTTCCAATAACTATACTTTCAAAACTTGCAAAAGAATACAATACCAGTATTGATTACATTGTTGGTGATACTGATGAAATAAAACCTCATATAAAATCATCATTTAAATCCTAATCCATATACTTCTCTTGCATCTGTTATAATAATAAAAGCTTTTGAGTCTACA
Organism: uncultured Clostridia bacterium; assembly: GCA_947627185.1. Lineage (GTDB taxonomy): Bacteria > Bacillota > Clostridia > TANB77 > CAG-508 > Scatovivens. The sequence goes on along the minus strand of CANQVF010000004.1, from coordinate 121,223 downwards.
GCTTTAGAAATTGATTTTATTCTTTCAATATCTCTTCTTTTTGAAACACACATAATCACCATTTTATTTTCTTTTGTAAAACTACCTTTTCCATATAAGCCTGTAGCTCCTCTTTTTATTTGTAAATTTATAATTTTCATAATTTCATCATATTTATCTGAAATTATATAAATTATTTTACAAAAATTTATTCCTTCAAATACAATATCTATCATTTTTCCTATAATAAATATTGCTATTGCAGAATATAAGCCAACTTCTAATTCTTTAAAAACGATTAGATTAGAAACTACTACTATAATATCTATCATCATTATTATATTACTCATTTTTATATGAATATTATAATTTTGTGATATATATGCTATTAAATCTGTTCCACCAGTAGATGTATTTGTTTTAAAAACTAAAGCTAAACCACTTCCAATTAATATTCCACCATAAATACTTGATAGTAATCTATCATGTACTAAAAAATGAAAATTTCCAAAAACATCTATTAAGATTGAATATAAAAAAGTTGCAAAAATTGTTTTTAAAATAAATTTTAATCCTAATTTAAAATATCCAATAACAAATAAAGGAATATTTAAAATTAAAATTGTAGTTCCCATTTGTATATTAAAAACATAATAAAAAATTGTTGCAACTCCTGCAAAACCTCCACTAGATAATTGATTTGGTAATAAAAAAGCTGATGTTCCAAATGCAGCCAAAATACATCCACTAACAATTAATATTGTATTATAAAAAAACTTAAAAACATTCATACTCTTAGTATCAATATTTTTAAGTTTTTTATACCACTATTTTTTAGATTAAACCGTTTCTTTATCATCTAAAAAATCTTTATGTACTTTTGAAACCAACACATCAATTTTATTTGGTCTTTGCTTTATATCTTGCTTTATCAAAACATCAATATCATACATTTCTTTTATTTTTAATATATTTTCTTTTTTATATCCTATAACATTATTAATATTTTGAGGGTTTACTATCACTTCTACTTCTTTTACTTTAGTATTAAATTTTTTTATTTTTTCAACAATAGTATCATAATATATTGATGATTCAACAAGCTGTCTAAAAGTTTCATGATATGGTCCTGCTACAACTTCACTATTAGGTTTATTTGGTGATGTAATTGTTTCAGTACTTTGAAGTCCAATCCTAATTATTTTTATTCTTTTTTTGGTAAATAAATAGCATATTTCTTTGCATCTTTCAACTGCTTGGCTTACAGTTAGTGGTTCATATTCACCATTTCTATATTGTTTTTCAAGTTCTGTACCTTTTATTACAAGTACTGGATATATTCTTACTATTTTTGGTTTTAATTTTATTAAAGCCTTTGCTGTATTTATATCATCTAGTTCACTACTTTCAGGAAGTCCTATCATCATTTGATGTCCAAGTTTAAAACCATATCTTCTAATTAATTTAGAAGCATATACTACATCTTCAAAGGTATGCCCTCTTTTACATTTTTCTAGAACATAATCATTTGTAGATTGAACTCCTAGTTCAATAGTTTTTACTTTATATTTTTTTAATCTTTTTAATGTATGTTTATCAATATAATCTGGTCTAGTTGAAATTCTAATACCATCAACTTTTTTTTCTTTTATATATTCATATACTGTTTTAAGCAATGCCTCTTGTAATTCTATATCTATTCCAGTAAAACTGCCTCCATAAAAAGCAACTTCTTTATATGAATCTGCTTCTTTAAAATTATTTAAATAAAAATCAATAGTATCTTTAACATCTTGAGTAGAAACATCTTTTAATTGCCCACTAATTTTCTTCTGATTACAAAAAGTACAATCATTTGGGCAACCTAAATGAGGAACAAAAATAGGAATAATATATTGTTTTTTCATTATGTGCCTCCTCTATTTTATATTTTTCATAGCTTTTCGTGCTGCTTCCATTTCAGCTGATTTTTTACTTCTACCACTGCCTACTGCTAATTTTTTTCCATTACATTCAACTTCAGCTGTAAATGTTTTATTATGATCTGGTCCTTCTTCTTTTATAATATTGTATTTTATTTGAACTTCTCCATGTTCTTGTAATTTTTCTTGTAATACTGTTTTATAATCTTTTGTACCTATATTTTTACTTGCAAATTCAATTTGTTCTTTTATATTTTCTAAAATAAATCTTTGAACAATTTTTATATCATCAGAATCTAGGTAGATTGCTGCTATAACAGCTTCTACTGTATCTGCTAAAATTGCTTTTTTATTTGAATTAGTAGATTTTTCACTTCTTCCTAAATATAAGAAATCACTAAAATTATGCTTTAAAGCTATTTTATATAAACTTTCTTCACATACTGCATAAGCTCTAACTTTAGTCATTTCTCCTTCTGTTAATCCTTCAAAATTTTCAAACAAATACTTACTACTTATAAATTCTAAAATACTATCTCCTAAATATTCTAATCTTTCATAACTTTTTACTTTATTTTCATAAGCATAAGATGTATGAGTTAATGCTGTTTTTAATAATTGTTTATTTTTAAAAGTATAACCTATACTGTTTTCAAGAATTTTTAAGTTGTTTTCCAATAAATTCACCTTCTTTTACTAATGTTTATATTGTATACATTTTTTCCTTTATTTACAAGTAATTTTAATAAAAAAATATAGAAATGATATGTTACTGTAAAAAAAAGATTCTTAAAATAACTTTAAGAATCCTACTTTATATTCCATATTAATTTTCTAATTATACGTTTTCTTTGATATATTCTACTACATCTCCAACTGTAACTACTTTTTCAGCATCAGAATCTGGAATTTCTAAATCAAATTCTTCTTCTAAAGCCATAACTAATTCAACAATATCTAAAGAATCTGCTCCTAAATCATCTATAAAAGATGCATCCATTTCTACTGAAGTTTCAGCAACACCTAATTGTTCAACTATAATTGCTTTAACTTTTTCAAAAATTTCTTCTGTATTCATAGTTTACCTCCTTTTATTTGTTACTAAATTTTATATTCTAGTTTTATTATATGTTTATAAAAATGTCAAGTATTTTTTAGGTTTTTTCGAATTCTTCTTTCATTTTATTAACAGCATCACTTTTAACAAAATTTTCTGCTTGTTTTATTGTAAAATAAAATAGATATTCATCACTACTTCCATGTGCTTTTACAACAGGTTTTTTTACACCTAAAAATAATGCTCCACCATATTCTTTATAATCCATAGTTTTAGAAAATCTTTTTATTGCTGGAAGACAAGGAATTGCACAAAGTGTTGTAAGTAAATTTCTTTTTAAAGTTTCTGTTAAATTTCTTTTTACAAGTTTTCCTAATCCTTCTGTTGTTTTTAAAAATACATTTCCTGTAAAACCATCAGTAATAACTACATCTACTTCACCAGAAAAACAATCTCTACCTTCTACATTTCCCACAAAATTAATTCCATATTCTTCTGATTTTTCTTTTAACATATTATATGTTTCTTTTACTAAATCATTACCTTTTGTTTCTTCTGTTCCTATATTTAATAAACCAACTTTAGGTTTTTCAATACCAAAGGTATTTTTTAAGTAGATTGTAGACATTTGTGCGAATTGAAATAGATTTATAGGTTTGCAATTAGTATTTGCACCTGCATCCATTAACATAAAGCTTTTCTTATAGGCTGGTAACATTGGTGCAATTGCTGGACGATCTATTCCTCTTATTCTTCCTACTAATAAAGTTGCACCTGTAAGTAATGCACCTGAATTTCCAGCAGATATAAATACATCACCTTCATCTTCTTTTAGCATTTTGAAACCTACAACCATAGAAGAATCTTTTTTTTGCTTTATAGCAACAGTTGGAGTATCTTCCATAGTAATTTGCTCTGTAGTATGTTTTATAGTTATTTTATTTGTAAGTTCTGATAAAGTATTTTTTCCATAAAATTCTTTTACTTTTGCATTTATTATTTCTTCATTTCCTATTAAAACTATTTCAGAATCTATTTCTTTTGATGCTCTAACTGCCCCCTTAATTGTTGCATCAGGAGCATTATCACCACCCATTGCATCTAATAATATTTTCAAATTGTTACCTCCACATTTAAATGTTAAAAATTAAAATATTAGACATTAAATATTTTAATTTGTTTTATAAAAAAAATCAATACTTTTTATATTTTCTGACCAACAAGTCATATTATTATATATCATAAAAGATATAAAAAAACAAGAGTTACTTAAAATAAGTAACTCTTGAAAATATAAATTGTTTTTTATCCTAATATTTCTGATACAACACCAGAACCTACTGTTCTACCACCTTCACGAATAGCAAATCTTAATCCTTTTTCGATAGCTATTGGTGTAATTAATTCTATTGTCATAGAAACATTATCTCCAGGCATTACCATTTCAACACCTGCTGGTAAATCAATAACTCCTGTAACATCTGTTGTTCTGAAATAGAATTGTGGTCTATATCCATTGAAGAATGGTGTATGTCTTCCACCTTCTTCTTTTGTTAGAACATAAACTTCTGATTTGAATTTTGTATGTGGGTTGATTGTTCCTGGTTTAGATATAACTTGACCTCTTTCGATATCTTTTCTATCTACACCTCTTAAAAGTACACCTATATTATCTCCAGCTTCTGCTTGATCTAATAATTTTCTGAACATTTCAACACCAGTAACAACTGTTTTTCTTCTTTCTGTTGATAATCCAACGATTTCAACTTCATCTTGAATTTTAACAACTCCTCTTTCTACTCTACCAGTAGCAACTGTTCCTCTACCAGTAATTGTGAATACGTCTTCAACTGGCATTAAGAATGGTTGGTCTGTTGGTCTATCTGGAGTTGGAATATAACTGTCTATTGCATCTAATAATTCTTTAATTGGTGCATATACTGGGTCATTAGGATCTGTTGAAGTTGATTCTAATACATTTAATGAAGATCCTTTTACAATTGGAATTTCATCTCCAGGGAAATCATATTTAGATAATAAATCTCTAACTTCCATTTCAACTAATTCTAATAATTCTGGATCATCAACCATATCGCATTTATTTAAGTAAACAACGATATATTTAACTCCAACTTGTCTAGCAAGTAATATATGCTCTCTTGTTTGAGGCATTGGTCCATCAGCAGCTGAAACTACTAATACAGCACCATCCATTTGAGCAGCACCTGTAATCATGTTTTTAACATAATCAGCGTGTCCTGGACAGTCAACGTGTGCATAGTGTCTCTTATCTGTTTCATATTCAACGTGAGCTGTGTTAATTGTGATTCCTCTTGCTTTTTCTTCTGGAGCTCCATCAATTTGATCATAAGCTGTGTATTGAGCTTTTCCTAATAATCCTAAATATTTTGTAATAGCTGCAGTTGTTGTTGTTTTTCCATGGTCAACATGTCCGATTGTACCAATGTTAACGTGTGGTTTTGTTCTTTCGAATTTAGCTTTAGCCATTTTAAAATCCTCCTTTAATTTTTTGAGATTACTCTCTTCTTTATTTTTAAAATTTAATGACTTTATTTATAATCACTTGCATTTTACACTATAAATATTAAAAAAGCAAGTAATTTTTTACAATTTTATTACAATAAATGTCTAGTGCTTACGCGACATGTATTTGTATTTGTAAACTTAATATATATAATTAAAATTTACTCATTATTTTTTGCTCTTGAAGCAACAATTGTTTCAAGAATTGATTTTGGAACTTCTTCATAATGAGATGGTTCCATAGAGTATGTTCCTCTACCTTGTGTTTTTGAACGTAAATCTGTTGCATATCCAAACATTTCTGAAAGTGGTATAAATGCACGAATTTCTTGTAATCCATCTACACCTTCCATACCTTCCATTCTACCACGTCTAGAGTTTACATCACCAATAACATCTCCCATATATTCTTCTGGAACTGTTATTTCAACTTTCATAATTGGCTCTAATATAACTGATTTAGCTTGTTTACATCCTTCTTTAAATGCCATAGAACCAGCAATTTTGAATGCCATTTCTGAAGAGTCTACTTCGTGATATGAACCATCAACTAATGTAGCTTTGAAATCTATAACTGGATATCCAGCAAGAACACCGCTTTCAGCAGCTTCTCTAATTCCTTCTTCAACTGGTTTAACATATTCTTTTGGAACAACACCACCAACGATTTTGCTCTCGAATTGAATACCTGTTCCTGGTTCTAATGGTTCCATTTCTAACCAAACGTGACCATATTGTCCTCTACCACCAGATTGACGAATGAATTTTCCTTCAACCTTAACACTATTTCTAATTGTTTCTTTATAAGCCACTTGTGGTTTACCTACATTACATTCAACTTTAAATTCTCTTTTTAATCTATCTACTATGATATCTAAGTGTAACTCACCCATACCAGCAATGATAGTTTGACCAGTTTCTTGGTTTGTATATGTTTTGAATGTTGGATCTTCTTCAGCAAGTTTTGCTAAAGCAATTCCCATTTTTTCTTGAGCTGCTTTATCTTTTGGCTCAATAGCTATATCAATAACTGGTTCTGGAAATTCCATAGATTCTAATATAACTGGATGATCAATATCACATAATGTATCACCAGTTGTAACTTCTTTTAATCCAACTGCAGCTGCAATATCACCAGAATATACTTTATCTATATCTTCTCTGTGATTTGAGTGCATTTGAAGAATTCTACCAATTCTTTCTTTTTTATCTTTATTAGAGTTAAGAACTGTAGAACCTGATTCTAATGTTCCTGAATATACTCTAAAGAAACATAATTTTCCAACAAATGGATCTGTTGCAATTTTAAATGCAAGAGCTGCAAATGGTTCTTCATCAGAAGTTTTTCTTTCAACTTCATTTCCTTCTAAATCAACACCTTTTATATGTGCTATATCTATTGGTGATGGCATATAATCAACTACTGCATCTAATAATTCTTGAACACCTTTATTTTTATATGAAGAACCACAAGTTACTGGAACTATTGTATTATTTATTGTTCCAACTCTTAAACCTTTTTTGATTTCTTCTTGAGAAAGTTCTTCACCTTCTAAATATTTCATCATTAATTCTTCATCTTGTTCAGCAACAGATTCTACCATTTTTTCATGATATTCTTTTGCTAATTCTTTCATATCATCAGGAATTTCTGTTTCTTCAACATCTTTTCCTAAATCATCTTTGTGAATAAAAGCTTTCATTTTAATTAAATCAACAATTCCTTTGAAATTGTCTTCTGCACCAATTGGTAATTGAATTGGAACAGCATTAGCTTTTAATCTATTTTTTAATTGTTCTACACAAAGCATGAAATTTGCACCAGTAATATCCATTTTGTTTACATATACCATTCTTGGTACATTATATTTATCTGCTTGTCTCCAAACAGTTTCTGTTTGTGGTTGAACACCACCTTTAGCAGCTAAAACTGTTACTGCACCATCTAATACTTTTAAAGATCTTTGAACTTCAACAGTAAAATCAACGTGACCAGGTGTGTCTATAATGTTAATTCTATTGTTATTCCAAAAACAAGTTGTACATGCAGAAGTAATTGTTATACCTCTTTCTTGTTCTTGTTCCATCCAGTCCATTGTTGCAGCACCTTCGTGAACTTCACCTATTTTGTGAGTTTTACCAGTATAGAATAGTATTCTTTCAGTTGTTGTTGTTTTACCTGCATCTATGTGTGCCATTATTCCTATATTTCTTGTTTTTTCTAATGAATACGCTCTTCCTGCCACTTTATTTTCCTCCCCATTTTTTCACCTACTATTACAATTTTAATATTTTCTATTTTTTTGTAATAAATATGGCTTATATTTCTAATTTTACCATTTGTAATGTGCAAAAGCTTTGTTAGCTTCAGCCATTCTATGTGTATCTTCTTTCTTCTTAAATGCTCCACCATTTCCGTTTATAGCATCTATTATTTCTCCTGCTAATTTTTCAGACATTGTTTTTTCATGTCTTTTTCTAGCATATGTTACTAACCATCTTAAACCTAAAGTTTGTCTTCTTTCTGGTCTAATTTCTAATGGTACTTGGTAAGTTGCACCACCAACTCTTCTTGCTTTAACTTCAAGAACTGGCATTACATTTTCTAAAGCTGCTTCAAATACTTCTAATGGATCTTTTTGTTCTTTTTCTTTAATTATATCAAAAGCACCATAAACAATACCTTGAGCAACTGATTTTTTACCATCTAACATTATATTGTTAATTAATTTTGTAACAACTTTGCTATTATATAGTGGATCTGGTAATACATCTCTTTTTGCTATATATCCTTTTCTTGACACTATACTTCCCTCCTATTTTAATATTTTTATTCTGCACATAATGCAGAAAGGTACTCTGAAAAGATTATTTCACTTTTCCGTAATAGTGCAAGAATTTCTTTTTTATATAACATATATTCCATAAAAAGAATTATGCACTATTATCAATTAATAAATTTAATTTCAAATTTTATTTTTTAGGTTTTTTAGCACCATATTTAGATCTAGCTTGCATTCTATCTTTAACACCAGCTGTATCTAATGTACCTCTAATTATATGGTATCTAACACCAGGTAAATCTTTTACTCTTCCACCTCTTATAAGTACAACACTGTGTTCTTGTAAGTTGTGACCTACACCAGGGATGTAAGAAGTAACTTCATATCCATTTGAAAGTTTAACTCTGGCAACTTTTCTTAAAGCAGAGTTAGGCTTTTTAGGAGTAACTGTTTTAACAACTGTACATACACCTCTTTTTTGTGGTGCTCTATTGTCTGTTTGAACTTTTTTTCTAGAGTTGTAACCTTTTTGAAGAGCAGGAGCTGTAGATTTTGTTGTTCCAGTTTGTCTACCTTTTCTTACTAATTGATTAATTGTTGGCATTCTTCTTTTTCACCTCATTTCTTTTTTTAATAGATTTAATATTTTAAATATATTAAATCTTATATAATTAATTGTTATTTAAAATAAATTTTAAATAACAAAAAGATACGCTAAATGCTAGTTTCCCTAACAAATAGCGTATCTATTTTATCATTTTTAAAATGCAATGTCAATACTTTTAAAAAACTTTATTTTACTTGATTTCCGTAGGATTTCCTATTCATTTTTTTCTAAAACTTTTTCTGCAATTTGTTTTAAAATTTCTTTATCTTCTACAAATTTTATAAATACTTTTTCACCTTCTTCTTCCCTTTCAAAAACTTTTGGAGTAATAGGTTTTTTATTAGTAGAGCATAAATAATATATTTTATTATTTATTTTTATAATATCAATAATAATATATGATTCATCTTTATTTATAGTAACTTTTCCGCCTATTTTAAAATCTTTCATCTATTATCTCCTATTCTAAAATTTGTATATTACCATCATCATCTTTTATTTCTATAGTTTGTGTTCCTACATTAAATATCTTATCTTCTTTAATTTCATTTTCAGTTTTAATATTAAAACTTTCATTATTTTCATTTTCAACATTTATATTTGCATTTTCATTAGGATTTTTTACATATAAATCTTTAAAATCTTGTGATAAAAATTCATAAGCAAATTGTTTATAATCTCTTTTCTCTTCATCAGTCATTTTTCTATAATCTTCTCCTAAAGCTAAATTAATAATATTATCTAATAAATCATTTTCTTGTTTATTTATTGATAAAATTGAATTTTCATATAAATGTTCTGTATGCATAATTTTTCCTAGATATCTTAATGTTTCTTCTTCATCATTATTTACAATTGTTTTTATTTCATATCCTAATGATTCTGAAGATTCTTTAGCTTTAAGTGCATCAACAACTATTGGATTTCTAATGTATTGATTAATATCAATTTCTGGAAATGCATAACTTAACAACTCAAATGCTAATTGTTTATAATCTCTTTTCTGCTTATCTGAAGAATTTCCATATTCTTCACCAATAGAATTATTTAGTATACTTTCTAGTAACTCCTGATCTTCAAAACCTAAAAGAGCCTTTTCAAAAGTATGTTCACTCATTCTTTCTTCATATGCTAATATTTTATCATAATTATTTATTAATTCATTTAAAGATAAATTATCGAATTCATATCCATCTTTTTCTTTAATAGAATTTTTTATTTTGTTTATAGCTCTTTCTTTTAATACTTTATTATCATCATAAATAGAATCTTCTTCCATAAGACTTTCATCTAACAAAGTTTCATCCATTTCAGCAGTTTGTTTAGACAAGGAATCTTCCTGTATTTTTTTAGACAACATACTTGAAAGAGCTAGTGTACTTGCAAGTAAAGTTGTGCCTAGTCCTATTTTAAATGCTCTATAAGCTTTTCTCGCAGTTATATCATCTCTAGCATCTTCATATTCTTGAACTTCTTTATATAGTATTCTATCTTTTCTCTTAGATGCTTGTTTCGATTTTTGTATATCTCTATAAGTAATATATCCATCATCAAAATCTTTTTCTAGTAAGTCATAAGAATGATATCTCCATTTAGCTTGCATTATATATCTTTTTAGTAATCCTCTTTTTTTAGGTTCTGTTAGTCTTTTTGATTTATAATTTTTTTTAGGAGTTTTAGTTATTGCACTAGAAATTTTATCTTTTTTAGATTTAGAATACACATTTTGTTTTTTATGAGATTTAGATTTATCTAGTTTCTTCTTATTATTTCTCTCATTTATAATTTTTTTTAATAATTCATCATCAGACATATCATTATTTTCCATATGATATACTCCATTTTTTTATTTTAAAAACAATATGCATACCTTTTTTAGATATGCATATTAAAATTAATTAAATTTTGACTATATATTTAGATTTTTAATAAAATTATAATGTTAAATCTTCATCTTCCTTCTTTTGATTTTCATCTAGAGCTTGTTTAGCATCTTTTGAAGCATCTTTTACATTTTTACCATTTTTTACAATTTCTTCTCTTCCTTTTTGTTTTGCTTTATCTAGTACTTCTTTTTCTTTATTTAAAATTTCTCTTTGTCCATTTTCAAAATTTCTTTGTTGTTCTGGTGATAAAGTCCATACTGGATTTGCTTTGCTTGCATCTTCTTTTATATCTTTAAGTTGAGTATCTATTTTTTCACGTACCCATAATTCTTTTCTTTCATCTGCTAAACTTTTACCATTATTCCAATTTCTTGGATTTAATTTATACAATATACGACTAAACAATCCTGGTTGTTTATATTTTACTGGTAAAGATGAATTTCTATATTCTTCATCAATATGAGCTAATTCCTCTTCTGAGCTTTCAGTAACCATTTGTTCATATAAAACATCAACAGCATCACTTCTATTTGCATCATCTAAATTTGCAAAATCTACAATTCTTCCAGAATCATCTTTTATTTCTAAATCTTTACCTAAAACTTTAGCTGTTGTTGTTTTTTGACGTTTATTCATATTATCTATAGTTTCTTGTACATTTTTTAAATTTGTAGCTCTGCTTTTTGCTTTTAATAATTCTAGTTCTAAATTTGTTAAATTTTTTGAATCAGCATCTAAACCTTTTATCTGTTTAAATAAATTTCTATCTGTTAAAAATGCATCTAATTGATTTGTAACAAATTCAATATTTGGATTTTCATTTTTTAAATTCTCTAGTAATTCTTCTGCTTTTTGTGGAAATACTTTAAATAAATCATTTTTTTCTAGAATTTTGGTTAAATCTTCTTTTACTTTTATATTAGCATCTTCTTTAACTTTATCAATAGATGTTTCCCAGTCTATAGAAGTATAATCATCTTTATCTAGAACATTAACTAAATTTTTGCTATCTACACTTAAGATTGAACCTCTAGGTGAAAATGTCATTGTACTTTTAATTTCATCTATCATTTTATCTAAATTTGCATTTCCTGTTTTTCCTTTAATTGTATCTAATGCTTTTATATCTTTAGATAAAGCAGTTCTATCTTGTAGTGACCAAGCTGTAGATGATCTGCCAAGGCGTACTGCTTTTGTATATATTGAAGAAACCATTTGTTCATATTCTTCTGCTGGTTTAAGTTGATCAATATATGTTTTTTTATAATCATCAATTGTTGCAAAATCTATATTTGCTGTTGAAATATCAATTTTAAGATTAGCAGGATTAATTCCTGGATTTTTAGCAACTACTTCTTGATATTTTTTAGCATTGTCTATTCTTTTATTTAAATCTTCTATGTATAATTTTTCATCTTGTTCACGTTCTTCCATATTCTTTTGAGTAAAAGTTTGAGATTCAAAATCTTCTAAATTTTTATTAGTACTATTTAATTTATTTTCAGAAAAATCTTTAGATAATTTTTCTATATTTTCTTTCTCTGTATCTTGTTCAAAATTTTCTTTAAAGCTTTCCATTCTGCTTGAAATTTCATTATTAACTGCAGATATTATTTTTTTAACATCTTCATTTCCCTCAATCATTGCACTTTTAATTACAGGATTATTTATTACCATTTTGTCTATTCCGCTTAATAATGTTTCAATTTTAGAAACATCTAAACTAAAACCAGCACTTCCAATTTTTGATACTTGATCTACGCATAATGAATCTAAACTATCTAATTGTTTCTTTAAAGAATCAATTACATATTTAAACTTAGAATTTACAGATAACTCATCAATTCCATTTCCCATTTTATTATTTCTCCTTTTTACATTTTTTTATAAATTTTCTAATAAATCTAATCTAGCTTTTATTTTTGATACAAGAACAATATATTCTTGTATTTCTTCTTTGCTTAAATCCTTGATAACATCATCTGTCATCATAGCTTCCATTTCTGCTAATTGGCTTTTGTATTTTTCTAATTCACTTTTATCCATTTTGTTCTCCTTTCATTAAAAATTGACATAAGTACAACTATTAACATTATAGCACTAATGGCAAATGTTTTCAATAGTTTTACATAAAAATTTTACAATAATTGTAATTTTTGTATATTTTAATTTTGTTAATTAACTCTATCTTTCAAAATCATCCATATCATCTCTTCTGCTTTTCTTATATTGTTTTCTTGATGTTAGAATGCTTTGTCCATCATTATAATTATATTCTCTTGGTTTATCTTTATTTTCTGGAACATCACTATGTGTATTTCTTAAATTTTCCACTATATCTTCTAATCCATTTCCATACATTGCTAATTTTCCTGCACCTTCTAATGTTTGTAATGCTTTTATTACTCTCTCATTTGGAACCATTTGGGTTGTTTTTACAATTTTATCAACCATTTCAGTAAATTCTTCAATATGTTCTGGAACATCAACTACTTTCTTAACTTCTTCGCCTACTTTTACCTTTTCTAATATATTTTTAGCTAAATCTGAAGCTTTTACCCAATATTCATCTCCAACTGAAACATACAATCCTGAAAGTGTTTCTTTATTTGTTGCTGTTCCTAATGCTTTCATAGCTTCATCAAGTGTTATATCTTGTTTTAAGAAACCTGCTTCATCTAAAAGAGCTTTATTAAATGTTTTATCTGTAAGTTCAGGAGCTTTCAAACCAACAACATCTGATAAACCTGTTCCTTTATCTCCTTTTGCTTGAAATATTCCAGTAATTTTTTCTTTTCCAGTTAATGTATATATGCTTGGTCTTTTTTCTCCACCATATACTGAATAATATCCTGTAATTTTTTCTCCTGCATTTTTTGACATAATATCTTGTATTTTTGTTGAAGTTGAAGGTCTATATTCATATGTTGGAATTTTTTCTGTTTTATAAGTAGCAGGAATAACTCTTTGTTTTGTTTCTGGTATTTGTGTAACTGTTTCCACTTCTTGTGGTATTTGTGTTCTTTTAGCTAACCATTTTTCTATTCTTGGTCCTATATATTTAACAGCTAATCCTGTTGCAAATCCTTTAATTACAGTTGTTCCTAAAGTAACAACTTCTTTACTTGCTTTAGCATGTTGTTTATCGCTTATTGCATCTGTTTGTTTTGTTTCTACAAATCCACCCATAATAGATAAATTTGCTTGATTTTCTACTAATTTTTCTTTCTTTTCATTTAAAGAATTTTTAACTTGTTCAATATTTCTAGCATTAGGATGATTTTTCATTTCATTTTCTAAGAATTCTACTTGCTCATTTAAGCTTCTTATATCTGAGCTTATCTTACTTCTTAGAACTCTTGATTTTTCTTGTTCTATAATATTTTTCTTAATATCTGCTAAACCTGCTCTTAATACCGCTTCATTTCCTTTTTTAGGATTAAAAATTGCATTAAATCTTGATGATACATAATTTTTTATTGGATGTTGTACAGGTTTTACTTCATCATTTTCACCTGCTTCTTGCATTAATTTTAATGTTTCTATTCTATCTTTTTCTTTAGCTTGTTCTTCAAAAAATTCTCTTCTAGCTAACATTCTGTGATACATATTATTCTTATATGGAGAAGCATCTTTATTTCCTTTAACTAATTTATGTATTGGTTGTGCTACAAATTTTCCAACTCCTCTATATACTGGTGCAACTATATTTCTAGCAAGTATACCTACATTTAAAACTCCTCTTCCAACATTTTTAAGTATTCCTTTTTGTTTTTGAATATATGGCATTTTTTCTCCATATTTTCCAAGAGTTTTCAAATCTTTTTGAGTATATTCATTAGGGTTATATGTATGATTTCGAGTTTGAACATAAGCTTTATCTTTTTCAAATTGTTTGGCAATTTCTTCTGGTGAACCTTGGTACACAGTAGTATCACCATTTTCATATCTTGTTATATTTTCTAAACAATTTCTGTATTTATCTAATAATAAAAATTTTTCATCATCATGTATTTCATTATAATAATCTACAGTTTTGTATTTTAAATTTGAATTATTTTCATTTTCTATTTCAGTAATATGTGAAAAATATCTTTTTGATCTTTTTTCATATTCATTTAAATATTCTTTATCTCCATAATATTTTGCATACATATCATTTTTTCTACGTTTATATTCATCTGCAATTTTATTTTCATCTAATTCAAATTCTGCATTTGGATTATCTGGTATTTCTATTTCATAATTTGTTTGCCCTAAATCAAATGATGATGTATCGTTTCTAGACATAAATTTCTGTACAGAAAATGCTTTTAATACATTTATAAATTCATAGATATTATTTATTTCTTCAGTGTTTTCACTTTCAACTGTTCTTGTTTTAGTAGTTTTTGTTTCAGTTTTATTTACTGTTTTTATACTATTTATTTGATTTATTAATTCTTCTAGCTTTTTCTTTACTACTACATTTTCTTCTTTTTCTATTCTAATTTTTATTTTAGCAATTAGTTCTTCTTTTTTAAAATTTATAAATTCTCTCTTTCCATTTGCATTAATTCTTTTTATTCCAGCTTTTCTTTTAGCAATTTCATTTGCTATTGAAGATTTTCTTTCTATTTGTATATAGTATTTTTCAAATTTACTTTTTTCACTTTCATCTATTATTTTACTTTGAGTTATTTTATTTATTTCTTCTTCTTGAACTTTTCTTATTAATCTAATTGTCTCACTTACGTAATTTTCATGTAAATCTGTCTTTTTTAATCTTAATTCTAGAATTTTTTGTTTTAAATATTCTTCATATGCCTTTTTTAATTTACTTTCATCTTCAGGAGTTTTGTTACTATCTTTGAATTCTTCAAAATTAGTATTTTTTTTATCTTCTTCTGAAAGAACTTTTTTACTTTTTAAACTCTCAACTATATTTTTTAATTCTATAATTTCTTTATCACTTTTTCTATAGTTTTCAAACTCAATACTAAGAGAGCTTTTTAAGTCTTCTATTTTTTCATTTGTTGTACTGCTAATTTCTTTTACAACTCTTTTTAATTCATTTTGAAAAGTAGATATTTCAGCTTCTAAAGTTTCTTTTTCTTCCCTTTCTTCTTCAGATATAAAATCTTCTAGTTCATCTATTTCTTTAGAAACATTATCATATCTTTTGGATTGCCCACTTTTTGAAAATCGACTTTTTCTTCTAACTTCTTGTATAGATTTTAATTCCATTTCCATTTCTTGTGCAAATGAAGAATTTGTAAATTCACTACTTTCAGAATGAAAATATTGTTCAATTATTTCATCAATTTCATCAGTATCGTAAGAAATTTCTTCATATTCTTCTACTGTAACATTTTTTTCACTTTTTAGTTTTTCTGCCTCATATTCTAATAATTCTATTTTATCAATTATGATTTCATTAGAAATATATCCTACTTCATATGCTTCTTCTAAAATTTTTTCCAATTCATCTGCAATAAATTCACTTTGAGCCTTTTTAGCACTATCAGTTTCATTTCTTAACTCTTCAATTCTTTTTTCTATATCTTCTATAGAAATACCTTCTACTTCGAATTCTTCCATATTTTCCTCTTTTAAATATTTTTCAAAGCTATATCTGCAAGCATTTTATATCTTTCTTTTTTATCTTTTATTTTTTCTTCTAATTGTGGTAGTATTCCAAAATTCGCATTCATTGGTTGAAATTTATCATTAGGTGTTGATATATATTTTGCTAAACTACCAATAACTGTTTTTTCTGAGAATACTCTTTTTCTTTTTTGATATTCTTCAAAAATCATTTTACTATCTAAAATATTATTATTTTCTACTTTATTACTACTTCTTTCATTTTTATCATTTAACTTTTCTTCATAAATTTTATATAGTTCAACTGCATTTATACCAGCAACAAATCCAGAAGAAATTGATTCTACATATCCTTCTACACCTGTTATTTGCCCTGCAAAAAAAATATTGGTATTTTTCATTTTATAAGTATTGTCTAATATTTTTGTTGAATTTATATAAGTATTTCTATGCATTACACCATATTTTACAAAATCAGCGTTTTCAAGTCCTGGTATTAAAGAAAAAACTCTTTTTTGCTCACCAAACTTCAAATTTGTTTGAAAACCAACGATATTATAGAGATTTCCCTCTTCATTATCTTGTCTTAATTGAACAACTGCATATGGTCTTTTTCCTGTTCTTAAATCTGTAAAACCAACTGGTTTTAATGGTCCGAATCTTAAAGTATCTTTTCCTCTTTTTGCCATTATTTCAATTGGCATACAACCTTCAAAAATTTCCCTTTTTTCAAATTCATGTAAAGTAACAACCTCCGCATTTATAAGTTCTTCATAAAACCTTTCATATTCTTCTTTATTCATTGGAAGGTTAATATAACTTTTCTCTTGAGCTTCTAACCTATTTTTCCAATTTTCTATATTTTCTTCTTTTTCTCTTTCTTGTTCATATCTATTACCATAAAAAGCAATATTCATATTAATAGAATCTTTTTCTATAATAGGTGCTGCTGCATCATAAAAATATAATCTATCTTTTCCAGTTAATTTTAAAATTTCATTAGACATTTTTTCGGATGTTAGTGGTCCTGTTGCTATTACTACAATTTTATCTTTTGGAATTTCTGTAATTTCTTTTCTTATAACTTCTATATATTCATTTTTATTTATTTCTTCTGTAACTATTCTAGCAAATTTTTCTCTATCAACAGCTAAAGCTTGTCCTGCTGGAACAGCCACACTATCTGCAATAGGAATTAAATAACTTCCTAATCTTCTTAATTCCTCTTTCAATAATCCACAAGCATTTGTTAATAAATTAGATTTTAATGAATTACTGCAAACAATTTCTGCTAAATTTTCATTTGAATGTGCATTGGAAAATTTATATGGTTTCATTTCATATAATTTAACTTTTATTTTTCTTTTAGCAATTTGTAAAGCTACCTCACAACCTGCAAGGCCTCCGCCTATTACAATAATCTCATTCATTTTAATATCCAATCTAAAATTCACAAAAAAATCTAATTTACTTATTATATTATATGTTTATATTTTCCTTATTACAATAACAAAAGCATTACAATTTCAACTCTTAATTGTTTCTTAAAAAATATTTTAATATAAAATAAACGTAGACAATTTTAAATAAATGTCTACGTTTTATCTTATCTTCCCATTACAAGGGCACCATTATCAAGATTAATATAACTACTTTCTATTACTTGATTAGTTTTATTATTATACACTACTATAATTAATCCTGGATGAAAACATGATCTTTCTATTCCTTCAAAATAAATAGAACTACTTTGTGTGTTTAATTGAACTTTTTTATCTTCATTAACAACTGTTTCTATTGCAAGTACTTCATCACTGCCTTCTTCTTCTTTTAATTTTCCATTTTCAAAAATTGCATAATAATTTGGTTTTTCTAATTTTTGAGCATCCAATCCTATTCCAGTAATAATTTTATTATAGTTTTCATCATTAGTATTTATTAAATTACTTTTTAAATAAATAACACTAAAATTTTCATTTTTTAAGTCATCCATATATTTTATTGGATCAAAAACATTTACTAATTTTGCATTTTGCACAGCATAATCATATGATTTAGCTTGTTCATCTAAATATGCAAATTCATCTTTTCCTCTTTTATCTTCAATTTCAAAATTTTCTTTTATATATTTTCCTAAATAATTAGTTACCTTTTGAGCACCATAGATATTAGTATGGTTTAAAAATTCACAATCTGAAGCATAATTAAAATCAATTTCTTTTGATAATTTTTCTAAATTAAAATCTAAATATGGTACTCCGTTTTCATCAGCCACTCTTTTTACAGCATTATATCGTTCCATATCCCAATCCATATCTGGACCTTTATATAAAATTATATTTATATTTTTACTTTTGCAATAATTTATAGTTTTAGTTAAGTATTTTTCATAATTTGCAAAAAAAGGTTTTTCTGTTTTTATAGTTTCATCTAATGTAACATACTCTAGATTTCCGCATACTTCATTTGATAATGAATATCCTCTATAATTTGGTGATGGAATAACTTCTTCAACTTTGCCTTGTATTAAATCTCCTATTCTAGAGTGAAATCTCAAAATTGGAAAAATTAAACTTGCAAAATTTTCAAATGAATTTCTTTGAACAGAATCTTGATAAGCTGCTTCTATTTTATTTAATGATAATTTCATATTATCAAAACCTTTTCTGTTTTGTGGTTCTGGTGTTTCTTCAAAAAACATATGAGCCTCTAACAAAACAACCTTTTCGTTTTGAGTTTTTAAGCTCTCTTTTATCCAAGCTAATGAATTATAAAGTGATTGTTGCTCTGTACCAATACCATAAGAAGAAATTCCATAATTTTTATATAATTCTAAACTGGAAAATCCTTTTATTACATGACTAGATCCAACTGCCAAAACATCTAAAGAATTTTTATCTAAATTATAAAAATTTTTAACTGTACTTGTATTTAACCATTCATCATTCCATTCTGGTACAACTAAATTTCCTAATTTAAGCATAATTATAATTAATATTATAAAAAAAGCAATTATACTTATTAATGTTTTTAATAATTTCATTTTTACTCCCTTCTTAATTATTACTTAATACTTAACTTAGAATTTTTGATATAAGAAATTTGATGCATCATATCCTATTCCATAGTATCCAAAAAGGATAATAAGCATAATTAAGCTTAACCATATAGCATATCTTATAACAATATTTTGTTTTGCTATTAATTCTCTTATATCTTTCTTTTGCTTTATTATAGATGTTATTAAAAGTAAAATTAGTGAACAAAATAGTATAGCATAATCAATTAAAACTAAACCATAATTTTTTATATTTATAAAATTAATACTTATTATACTTTTAATCATATTAATTGCTTGAGTAATTGTTTCTGCTCTAAAAAATATAAATGCAAAACATGTTAATGAGAAAGTTAATATTATTTGCCAAGCCTTATAAAATAAATTATTAACATTTAATTTCATTTTTTCTAATTTAGGAATTATATTTTTATTTATTATTCTATCTATACAACTATATATTCCATTTAAAGCACCCCAAATTAGAAAAGTCCACGAAGTTCCATGCCAAATTCCACTAACTAAAAATATAATCATAAGATTTATATATGTACGAACATTTCCTTTTTTTGAACCTCCCAATGGAAAATATAAATATTCGCGAAACCAAGCTCCTAAAGTTATATGCCATCTACGCCAAAATTCAGGAATACTTTTAGAAAATAATGGCGTATCAAAGTTTTCTGGTAATTTTACTCCTAAAGTTCTTGAAGTTCCTAAAACTATATCCATACATCCTGAAAAATCTGTATATAACTGAATAGTAAATGCAATAGCTCCAATTATTATGCTTATTCCATTATATTCAGTGTAATTATTAAAAATATTATTTGCTATAACTGCCAATCTTTCTGATATTACTATTTTCTTAAATATACCCCATATAATTCTTTGAAAACCAAAACATATATTTTGAAAATTAAATTTATGTTCTACATATAATTCCTTTTCCATTTCTGGATATCTTGTAAAAGGTCCTGATGTTAGTTGTGGAAAATATAATACAAATAACATATGTTTTAATATATTTTTTTGTGGTAAAGTTTTTCCCCTTGCTACATCTATAACATAGCCAATTGCAATTAACGTATAAAATGAAATTCCAAGAGGAACTACTATTGATAACATTTTCCAATTTGCATTAGCACCTAAAAAATTTACAACATTTGTGGTTGTTGTTCCAATTAAATTTATATATTTTAAGCAAATTAATTGTATAACTAAAATACAAACAGTTATTATTTGAATAATTTTTTTACTTTTACTGTTTTTGACTCTTCCAATTAAATTAGCTCCAATATAACTTACTAATACTGCTAATAATAAATATATATATACATTTATATTTGATGTTGAAAATACAATAAATATTAAACTTGCAATTAATAATAATGACCATTGCATTTTTTTAGGAAATACATAATATGCAATTAATAAAATAACTAAAAAAGTTAAATACAAACTAGAAGTTAAAATCATTTTGTATTCTCCTTTCAATATAAAAACACTTCAAAAATTAGCTATATAATATCATAAGTAATTTTAATATTCAATAAAAAAATAGACCTTCTAAATTGTTTAGAAAATCTATTTTAAAATAAATTTGTAATTTTTTCTATTATCATCTCAAAAATATTTTTTTCATTATCTATTATAACTTCTTCTGTTCTAGGTTCTGTATAATCTTTTTTAGGAAGACTTATATATTCTATTTGTTTATTATTAAGTTTTTGCATTCCTAATAAATCTTTTGCTTGTTGTTCAATATTACTTAAATTTATACTATTTTGTATATTTATTTCTAATTGATTATTTGCCTTTTTTATATCTGAAATTGTAGTTTTTAAGTTTTGTATTTGTAAGAACGATTCACTAATTTGAGAGTTTCTAAAGATTATAAAAAATAAAATAGCAAGTATTAACATACATTTTATGAATATAGAAAATTTAGCTTTTGATTGTAATTTTTTTTGTTCTTTTTGTTCTTTTTGCTTAGTATTATTTTTATTTTTTTCTTTTTCTTTTTTATTTACTTGCTTTTTGGTAGTGCTTTTAGTTGTAACTCTATTTCTTCTTGGTTTATCATACTCTGGTTTTATTTTTCTAGGGTTTGTATCGTACTGATATCCATAATTTCTACCATTCATAATCTTTATACCTCCTTTCTTTAGTGTTTTAATATAAATTTATGCTCTTTCGAAAATTCTTAATTTTGCACTTTTACTTCTTGGATTTTCTTCCATTTCTTCAATGCTAGGCAATATAGGTTTTTTAGTAATAATTTTTCCCTTAGATTTTGCTCCACACATACAATATGGAAGTCCTGGTGGACAAGTACATTTTCCAACAGAATCAGTAAATGCATTTTTTACAGCTCTATCTTCTAAAGAATGAAATGTTAATACACATAGTCTTCCACCAGATTTTAATCTATTTATTGAAGTTATAATTGTATCATAAAGTGGTTTTATTTCATTATTTACTTCTATTCTTATTGCCTGAAATGTTCTTTTTGCAGGGTGTCCTTCTCCTTTTCTTCTTTTTATAACTTCTTCAATAATAGAAACTAATTCTTCTGTTGTTTCTATTTGTTTTTCTTTTCTATGTTCTACAATCTTTTTTGCAATAGGTCTAGAAAATTTTTCTTCTCCATATTCAAAAATAATTCTTGCAAGTTCTTCTTCACTATAAGTATTAACAACTGTTTTAGCAGTTAAAACTTGTGTTTTATCCATTCTCATATCAAGTATTCCATTACCTATATAGCTAAAACCTCTATCTCTTTCATCTAATTGATATGAAGAAACACCCAAATCCAATAATATTCCATCAACTTTTGGTATTTCTAAATTATTTAAAATATTTTCTAAATTATCATGATTATCATGTATATATTTTACATTTTCAAACTCTTTTAGTCTTTCTTTTGCAACAGAAATAGCTTCTTCATCTCTATCAATTCCTATAAGAAGCCCATTTTTAGATATTCTATTTGCTATTTCTTTACTATGACCAGCTCCACCCATTGTTCCATCAACATAGATTCCATCTGGTTTTATATTAAGTCCATCTATGCATTCGGTAAGCATTACTGATTTATGGTTAAACTCCAAACCGCTACCCTCATAATAAATTTCCCATATTAGCATAAACAGTTGGTAAAAAATACCAACTGTCTTGCTAAATTGTAATTTTTTCTTTTGTACTCTTTTTGTTTGTCTTTTGTATTATATATCTTTTACCTTAGTAAATAATATATTCTTCTTTTGTAGTTTTAACTTTAATCTTTAGTATTCTAAAGATTTTATCTTTTGTATACTTTATCTTTTGTGCTTTTAGGTTTTATCTTTAGCATTTATATAAACTTTAGCAAGTTATATACCAAGCATTTGCATCTTTTCAGCAATTTCATCTGCTGAAATATCGCTATCTGTACTATGCCATTTCTGTTTACTCCAAATTTCAATTCTTGAATCCATACCAATTATAACAACTTCTTTTTCTAATTCTGCAAAAGTTCTTAAATTATTTGATATCAAAAATCTACCTTGTTTATCTATTTCACAATCCATGGCACCAGCGAAGAAAAATCTTGAAAAATCTCTAGCATCTTTATTTGAAATAGGAAGTGATCTTAATTTTTGTTCAAAATTTTTCCATTCATCTAAAGAAAATGCAAATAAACAACCATCTAAGCCTTTAGTTATTATGAACTTTTCACCAATATCTTCTCTAAGTTTTGCTGGCATTATTAATCTACCTTTTGCATCTAGAGAATGTTCATATTCACCAATTAGCAACTTGTTTATCTCCTTTCATTCATCTACCACTTTGTTCCACTTTTCTCCACTTCAATTAAATTTTAATATATACTATTCCATTTTGCAAGTATTTTTTTCCATTTTTTTGTTTTTTAATACAATTGAAATATTACAATCATTTTACAAACTTTTATAATCTTTGATATTAGACACTTTATAATTTATATGTTAAAATAATGTAAAATTAAAAAAGAAGGTTTTTTTATGAATACAGTTAAATTTTTTGGTCTATTTTTAAATTTAATAGTATATATAATTCTTATTTTACCTATATTATTAATTATTTCTAATAAAAAAATATATAAAAATAAAACCAGATTTACTTTTATAATAAGCTGTATAACGATTATTGAAATTATATTATCTTTACTTATACATATATTCTCAAAAAATATTTTTTCTATTTTTAGTAAAACTCCTGGCATTATTAACTACGCAGTATATGCTTCTAAGATTATCTTCATAACCAGTACTTTATATGCTATAAAATTTTTAATACCCGCATTTTTATATAATTATAAAAAATCTATTTTAACACATAAAAAAACAACGATTCTTTTTCTATCAAAAATCGTTGTTAATTTGCTTTTTATTATATTAGGCTTTATAGTATTTTCAACTAAAGGTGCTTTATATGCTTTTCCTATATGTGACTTTATTTATTATTTAATATATATTATTATATTTATACGAACATAAATTATATATTATCAGACAATATATCTAAATTAGCTTCTAAGGCATCTGTTGTAGTAAGTCCTGATTTTGCATTAAATACTACATTCTCTTTATTTATATAAATAATTGATGGAAATTCTGAAATATTATAATTTCTTGTTGCACCTTTATAAAAATCATAAAAAATTTCCAATGTATATTTACTTTGAAGTTCTTCATCAACTTCTTGTGCACAATTAATCATAAAAAAATTAATTTTATCTTTATAATTATTATACATATTTTCAACTCTATTTAATTCTTCAATAGAATCTTCTGATGTTTTATCAAAAAAAAGTAATACTATTGGTGAATTTTGATAATCTGAAAGCTTTACTTCTGAGCCATCTGCTCTATAAAAAACAATGTCTTTATATGAAATATTATCTATATCTTTTGTTTTTGAAACTTCTGAAATTTCTATATTATCTTCTTTCTTATTATTGTCATTATCAAAAAAATATACTTTTAGGCAAAAAGCAAGAGTTCCTATAAATAATATAATAGCAATTATTAAATAAACAATATTTTTCTTATCTTTCATTTTTTCTCCTTTGTTTATATTATCTTTATTTTTTTATAATTTTATCAATAAAAATTTTAAAAGTAAATATTTGCAATTTTAATTTTTATATTTATTCCAAAATAAAAAAAGCAGGTAACTGCTTTTTTTATCTTGCTTCATCAACTTCTTGTATATATTCATTTTTATATATATTTCTTTTATTATTAAAATCGATTTTTGCAAATTGATATGGATTTATACCTTTTTTCTCTCTAAAGAAATTAGCTATTTTTTTTGCATCTAATTTATCAAATTCATATTTTTCATATAATTTTCTTTTTTTAGATTTTAAAGGTAGTCTTTCATAATATCTTTTATCTCTATCTATTGCTTTTTGTATTTGCTTTACTGAGTCTAAACCTTCTTTATCTGCATTTCTATATCTGTAACCAAGCCAATATGGATAAATTTTTGCCATGATTTCAGGATTTTCATTTTGTGTTACAATATCTAAATAGCTTTTTCCTGTAAGCATATTGTATACATCTTTATCTGTTAAAAATTTAATAAATCCATGAAATTCTTCTTTTTGATTTTTAGTCATTGTTGTTTTATATGGTAATACTGGTTGATGAAAAACTTGATGTGCTAAATAAGCAATAATTTTATTTGGATTTCTTTCTTTCATTTTTCCAAAGAATAAATTTGTTTGATTAGATTTAGCTTGGCATGTCCTATGTATATTAAAATTTGGGTACATAATATAAGTGGAAACTGTGCCTTTAATTTCTGGTTCATAACCTAAAACTTTTTCCACAGAACCTATTACATTATCTTCTTGATGTCTCCATATTTCTTCAATAGAATCTTTATATTTTTCAGTAGCAGAAATAATTTTATTTATTTCTGGATTCTCACTTAATTTCCAAAAATCATCTAAAAAAACTTCCATATCTGAAGTTTCTTCTTCAGATAAATCATAACTATATTTTAATCTTCTTATAGCTTCTTTTTGGTAAATTTCTCTTCCGTATTCAGATGATATTGGTAATATTTCTTCAAATATATTGCCAAATTTTGAATTAATCAATTTTTTATTTCCAAAGATATTTGGATGTTTATGCATAAATCTTGTTATAGCTGGTGTACTATTTATTACTCCCATTTGTTTGTAAAGTTCTTTTTTTTCTGGATTATGTCTTGAGTCTAATCTAGCTTTTATTTCACCGTCTATCATATTACATAATACTGCCATCTTATCCACAGAAAAATTAATTTGTGTTTTTTTCATATTATCCTCCTATACATGTAATCACATTTATAGATTTTAAAAGCATTATCTGCTATTTTTCTTTTTATTATGCCGTGCTTAAAGTAGCTTTTGAAAAAGTACTCCGCAATGGTCAATTATATTTTATCACAAAATGTGACGTAAATAAATAGTTTTTTGTAATTTTTTTGTGAATTTTTACATTTTGACTATTTTTTACCATACATTTATATATACTAAACTTATCATGTATAATAGATAACTTGCTATATATATAGCTCCTCCCCATCTATTCATTATCTTTTTTTCACTTAAAAAAGGTATTATCCATAAAAATACAATTCCTATTAAAAATATAATAATATCATTATTATAACTTACTGAATAATTAATTGGAGTTAATATAGCAGTTGCTCCAATGATTAAAACAATATTAAATACATTAGAACCCATAATATTTCCTATTGCCATATCTATTTCATTTTTTAGTACAGCTATTATAGAAGTTATAAGTTCTGGTAAACTTGTACTAAATGATAAAATGGTAAGAGAAATTATTTTTTCACTAACACCTAATTTTAATGCCAAATTTGAAACGCTACTTACTGTGAAATCTCCACCATATTTTAATAATATTATTCCCACAATTATTCTCAAAATAGATTTTAATAAAAAATTTTCTATTAAGTTTTTATCTTTATTACATATGTTTTCTTTTAAGTTTATTTTTGCCATAAAAATATTATATAAAATAAACAAAATGCAAAAAAATAATAAAATTAAACCTTCAAATTGTGTTATTTGTTTTTCATTTCCATTATTACACAAAATATATAATAGTGCTGTTAAAAATATTACTATAGGTATTTCTACTTTCACAGTTTTATCTTTAAATTTTAATGGTTTTATTATACTACATACTCCTAATATTAAAAACAAATTTGATATATTACTACCTATAACATTTCCTATTGCCATATCTGAATAATTTTTCAAACCTGATGTTAAGCTTACAATTAATTCTGGAAGAGAAGTTCCAATCGATATAATTGTAAGTCCTACTATAATCTCTGGTATATTAAACCTATAAGCAATATCTGTTGCACCATCAACTAATAGCTTTGCTCCTTTTAATAATAAAAATATTCCTAAAAAAATAAATATAAAATTAATAATCATTCAATTACCCTTCAAAACACAAACTTATTTAATTATTATATTTATTTTTATAATTTTTATTAATTTTACATTTATTTAATTTTGATAATGTTCAATTCATTTATACATAAAATAAACTCCAATTATTAAACTTTTGTCTAATAATTGGAGTTTGCTTTATTTTATTAATTCATCTGCTTTTTCTTGTTTAAGATATTTATATTTAACCATTTTATTTAAAACTTGTTCTTGCCTTTCTTTTGCAAGCTCTGGATTTTTTGTTGGTGAATATACTGATGGTGCATTAGGTATTCCAGCAAGAAGTGTGCACTCATATAAATCCATATCTTTCACTTCTTTATTAAAATAACCTTGTGATGCATCATATACAGAATAATACCCATCTCCAAAATACATTGTATTTACATATAGTTCAAATATTTCTTCTTTAGTACAATTTTTTTCATATTCAAATGCCATAAAAATTTCTGCTATTTTTCTAGTAATTTCTTTCTTTTGTGTAAAGTAAGTATTTTTTGCTAATTGCTGTGTTATTGTACTTCCACCTTCTACTAATTTCATTTCTTTTATATCTTTTCCTATTGCTCTTAGAATAGATATCATATCTATTCCATTATGCTCAAAGAATCTTCTATCTTCTACTGCAACAATAGCATTTATATAATCTTGTGGTAATTCTTCATATTTAGTGTAGTGTTCTTTTTCTTGCTTTATTTCCTCTATTTTTTTAGAAATACTTGTTTTTGTTATGGCTTCTTTATACATGTTGTAACCTTGATAAGTCATAATTCCACCAACAACTACTATTAAAATAATAATTATTTTTAAAAAAAACTTAATAAACTTTTTCATTCTTTTTCCTCGTATAATTATTTTATCATAAAACAATAACTTTTCAATAAAATTAAATATTTATTAAGATTTTGTTTAAAAAAAATGTAAATACCTTTGTATTTACATTTTTTGATTATGTTCTTATGCATAACTTATTTTTTTCATTTCTTCATTTCTTTTTATTTTAGCAGTAGTTGTTTTTATAAATTCATCTTTAGTTAATATCATATTTTTTATATATTTATATGTTGGTAACGTTTTATTAATTTCTTTTATTTTATCCCATATAATTTTAGTAATTTCTTTTTCATTTGCATTTGGATAAGTAGATTTTACATATTCTTCATCATATTGAACCTTTACAGAAACTACTAAATCATCTTCTTTAGGCATTCCAAATACCATTGATTCTTTTACTAAAGAAATTCTATTTACTAATTGCTCAAGCTCTTCTGGATATATATTTTTTCCATTTTTAAGAACAATAACATTTTTCTTTCTTCCTGTTATAAAAATAAACCCTTCTTTATCAATATAGGCTAAATCTCCAGTTAAAAGATATCCATCTTGAAATACCTCTTTGTTTGCTTCTTCATCATCATAATATCCAAGCATAACATTTGGACCTTTAACTGCAAGTTCTCCAATTCCTTGTTCATTTTTATTAAGTATTTTTACTTCAACACCTTTTAATGGAAAACCTATAGATCCTTTTTTATTATATTTTGGATTTTCAGCACTAACAACAGGTGCAGCTTCTGTTAAACCATATCCTTGTATAACTTTAATTCCTAGTTCATTAAATCCTTTCCAAACTTCTTTATCAAGAGCTGCTGCACCACTAATTATCATTCTTAAATTTCCGCCTAGCTCATCTATGATTGATTTAAATATTTTTCTTTTTAAAAATGGCATTATATTTGTAACTTTTCTTGCACAATTAACCATTTTAGTTTTTCCTTGTTTATCTATTTCTTTTTGTACTTTTTTATACATAGATTCAATTAGAAGTGGAACACCTATAAAAACAGATACCTTATATTCTTTTAAGTTTTGAGCAATATATCTTAAACCATCTGGAAAAGCTGTTGCAGCACCATAACTCAAAACAAATAGAAGTCCTGTTGAGCCAAAAGTATGGTGGAATGGCAAAAAAGCTAAATTAGTATCTGTATCTCTAAAATCTTCTACTAAATGCATTGCAGATATATTAAATGCTATGTTTCTATGAGAAAGCATTACTACTTTTGATGTACTACTTGTTCCAGAAGTGAAACATAATTCAGATACTTTTTCAGAATCAATTTCAGCATTTTCAAATTCATTTTTTCCAGTTAAACGCAAGCTTTTACCCTCATATTTTAATTCATTTAAGGTTTTATAATTTTCATTTTCTTCCATACAAATAAAATGTTCAATATTAATTCCATCTTTTTTACTTACTTTAGAAATAATTTCTTCCATTGCATTATCAAAAATAATAGCATCTGGATTTG
The DNA here is from genome assembly GCA_947627185.1 of uncultured Clostridia bacterium. Classification (GTDB taxonomy): domain Bacteria; phylum Bacillota; class Clostridia; order TANB77; family CAG-508; genus Scatovivens. Next base: position 91,979 of record CANQVF010000004.1, on the reverse strand, counting down.
TTCTTCTAATACTATTTTCTATTTCTATTTCTGTTAAACCTTTATCAAGTGGAACTGCTACCATATTTCCAAGCAATATACTTATAAAACTTAAAGCCCATTCATATCTGTTTTTAGAAATTATAGCAATCTTTTTATTTTGTAAACCTAAATTATATAAAGCAGTTCCTAAATTATTCACATCTTCTAATAATTCCTTAAAAGTTATATTTGTATATTTAATTTCGTTATTAATTTTATTTTTTATGATGAATGCAGTATTATCAGGATGTTTATTCACAGCATCATATACAATTTCTTTAACATTATTAAAATCAGGATATTCAAAAAGATAATCATTACTTTTTTTCTTCATTTTATTCTCTCCCTCATCTAGTTTTCAATACTATTATATATTATATTATAATTTAAGTCAATTATTTAATACTAAATTTTAAAATTTACTTTTAATTTTTTAAATAAAATATCAGCTATAGCTATTATATATATAATTTTATAAGTGACGCGTAAGCGACCAACCGAAGCGAAGCGAAGGGCGAATGGAGCAATCTTCATTTATTTTTTTATAAAAAGGAAGATTGCGACACCAAGTCACGTTTAAAATTATATATATAGTAGCTATAGCTGATAATGTAATAATTAAAAAAAATAATAATAAATATAAAAAAATAGATATAGTAATAATAAATTTATATTAAAAAATAGCCAATAAAATAAATTTTTAAATTTATTTTATTAGCTATCTATACTTATACTAAAACATAATTATTTTTCTTTACTTTCTTTTTTGTTTAATTCAGCAATTTGAGTTGCTATGTATTTACTTCCACTTGAACCTATTGCCATAAATAATGCTGTATCTGAAAATAAATCTTCATCTGTTGAATTTTTTCTACTAAATTTTTTACCAATTGCAATGACTGTATTAAATACAGAATCATATAAATCGCTAAAAAAGTTTAAAGTTTCTGCTATTGATGTTCTTTTAACTCTAAGCTCTATTAAATCTTTTATATCTGAAATTGGTAAAGCTTGTTTTAATGTGCAAATTATTATTAAATATGCAATATGCTCCCTAGAATATTTTTTCTTTACAGGTGGTGGCATAATTCCCAATTTAACATAGTTATTTATCATTGAATTTGTAATTATTTTTGTATCATCATCTAATTTGTGAAAAGATAAATATTTTTCCATTAAAGCTACAACTTGATCCATATATAAATCAATTTCTGGTAATTCTTCCCAATATGGTAATTTATGCTTTACTATTTTAAAATAATCTTCAAAATTTTTTTCTTCATTTTCTTTTTTTGACATTTACATCCCTCTTTAATTTTAATATATTATATAATACCATATTTTTAAGGAAATATCAATCACAAAGTATTTTTATAAAAAACAATATTGAAATATTAAAACTAATTAATGAACAACATTTGCTATCAATCCAAAAGATAGTACCATCATTATTATACTAGCAATAACTATTCCTGCAAGCACTGCTAAAAAAGTTTTCTTTTTATCTAGTTCTAATACAGATGCAATTAAAGAACCAGTCCATGCACCTGTTCCTGGAAGTGGTATTCCTACAAATAAAACTACCCCTAGATATCCATATTTTTCTATTTGCCCTTTATTTTTCTCTACCTTTTCATATAGCCAATTTGCTGTTTTGTTTAAAAAATTTATTTTGCTTTTTCTCATCCATTCTAATATTTTAGTTATTAATAACAAAATAAATGGTACTGGAAGAATATTTCCAATCATACTTATTATATAACTTGGTATAGGGTCTAATCCAAGCAAAGCTGCTGCAATTAAACCTCCTCTTAATTCTAAAATTGGCATTAAAGATATAATAAATACTAATATTTCTTTTCCATATGCAATAGAAGCAAGTCCTCCAAAAACACCTAAAATTGCATTTACTAATTTCTCACTCATTTAAAATTCATTCCTTGTTAATATATTTAGGTTTTTAAAAGGTTACCCATAAACCTTTATATAACAATTATTTCATAATATAATTATAAAAATTTTATATTTTTTAAATTTACTAATGTATTTTATATTAAATTTATAAAAAACTCAACAATTTATTCAATAATTAATAAAAATACACCTATATCTAATATATTTTTTGATAAAAGCTATTTTATCATTTTATATATTAAATATGGTGTATTTTTTTATTTTTATTCAAGTAAAAATATTATTCTATTTTAGTACAATACTATTTTATTACTTTCTTTTTATTTTTAATTTTTACTATAACTTCTTGTGCAATATTTAAAATAATTACTACTAAAATTATTATACTTACAGTAGTTGGTATATTATCACCTGTGTATGGTGCTATGTCTGGCTCTTTTTCAACTCTGTCTTCTGATTTTGGTTGTGTTGTAGTTTTATTATTTTCTGTTGGTGTTGTTGTTTGCGCAGGAGGTATAGTAGTTGTTGTTGTAGTTGTTGTTTGTGTTGGTATTGTTGTTACTGGTTGAGGTGTTGTTGGTGTAGGAGTTTCATTTGGCACTTCTACTTTATTTTTTTGATAATAATATGTTACTAGTATTTCTTCCTCTTCCATTTTTCCATTTTTATTGCTTGGTATTTTATCTGTTAATAAATAATAGTCTTCAATATTTTTTGAATTTGTACTATATTCATCTCCAACATATCCTTCTATTATTTCATCTTCTGCTAACTTCTTATTTGTTCCTTCTTCTAAATGTTGTACTCTTACTGTTGTTTTTTTAGCATAATAATATTTTACTTCTATTACTTCTTCTGTCATTTCTCCTTTGCTATTTGTTGGATATTTTTCTTTTACTAATTTATATCCATCAAATTCTTTTTCTTTTGTTTCATATGGATCACCAACATATCCTTCATATACAGTTTCTTCTTCTAGTAATTCATCTGTTACTATATCTATATGTTTTTCTATTACTCCTGCTGATTTTTTTACATAATAGTATCTTACATATGTTGTTGTTTCTATTGTTCCATCTGCTTTTTCTGTTATTTCCATTTCTCCTCTTGCATTGTCTGGATAATCTTCTTCTACCAATTTGTAATTTTCAAATGCTTTTTCTTTTGTACTATATTCATCTCCCTCATGTCCATATAAATATTCTGTACTATCTTTTTCTTCTTTTTCGCCTGTTTCTTCATCTATTACTTCTTCTGGTATTTTTTCTCCTGTATTTTTATCTATGTATTCTACTATTACTTCAGCTTTTCTAATATAGTAGTATTCTACTACTATTTCTTCTACTTTCATTGTACCTTTGCTATTTGTTGGATATTTTTCTTTTACTAAATCATATCCATCAAATTCTTTTTCTTTTGTTTCATATGGGTCTCCCTCATGTCCAGTGTATACTGTTTCTTCTTCTAATAGTTCACCTGTTTTTATATCTATATGTCTTTCTCTTACACCTGCTGATTTTTTTGCATAATAATATGTTACTACTGTTTCTGTATCTAGTGAACCATCTTCTCTTCTTGTTACTCCCATTTCTCCTGTTGCATTGTCTGGTACTTCTACTAAATCGTATTCATCAAATTCTTTTTCTTTTGTTTCATAAGGATCTCCTTCATGTCCATATATGTGTTCTGTACTATCTTTTTCTTCTTTTTTGCCTGTTTCTTCATCTATTACTTCTTCTGGTATTTTTTCTCCTGTATTTTTATCAACATATTCTACTCTTACTGAAGCTTTTTTAATATAATAGTATTTTACCTCAATTATACCATCTATCATATAACCTTCACTATTATCTGGATATTTTTCTTTTACTAAATCATATCCATCAAATTCTTTTTCTTTTGTAGTATATGGATCTCCTTCTACTCCTCTATATGAAGTATTATATAATATTTCATCTGTTTTTATATCTATATGTTTTTCTATTACTCCTACTGGTATTTTTTCATAGTAATAGTCTAATGTTATAACATCTTTTTCCATTTTTACTGTTTCTTTTTCAGGTTTATCTACTAATATATAATCCTTAAAGTCTTTAGATGATGATGTATATGGATCTCCTACTAAACCTTCCTCTTCTTCTGTTAACATTACTTCATTTGTTGTTTTATCTATATGTCTTACTATTACTTTTGTTTTTTGTAGATAATAATATATTACTTCTGTTGGTTCTAATTTTATTGTTCCTTTTGTATTTCCACTATCTTCTACATATTTGTAATTTTCTATTTCTTGTGGTTTTGTTGTGTAATTACTATCTATTTTTCCTTCAATTCTTTCTTGGTCTGCAAGTTCTTCATTAGTTCCTTTTTCTAAGTGTTTTACTATTACTATACCATTTTTCAATCTATAATAATATGTAACTTCTATTACTTTATCTTTCATTTCACCAGTTGCATTTTTTGGTGTTTCTACTAATTCATATTTTTCTGGTATATCTTCTGCCGGATGTGTTTCATATGGATTTCCAGTTTTTCCTTGTATAAAGACATCATCACTTAATTTATTTTTAGTTCCTTCTTCATAATGATGAACTATTACTTTTGTTTTTAGACTAACATAATATACATTTATTACATTCAAATCTTCTCTTTCTGTTATTCTTAATGGACAATATTCTACTCTATCAAATTCAAAACCATCACGTGGTTTCTCTGGATATTTTTCTATTAAATCCATATATGTTGCCGTATGTGTTTCTGTATTTGCATTATATAATACTCCATTATAGAAATATTTTATTTTATATTGATATTGATTTTTTACATAATAAACTCTTATTATGTTTTCATCTTCATTCATACTTATTCTTAAAGGTAATCCTACTACACCTCTATTAAGATTTGGAACATTATTTGCATTTCCTTCTTCTGTAGTTGCTAACCTATATCCTCTTTTATTTTGATTTGGATATGAAGTTATTAAATTATTATAAGTTTCTTCTCTTTCTATTGTTTTTTCATCATCAAGTTGCCAATCATAATAATATTCTATTCTATATTTGTATTCTCGCACTTTATAATAATATGTTACTACAATTTCATCTTTTTCCATTTCTCCTTTTGCATTTTTTGGCATTTCTACTAATTCATAAAATGGTGGTATATCTTCTGCTGGATGTGTTTCATATGGATCCCATGCCAATCCTTCTATTGTTTGATCTGGACTTATGCTTTCTTTTGTTCCTTCTTTATAGTGATGTACTGTTACTTTTGTTGGTATTTTTATATATGTGTTTGTTATGTCTACTTTTAATAAATTAGCATCACCTGAAGAATAATGCCATAATTTATTTACATTATCAGCATAAATGTGTTCTGATTCTGGATATTGTTTTCCTGTTAATTCTTCTATATTATAATTTGGTAAATTAGCAGTTGAACTTGTTGTAGTTTCATCTTTAAAGACTAAACTAATGTCATCTATTGAAAATCCATAATAATCATGATTTGATCCATCAGTATGCCAGTAAAGATAAAAATCTTTTGATGGAACAACAACTGTTTTATTTGCTAAATCTGTTCCTCCCCATTTTCCTAGTTTATAAGTTACATCATTTTTCTTATAATAAATTTCAACATAATCATAAGTTACACTTTCTGTTTTACATTGAGAATTAAATTTTATTTGTATAGCATTTGGTTCGCTTTCTTCATATGTAGTATTTAACCAAGGCTTGCTTTCTTCTTCTTCAACTCTATAATTATATTTTTCAGTATTATTTTTCCAAATAGGACAATTTAAAAATTCATATTCCCAACTTTTTTCTTCATTTGTTACAAATTCTGCTATTTTTTTATCATCTTGAATAAGATTTACTTTTATACTTTCAAGTCTTCTTCCATTAAAATCATTATCATCTTCCCAAATTTTCTTACCTTTTATGTCTAAATATACCTCATCTTCATTTAAAGTGTTTGTTATTGTAAAGCTTTTATCCATACCTTTATCAGTTTCCACATCTGTATTTTCTATTATTGTGCTATATAGATTAACTTTATCTTCTTTTATTGTGTATGTATATTTTTTAGAATTTTCATCACAAACTGGTAAATCTTTAAAAGTATATTCCCAATTTTTTCCATCTATTTTATTTGAATCGTTTAATGTAACAGTTTGATATAATTCTTTATTTCTATATAAATTTATTGTTATTTGTTCTGGTCTTACACCTAAACTATTTTCATTATCTTCCCAAATTTTGTGTATTTTTAGGTCTTGTTTTGATGCTATTGTTCCTACTGTTACAACATTTGAATCTATACCTATTACTTCATCTATTAATTGTTCATCTAAATCTATTGCATTCCATTTTGTATAACATTTATTTCCACATAATTTTGAAGTATTTACATTTTCTGGTGCTCTCATATTTATGATTACATAAGTTAAATCACCAGACCTTACAATATTTTCTCCATAATCAAAAGCTAATGATTTTACAGTATCTTTATTTACTTCATCATTGTATTCTAACCATGCCTCTGGATGCTCTTTTAAAAGTCCTGGTGAACTTGAAGTTGAATACCATACTTTTGGTGTATAACCTTGTCCTTCTGTAAATTCTGTATCTACACCTTCAAATTTACCTTGCCATTCACCATTTGTTTCCAAATTATCGTAAATTACTAAATTTGTTATGTTATTTATTCCTGTTCTTACTCTTAATTTATATTTATATATACCATTATATTTAACTGTTGCATTTTCTGAACTCCATTGATTTTCACTATTTTCTGTCCAAACACTTTTATTTACTTCTTGATATGAAGATACAGCTGGAACAATACTTGTTGATGCACTGTAAGAGCCTAAATAAAAATCATCTGTTCTTTCATCATTGTCAATATCATTATAATCTGTAGATTTACCATAAGGTAAATATAATTCATCTTCTTTTAAAAATGTAACATATGACCTTAAAGAATACGTTTTTCCATTAGTAAAATATGATTCATAACTAATTTTTACTGGTATTTTAAAATATTCTGCATAATAAGATAAATTTGCTATAGAATATATATCTAATGGATCATCTTCATAATTTACAATAATTTCTACACATGTTTTACCTGTATTTTTATAATTATTATCTATATGTACTTTTGTATGTTCTTTTATAAACTCTTTATACTCTTCACTAGTAGCAAAATTTGAACCATTTTGTTTTTTTATCTCAGAATAATGACTACTACCTACTGTTAAACTTTCAATTATTTCTTCTTCTGTACAATTTGTTTCCATACCTGCTGGGAATAAATTATATAATCTATAACCATTAAATGCACTTGTTCCAGTTCCGTATGATTCAAATTCAAAACGTACATTAGCATCCCTATAAAAATATTCGTTATCTTGTTTAGCATTTTCAAATGTAGTATAAACACCTATATCAACTTTATCTGCTCCATAACTTGTAGATGTATAATTTCTTAAAATACAACTTCCATATGCATCTTGGTCATGTTGTGGTAATCCAACTTCTTTTGCAAGGGTACCATATTGTGCTTCTTCTGTCGGATTATCTAGCTCACCATTAATATAAACTTGAAAATGATTAAAATTATATATGCTTCCTGTTTCTTTCAAGTTATCTTCTGTTTGTATATGAACAGTAGTATATACATAACTACCATTTCCATGAATATCCAACATTTTAAACGATTCTTCTAAATCACATATTTCTAAATACCAACCTACAACTTTTTCGCTTTCTTGAAAAGTTATTGTTTGCGAACTATAATCATTTTTTAAAGTATCTCCATACTGAACATATCCTGTTTCATTTTGGTATTTTACAAATACATTTATATCGTATTTATTTTTTTCTAACTTTATTCCATTTGCATTATAAAAATAACTTGAGTTAAAAGATATAGATTTAAAATAATATTCATTTTCATTTAATTTTCTATAATTACCATCTGCTCCTGTTATACACAAAAAATCATCACCAATTCTTGCTGTATATTTTCTACCAGTATATATACTACTTGCACGCATATAATAACTAATATTTTCTCCATAATTTTTATTAATAATTTTATTATAGGATTGAGTTGAATAGCCCGAAGAATAACTTTTATATAAAGAATATAAATCACCAGAAAAACTAAATTCAAAATTACTTAAATTAATTTTTTCATTTTTCTCCGCTAATAATTCTTGTTCTTCTTTATATTCGCCTTTATAATTGTATGATTCATAATACTTTCCATACCATTTAGTTTCTGAATCTATTGTTTGTTTTCCATATTTTTCTTTTGGATATCCTATATAATAGTAATAAGTATAACTGGTTAAACTATAATTAGATGAAGTATAAGTTGTTGTAAATGGTAATTTATAAATACCATCAGTTTTTTCTACCTTTTTTAAATCTTCACCTAATAATATACAATCATCATCTGGTAATATTTCTTCAAAATAATCATTATATACTCTTCCTCTTACACCAGAATTACCTGTAGTTGCAGAGAAACTATATTTTACCCATATATAATCTTCTGCATCTGTTGGAAATCCATCATATGAATCAATTTTTTTTGCACTTTTATTAATACTACCTTCTCTTATAGTTGAAGTAAATTCTACTTTCAATTTATTTTTTGATTCTAAAACATTATTTAGCTTAGCATTTATTTCTAATTTTGAACCATTTAATAAATAAGAAGCCTGAAAATTATATGCTAATTGAATTGTTCCTTCAAAATTATTATCTTTTTCAATTCTTTTATTATTTTTTAATATGTATTTTTGATGACTACTATCATATGTATAGCTCCAATCATAAGATTGGGAATTATCTGATTCAGGGTCTGCTGAAATACTAGTTACTTGTACAGCACTACTACTTGAATCTGATGTTGGATATAATTTTCCTAAATTATCTACCTCTATTCTTAGTGCCCCCGCTTCATAATCTTTAGATACATTATTACACTTTAAATTAACTTGAACTGTTAATATTCTTGTTTCACTATAAGAAGTTGCCTCCCAAATATCTTCTGTCTTACTTGTTTCTTTACCATTTGCTGTATCATTTGAATCATACATTATTAAGCTTAACTCCCAACCGTTCTTCTTCTAATTCTTCTAAAGATATTTTCCTTTCATTTACTTTTGCTACATAACTTTTTAAATTTTCTTTTTGGTAAAATAATACTATACTGCTCAAACATATTAATACTACTAAAGCAATAAATATTATTTTACTTTTTTTGATTTTTAATTTTAGTTTCATCTTACTCTCCAATACATACTTTTTACTTTCTTTTGTGTATTAAATACTTTCCTAATAATTTTACTATACTACCATAATGGCATATTTGTATATAAAAATCTGTTTACATTTTTTGCCCATTTTAGCAGTTTTTCTAGGCATTTACCATTTTTGAAATTATATCTTTTTTGTATCATTTAGCTTTTTTACCATATTTTTATCTTTTTTCTTAATTTTTGCATAAAAAAATATCTAAATTGCTATTTTAAATTAACAATTTAGATATTTTTTATATTTTATGTTTTATTTTAATTAAAATCTTCTTCTATTAATTACATATGTACTGCCTAAAATTGTTTTTGCTTGGTGCTTTATTTGCCCTGCAACTTCACCAATTTCTAGAGTATTTTTATAAATTTTTGAATCAACTTCTAAAACAGCAATAGATATTGAGGTAAGTGGAAATTGTTCAATAATTCCTCTTCTATTAGCAACTTCAACAAAACCTCTTTCTATATCAATTTCATTATAAAAATCTACTGCAAATTTATCAAATTCAGCAATTATGTTTTGACAAACTGCATCATAATCTGCTTTTCCAGTTATTGCTACAAAATCATCTCCTCCTATATGACCAACAAAATTATTGCTATTTGGAATTTGATGAATATGCTTTGAAATAGTTCTTGCCGTAAATTTAATAATTTCATCTCCATTTGAAAATCCGTATACATCATTATAAGCTTTGAAGTTATCTAAATCGAAATACATTATAGCAAAAATTTCTTTATTTAATAATCTTTTTTTCATTTCTGCTTGTATTTGAACATTACCTGGAAGTCCTGTAAGAGGACTAATTCTTCTATTTTTACTTAATAATCCTATTATGTTTTTTACTACATAATAAAAATGCTCTTCATCTATTGGTCTTTCTATATAATATTCTACATCTGTTTTTAGTATATTTACTTGATGCATTTTATCTAAACTAGAACCAACAACAATAATAGGTGTAATGCTATTATCTTCATTTGACCTAATACTTTTACAAAATTCTACAATGTTTATATTTGAATTATCTTCATCAATTATTATTAAAGATGGTATACTTCTTAATGCCACTTCAACTTCTGATGGAATAATTGTTTTAAAATTATATTCATCTACTTCTCTTGAAAAGCTTTTACTTAAATTATCTTTTAATTCTGTTCCATTTTCTATTACATATATTTCATGAATCATACTATATACCTCTTAAAATAATAGTGGACTTTCAATTATATTATGCAAAGTCCACTTTTGTTTTTCGTTTTTTAACGGAAAATTTCTTTTGTTTCTTCTTTTTCTGTTCCATTAACAGAAATAACCTTTACTATCATTTTGTTATTTCCTTCTGCTAATGGAATATCTAATTGTGCATTAGGTGCATCTGTTCTACTTAATTTTATTGGAATGTCTACATCATTTAGATTTAATTTAATTTCTTTTATACCAGCTTCACAATTTATTTCCATTCTTGCTTTGGTTTCATCTTCTTGAGATTTTTCTACGCTTATATCTATAACATCATTATTTTGTTCTTCATTTTCTACAGTTTCTGTAGCTACAGTTTCTGTTTCATCAACACTTGATGCTGTTACTGATATATTAGCATTTCCTTGAGGTAACTCTAAAGTGAAAGTTGCCTCTTTAGGTGTTTCTCCTTCTGGTAAACCTACTTTTTGCTCTGGATTATCGTTTATTTTTACTTTTATTTCTTTTATTCCATTTTCATGGAAACAATATACATCTGCTTTTGTTTTATCTGCTGAAATTGTTATTTTAATATCTGGTTTAGTAACTCCTGAAAAAGGTTTTATTTCAGTAGTATTATTGCTATTTTTATCTACCGCAACAATTGTTAAATCATTATTTCCTTTTAGTATTTCTATTTCAAATTCTATTTTTTTATCATCATCTGAAACATCAACTCTTTGTTCTTCTTCATCATTCCATCTATAAGTTACAAAATCCATAGCTGTTTCATCTGTTGCAGTTATTCTTAATTTCTTTTCATCAGTAACATCTAATTTTATAACAGGATATATTTTGTCTTCTCCAGCTTCTGATGTGATTTTTTGTTCAAATGTTGTTTCATTTCCATCTACATCAATTACCTTTACATTTAAAGTATGTTCTCCTGCAAATAAAGGAATGTCTGTTGTCATAACTGATTCGCCACTACCTTTTATTGTAGTTTCTTTTTCAGAATCCCAATTATATATTAACTTTTCTATTACTTTATCATGCTTTACATTAACAGTAGCTACAGTTTCTTTTTGCTCTATAGATATTTGTGCTTGAGAAACTGCTTGTGTAGGGATATCTGGTTTTACATTATTTTTATATACCCCATACGCACCAGCTATTAGTAAACAAATAGCAAATATTGCTAAAATTATAGCAAACACTCTAACTATTTTATCAGAACCTGAGGAACTACCTCTAGGAGTTTTGTTTGGATTATAATCTAATATTTGGTTCATATGTACAAACACCTCATTTATATTACTTCAAGCTTGATTATATCATATAGCATTTTTATTGTAAACACAAAAAATTACCTTTTTATACATTTTTTTCTTTGCTACAAATCAGCATATTCAAAGGTTTTTTTGTGTTTTTATATTATAAAATTCATTTAATTTTTAAATATTTTTTACAAAAATTTTACATAGTAAAAAACTCTCCTTTAATTAGGAGAGTTTTTTATTATTTATTATAAAACATATTTTTTGATTAAAACTATACCAGTTGACATTATTGCAAGAACTACTGTTACTAAAGCAATATATGTTGGTGCAGTACCTGTTGAAATTCCTAAGTAAACATCTGCTGTATCTATATCATCTTCACCTGGAACTTTATTTCCTGGTGTTGAATCTATATCAGGTGTATTACTATCATTCTTATCTTGACTAATTTCTGCTGTATTTGTTTTTAAATTTAAGTTATTTTCATTATTAATCCATTTTAATACTACTTGAACAGATGCTGTTTGACCTGGTTCTAATCTAGTATCTGATAATGCATTTGTAGTAATAACATTTTGTGAAACTTGTGTCCATTGTTTATTTTCTTCTTGTATAAATTCTAGACCTTCTGGTATATAATCTGTAATTTCAGTAGCATATCCAGCTATTTCACCTTCATTTTTAACTGTTACATTATATACAAATTTAACTTGTGTGCTGTCTATTTTCTTTCTATGAATTTCTACTTTTTGTAGACCATCTGTTGAATTTAATGATATTTCTCTTGTTGTTCCATCTTCTGTTATTATAATTTTAACTAAGTCTTTTTGTAAGCTTAAATCAAAATATTTTACATATACTTGTTCATCATCAATATCATCTTCACCTGGTTTATTATTTCCTGGTGTTGAATCTTTATCTTCAACTGGATTTCCGTTTTCATCTTCATCATCTGTTATTTCTGCTATGTTTTTGATAATTCTTTGAGAATTATCTACTTTATTTTCAACAATTCTAAATGCTATTTGAACATCTCTATAATCTAAATTTTTTCCATCAAAAGCATCTAATAAATTATCTTCATTTCTTTCTTCTGATTTTGCTTTTGATAAGTAATCTGTTTTTGCAGATACTGCTTGACTTAAATCAGAAGTTTCATTTCCATTTTTATCATATAATTTCCAACCATATTTTTGGTTTATATCATTATCTTTTACAAATTCTAGTCCTTGTGGTAAATCATCTGATACTTCCTTAGCATATCCTGCTACATTTCCTTCGTTATATACTCTTATTGTATATACTATTATATCATTATTTTCTACTTGTAATGGTGAAGTAGATGATGCAAAGCTTACTTCTCCTTTAGAATTTATAGAAACATTTGGTTCTCTTCCTTCAACTTTGCTATTATTTAATCCTGATATGAATTTTTGTAAACTTAAATCAAATATATCTGGTTCTTTTGTTGTTAAATTTTCATAATCATTATCATCTTGATTTTTGTCATCTCCTGGATAATTATCTGGATCTACTGTATCTGGAGTTGAATCTCTATCTTTTATTTCTTCTCTATTTTCATCAGAATCATCTGTTATTTCACCAATATTTCTTAAATTATATCCTGAAACTGTATCTGTTAAAACTATACAAGTAACTTGTATATCTTTATAATCTAATGTTGTAGATTTTTCTTTATCAAATGCTTTTAATAAATTTTTTGTATCTGCATCTGAAGATTTTAATTTTGTTGAAGTTAATTTAGCTTTTCCTACAACAACTTCTACTTCATCTAAACTTTTTACATCATTAAAGTCATCTACTGATAAATGTGATTTTCCATTAGGTATTGTGTTTAATTTAACTGTTTTAGGATTATCTTTTGGTATTGACCAATAATTATCAACATTTGTTGTGTGGTTTACTAAAAATCCTAAACCTTCTGGTATATAATCTGCAACTTCTTCTGCATATCCTGCTATTTCACCTTCGTTGTATACTCTAATTGTATATGTGATTACATCACCTTGTTCAACAGTAATTGGTGTTTTTATAGTATCATAAGTTGCATCTGTACTTGTTCCATCTTTTAATTTTGTTACATCTACTTTTGGTTCTCTACTTGGTGATGGTGCTTCTCCATTTATTTTTGTTACAAATTTCTTTAAGTTTAAGTCAAAAGCTTTTCCTTCAACTTCAACTTTTTCGAAATCATCATCATCTTCTCTTCCTTTATAGAAATATTCATCATCTGCTAAATCTGGTTTATTATTATTATCACCTGTGTAGTTTGATGAATCATAATCTTTTTGTGTATAATCATTATTTGATGGTTCTGAATCTATATCTGATATTCCATCTTTTGAAATTTCTGCTACATTTGTTAATACAGATGATGCTGAAACACTATCTGTTATTCTACATTCTATTTGAAGATAAGCACTATCTAGTTCTGTATCTTTTTCTTTATCGAAACCTTCAATGGTTTTTCCACTTAAATAATCTGAACTATAAACTACTGTATTTTGTCCTTCTTGTACTTTTTCCCATTTATATGTTTGGTTTATATCACTATCTTCAACATATTCTAAACCAGTTGGTAATGCATCAATTACTACTGTTCCTGTTGCATCTGTATCTCCTTCATTGTATACTCTTATTTCATATACAACTTTATCTCCAACTGCAACTGATACAGGACTTTTTAAATGTCTATATTCTGCTGTTTTGCTTTTTCCATTTTTTAAATCTGTAACATCTACTATTGGACTTCTATCTAGATTTGTTTTTTCTCCATTTGCTTTAGTTACTGAAACAATATATTTTCTTAAAGCTAAATCTGCAGCTGATCTTTTTATTTCAACTGGAATATTTGCTTTATGTGGTGTTTTTTCTCTTGTTAGTAAAACTAAAGGTTGATATATTTCAACATTGTCCTTTGTTGTTTTATTTTTCCAAACTGTTGCTTGTGTTTCATATGTTGAATATGTTAATTCTAAATTTATATTTGTTATTGTTGTATTTGTTTTTGGTAGATATATGTAATAATCACTATCTAATATATCACTTACGTTTTTCTGTGAAAAACTATCTTCTCCATCAACTAAGATATCATAATCTGCTCTAGGAATTTCATTACCACTTTGATCTAATAGTTTTATTGTATATTCTTCTGAAGCAACTGTTCCTGAATTTACTCTAAAAGGTCCTACAACATAATATGTATCATTTTCTGTTGCTTTAGCATTTCTATCTACTATTGATGGATATGTTCCATCTGATAATGAATCTGTTCTTTCTTGAGCTGCTCGTATTAAATATTGATATAAATGATTTGCCATTGGTTGACGCATCTCATTTCCAGTAGCATCTCTATATGAAAGATTCTCATATTGCTCGAAAGTTTCTGGTTTAACTCCTCTTAATCTAACAGCTGGTAAAGTATCTACATTATAATTTTCTGAATCTCTATTTGTAAAATACCAGATAGCATATTGTTGAACAACATCTATATCATCATCTGTTAACATTGCTTTTACTACATCTACATCATATTCTGAATCTGCAAAAGCTTTTGCTAAGTAACTATCTTTTTGCTCAGGTGTTTCCTTTCTTAAATATGAATTATTAAATAACCACTCTAATGCTCTATAATTTTCTGTCCATTCAGCTTCACCTGATGATGAAGAAGTACTTAAATGTAAAGATTTTACTTCTGGATTTGTTGAATCTTTAAAATCTGCTACATTTTTATATTCTAGACTTGTTTCACCAGTTGATGTAACACCTGGGAATGATTTTGTTGCATTTAAACAATAAAATGCATCAGAATAAGAACTATCTCCTTCTTCTATGATTTTACAAATTACCATATCTCCTATAGTATAACCATGTGGTTCCTCATCATAAAATTCTTTTTGTTCTTCTGTTAGAGTTCCGCTAGCCTCTTCTCCTCCTTCGTGCATAAAAGGCGATTGTAATCTAGCAGTAGTATCTGTTGGACTTAGCTTTGCAAATACTGTTGTGTATGGTGCAATTAAAGTAATTACACATGCTAATACAAAAGCCATTTTTACGATTCTTTTCTTTAACATAAAATCTACCTTCCTTTATATAATTTTGCATAGTTATATTATCATATAATATATTTTAACTCTAAAAAAATGTATGTCAATATTTAGTTTAATTTCTACTGATTGTTTCCCTAGAGTGTTCTACATTACACAGTACATATCAATTATATTACATTTTAGTCTCAAAATCAAGACTTTATGTAAATTTTTATGCTTTTTTACTGATTTTTTTAGGTTTTTTTAAATATGTTGCTTTTATTTTTTTATTTTTGAATAAATATTTTCTTTATAACATAGATTTATGTAGGAGAAATTTATTATGAAACGCTTTTTAATTTATTTTTTTATTTTTTTGTTTTTATTAAATTCTTTTTGCTTTGCAGATGACTTTATTGAACCAGAAATTTCAGAATCCCTAAATCTTTTAGAAGTTTCTTCCAATATTAGTAATGAACCTGTAATTAATTCTAAAAATGCTGTAGCAGTAGATAGAAAAACCTTATCTATATTATATGAAAAAGATTGTTATAAAAGTGTGCCTATGGCCTCTACTACTAAAATTATGACATGTTTAATTGCTTTAGAAAATTGCTCTTTAGATGAAATAGTCACTGTTTCTAAAAAAGCTTCGTTAACTACTGGTTCAACTTTAGGTTTAGTTGAAAATATGAAAATTTCAATTAATGATTTACTATATGGCCTTATGTTACGTTCTGGAAATGATTGTGCTGTATGCATAGCTGAACATATTAGTGGATCTATAGAAGAATTTTCTAATCTAATGAATAAAAAAGCAAAAGAATTAGGATTAAGTAATACTAATTTTGTTACTCCTCATGGATTAGATAACGAAAATCATTATACTTCTGCATATGAACTTGCTCTTATTACAAATTATGCTTTAAAAAATCCTAAATTTAGAGAAATAGTTTCTACTAAAAACTATACAATATCTTTTAATAACTATCCACGAACTATATCTAACACAAACGAATTACTTGGAAATTTAAATGGTGTTTATGGAGTAAAAACTGGATTTACTTTTAATGCTGGTAGATGCTTAGTATCTGCTTGTAAAAGAAATGATTTAGATATTATTGTAGTAGTTTTAGGAGCTGACACTAAAAATAATCGCACTAAAGATAGTGCAAACATAATTAACTATATTTTCAACACTTATAATTATACTGATATTTCTTCTATTATAAATGAAAGTTTTGAAAATTATGTTACATATTTTGAAAATAATTACTTATTAGAAAAAACAACTAGTATACCTAGTTTAAGATTAGGTACTTTAGAGAATTATGAATTTCCATTTTCAAAAAATAAAGAATTGAATTTGAAAACAAAAATTTATTCTTTAAACAAATTTTCTTATAAAACCAAGCCAAATTCTAAAATTGGTATAATAGAATTATATAATAATGATAAGCTAATTTGTTCTGTTGATATTTTTCTTGAAAATGAATTAATTAAAAATGATTGGAAATATTATTTTAAAAATATTTTAAATTTATTTTTTTAGTTTACTTAAATTAAAATTGGGTATAATCTCCTTAAATTGCTAAGGAGGTTTTTTTATGAAAGAATTTGTTTTAAAAAATAAAATTACTATAATACTATCTGCAATTATATTAGTATTATTAGTAAGCCTTTTTGCCACTTCTTTTGGAATGGAAAATGTTGAAACTGTTGATGTTTCTTTAGGAATTGTTAATACTGATTATTTAAATATGAGAAGTGGTGCAGGAATAAATTTTAAATCCATAGATTTACTTAAAAAAAATGAGTATGTAAGAATCTTTGGAAAAATTGGAGATTGGTATATTATTCAAAATGAAAAAAACAAAATTGGTACAGTTCATCAAAAATATATAACTCCTACTTCTGAAGAAAAAACTGCTACAACAAATGCTGAAACAGTAGAAGAACCATCAAATTTAAACCTAACTCAAGAAGAATCTGAATTACTTTCTTTAATAAATAATGAACGAAATAAAAATAATTTGCCAAATTTTGAAATTGATGAAAAATTGCAAAATGTTGCTAGATTAAAAGCAAAAGATTTAGTAGAAAACAGCTATTTTTCGCACACATCTCCTAATTTAGGAACACCTTTTGAAATGCTTAAAGATAATGGAATTTCTTATAAAACCGCAAGTGAAAATATTGCCGGAAACTCTAGCATTTCTGGTGCTTTAGAAAGTTGGCTTAAATCTGATAATCATAAAAAAAATATTTTAAGTAATGATTATAATTACACAGGTATTAGTGTTGTAGATAGCATAGCCTATGGAAAAATTATAGTTGAACTGTTTGTTGGAAGGTAAATTTTATTATTATATTTTAAAAATAGAAAAATCCTGAATAAATATTCAGGATTTTTGATATATTAAAATTTTCTTTTTCTTGCAGCCTCTGATTTTTTCTTTCTTTTTACGCTAGGTTTTTCATAATGTTCTCTTTTTCTAACTTCTTGTAATACCCCATTTCTAGCACATTGTCTTTTAAATCTTTTAAGAGCATCTTCTATATTTCCATTATTAACTTTAACTTCTGACATTATTTTTCCCCTCCTTCCGAAGCCTAAAAAACATCTTGTGGGATTCATTTTTTTATGTAATTAACCCTTAGATTCGCTTAACTGTTTAATATTATACAATCCAAACCCAATTTTGTCAATACTTAATTTGTTTCAAATAATTCCCCTATTGATGTTTCCTCGTGTATTCTTTTTATTGCTTCTGCAAATAATTCTGAAATAGATACTACTGTTATTTTATCTATTTGTTTTTCTTTTGTTAATGGAACAGTATTTGTCATTACTAATTCTTTTAATTCTGATTGTTTTATTCTATCTATAGCAGGACCTGATAGTATTCCATGTGTGCATCCAACATATATATCTTTTGCACCAAATTTTTTTACAACATTTATGGTTTCTATTATTGAACCCGCTGTATCTACTTCATCATCAAATATTAAAGCATTTTTTCCTTTTATATCTCCTATAACACTATTAGAAATCGCTCTATCATCATTGCCATCTCTTCTTTTATCAACTAATGCTATTGGGCAATTAAAATGCTTTGCATATTTATAAGCTTTTTTAGAACTTCCAGCATCTGTTGCTACAACAACTTTATCATCAATATCTTTTAAATCAAAATATTTTTCAAGCAGACTTTCTCCTGTTAATACATCACAATTGATATTAAAATATGCTTGAATTGCTTTATTATGCAAATCACAAGTTAGAACTCTATCTGCTCCTGCTGATTCTATTAATTGAGCAAATAATTTTGCTGTAACTGGTATTCTAGGCTGATCTTTTTTATCTGACCTAGAATATATATAATATGGAAGAACAACAGTTATTCTTTTTGATGATGCTCTTTTTACTGCATCTATTGTAATTAATAATTCCATTATTCTTTCATTTACTGGAGGTTCTGTTGTTTGTATAAGAAATACATCTTTATCTCGAACACTTTCTAATATTTGAATAAAATTATTGTCATTTTTAAATTTCATTCTATTAATTTTGCCTTCATCTATTTTTAAGTAATTACAAACTTCATTTGTGAATTTTTCTGCTGAATCACTACATGCAAATACTTTTAAATTTTCCATTCCTTTTTTACATTAATTTTATTAATGCTCTCCTTCTTATTTTATTTAGGTTTTAGCTCACCTATAACTATAAAGCACTTTTTTCTTTTTCAAATTCTTTAAAAAACATAACTTTTGGTTTCTCATTTTGTTCATATCTATTTTCATCACCAAATTTTAATTCAACAATTTTCCCATCTTTTATACTTTTTTGCACATCTATTTTTCTTTGATTAGTTGAACCTCTAAATTTTAAATCAACTAACTTTTTTTCTTCTATAAATTCTCCATCTACAATTATATCAATTTTATCAAGAAAATCTTTAGTATAAGAAAATTCTTTATACATTTTTCCTAAAATATCTTTTTCAAAATCATACCCAGTATAACACCAAATGTTTTTATCTGGATAAACTTCTTTTACTTTTTTTACAAGTGAAACTAATTCTCTTTGATTAGCAAGTTCTAAAGGCTCTCCTCCTAAAATAGATAATCCAGCTATATAATTATGATTCATTTGCTCTATTATATAATCTATTGTTTTTTCATCAAATTTTTTACCATAATTGAAATCCCAAGCCTCTTTATTATGACATCCTTTACAATGAAAATGACAACCACTAACATATATAGAAACTCTTATTCCTGTTCCATCTTGAATATCTATTGTTTTTATATCTGCATAATTCATATTTTTATCCTCTAAAAAGTAGATTTATTTTAACTTATTTACAGTTTAAGCCGTTTGAATTTAATTAACTTTTTTAATTTTAATCCAAACGGCTCTTTTGTATGCTTTCTAAATGTGTAGTACTCTTGATTTAATTTCTTTCGTTTTTCCTACATTCCAAAAATTTTCTCCTAAGTATCCACATGTTCTTCTAGTAACATTCATTTTGTTATGATCTTTATTACCACATTGTGGACATTCCCATTCATTCTGTTCATTTATAACTATTTCTCCATCAAATCCACAAACATGACAATAATCTGATTTTGTATTAAATTCAGCATATTGAATATTATCATAAATAAATTTAACAATTTCTTCTAATGCTTCTAAATTATTTTTCATATTTGGTATTTCTACATAAGAAATAGCTCCACCTGAAGAAATTGGTTGATATTTTGATTCAAATTTTAAT
Source organism: uncultured Clostridia bacterium (assembly GCA_947627185.1). Lineage (GTDB taxonomy): Bacteria > Bacillota > Clostridia > TANB77 > CAG-508 > Scatovivens. The sequence continues at coordinate 71,418 of CANQVF010000004.1, read as the reverse complement.
TTATCAAAAGCATTTATTTTTTCTCTAACATCAACATGATATGAGTTTGTATAATATCCTTTATCTGTAACATCTTTAATATCTCCAAATCTTTCTTTGTCTACTTTAGCAAATCTATAACAAAGAGATTCTGCTGGAGTTCCATATAAAGCAAATCCTAATCCTGTTTCTTTTTTCCATCTATCAACTGTTTCTCTCATGTGTTTCATTACTCTTAAAGAAAATTCTTCTCCAACTGGATCTGTATGGCTTACACCTTTCATTAATTTAGTAACCTCATACAATCCTATATATCCAAGTGATATTGTTGAAAAACAGCTATTTAATAATTTATCTATTTTTTCGCCTTTTTCAAGTCTAGCTAAAGCTCCGTATTGCCAATGTATTGGAGATGCATCTGACATAGTTCCAAGTAATGCATTGTGTCTACACATTAAAGCATCTTTGCAAAGTTCAAGTCTTTCATCAAATAATTTCCAAAACTTATCTTCATTTCCATTTGCAATGATTCCTATTTGTGGTAAATTTATACTAACAACACCTTGATTAAATCTAGATTCAAATACATATTCACCTTTTTCATTTTTCCATGGAGATAAGAAGCTTCTACATCCCATTGGGCTAAATACATTACCTTCATAATTTTGTTTCATAATTTTTGCTGAAATATAATCAGGATATAATCTTTTAGATGAACATTTAACAGCAAGTTTTGTTAAATAATCGTATTTGCCACCTTTTAAGCAATTATTCTCATCTAATACATAAATCAATTTTGGAAATGCTGGTGTTATATATACACCTTTTTCATTTTTAATTCCTTGTAATCTTTGCTTTAAAATCTCTTCTATAATTAAAGCAATTTCTTCTATATATTCATTTGATTCATCTAAATACATAAATATTGTAACAAAAGGAGTTTGACCATTTGTAGTCATTAATGTATTTATCTGATATTGTATTGTTTGTACTCCTGATGCTAAATCTTCATTTCTTCTTTCTATTGCATCTTCTTTTGCTCTTTCATCTGCTTCTTCTTTAGAATATCCTTTTTCAACATATCCTAAAAATCTTTTTTTGTAAGTTTTATCATAAGTTTTTCTTAAATATTTTCCTAAATGGCGAATATCTACTGATTGTCCACCATATTGACTGCTTGCAACAGATGCTATTATTTGTGTCATAACTATACAAGCCACTTGAAAACTTTTAGGACTTTCTATCATTTTACCATTCATAACTGTTCCATTATCTAGCATGTCTCCAATATTTACTAAACAACAATTATGCATTGGTTGTAAAAAATAATCTTTATCATGAAAATGAAGTACACCATCATTATGTGCTTTTACAATTCTTTCTGGTAGCATAACTCTATCTGCTAAATCTTTTGAACATTCTCCAGCAATTAAATCTCTTTGTGTTGAAACTAATATTGCATTTTTATTGCTGTTTTCTTCCATTGCTTCTTTATTAGAATTTCTAACTAATGATAATATGCTAGCATCTGTTGAATTAGCTTTACGAATTAAAGCATGTTTATTTCTATATAATATGTATTTTTTAGCAAGTGTAAATTTGCCAAATTCCATTAATTTGCGTTCTATTATATCTTGAATTTCTTCAACAGACATAGTTGGTTTATTTAATCCTTCTATGTATTTTGTTATAAATTCAATTGATGATCTGGAAATTTTATCTTTTCCTCCTACATCTTTATTCGCATTACTTATAGCAATAACTATTTTGTCACTATCATATTCTACTTTTCTGCCATCTCGTTTAATAACCTTCATGTTTTTTACCCCCAATATTTTGTATTAATAAAATTTCCATTTTTATTCTGTAATTTTTACGAATTCATTTTAACATTTTAAAAAGTAATGTCAAATTAAAACTTTTTATGTTTCCAATTTCTTTATTGTCAGTGTTTTCAAAGGTTACATCTAGTTACTTTTTTGATTATTTTTTTGTTTAATTTTACACAAAAATTTAAATTACCATTTACTGTAAGATTATAAGAATTCATATTTCAAATATATTACATTTAAATTATTTTTTATTTTATTAATTTTTAATATTTTATCTATTAGGGTTATAAGAATAAACGATATTAATTCCTATTTTTATATTTGCATTTTAAGTAAACAAGTGTTTTGTTTTATGTAACTAATAATTTATATAAATAAGTTGCAAACAAAAAAAGATTTGAATTAAAATAATTCAAATCTTTTTTATTTATAATTTTTATTATTGTATTTCCCTTGCTTTTACTATAACTCTTTGTTTACTATCATCTGTACAAGTTATGATTGTTATTTCTTTTAAACCATTTGTTCTTTGTGATGTACAAGAAACATCTTCTGGTTGAACTGTATACTTATCGTAAACACTATATTTTAATGTTCTACCTTTATTTTCTCCAACTAAATTAGTAATTTCAATTGTTGCCCCAATTTCCAAATCTGGTACATGACTAAAGAATTTATTACTTCTGTAATTATGTCCTACTACGCAAAAGTTTCCAACTTCATTAGGTTCTGGTCCCCAGAATTTACCTGGAGAAATTTTTAATAGTTCTTCTGAATAATCATTTAAAATTGGATATGTACAATCTATTGATGGAATATTAATTGTTGCTAATGCATAATATCTTGTTCCAGAAGAAGTTTGTAACCATTCTATATTATCATTAGGGTCTTGTTCTGGAACTGGCTCTGAATATACTACTTCAAATGGATCTTCTGTATTTAGTATAACAACAATTGAATTATTAGCAAATTTTATGGTAGTATCATCTGCAACATTATCTTCAAAATTTATATTTGATAAAATTTCTTTTGAAATAGCTTCATTTTTGTTTTTATCATATTCTGCATAAATATAATAAGAGAATAAAATGCATACTAAAAAGATGGAAATAAAGAAGTCTATTTTGTACATTCTTTTTTTCCTTTTTAGTTCTGGTGTCATATATAATTTTTCAGAAACTAAAATCTGATTCATTTTTTTGCCTTTCTCTACAAATTATCATAATTATTATATCATGCTATATTAATACAATCAAGTAGTTTTTTTTACCAAATATCACTCTCAGCAGATTTTTTTCTACTATTATTAATCTTTTTTATTTTCTTTATTAAATTACCTGCACCACTTTTTTCTTCTCGTGTTAAATCAAAATCTTCTATTTTATTTGATTTTTTCTTTTTTACTTGTTTTATACTTTTAAAAAGTTCCTCTTCTTCTTCCTCTGGTTCGTAAGGTATATCTTCCTCAAAAAGTGATGCTTCTTCTTCTGGTTCTTCAAATAAATCTATTTTTTTACTTTGTTTTTTATTTTTCTTTTCTTCTTGTTTTTCTTTTTCTTTCTCAACTAATTCTTTTGTTACTTCATAAAAGTCTACTTCTTTATATTTGTCTCCAAATATATCAAAATCTTCATCTACTTCTTGTTGCATTTCTTCATTGTTATAATCTGTATCTTCTTCATCATCTTCATTTTTTTCTTCTACATCATCATCTGCATCTTCATCTTCATATGAATTTATTTCAAATGGAATTTTAGATTTATGTGTTTTTTCCTCAACAACATTTTTAGTAGTTTCATATTCTTCTACTGAATTTTCATCGATTTCTTTTGGTAAATCAAATTCTGCAACATCTTTTCCAAATACTTCTGATACATTACTATAAAAAATTGTATATATATTTTTTATTCCTTCAATTCTCCAATAGTTTGAATTTATTAATGTTGCTGTATTTAAATTTACACGGTTTTTCTCTCTTTTAAATTTTTCTTCTTTTTCTTGTATATCTATTAAATATGATTTATTATATAGTTCTTTATATGCTTTTTTTGTAGCCTTATTACCAATTTCTTTTAATAATAATTCATATAAATTGTTAATTTGTATTACATCAGCTTTAAAATTTTCACAAGCTTCACTCATTAATCTGTTATGAGATTTTCTACCATGTATAGTTGTCATTCTTTCATAATCTAAAAATTGAACAATATATTCTTTCATTGCTAATAATAAATCAACTTTTGCTTTTTCATTTCTTACATATTTTTTATGTAGTTCAACTTTAGTTGTGCCTTCTTCTATGTCATTTAATATTCTTTTCATTTTGTCATAAACTACTAAATATATAGCAGCTAATTTCTTTGCAATATCTACTGAAAAAATTGTTGCATTTTCTATTACTTCACCATTAAATGGTATTTTCTCACCTTTTCCATTATCTTCTAATTTTTCGATAACTTCTTCTAAATTATCAAACTCTGCAAATTCATTTGCCACTTCTATTGCTTCTGGTGTTATACCTTCAAAATTCATTTGAGAAGCTTCTAATATATTTACATAGTCATTTTCTGCCATTTTTTTATATCTTTTACATTTTGAAAGTTCAAATCTCTTTTTATTATATTCTACTAATGCTTCTAATAGTTCTTCTTTTTTTGTTTTCATATCTTCATTGTTTTTTTCAACATCAGCTTCTACTTTTTCAATACCTTTTCTTGTATCTTCGATTTTTCCTTCAATATTGTTAAAAAGCAAATTTCTATTATATTCTAAATTAACACTTTTTTTATATAATTTTTCTTGGGCTGATTGTATAGACTTTACTTTTTTTAATGCTTTATTAAATTCTTGTGTTGCTTCCATTTCTTTTTGATAATTTACTTGAAATTTTTCCAATTTTTGTACTAAATTACAATAATTATCAAAATTATCTTGTAAATTAAATTCAGATGTATACCTTAATAAAGTACTAAAATATCTTTCTAATACAATTGCACTTCTCTCATACATAATAAAAGAACCCTCCCAAGTAACATTTTCCATTATTATATAAAACTTTACAAAAAATGTCCATACAATTTAAACAAAAAATATAAATTTCGACAATGTACTTTCAAATATTCCTTTTTTTCTTATTTTATGGTATAATTAAAAGGAATACACGATAGAAAGGGGAATTACCATGTTAGGTTTGCTATTATTTATAGTTGGTTGTTTTTGTTTTATTCCTATCATAATAATGATATGGGGCATACTCATGACTCCAATTTTTCTTCTTCTTGGATGGATTATGGATCACAAGTGGATTACATTTTTCATTCTCCTTGCCATCTGGCTTTTAGCTCGGATATTTTAAGCAAAGAAAACCAGTGGCTGTCTAGGTCTCAACTGCGACTGAACACATTATCTGTTTTTGCCTCAAGCGAAGTCAGATAATGTGTTTTTCTTTTCTTAGTCTTTACAATAAATATCTTTAGTTATATAATTTGAACATAGTAATCTTGAGAAATGGAGGGATGACTATGTTACTTAATCAATTAATTTCTAAAGTCGAAGTAATAAATAAAGTTGGTGATCTAAATTTAGATATAACTAATATACATTCAGACTCAAGAAAAATTAAAGAAGGAGGATTGTTTGTTGCCATTAATGGTTTCTCTAAAAATGGTATAGAATTTATTCCAGATGCTATTAAAAATGGTGCAAAAGCTTTAATAGTGGAACCAGATGTTGATTTAAATTCACTTAATATTCCTGAAAATATGCCTGCAATATCTGTTAAAAATACTAGAAAAGCTTTAGCTGAAACAGCATGTGAATTTTATGATAATCCTTCTAAAAAATTAAAACTTATAGGTATTACTGGAACCAAAGGAAAAACTACTACTACATTTATGGTTAAATCAATTTTAGAAGCACATGGATTAAATGTTGGTTTAATTGGTAGCATTGCAGTTTATATTAATGATGAGAAAATTGAAGATACTGATAGAACAACTCCTGAAAGCATTGAAATTCAAAAACATTTAGCAACTATGGTAGAAAGAAATGTTGATGTTGCAATTATTGAAGTATCATCACAAGCCATGAAATTAGATAGAGTTGCAGGTTCCCAATTTGATATTGGACTTTTTACAAACCTAACAGAAGATCATATTAGCCCAAAAGAACATCCTAATATGGAAGATTATTTTAATTGTAAATTGAAACTTTTAAAAGAATCTAAACATGCTGTTATTAACAATGATGATGAAACAGTTCGAAAAGTAAAAGAATTATTACCTGAAAAAGATATTAGAACATTCGCAATAGATAATCCTGCTGATTTCAAAGTAAATCCTAACACTGTTGTAATAACAGATTCATATATTGATTTTTCAATATTATTTAATGGAAAAGAAGAAAAAATAGAAGCTTCTATTCCTGGAAGATTTAGTATTTATAATGCTGCTGGAGCAATTGCTGTATGCTCATATTTTGGAGTTACAGCAGATGAAATAAGATTAGCATTAAAAGACTTGAAAGTTCTTGGTAGAAGCGAACTTGTTCCAAATAAGTTAGGACTTACTATTATGATAGATTATGCACATACTCCATCAAGTTTGGAAAGTATTTTAAAAGCTGTTAATACTTATGCAAAAGGTAAAGTAATATGCGCTTGGGGTGTTGGTGGTGATAGAGATGCTGCTAAACGTCCTGTTATGGGAGAAATTTCTGGAAGACTTGCAGATTTTACTGTTTTAATGTCTGATCAAGTTCGTACAGAAGACCCTTTAAAAATACTAAAAGAAATTGAAGTTGGAATTATTCCAACAGGAAAACCTTATAAAATAATTGTAGATAGAACAGAAGGAATTAGATATGCTATTTCTATTGCAAAGCCTGGTGACATCATTGTTATTCCTGGACTTGGACATGATTTATACTTAGAGAGAAATGGTGTAAAATATCCTTATGATGAAAGAAAAGTTATAGCAAAACTTATAGATGAAATGATTGAATCTGGAGAAAGAACTCCTATAAAATAAAAAATTTTCCGCGGTATGTAAGTAAAACCGCGGAATTTTATTTATATATCTATTTCTCCATCAAAAACTTTTTCTGCTGATCCTATAAGTTTTATAATTTCATTTTTATATAACACTTTTAGATTTCCGCCTAATAATTCCACATTTAATTCATTTTCTGTGGATTTATATTTGTTAGATATAACTGCTGATGCACATGCACCAGTACCACAAGAAAATGTTTCTCCTACTCCTCTTTCCCATACTCTAACTTTTATATTAGAATTATCTACTATTTGAACAAATTCAACATTTGTTTTATTAGGGAAATATTTATAATCTTCAATTAATTTACCATATTTCTCTATGTTTAATTTTTCTAAATCATCTACAAAGCACACAGCATGTGGATTTCCAATTGAAATTGGATAAACTATTATTCCACCATCTATATGTATCATTCCAGCATAATTATTTTCTAAATATATTACTGGTATATCTTTAAGCTCAAATACTGGTTTTCCCATTTCAACACTTATTTTTGTAACAGAATTTCCTTCTATTTCTAATTTAACTTTTTTTACACCTGATAGAGTTTCAATTTCAAATTCATCTTTATCAATTAAATTTTTTTCATAAACATATTTTGCAAAACATCTAATACCATTTCCACACATTTCTGCTTCACTACCATCTTGATTAAATATTCGCATTTTAAAATCTGCTTTTTGACTTTTTTGAACTATCAATATTCCATCTGCACCTACTCCAAAATGCCTATCACATAAAAATTCAGCTAACAATTTATAGCTATATTCCAATTTATTTTCTATATAATTTATTATTATAAAATCATTACCTGTACCTTGCATTTTACAAAAAGAAAACATACAATCACCCCTTCTGGTTAATTGTATGTTTTACAATATAAATTATTCTTTTATTTTTAATTATTTACTGTGAATTATTTAATCGTTCTTTAACTACTACATTAATTATTGTTCCTTCTTCTACTTGTGTTTCAAAAGATGGGTCTTGAGAAACTACTATTCCATTTGTACCATCAATATGAATATTTAAATTTTTAGATTTTAATGTAGATATTGCTTGTCCAACACTCATTTCCTTTACATTTGGAACTGCCACCATAGTTTTTTCTTGATTTTCTTCTTGGTATAAATGAATTAATGAATTTTCAATAAGTGCATTTCCATATTTAGGCATTTGTTCTTTAATAATAACTTCATCTGGATTTCCATTTATATGAGTTGTTACATTAAATCCTAATTCTTGTAAATGAGTAGTTGCTTGACTTGCTGTCATTCCAACTACATTTGGAATTGATATTAAATTTCTCTGTTCTGTATTTGCTGTAGTTGTGCTAGAAGCAACTCCTAAATATGGTAAAACCTCTGATAAAATTTGTGCTGTTACTGGACCAGCAACTTGCCCACCTTGATGATTTGCACTTTCTGAAAGTCCATATAAAGCAACCAATGTTACTACTTGTGTATTTTCAATAGGAGATATTGCTATAAAAGAAGCAACATATCCTTCGTTTTCTCTACCAACAGGAGGTTCTGATGTTCCACTTTTACCTCCTATAGAAAATCCTTCAACTGCTGCACGCCAACCAGTTCCATCTGTAACAACAGATTGCATCATATTTTTTATTTTATCTGTTGTATTTTTTGAAATAACTTGTCTAATTTGTTTTGGTTCTATCACTTCTTTACTTTCAGTATCTGGATTTTCTATTTCCTTAATAATTTTAGGTTCCATTAAGACTCCATCATTACAAATTGCAGATACTGCTGTTATTAATTGAAGTGGTGATATTTCGAATCTTTGTCCAAAAGAAGTTGTAGCAAGTTCTACTGGGCCAATTTCTTCTAATTTATAGAAAGTTCCTGGATATGCTCTTGCTATATCATTTCCTATACTATCAAAAAATCCAAAAGCTTGAAAATATTTATATAATCTTTTTGCAGTTACTCTTTGACCTAATTGCATAAAAGCTGGATTGCAAGAATTACATAAAGCTTCTCTTAAAGATTGTGCACCATGTGGATTAGTATCTCTCCAACACCTTATTTCTTGATCTGCAACTTGGTAAGAACCTGAACAATAAAATTCACCAGCCGTGTCTGTTTGAACTAATCCTTCTTCTAATGCTACTGAAGCAGTTATTAATTTAAAAGTAGAACCTGGCTCATATGTTCCTGAAACAGCTTTATTTTTCCATAAATCTTGTAAAAGATTATCTTTACTAGTAGAATCTAGTGTTTTCCATTCTTCTTCCGTTTTACCAGTTCTTAGGTAATCAGAAGGCTTATTTAAATCATAATCTGGATATGTAGCCATTGCTAATATTTCACCATTTTGAGGATTCATTATTATTACATTTCCACCAATAGAAGATGTATTTTCATTAACAGCTTGCTCTAGATATCTTTCTGCTATTGACTGAATTTTTGCATCTATTGTTAAATAAATATTTCTACCGTTTTCAGATGCTACATATTGTTCATCTTCATCTGAAATTGCTTTTTTAGCAGCATCAACAGTTGTAACTATTTTACCTGCAGTTCCTGTTAAAACATCATCTAATCTTTCTTCTAATCCTGTTTGCCCATTATTATCTGTTCCACAAAATCCTATTAAATTTGAAGCTAAATCATTATATGGATAATATCTTTTTGAATCTTCATCTATATTAATTCCAGCAACAATATCGTTATCTGATATCCATGTTTTTAATTTATCAATTTTATCTTTTTCTACCTTTTTTTCTATTACAATAACAGTTTTATTTGAATTTAATTCTTCCATCATTTCATCATAAGTAATATCAAAAATATTAGATATGCCTTCTGCTATTACTTCTTTAGGAACTTCTTTTTTATTATTGTAACTAACTTTACCTGGATTTAATGATACTGTATCAACAGGTATACTTTGAGCTAATATTTCACCATTAGCATCATAAATTGTTCCTCTATTTGGACTCAAGATTTGTGTTCTAACTTGTTGATTATATGCCTTTTCAGACCATTTTTTTCCTTCTACAAATTGAATTATAAATAAATGACCTGAAACCAAGATAAATAATAATGTAGCAAATACTCCAACAACTATAAGCCTAATATTTAATTTTAAATTTTGGTTATCTTTTCTTTTTGTGCTTTTTCCCATTTACACTCTCCAATTTTATTTAAAAATACCTAATATTGCTTTTACTATCATTGCTATTAAATCTACTAATGATTTTATTATAAAATTATTTTTGTATAAATCCAATAATACTTTTTTGATAGGTGGTATATGCCATGCTAAAAAACAAACTAATATTATTGTAATTAAAAAAATTAAAATATTTTTTATTTTTTTCAATGTTAATGGTTCTTTTTGTTTATATCCTAATTGTTTTAAATAGTTGTTATAAGCTTGATTATATGCTTGATTATATTCTTCTTCGTATTTTTGAGCCTTTTTCAAATTTTGTTTAAATTCATTTTCAGCAGCCTTTCTTACTTTTTCTTGCTCTTCTTTTGTTAAAAATACTTCTTGTTCTTCGTTTTCATTGTAATCTAATTCTTCATCTTCATCATTCTCTTCATTATTTTGATAATCATTATTTTCTATTTTATTATTAATTTGAGATGAAGAATTTTCTTGTTCTACGTTCTTTAGAGAATCTTCCTTTGAACTAGAAGCAACTCCTTCTATTAAACTTTCAGCTCTTTTTTGAGCTAAATCATTATCATATCTTTTTCTTTTTTCATCATTCATAACTATTTCATAAGCTATTTTTAGCTTATTTAATATCATTTCATTTTCTTTATTTTCTTGATCTGATAAACTAGGATTTACTTGATATTCCAATATTAAATTTTGATAAGATTTTTCAATTTCTTCTTTTGAAGCATTTTCATTTACTTCTAATAAATCATATATGGTAATCATCTTTCACCTACATTAACTTTCTTTTTTATTATATCATTATGATATTTTTATATCAATAAACTTAATTTTAGATATCATAAAAATATGTAGCTTCTAAATCTGCTTCATGCATAAGTAATGCCAATGGATATTTTTTAAAAGCTAGTCCAATAGTTGTATATAATTCTTTTGGTTCAGTAAATCCCATATGCCATCTTATACAGTATTTTTCTTCACTAGTAAGTTTTAAATATTCTGTAAGCATCATAACACTTTTTTCTCCATGACCATATGGAATTGTATCATCTACAGTATAATATGGAACTTTTTCCCATTCTCCAAATTCGTTTTTTGCATTTCTATAATCAACTTTATAAAAATTTACTTTACAAATATCGTGTAATAAAGCTATTATAATTATGCTTTCATTAGAAGAATTTATTTCTATACTAGATTTTTTTACCTTTTCTTTTAAGATTTCATAAACTTTCATACTGTGCTCTAATAAACCACCTTCATAATTTCCATGAAATCTAGTACTAGCAGGTGCTTTAAAAAAATCTGTTTTAGTTTCTAAAAATTCAATTAATTTTTCCATTCCTTCTCTATTAGTTGATTTTAATAATTCTATAAATTCTTCTTTCATAATTTCTAAATTTTGTTGGTTCCTTTCTTATTATTTTCAATTAATTTTATCATATCAAATTTAAAAAAACAACATTTTAAATTTTATCTATTTATAATAGAATACTAAAATTCGAGCATTGAAATTTTTTAATATTCTGCTTTTTTATTTTTCATATAATTGGAAATATTTTCTGAAAGATTTTTCCCATTTTGCAATTCTTTATACAAAATATCTTCATTCATTTTAGAACCAAATACAAATTCATCCAAAATATCTTTTGGTTCAACTTCAAGAGCATTGCAAATTATCATAAACTTGTTTAAAGTAAGACCATATATTCCATTTTCTATTTGAATAATATATGTTGGTGTCATTAGAGTTCTTGTTGCTAAATCTGAAGTAGAAATATTTTTAGAAATTCTTATTTCTTTAATTTTTAAACCAATTTCTTTATTAAACTCCTTTTTATGATTGAAAATATATTGATTTACTTTTAAAGTTTCTAAATTAGAATTATACATTATAATCACTCCTATCTCTATAAATGAATTAATTATCTTTCAATTTCTTTTTAAAAAGTAAAAATATAATAGCATATAAAACATTTGTTTGTCAATATTGTATTTTTATATTTTTGAAAAAAAAATAACAACAATCGATTTTCATCAATTGTTGTTTCTTTTTAATAAGTATTTTTAAAATATTATTCTTCTGATGGAGTTGGTGCTTCAACTGGGCAAACTCCTGCACATGTACCACAAGATATGCAAATACTATCATCTATAACATATCTATCTGATCCTTGAGAAATACATGTCATTGGACAAGCACTTGCACATGCTCCACAAGAAATACATTTTTCTGAAATTTTATATGCCATTTTAAACTCCTCCTTTCGTAATATTTAGGTAATTTCCTATCTATTTTATTTCTATTTTCATAGAATTACAATAGTCTAATATTAAATGTCTTCTTGAGAAGTATTTTTTTTGTCATCATCATCAAGTTTTTCCATTTTTTCTAATTCTTTTAAATCTTCTTCATTTTCAACATCAATTTTATCATCTTCTACAACAGCATCTTTAATAACAACTATATCTTTAGCATCGTGTTTCTTAAAATAAAAATCTTCACCATCTTTATATTTAACTCTAACTACTTCTTTTAAAGTTTCTACAGATGCTACTTCTCCAGTTCCTTCAGAAGTTTTAACTATTGCTCCAATTTTAGGTAATCTTTTTAGTTTTTCTTCATATACATCTTGTTCATATTTTAAACAACACATTAATCTTCCACAATTTCCAGAAATTTTTGAAGGATTTAATGATATGTTTTGTTCTTTAGCCATTTTTATTGAAACTGTTTCAAAATTTCCTAAAAATGAACAACAACAAAGCTGTCTACCACAAATTCCATTTCCACCACATCTTTTTACTTCATCTCTTACACCGATTTGGCGTAGTTCTATTCTAGTTCTAAAAACAGAAGCTAAATCTTTAACTAATTCTCTAAAATCAATTCTTTTATCTGCTGTAAAGTAAAAAATTACTTTTGATCCATCGTATTTATATTCTACATCAACTAGTTTCATAGGAAGTCCATGTTTTTCTATTTTTTCTAAACATATATTAAAAGCATCTTTTTCTTTTCCTTTATTTTGTATTCTCATTTTTTCATCTTTTTCTGTTGCGATACGGATAATTTTTTTCAAAGGTTCTGAAATTTCACTATCTTCAACCTCTTTATTAACAATTATTACTTCTCCGTATTCTTCTCCCATTGCAGTATCTACAATAACTTTTGTTCCTACTTGCAAGTTATTTATATTTCCTGCATCAAAATAATATATTTTTCCAGGCCTTTTAAATCTAATTCCTGTTACTTTCTTCATTTAATTCCTCCCACATTTTTAAAAGCAAATTATCAATACACATATCAAAATTACAATTACTTTTTAATCTTTCTGCACATATATTTACATATTTTATGCAATTAATATATTTAATATTTTCACTTGATTTTGAATATAAACAAACTATTATATAATCTAATATATTATAAATGTTTTCTTTATCATATATAATTTTTCCATCTAATAAAGTTTCTATAACATCTTTTTTATATAAATTTGAGATTAATAAATCTATTTGTTCATATTTTTCTTTAAAATCTTTTAATTCAGTAGCTTTTCCTATACTTCCATTAAAAGATTTTAATAAATTTTTAGAAATATTGCTATATCCTAAAACATTTGTTGCATAATCTAATAATTCTTTTTCTTGAATATTTTTAAATTTTATACTCATACATCTTGATTTTATTGTATTTAAAATTAAATTTTCGTTTGATGATATAAGAATTATTATGGCAAATTCTGGTGGCTCTTCTAATGTTTTTAATAAGCAATTTTGTGCTTCTGGAGTCATTTTTTCACAATCATTTATAATATATACTTTTTTAGATGAAATAATAGGTTTTTCTATAACCTTTTCAGTTAGTTTTCTTATTTCATCTATTTTTATATTTTCTCCATTTTCATTTATTAAATAAAAATCGGGATGATTTTTTCCATTAAAACATGCACATGATTTACATGTACATATCTTATCTTTTGTATTATTATTTTCTAAACATAATATATTTCTTGCGAATTCTTTTGCTATAAGTAATTTTCCTATACCAGCTGTTCCTACAAATAAATAACTATGTAAAACATTTTTATGTTCTATACTATTTATTAAATAATCTTTTACTTCTTGATTACCTATAATATTTTTAAATTCCAATTATTTACCTCTATTCTATTCCACCAAATTCGCTAAATGGCCAAAATCTAAAAATAACTATTCCTTCTAATTTATCAAATGGTATACAACCAATTTGTCTGCAATCTGTACTTTTAGTTCTATTATCTCCCATTGCAAAGAAATAACCTTCTGGAACAATAAAATCATAGAAAACATCAGATTCTGTTATTACATCATTTTTTAAATATTCTTCTTCTAAAAGTTCACCATTTACATATACCTTATTGTCTTCAATTTTTACATGGTCTCCCTCTAATGCAATAACTCTTTTTATATAGCTTTTTTTAGTTATTTCTAATATATAATATACAAATTTATTGAATAATCCCTTAGGTTCATTATCGTAAACAGCTACTGGATTAGATTGATCTGCTTCCCATTTTGAGTATGTTTTTGTTGGTGCTTCAAAAGTAATTATATCTCCTTTTTCTGGTTTTTTCTTAGTAATTCTAAAAGTTCTATTTAAAATTAATCTTTGGTTTTCTTGCAAAGTTGGAAACATTGATCTTTGCTTTACTATTGTAGGTGTTGCTACAAAATATCTAAATAATAAAGCTAAAACTAAAGCAATGATTATGCAATACACCCACTCTAATATATCTTTATATTTTTCTTTCATTATGTTGCCTCTCATCTGTTATTTTTTAGAAATTATACATTATTTTTCATACTTTATCAAGTATTATATTATTTTTTACGAGGTCTTCCTCTTTTTTTAGGTTTTTCTTCTTCTTTTTCTTCTTGTATTACTGTTTCTGATTTTTTTGGTCTACCTCTTCTCTTTGGTTTATCATCTACATTATTATTTTTTTCTTTTGATTTTTTAGATTCACTTTTAACAGTTTCTTCAATATTACTCTTTTTCTTCCTTTTATATATTTTAGCATTTGAATTTTTAGCAGTTGCTATTTCTATTTTGTCTTCAACTTGAACTGGTTTTTTTCTTTTTCTTGTATATCTTTTTTTACTTTGTTGCTCTATTTGCTTTTTTTCATCTCTTTTTTGTGAAATAATACTATTTTTAGCACATGTATATCTATTGCTAAATTTACTTTGGCCAACCACATTTTCATTTTCTTCATCATATTCTGTTTCTTCTACTTCTTCATAATTTAACTCTTCATTTTCTTCTTCATAATCTAAATCTTCATCATCATCTGTTTCTTCATGGTCTAGTTCTTCGTTATCATCTGCTTCTTCGTAATTTAAATTTTCTTCTGCTAAATTATTATTCAAAGCATCAGAATTAAATACCATAGTAAAATCATTTAAATTCTTTTCATCTATGTAGTCATCATTTTCTAAAACATCTTTTTTGAAGATATCTGAGTCATCTGGATAAGATTCATCATAAAACTTTTCATCAGATTCTAATTCGTATTTTTCATCTTCTTCATCTATATCAAATCTTCCAACAAGTTTTTCTTCTAAATGATTACTGTTTTCAGAATTTGCTTTATTTCGCTTTGCATTTTCTATTTTAACTCTTCTTCCTTTTTGTAAATCTTTTTTATCCATTATGTAACTTATAAATAATACTAAAGCAATTAAAGCTACAACTACTACAAATAAAATTAATTTTCCAAAAACACTTCCACTTTGTACAGTATATTCTCCTGTTTCTGTAGCATAACTATTATTTGCATATAGCAATACTAGAAATATACTTACAAAGGTTCTTATTATTTTTTTCATATTAACCTCTCCTTATTCTTCTGTATTTTTTTCTTTAGAAATTTTTTCTTGTTTAGTAGGTATTCTTATGACTACTTCTGTTCCTTTTCCTTGTTCGCTTTTTATATCTATCATACCATTATTTTGGTCTAATATTTCTTTTGCTATTGAAAGTCCCAGTCCTGTTCCACCCATTTCTCTAGTACGAGCTTTATCAACTCTATAAAATCTTTCAAAAATTTTATCTAAATCTTCTTTTGGAATACCAATTCCATTATCTATAATTTTAATATATGCATCATTATAAACGAATCCAACATAAACTTTTATATTTCCACCTTCTGGTGTGTATTTAATTGCATTTGTAAGTGTATTTAAAACAACTCTTTCAATTCCACTTCTATCTGCATAAACTAATGGTACATTTGATGTTACAAAACATTCACCAATTTGATTTTTCTTTTTCATTTCAAGGTCTAAACCATCAAAAGTATATTTTACTAATTCTCCTAAATCAAATTCTGATTTTTCAATTTTTACTTTTGAAGTATCATATTTTGAAAGTATTAGTAAATCACTTACTAATCTAGACATTCTAACAGCTTCGCTTGATATTCTCTCTAAAAATTTTTTACTTGTTTCTCTATCTACATCATTTTCTATTAATGTATCTGCATAACCCATTATAGATGTAATTGGTGTTTTTAATTCATGTGACACATCAGCAACAAATCTTTTTCTCATTGTATCTACTTTTACTTGTTCTGTTATATCTTGAATAACTACAATTACACCACTTGGCATATCATTTTCATTTTTAAATGGAGCAAATAATAAATTTATAATTCTATCATCAATAGTTAATCTTTTCTCAGAAGATGCTAAATTGTCTAAATAAACAACTTTTTCTAAGTTTATATCTACATCATATTTATTAAAAATTTCTTCAAATGTTTTTTCTTCATCTAAATTTAAAAATGTTTTAGCTGCTGTATTTATATGAATTATATTTCCTTGCATATTAAAAGCTATAACTCCATCTGTCATGTGCAACAATATAGTTTCTATTTGCTTTCTTTGTCTTGTAGCTTCATTAAGATTTTCTTTAAGTTCTTCGTTCATTGAATCAAATGCAGAAACTAAATTATCTATTTCGTTTTTATTTTTATTTCCTTCACTTAAATATTTTTCACTTTTTGTAGCCTTTTCCGCACTTTTTATTAAATTTGAAATTGGCATTATAAGCGATTTAGAAATAAATATACCTATTATAATCATAAGAGCTATAAAAACAATTAAACTTAAAACTATTATTATTTTTATTTCATGTATTTGTAATTGAACAATTTGTTCAACTTCTTGTAATGAAATATTTGAGTTTATTTCATCATTAATATTTTCTAAATTGTAAATTGTTAATGTTCCTAATGTAGCAATTACAACAATTCCAATAATAGAAAATGCAAGAATAATTTTAATTTGTATGTTTTTTAACATTTTTATCTCCCAAATTGGTAATAATTTCTTTTTACATTATATACTTAAGCTATTTTTTATTCAAGAAAATTTGCAAAAAAAAGAATAAAGCAAACGTTATTTTTTAGATAATTTTTTATCTAAATTTTAAACTATTTGCTTTATCTTATTACAATTTTAAAAACTTCTAGAGCTTCCTCCTCCGCCAGAAGATCCTCCGCCACCGAAAAGATCCTCCACCTCCAAAAGATGAGCTACCACCGTAAGAATCTCTTCCTGAATATCCTCTTCTATAATAATTTCCATGTGAATTTCCACCATTTTTATTTATGAATAAAACTAAAATTACTACACATATTATTATTATCATAAAAAGTGCTAATGCACTTTTATTTGTAAGATTAGTATCTACTTCTTCTTTTGAAGAAATGGATATATTATATTCATTACAAACTACATCTAAAATTTCATTAAATCCACTTTTTATTCCAAGATTCCAATTGTTATTTTTAAAATGAGGAACAACATATTCATCTAAAATTCTTCCAGTTTTTCCATCATTTAAAACTCCTTCTAAGCCATATCCAACTTCTATTCTAACTTGTCGTTCTTCTAAAGAAAGTAGTAGTAAAACACCATTATTTTTACTTCTACTGCCTATACCAAAATTCCTAAATAATGTATTTGCATATTGTTCTAATGAATTTCCTTCTAAGTTTTTTACAGTAACTACAACAATTTGTGCTCCACATTTTTCATATAATTCTTTATTTATATTTATAATATAATTTTCAGTATCAGAATCTAGTATATCAGCATAATCATTTACATAAAAATTACTTTTAGGGCTAACAATAGCTAAAGAATTTTGAGATAATGCTATAATACAAATTATAAAAATTAATAATTTTAGTAAAAAATTATTTTTATTCAAATGAAACATTTGGTACCTCCACACTATTTTCATCTGCTTCAAAATATGATGCTTTTTCAAATCCAAACATACCTGCTAATAAATTATTAGGAAATTTTATTATAGATGTGTTAAAGCTTTTAACTGCATCATTATAGTCTTTTCTTGCAACTGAAATTCTGTTTTCAGTTCCAGCTAATTCATCTGATAATTGAATAAAGTTTTGAGAAGATTTTAAATCTGGATAATTTTCTACTACTAACATTAATGTTTTTAATGAATCTGTTAATTCTTCATTTGCTGTAGCTTTTTCTTCTAAAGTATTTGAATTTACAAGTTTAGTTCTTGCATCAGTTACTTGTGTAATTATTTCATTTTCATGGTCTGTATATCCTTTAACAGTATTAACTAAATTTGGAATTAAATCTGCCCTTCTTTGTAACATAACATCTAAATTTGATAAAGAGCTATCAATATTTTCTTTTTTTGATACCATACCATTATAAGTACTTACTAAAACTATTGCTATTAATATAACAATAACAGCTAAAACAATTAAAAATTTTTTCATATTTTCTCCTTTTTTTACTTTTTTATTTTTGCAAAGTAATTATACCATATTTACTTTTTTTAGAAAACAATATTTATTTTTTATTATTCTTATTTAATCATATCATGCAAAAAAGAGAAATAAACTATATAGTTTATTTCTCTTTTTTCTTTTTAACTTTTATATAATTAAAATTTTAGGTTTTATCTGTTACATAATATCCTACTCCTCTTTTTGTTATAAGAATTTTAGGATTTGCTTTATCTTTTTCTATTTTATCTCTAATTCTATTCATAGTAACATCTATTGTTCTAATTGCACCAACATATTCTTCATATTCCCAAACTTCACGAAGCAACATTTCTCTAGTAACAACTTCTCCTGGTTGACTAGCAAGATATTTTAGAACATCAAATTCTTTTTTAGTTAAGTTAATAACTTCACCTTTAACTCTAGCTTCTACTTTCTTAAGATCAAGTGTTAAGTCACCAACTTTGATTATATTATCTTTATCTTCGCTTTTTTGATTATTTATTTCCATGTTTGCATTTAATTCTGCTTTTCTTAAATTGGCTTTAATTCTTGCCATAACCTCTCTAATTTGAAAAGGCTTTGTAATATAATCATCGGCTCCCATTTCTAATCCAACAATTTTATCTGATTCTGTATCTTTTGCAGATATCATTAGTATTGGAATATTTGATATGTTTAAAGCATATCTAATTTTTTTACATACAGATATTCCATCTAGTTTTGGAATCATAACATCTAATAAAATTAAATCAGGTTTTTCATTAATAGCCATTTCAACAGCTGTAACACCATCATAAGCTTGTAATGTGTTATAACCTTCTTTTTGTAAATTAAATACTAATAATTCCATAATGCTTTGTTCATCATCTACTACTAATATAGTTTTTTTATCTTTTTCAACAATCTCTTCCACAGAATTACCGCCTTTCTAAAAGAAATTTTTAATTCTACTATAACGTTATATCATATTTAACAATTTTGTACAAGTTTTTTTTCAAATTTATTACATAAAAACTTCAATATTAAAAATTTTACAATTATCTTGTAATAATATTTTTTTATCTTTTATTTCTTCACCATTTACTATAAACTTCTCTACACCTGTGTTTTTTCCTTTATTATTTTTTACTTTTATCTTATATAAAGTTGTTTTATATTTATATTGAATTTCATATTCTTTCCATTCTTTTGAAATACATGGTTCAATTTTTAAAAATCCTTTTTCAATTTTTAATCCTAAAATATATTCTAAAATTGCTTTATAATACCAACTACTAGAACCTGTATACCAATTCCAACCACCTCTACCTATTAAATCTTTATTGCTGTATAAATCTGCTTCTAAAACATAAGGTTCTAGTTTAAACTTTTTTGCTTCTTCTTTGTTTTTAGAATGCTCAATTGGATTAATAAATTCTGCAAATTGAACAGCTTTATCTCCAAAACCTAAAAGTGCTTCTGCAATTATAAACCAACAACTACTATGAGTATATTGTCCTCCATTTTCTCTAATTCCTGGTGGATAAGATTTTATATATCCTGGATTTATACTAGTTTTTTCAAAAGGTGGATCAAATAGTTTTATTATTTTATTTTCTTTATCTACTAAATAATTTTCTGCCTCTTCAATAGCTATAAACTTTTTATCATTATCACCTATACCTGATATAACAGACCAACTTTGACAAATACTATCTATTCTACATTCTTCTGAATTTATACTTCCTATTTCTTTACCATCATCTGTAATGGCTCTTTTAAACCATCTTCCATCCCAACCAACTGTATTTACATTCTTTTTTAATAATTCTTTATATTCCAAATATTTTTCTACTAAATCTTTTCTACCTTTTTCTTCACAAATTGGTATAAATCTATTTAAAATATCATATAGAAAAATGCCAAGCCATACACTTTTTCCATCACCTTTTACACCAATTTTACTAAATCCATCATTCCAATCTCCTATACCAATTTTTGGAAAAGGTTCTATTCCTTTGCTTATAGTAACTTCTATTGCTCTTATACAATGATTAAAAATACTTTCTTTTTCATTACTTGCATAAAAAGTATCATATCTTTCTGTTTCACCTTCTGTTAAAATATCTCCTTTTAAATATTCAACCATTTCATCTAAAAAGCTTTTATCATTTTCAAATTCTATATATTCTATTACTGCATAAACAAGCCATAACATATCATCTGAAAATCTAGTTCTTATTCCTTTTTTTGTTTCATTATGCCACCAATGAAGCACATCTCCTTCTATAAATTGATGTCTTGCACAATTTATTATTTGTTCTTTTAAATAATTAGAATCTATATATTTAATTCCTAAAGTATCTTGAAGTTGGTCTCTAAAACCATATGCACCACCAGATTGGTGATATCCTGTTCTTCCTAAAAGTCGACTTGATAAAGTTTGATAAACAAGCCAACCATTCATCATAATATTCATAGATTCTGAAGGTGTTTTTACTTTTATAATATTTAAAATATCATTCCACTTTTCTTGAGATTTATCTAATTCTTTTTGAACATTAGTTATATCATTATATTTTTCTTTTATTTTTAAAATATCTTCAAAATTGTTTTCCTCACCTATTATTATATAAAAATTTTTATCTTCAAATTTGTCTAATTTTAGTATAAATTCTATTCCAACACAAGAATTTTTACCAAGTCCTGATTTATTATTTAAGTTTGTATAAAAAGCATCTGGATTTAAAATATCTCCATTTCCAAAAAAATTATCCTTTTCACCAGTAAAGCTATTAATTTCCAAATTACTTGTTACATACATTACTTTATTTTGAAAATATTCCTCATTAAAAATATTTTTAATTTTTAAAATATTTTTTTGTTTTTCAACAGATAAATTTCCATTAGTTAAATATTCATCTTCACCTAAAACTGTTTTTATATATACTAATAACTTAATTTTTCTTTTTTCGTTAACAATATTTTTTATTCTAAATTTAAGAATTTTTAAATGTTCTTCATTTGGTACAAAAATTTCAAGTTCTTGATTTAAATTATCATTTGAATTTTTAAGTTTTGTATAGCCAAAACCATGAGTTACATAGTAATAATTTTTATTTGGAATAATTCCAGAATTTAAAGTCCAAACCATTTTATTATCTTCATCTTTAATGTAAAAAATTTCTGATGGTAAATCTGTTACTCTATCATTATTCCAAGCTGTTAATCTGTTTAGTCTGCTATTTTTATTCCAAGTAAAACCACCTAAATTATCTGTTACAACTGTGCCAAAAAAATTATTACAAATAACATTGCTCCAAACAGAAGGAAGTAAATTTTCATCGTTTTTATAAATTAAATATTCTTTACCATCTTTTGTGAAACCACCATAAGAATTATCAAATAATAGTTCTTCTTTTTTTAATGGATAAATTTCAGAATCTAATCTCACATTTTTTTCTTTTCTTATTTTTTTAATAGATTTTTCTTGTTTTTCTAATTCTTTTAGTAATTCTTCTATTCCACCTTTTTCAGTATCTATGCATAGTCTCGCTTTAAATTCAATTACTTCTAAATCTTCTTTTAACATTTCATCTTTATTTAAAATAAAAATACCAGCATTTATATTTTTTAAATATTCTATTTGCTTATTTGAAATAACTTCATTTATTGAATCTCGTACATATCTTTCATATACATTTGTTTCTAAATTTAAAATAACTAAATCTATAAATATTTTTTTAGCTCTATAATATTCATAACTACTAATTACTTCTTCAACAACATAAATATCTTCTATATTTTTTATTTTAACTAATACAATTGGATTATCTCCAGAAATTCCATATTTCCATAAACTATCAATTTGTGCATTTTCAATTTTTGAAACTTCTCTTATTGGATTTAACTTTAAAATATATTTTAACAATCTAAAATATAAATCTAATTTTTTACTATCTACTTGCAAATACTTACTTTCTTCTTCACTTCTAGCTTTTGCTATATTTAATGTTCTAACAATTTCCTCTTCACTTTTTATATTTTCTAAATTTTCAATTGCTTCTTCTTTAGTATCTGAAACTGATATTAAAAAATTAATACTTGCTTTTTCTCTACTTCTAATTTTTATTGTTCTTTTCATTGCTATAATCCAATCTGTTACTTGAGAAATTACTTTAGAAAAATTTTTTTGATTTTTAAATATTTTGGAAGTATCTACATTTTCTCTTCCTAAATATTTTTCTTTATCTATTTCATATTCGAAATCCACAATTTGTTCGTTTTCTGTGTATAAAGTTGTTGCTAAAAATTTGCTTTTCTCTAAATCTCTGTCTTTTTTCTCAAATATAAGATTTTCATTTTCTTCTTCAATTTTCATAAATAATTTATTAAAAATTGGATGAGAATATTCTTGCATTTTTCTAGATAAAGATGGTTCAAAATCTGTAATTATTTCTAAAAATTCTTCTCCATTTCCTAAATTTTCTATTTCAATTCTTCTAATTTCAATTCCCCTATTTGGATCTAAACTAACTATTTCTTCTATTTTTAAATTATTTTCTTGTTTTACAAATTTTGCTCTATCTGGAGAAAAAATAACTTTTGCATTTTCTTTAGTATCAATTACTTTTTTGGATTTTATATTTCTTATATAGGTATTCATTCTTTGTTTTAATTCTGATGTTTCTTTAAAATTATTTACCATTAATCCATCAAATTCACTAATACTATCACCAAAATCATCTATTGTTATTTTATATCTATCGTTTGAAATAACATTTATATTTTTAAAATTTTTATTTGGTTCTTCTATTACTCTTTCTAAATAAGAACCTAAATTTAAATTTTTAGCTTTTGTTATTTTTTCCTTTTTCTCTTTAGTAATAATCATTTGCATTGGCATTCTTTCTTCTAGTAAAATATTAGTTGCTTCAATTTCTGGATTATTATTAAATCTTTTTCTTAAAATATTTTTATTTAAAATGTTATTTATAGATAATAAAATTAAACCTTGATGATGTGCCATATAAGTTTTTACTACTTCTTTTCCTTCTTTTTTTACTCTTGAAGAAGTATAATCTATTGATTCATAAAAACCATATTCACCTAACCCGCCTTCTTTTTCTATTCTTTTTAAATTTTTGATTCCATTTTCTAGCTCATCTTCTAAAGATAAACATGTACTATAAGGCGAAACAACAATATCATCTTCTAAACCTCTTTTTAAGCCAAGCCATGGTATTCCAAAAGCTTTATATTGGTAGTTATTATTCAAATCTCTTAAATTAAAAGCAGATTCTGATATTCCCCATGGAACACCTAATTTTTTACAATATTCTATTTGACTCATTATTGCAAATTTACTTGCTTCATCAAGCAAACTTCCTTTATATCTTTTTAAATTTAAATTTGGCATTAAATATTCAAAAGCAGTTCCAGTCCATGAAACTAAACCTTTATATCCATTTAAACTTGTAAGTGTTCTACTTAAGTTATTCCAATGTTTTACAGGAATATCACCTTTTGCAATAGCAACAATACTTGCTTGTCTTGCTTCAGAAGCTAAAAAATCATAATATGAATCTGTTAATTTATTTTCTTCTAAATTATATCCTATTGATAATAATCTTGTTTTTTCACTATATAGTTTTGAAAAATCTGTATTTTCAATAAGTTCTGTTACGGTAGTTATTAAACTTTCTAAATCGCCTCTGTTTTTATTTTCTATTAGAAAGTTCTTAACTATATATAAATATCCAACAAAATTTCCACTATCAACTGTTGATATATATCTTGGTAATAGTGGAATTAAAGTTTTTGTATTATACCAATTATATAAGTGTCCATTCCATTTACTAAGTCCACTAATTGTAAAAATAACTTTATTTAAAATTTCTATTGTTTTTTTAAAACTTATAAAACCTAAATCATATGCAGATAAAATTGCAAGTAATTCTAACCCAATGTTTGTAGATGAAGTTCTATTTACAATTTTGTTATTTCTATCTTCTTGATAATTATCTGGCATTAAATAATTATTTTCTTCATTTACATACTTTTCAAAAAAATTCCAAGTTCTTCGTGCAATTTCTGTTAAATATCTTTTATTATTTTCTGTAACCACAATTTCTTTATTATTATCTAAACTGATGTACCATGCTATTATTGGAGCTAATATCCAAAATATACCTAAAATTTTTGATATTATTCCTGGTATGATTAAAAATAAAACACTTACTATAAAATTTATATTCATTTCTTTATAATAATAAATTAAGCTTGTTTCAGAGTTTTTTTCTGCATCTTCTGCTGTAACCCATTCTAAAAGCTTAGTTTTATTTTTCATTCTATAAATACTTCTTACAATCGCATCAATATTTTCTACTGTTTCATAAGGCAAAAATAATATTTGCAAAAAAATTCTGCTAATACTTATTTTTATACTATTTAATTCTTTTGAAAATTTTTTATAAGCATAAACAGAACCTGTAATATTGCTTTCTTTAAAAATTATATAATTTATTATATCTATTAAATATGGAATAACTATTGATACTATTGAAATTCCAAAAACTATTCCATTTGCTAAATTGTTTTTTAATAATCCTAATGAACTAAAAAAAATTAATATTAAACTAAAAATAGGAAGCAAACTTCTTCTTAAATTATCATATATTTTAAATTTTGAAATTTCATTTAACCTTATATTTTGAAGCCATTTTATAATTTGCCAATCTCCTCTTGTCCATCTGTGATTTCTTAAAATATAAGGAATATATCTTGAAGGATATCCATCTAAAAGCATCACATCTGTTAAGAGTCCACATCTTAAAAAATTTCCTTCTAATAAATCATGACTTAAAATTGTATTTTCTGGAAATTCATCATGTAAAATTTCATTATATACTTCTACATCATAAATTCCCTTTCCAGTAAAAATTCCTTCTTCAAAATAATCTTGATATATATCTGATATAGCATTTGTATAGCAATCTATTCCACCTTTCATACTATAAAGTTCAATAAATAAACTTTTTTGTGCTATTGAAAGGTCCATACCAATTCTTGGTTGCATAATTCCATATCCATCTACTACTTTATAATCTTTTATAACTGGAAGATTTAAAATATAACTCATTGCTCCAATAAGTTTAGAAGCTGTTTTCAAATTCAAATTTGTATCACTATCTAAAGTTATAATATATTTAATTTTTGGAAGTTTATTTTTTTGTTTCTCAATGGTATTTTCTAAAAAATCATTATCTATTATTCTTGTTATATATCTATTAAAAGTTGTAAGAAGTCCTCTTTTTCGTTCCCAACCAATATAAGCATTTTCTGAATCACTCCATGCTCTTTTTCTATATAAAAAATGAAATTTATTAAATTTGTCTGTTTTATATTTTTCATTCAATTTATTACATAATTCTATACCACTTGCTATTACCTCATTATCAAATTCTTTTACTGGTTTATCTTCTTCAGAACAATCTCCAAGTAATGCAAAATATAAGTTTTCAGATTTATTTGCTAAATAATATACTTCTAATTTATCAAACATTTCTTTAACTTTTTCTTTTGACTTTAATATTGTTGGAATTACAACAAAAGTACTTTTATCTTCTGGTATTCCCTTTTCATAATCCATTTTTGGTATTAAAGTAGGACTTTTAAATTTACTCATCACATAATTTTCTATTCTTAAAAATATTTCAGAAATTGGAATATATGAAAGAATTGAGATTAAAAGTGATAAGATAGGTTTTTTGCTTATACTAAAAAGTGATAAAAATAATATCAAACAAAAATATATTGGTAATAAAATACTAAATCCAATATAAAGTTTTGCTTTTTGTTTGACATTTAATTTTTTTCTTGATTTAATTTCTAAAATATTATCTAGCTTTTCTTTACCATCTTGTTTTATTAAATAATATCCAACATGTGATTTTTTTATATTTTCTATATCTTCTGAACCTTCATATTGTCTACAAAGTTCTATTAATTTTTCTGATATATATATTTCCGAAATTTTATTTTTTCTAGCTTTTTTTTCTATAATTTGCCTATAATAACTTTTACTTTCCTCATCCATTTTTGTATAAATTCCAGCTGGATCTAATTTTAATATTTCCTCAGAAGCATTCATATAGCTAAACAACTCTGTAAAATCAATTCTATTTATTTCTTTAATGCTAGTTATACAATTTCCCATAGTAATTTTTATATTTGCTATATGAAAATGTTCTTTTTGAATAACTTCTGATATAGAAAGTCCTAATTTTTGCACTTCTTTTGATAATATATTTTGATATGCTACTGCTTCTTTTCCATATATCTTTAATTTATAAGACATATACTCTATAAAAGAGTATTTTAATTTTTCATCATTTACTTTTAAATATTTTGTATTATTATTAAATATTAAATTATTATTTTTCTTTTCAACAATTCTTTCTATTATGCTTTCTGCTCTATATTTTTGAATTTGAGAAGAATAAATTTTTTCACAAAGCTCTTTTATATGAGAAATTAATGAAATTTTTAAAAATATTCCTATACTTTCAAGTTCTTCCATACTTAAAAGTTTCTTTTTTTGATAAGCTTTAAGTGCAACATCTATAAGTTCTCTATCTATTTTGCAATCTGAAAAAGCAACAATTTCTTCTGCTAATACATAACTCCTAGCAAATCCAAAAAATCTATCATTAGATAGTCCTATCATATTTTTATACTTTTTCATAGTAAGTTCTTTTTGAATTGTTTTTACAGTTTCTTCAATAATATAAAAATTATCTAAAATCCATTCACCAGCAGCATGAATTTTTATTCCAAGTTTTATGTGCTTTGTAAGTAAATTATAAGTTTCTAAAATAAATTTATAATCTTCTATTAAATTATTAATTGGATAAGTATTTTTATTTGAAGAACTTCTAGTATTATGTTCAGATGCAGTTTTTTCAATGTGTTTAGCCAATTGATTTCTATCTAAAAGCGTTCCTCTTATATTTAATTTTTTGTACTTTTTCATAAAAATCCCCTTATGCTTTTTTAAGGTATTTTTGCCATTTTTTTATGAATTATACAAATTTTATACAACATATCTTAAATTTAAAAAGTAATTTTGCTTTTTAATTAAAAAAATTATTCTTTTACTAAAGTTATTTAAAATATTAATTAAATCCTCATAAAAATTAGTTTATTTCATAAGATATAATAAACTTTTCTTTAGGAGATTTTGTATGTTTTTACTAAATAAAAAAAGACTAATTTTTATAAATTTAAGTTTAATTGTATCTATTTTTTATTATAGTTTTTTTAGTAATAATTATTTAAAAACTCAAGAAACCTCATCTACTCCCGTATCTAATCACACAATCATTTTAGATGCTGGACACGGAAATCCTGATGGCGGAGCTGTTGGAAAAGATGGTTCGGTAGAATCTAATTTAAATTTAGAAATAGTTTTAAAATTGCAAAATTTACTTGAAAGTTCTAATTGCAATGTAATTTTAACTCGTTCCGATGAAAATGGTATATATGAAGCTGATAGTAACACTATTAGAGAAAAGAAAATTTCTGATATGAAAAAAAGAGTAGAAATTGCAAATAATTCTAATGCAGAATTATTTTTATCAATACATATGAATAAACTAGAACAATCTCAATATAGTGGTTACCAAACCTTTTTTAAAAACAAAGATGATGTAAGCAAAATAATCGCCGGAAATATTCAAGCAAGTTTAAATAATTTTTTAAAAAAAGAAAAATCAAGAGAAATAAAATCTATTTCTGGAATTTATTTAACTAAAAAAGTAAAAATTCCACTTGTAATTGTTGAATGTGGTTTTTTATCAAATGCTGAAGAAAATAAATTACTTCAAACAGATACATATCAAGATGAACTAGCTTGGAGTATTTATATTGGAATTATGGATTATTTTAAATAAAATTGACTTTATAAAAAAATAGTAATATACTTCAAGTATCATTTTATGGAGGAATTTATAATGGGATTATATGGGGAAAAAAAAGATTATGAAGAACTTGTAAAAGAAAATATTGAAAAAGCAAAAATCTTGTATTCTCTTTCTGATGAAAATAAAATTTTAGTAAATAAATTGCTTGAAGAAAAAGAAATAATAAAACAAGAAAATAGTTTGTTTGCAAACATAAAATTAAAAAACATTGATAAAAAAATAGAAAAAATTCAAAAAAAGAATTCTATTAATAAAAATAATTAATTCTTAAATTTAAATAGCTATAATATATTTTATTAAATATATTATAGCTATTTTCTTATTGTTCATCTTTTTCTTTTAATACATTCTTATTATATTTTTTATCTAACATATCATATCTAGCTTGTTCTTCTAAGCTTAGTCCTCTGTGTTCTTGAAGTTTTAATCTTCTATATTCATTTCTTTCTGCTATTTCTTGCTGGGTTGCTTGAATTTCACCCATTTTTATTTTTGAATTTTCTAGTGATTTTTTTACAGAATCTATACTTAATTTTTCTCTATTTTTTTGTGAATCTAAAAATTTTTCAGCTTTCTGAGCATATTTTTCATTTTGTTGTAATTCTTGATTTTCATTTGCTTTTATTTCTGCTGGAGTTGGAGGATAAGAGGATATTGTTCCATTTAATCTATTAGTTTTTGCTCTTAATCTTAACTCATACATATATGAATCTTTATCCTTAAAATTTTCTTTCATTTGATTTAATGTACTTTCTATGTATGGAATATTTGTAAATTCTTCTAAATAATTTATTCCTTCTGGATTTAATCTCTTACTTTCTGTAAGTAATTGAGCAACTTTCAACAATCTAGCCATTGATGAAACTTGCTTTTGAGAATATTCTACTTTAAAATCTCCATCTTCTGATTCTTCTATTAATTTTCCAGTTAAATCAGACATAAGTATTCCATTTTTTCCTTGTGTTTTTATTATTTCTTTTACTCTATCTATATCATTTAAATCGTATTTAGCTCTCTCCTCATATTGATATTCTTCTTCTGTATCATTATATGCTCGAATAAATCCTTTTACAAATTTTATTTTTGAACTATTTGCTTTTTCTGATTGCTGACTATATTGCTTTGCCTTAGTATCTTCTGCAATTTCTGGTTGATTACTTTTTCTTGATAATTCATTAATTCTTGTTTTGATATTATTAAAGATAATATTATGAGCAAGTTGTTCTCTTTTTTGTAAATCATCATTTGTTGTTAACCTTAATTGAAATTGTTCTATTTCTTTTAATATTTCTTCTCTAGATTCTTGATTTAAAGTACCATTATTTTCACTAATACTTTTTTCTACTTTTCTTTCATAACATCTTGTAAAAAAATTATCTAATTGTAGCATTACTTCTTCATCAAATATTTTTTTCCTTTTTAAATAGTCAAAACTAATAAATATACATTTAGTTGGAGGAATGTTTTCTGGATCAATTTCAAATATTTCTTTTGCAATATCTGCATATTCTTGATCAAATTGTTTAAAAATATCACTAGCAGATGACATATATTCTGCTTTAAATGTTCCTTCTTTTCCTAATAGTGATTTTAATATTTTACCATATCCAGTAAATGTTGCATATCCACATATATAATTATATACATTTACATAGTTTTTTGATGATGAATTTTTACAATTTTCATCTTGTAACGGCCATATTTCGTGTCTTTCTGTGCAATTTGCCAATTCCATTGCCTCAGTTTCATTTAATAACTCATCAATCCAACACATTCTAGCATCTTGCATATAATTACTATTTGCGTTATTAACACCTGTCTTTATAGTACTAGACTCTTCCTTTGAATCTAATTCTTGAATTGTTTTTATTTGATTAACATATTTTCCATTTTTATATTTTTGTAAAGCACATATTAACTCCTCATACATATCATCCTGTTCTCTTTTCATTAAAATGGATGTTTTATATCCATTTGTAAAAGATGTTTTAAAACAATGACCTAATTCATGTTCTATTGTTTTTATAATAATTTGCACGTTTCTATCTTTTAATCCTAAGTGTCTTGAGGATTTTTCATTAATTATGTCATTAAGTTTTGGAATATCAACATCCAAGCTTTTCAATTCTGCCATATACTCTCCTCCAGTACCATCAACTGCTTCTGTAAAATCAATTTCTCTTAAACCTAGCATTAATCTATTTAATAAAAAATCATCAAAACTGTATCTACCATTTATTGGTTTAATAATATATGCATTGCAATCATCTTCTTTTGTGCTTATAAATGGCTTTTCTTTTTCATACATAGTGCATCTTTTAACAATATCATTTTTAATAATATTAATATATGTAATATCTTTTAATCCAACTACTTGAGCCCACACATCAACAAAATCATTAATTTTTTCTTTATTCATCTTTTCTCCTAAAAAAATTTTTTATTTTATTTAATATTCTTTGAATAATTCCATTTTTTTCATATCCTACTAATTGAGTATTCTCATCAACATTAGTTATATCATCTTCTTGATTATCTTTATTCTTAAAAATATTATCTGGATTATATTTTTCTCTTATTTCTTTTTGATATATTTCTTCATTTTTATTCAAACTTTCAATGATTTCTTTTTTTTCTTCTTCCTTATCGCACCAATAATTCATATTTAGTATTGCTAAAATTACCATTGTTTTTCTTTTTAAATTTTGTTCTTCTAAAGGTCTATTTATATCTATTTCTAATTTATAATTTTCATCTCGTTCTTCTTTAAAAAAGTCTCTTACTTTTTCAGGTATTCTTTTAACATATTCTTCATCTATATAATTTAATATCTCATCTACTTCAGCATAAGAAACTTTTTCTTCTTCCATTATAATCCTCCTTTAGATATAAATAATTCTATCATAAGCATTTTTTTTGTCAATTATACTTGCAATAATACTGAATTTCAAAAAAAGTAGCTATAATATGTTTAATTCATTCATTAAACATATTATAGCTACTTTTTAATTTTTTATATTTTATTATTTTATTTATCTCATCAAATAAGAGAAAATTACTGAACTTAATTTTAAACTATTGTGCTTAATTGTTCCATCTGATGTTGTTAATAAATCATCTTCAATTAGTTCATAATTTCCTTTTCTTATATTTTCATAATCAATTGGAACTTGGTCTTTTTGTTCCTCTGTTTCATACTTTTTAAGCATTTCTTTAGGAATAACTGTGTTACTTGCAATAACAACATCTATTGCATCTTTTCCTAAATATTGTTCTAATACATTAACATGGTCACTTACACCAAACCCATCTGTTTCGCCTGGTTGAGTCATTGCATTACATATGTATAAAACTTTTGCTTTTGCTTTTCTAATTGCAGAAACAACATCTTTGCAAATAATATGTGGCATAACACTTGTGTAAAGACTTCCCATACTTAAAATAATTAAATCTGCTTCTTCTATAGCTTTAAGAACTTCTGGTAAAACATGAGGTTCTTCTTTATAGAAAAATTTAGAATATTTCTTATTCGCTTTTGTTATTTCCTCTTCACCTTCTATGATTTCACCTTCTGTTGTTTCTCCCATTAAAGTTAAACAATCTTCTGAAAGTGGTAAAACTTTATGCTTTACATCCATAATTTTACTTAAATATTCAATACTTGTTTTTAAACTTCCAGTTTCTCTAATTAAAGAAGTTAAAATTAAATTTCCAAGTGCATGACCATTAAGTTCACTATATGTAGATAATCTATATTCCATAACATCTCTAACTTCATCTGGTAAAGTAGATAAATTACTTAAAACTTTTCTAATATCTCCAACTGCTGGAGTAGAAAATTCTTTTCTAAGTCTACCTGTACTTGCTCCATCATCTGATACAGTAATAACTGCTGTAATATCTACAGGGAAATATTTTAAGCCTTTTAAAACAAATGAAGTCCCTGTTCCTCCACCTAATATTACTATTTTTTTATTTTTTTGCATAATGACTCTCCCTTAAAACAAGAATTATATTATATTTTATTCTTTGTTTTTATTTATGATACTTTAAATTTCACTTCTACCTTCTAAAGCTTTTGTAAGAGTAATCTCATCTGTATATTCTAAATCTCCACCAACGGGAATTCCTCTAGCAATTCTTGTTGTTTTTATTCCTAAAGGTTTTACAAGTTTAGAAATATACATAGATGTAGCTTCTCCTTCTACTCTAGGGTTTGTTGCTAATATTATTTCTTTTGTTTCCTCATTCATTATTCTAGTTAGTAATTCTTTTATTTTTATATCATCTGGTCCAATTCCATTCATAGGAGATATTGAGCCATGTAAAACATGATAAACACCATTATATTCGTGTGTTCTTTCCATTGCAATAACATCTCTAACATCTTCAACAACACAAATAACAGAATTATCTCTTTTAGGATTTGAACATATATTGCAAGGATCAGTATCTGATATATTAAAACATTTTGAGCAAAAATGCAAATTCTTTTTAGCATTTAAGATAGAATTTGTAAATTCTTCTGTTTCTTCCTCACTTAAATCTAGCATATAAAAAGCCAATCTCTGAGCAGTTTTATGTCCTATACTAGGTAATTTTTCAAAACTTTCTATTAATTTTTCTATTGAAGGTGAATAATATGACATATTTTTTTCCTTTTATCTTAAATTTTACATTAATCCTGGTATATTATATTTTCCAAGTTGTGCTGATTGTGCTTCATCAACTTTTCTTAAAGCTTCATTTACTGATGTTAAAATTAAATCTTGCAACATTTCTACATCATCTGGATCTACAACATCTTTTGTAAGTTTTATTTCTTTTACTACTTTATTTCCAGATACTTTTACATATACTGCTCCACCACCTGCTGTTGCATCAAATTCTCTACTTCCTAATTCTTCTTGAGATTTTTCCATATCAGCTTGCATTTTTTTAGCTTCTTTCATTAACTGATTTATATTCATTCCTCCGAAGCCTCCCATTCCTCCTGGAAATCCTCCTCTTTTACTCATATTTAAAATTCCTCCTTTAAAAAATATCTGTTTTATTATTAAAATTAACTAATAATTTTTTAGTTTCTCATTAAATAATATAATTTAAAATTAAAGTGTATTTATTTTAATCAATAATATTTATATCTATTCCTAAATCATTTATTGATGATTTAGCTTTGCTTTGTGAATTGTTTTCTTTCTTTAAATCCTTATATCTTAAATGAACTTGTTTTCCAGTAACTTTTAGTATTTCAGCTATTAATTCATTTTTGTTATTAACATCTTCTAATATTTTTTCATTAAATGATGTTAACCCATTTGGAAATTCAACTTCCCATATTAAATCATTTACTTCATTTATTCTAGTATTTATTAAAGATGTATATAATCTAATCTTTCCATTTCTTTTTAAAGTGTCTATAATTTTCTTCCAAGCTGATTGCACACTATCTGAACTGTTTGTGGTTTCTTCTTTTTTTTCTTCAACATTTTCAATTTGTGGTTTTATTTCTTTTGGTTTTTGAACAACATTTTCTACTTCTACTTGTTCTTTTCTTTTTACATTTAAATTTGCTAATTTTTCTTCAATAATTTGCAATCTTTTTTCTATGCTTGATCCAACATTAGTGGAAAACTCTTGTCTACAAACTTTTATAATACCTGTTTGGAACATAATTGTTTTTTGTGATGACCATTTTAAATCATTTTCTAAGTCTGATAATTCATAAATTATATTTAATAATGTTTGTTCTTCTGAAATATCTGCTAACTTTTTAATTTCTTCTAATTCTTCTTTCGAATATAATTTTAAATTATTTGTAGCTTTATAAACTAAAATATCTTTAAAATATTTTACTACTTCCCATAAATAATTGTATAAATCTTTTCCATCGTTTATTACATCATCTATTACATTTAAAGCTTCTATTGTATTTTTTTCTAAAATAGCTCTTGAAATTTTATTTATATATTCTAGTTTTGGAAGTCCTACTAGTTCTTTTACTTCATCTACTGTGATGTTTTCTGTGCTTTCTTGACTACATCTTTCTAAAATACTAATAGCATCTCTCATGTGTCCTTCTGAAAGCACTGCTATAATTTTTAAAGCTTCTTCATCTACTTTTATATTTGTTTCACTACATATTATTTTTAATCTTTTTATAATATCGTTTTCTGGTATTTTTTTAAAATCAAATCTTTGACATCTTGAAAGTATTGTTGTTGGAAGTTTTTGTGGTTCTGTTGTTGCTAAAATAAATTTAACATGCTCAGGTGGCTCTTCCAATGTTTTTAATAATGCATTAAAAGCACCTGTTGAAAGCATATGAACCTCATCTATAATGTATACTCTATATTTTGCTTTTGTTGGAAGAAAATTTACCTCATCACGAATACTTCTAATATCTTCTACACTATTGTTTGAAGCTGCATCCATTTCTACAACATCTGTTAATGAACCATCCAATATTTCTTTACAAATTTCACATTCATTACAAGGTTCTCCATCTTTTGGATTTAAACAATTTACCACTCTTGCTAATATTTTAGCAGAAGTAGTTTTTCCTGTTCCTCTTCCACCAGTAAAAAGATAAGCATGTCCAACTCTGTTAGAAATTACTTGATTTCTTAATGTTTTTGTAATATGGTCTTGCCCTACCATATCTGAAAATTTAAGTGGTCTAAAGTTTCTATAAAGAGCTGTATATGACATATCTTCCTCCTTTAATTTTTATAATAAAGGCTTTTCTTAAGGAAGGCATGCGAACTCACATAAATACACTACTTATCGCTGCTTTCTTCCGAACCTGACGAGATTCATAGCTTTTTATTGAAGCATACCTTCCTTAAGAAAAGCCACTTTAACTTAAAAGATTATATAATGAATTTTCCTATTTTGCAATAGTTTTTATACTCTTTTAAATACTATATTATCAAAATTTGTTATTTCCTTACTTGGTGATCCATCTTCTATAACTGTATCAAGTGGTAAATCTAAATGTAATGTACCTTTAAAACTAATATCTTCATTTGTTGTAATAATTACATCAAAATTTACATCAAATTTTATTTCTTCAACAGATACTCCAAGATTTGAAAGTAACTTTCCATCATATGTTATTTCTGAATCTTCATTTGATACATATGTACCTAAGTCTTCTAGAGAAAATCTAAATCCTACCATTCCTCCAACATTAGATATTTCCATATTTTTCATATCATCTATAGTTGAACCTTCAAATACTAGTCCATCTTTTAAATAATCTTGTTCGCTATATGTGTATAAATTTTTTAATTCTCCTGTTGGTCTTAAAAGCTTTACTGTTCCCTTTTGAGGTTTTTTATTTATAACAAAATTTTCAAATTTTATTTCTTTTATAGTATCATCTGTTTCCATTGTTTTATCAATATATACATAAACATCATTTACTTGTGTAACTCCAACATTCCAAATATGTTCATGATCATCTGTTACTTTTCCATCTACTGTACTTACTAAAAGTATTTTACTTATTGAAAATGGCAAAACTTTTTCACCTTCAACTTCATATTCTTTCATAACTCTTACTACAAAAACTAATACTACTATTATTAAAAGTAAAAATAAAATCTTTTTAACTAGATTTTTTGTCATTTTTATTTCTCTCCCTTAAAAATTTAAAAAATTCTTTAAGCAAATGTTCACAATCTTCTTTTAATATATATTTTTCTATTTCTATTTTATGATTAAATTTATAATCTTCTAACAGATTTAATACTGAACCACAAGCTCCAGTTTTTTTATCATCTGCACCTATGTATAACTTTTTTATTCTTGAATTTATAAGTGCTCCTGCACACATAGAACATGGCTCTAGAGTTACATACATTTCACAATCTATTAATCTCCATGCATTCAATTTTTTGCAGGCTTTTTTTATTGCTAAAATTTCTGCATGACAAGTGGAATCTTTTTTAGTTTCCTTTTCATTATGTGCTCTTGCAATTATTCTTCCATCTTTAACAATTACAGCTCCTACTGGTACTTCTTCTATATCAAGAGCTTTTTTAGCTTCTTTTAAAGCCTCTTTCATAAATTTTTCTTCCAATAAATACTCCTATTAAAAATTTTGATGTATGGTGTATGGTGTGCCCAGAGGGACTCGTCGAGCCGCGTCGGGAAAATAGTCCACTGGACTATTTTCTATTCCTCCTTTTCGAGTGCCTTTAAGCATTTCTGGTGTGCCCAGAGGGACTCGAACCCCCATCGGTCGCTTAGGAGGCGACTGCTCTATCCTGCTGAGCTATGAGCACATTATGGTTAGATTATAACGGAATATAAAAAAAAAATCAAGTCTGCTCAAACACAGACTCAATTTTTTAATCAGTTACTTTTATAAAATTATATTCATTTTCTTTTGGATTTACTATTTTCATTAAATATCCAGAAGAAATTCCTTCTTCACTTGTTAAATCATTATTTATTTTTACATTACATACATATTCTTCATTATAATTATTTATTATATGAATAGTAAAACTTATTGTTGTATTTAATGAATTTATATCAACACCAGCATCTTTTAAGATTGAACCATCAAATACTATTGATGCATTATTTGTATTTATTTTTCCATTAGTAACTATATTTTTATTTATATATCCTAGAGAAATTGGATTAGAACAATCTGTATAAAAAACATTTTCATCATAGTTTGCGGATTTATTTTTTTCATTAGAATTTATTATATTAAATAATATACCATCATCTCTATAATTTTCTAATTCTGTATATTTACCGCAATTTAATGGATTTTTATAATTAAAAATTTTCTCTCCTGATTCTGAATTTGATTCTACCTTTATATTGGTTATAAATAGCTGACTAATTGTATTTTCTGCAGTAATTTCTTCACTTTTATATTTATTATTTATCATTAATTGAATATCTGTAAATTGACTTATATCAATATCTGTAAGTTGTCCATCACTTTTATCATTTACATTAGCACTGCTATAAGTTATAATTTGATCTATTTTAAAAACAGGATTTTTATTTTCTTCTACAAATTTTACCGATTCCTCCGCATATATTTTTTTAGTTGTTTCTACTTGAAATATATATCTATATGCTAAAAAAGAAACTATCAATAAAACAATATTTATTATAAATATAATTTTATTTATTAAATTTATATTTTTCACTGCTTTCCCTTTCTTTTATATCTGATCATATAATGAAACCATAGTATTATAAACTTTTGTTGCCCAGCCTTCATCACTTGCATATCTAGTATTTACTCCAGAAACTGTTGGTCCATTATAATAACTTCCTACAGCTATTTCATCATCATAAATTTTAGTTCCTGGTTCATTTAAATAGTATTTTGAAAGAACTTTTGCCAATAACTCTATTCCATATTGATAACTTTCAAAAATATATGATGATTCAAATGCAGAAGCATCATATGAACCATAACCAAATAAATTCTTTTTTTGAGTTGCAATATTAGAAGTTCCCCAAGCACTTTCATGAATACCAATTGAAGCTAAAAATATTCCATTAACATTATATTTTTGCTCTATATCATAAAATAGTCCTGCATTATCTTCAAATATGTGATTTACATCTCTTGGATTTCCAGAAAGAGCTTTTGTAAAATCTGCTCTTGTTAATCCACTTGGCTTATTTAATGGCATATCAAAATTAAGTGAAAGTTTAATTCTTTTCTTTCTAGCAACTTCAGATATTCCTGGAACTAAACCTTCTGATGTTAAATATTCATCTCTAACATATCCTTCCATACCATCAACTGAAACTTTTGCCCAACCATTTTCTTCTGAAATAAGTTCAACATCTATATTTTCATATATTAAGCAAATTATATTTTCATCTTCATTTTCACTGCTATACATATTAGTATCACTTGTTGTAAACATTTTATCTCCAATATGTACTTTTTTATTATACAAAAATTCAGATGTACCTACTTCTATAACTAAATCAACTGGATTAAAATCAATAACTTCATTTATTATTTTTTCATCTGTTATTTCACCATTTTCATAAGTTTTTATAACTGTTTGGTCTTTATATCCAAATTTACCAGTTTGGATAACTTTTTCTTCACCTTTTGGTAATTTATCATTATCTATATATTTAGTTTCATAATTTATTTCTAAATGTTTTGTTTCTATTTCTTTTCTTGTTTTTTCGCTAATATTTGTTGATATTACTTTCATCATATCAATAGAATCATTGTTTTCTTCAAAAGTATTTATTGCTACTTTTGGTTTTTCAGTAGTAGCAAATATGTAATTTCCTTGTATTGATGTTGCAAATAATATTAAAAATACTATACCTATTATAACCCCAACTGCATTAAATTTTTTGTTTACAACATAAACAGTGTTAAATTTAATTTGATCTTTACTAAAAGGAGCTTGTTGCTGAGGTTTAGCTCGTCCATATCTAATATCTTGTACTTCTTTAAAAAGGCTGGAAAGTTTATCATTATTATTTAAGTTTTGCTTATTTTTTTGTTCATTCATATACTTTTCCTCCTTTCTATTTATACAAAATATCTAATTATTCAACTATATTTTATTATATTTATACAATCTTATCAATAGTTTTTTTTGGAAATTTTTTTTGCTATTATTATCTTGATTTTATACATTCATAATACTATAATTATTTTAATAATAGAAAGTGAGGTATAATTTATGGACTCTACTACCATTATTATAAATGTTATAATTGCTTTTGTTGTTATAATTGGTTTTTTTATTTTTTATGGACGTAGTGCTGGATGGTTCAAAAAAGGCGGATTAGTTTATGAATGGTGGCAAAATAAAAAGAAAAGCAAAAAAAAGTAAAAAAAATTCTAAAATATTTAAACAATGCATTTGTTTAATATTTTAGAATTTTTTATTACCATTCTATGTTGTCAATAGACATTGGATTTTTATTAATTTCAACTCTTTCAGCTGTACCATTTTTAAAATAAATTACCTTATCTGCCATAGGTGTTAAAGCTGTATTATGCGTTATTATTATTACTGTCATTTTTTCTTTTCTACAAGTATCTTGCAAAAGCTTTAAAATTTGTTTTCCTGTATTATAATCTAATGCACCTGTTGGTTCATCACACAAAAGTAATTTTGGATTTTTTGCAATTGCTCTTGCTATTGCAACTCTTTGTTGTTCTCCACCAGATAATTGTGAAGGAAAATTCTTGATTCTGTTTTTTAATCCTACTTTTTCTAAAACTTCTTTTGGATTTAAAGAATCTTTACAAATTTGAGTTGCAAGTTCAACATTTTCAAGTGCTGTTAAATTTTGCACTAAATTATAAAATTGAAAAACAAACCCTATATCTTCCCTTCTATATTTTATTAACTCCTTATTCTTTAATTTATCTATTCTTTTTCCATCAACTATTACTTCACCACTAGATACAGAATCCATTCCTCCAAGAATATTAAGTGATGTTGTTTTTCCAGCACCACTAGGTCCTACAATAACTACTAATTCTCCTTTTTCTATCTCAAAACTAGTATTATCTAAAGCCTTTATGCTAATTTCACCCATTTTATATTCTTTTACAACATTATTAAATTTTATATAAGACATTTTTTCACCTTAAAATTATTTATTAAGAAATTTTAACTTCCATACTAAATTTTGATATTGCATTATCTATTTCAGATTGAATAGTTTCAACTGGAACTTCTTCACCAACTCCAGAATATTTTTCCATAACTCTTATAGAAGAAAATACAAGAGATTGAGAAATATCTCCATCATCTACAAATTTTGGAAATACCATTTGCACAGTTTTTTCTTCATTTGGAGCTAAAACTATATTTACAATATCAGATGGATTTCTATTTTCGTTTGGTAAAGTTAATATACATTCATTTGCTTCCTGTCCATCTGAAACTACTACTGTATAATTTGATCTATTAGTAAATTTTATTTCATAAGTTTCAATACTATAGTTTACTATTTTGTGTGTAACATCTATTTTTAAATATTCATTTTCAGATATATTTTTTACATCTTCATAATATACAAAATTTCCTGCTCCCATTTCTAATCCATCTTCACCATCATAAAAAGTTAATTTTTCTGATGTATAAGCATAAGTAGAATTAGTAAGTCCTGTTGCTAATAAATCATCTATATATTTTATTTCATATACATATAATTTCTTATCTCCATATTTCACATTTGAATAATCTTGTATAGAATATTTTTTTGGAGTTGGCATTTTTACTAATACATGTTCCATAAAATTAGAAACATTATCATTAAACTCATATTTTCTGCAATCTTCTGACAACATATTAAAAGCTTTTTGATAATTTCCTTCATTACAGTAACCTATGTATTCTTCAATCATTTCTTCTATTGGATGTTGCATTGACTTAGGAGTTGATGCATTAGAATCTATAACAGAAGTATGAACATTATAAGTTGTTGTTGGTTTTGGTATATCTTTTCTATTTTTTAACATCAAATTGATGAAAAAGATTGTAGCCCAAATTACAAAAATTATAAAAATTAATCTGCTATATTTTCTAATAAAATGCCTAACTTTTAATCTAAATTCGGTAAAATTCATTTTTTATATCCTTTCCTAAAAAACTTTAAATGACAAGTCAAAATCATTCAAATCATTTTCTCTAACAACAAAATTCATTTCAATTGATG
This sequence comes from uncultured Clostridia bacterium, assembly GCA_947627185.1. Taxonomy (GTDB): domain Bacteria; phylum Bacillota; class Clostridia; order TANB77; family CAG-508; genus Scatovivens. The sequence goes on along the minus strand of CANQVF010000004.1, from coordinate 29,917 downwards.
CATCCTTACTTCCCATAGGATTTGACAAATTTGCCCATAAAACATACACATCTCCATTTCTTTCAAAATTTGTATGTTCTAAAGATATCATTGAAGGAAACTTATTTTTAGCATATTCTTCAAATTCTGAATATGTAGGGAAATAATTTTTCTTAAAATCATCATATAGCATTTCATAAGCATCTTCATATTCTTTATTCTCAATTGCTTCAACAAAAGAAGAAACATAATGTTCCATTCTATCTCTTTCGCCCATTTCTCCTAATTCATTTTTTTCCATTTCTTCTATTTGTTCTTCTACTACAACTTGAGCTTCCTCATCTGTCATTTTAGAATAATCAACTTCTTTTTGTGAATTATTTTTAGTAATTATAACTGCTATAATCAGAAAAATTAAAATTATTATACTAATAATTAATAACTTATTATCTTTCTTAACTTTCATGCTAAAAAATCATCTCCTTTTATTTATCTAAGGTAAAAATTATATTATAAACGGTTTAAAAAAGCTTTCATTAAAGATTCTGTACTATTGCTATAGCTTTGATTATATTGAAATTGTTTTGCTATATGTACACCACTTTGTAGTTCACTATATTCTTCTAATGCTTCATTTAATTCATTAAATGTATTAGAATTATTTTTAAATCCCATTTGATTTATCATATTTTCTGTATCTATTTCTTTTTCATTATTTGCTACATCTCTGTTTATTTTATTAGACATATAATTTGCTATATTAACTGCATCTTCTATTTCCTTATCTGATGATGGACCACTATTATTATTTTGTTCTTTTTGTAATTTTAATATAAGCTGTAATATTCTATTTTTTGAATCTTCTAATTCAGATTGACTTGGTCCTGTTGTTTTTCTAACCATTCTTTGATATTTTGCTTCATCAGTATTAAAATTATCTAATTCACTTTGTTTTGAATCTCTTTCATTAACTGCTTTTTCTAGTTCTTTATAAGTATCTACATCAGATTGTGAACTATTATATAATTCTTCTGCTCTTTTTGCACTATCTTCTCTTGCCTTTAGCACTTGCTGAGCTCTAAAAATTTCTTGACTTGCTTTTTGTTCTTCAGCACTTGTTTTAGCATTAGCTTTTTTACTTTGAGCTTTAGCTAAATCTTGTTTTGCTTGATCAACCATTCTATTTGCTGTATCTAAACCATTTTTCATTTGTTCTGCTTTTTTTTGCATTTTTTTAAATTTATCTGATTTCATCATATTTTTAACTTCTTCTGCTGATATGTTTCTGTCATATCCTAAACCTTCAATTTTTTCATTTGCCTCTTTTAAAGAATTTTCTACTTTTTTATAATCACGTTTTTCTGTTCTTCTAAGATTTTCCATATTATTATATGCTTGAGAATGTGTAGTTGAATCAAAAAATTCCTGTGAGCCTTCAGTAATACCAGATCTTATGGCATTTGCTTCCAACAAATTAGTATCACCTGTTGCGTATGCCATTGCCATTGCCATCATTCCAAGTGCTTTAGGCATATTTTTTCCTATTTTATTTCTTGAGAAATCAATAGCCTTTTGTAGACCACTTCCCTTATATTTATGATTTTCTTTAAAAGTTTTAGCTTTATTTTTTAGTTTTAATGCTTTTTTTCCTATTTTTGAATTCTTAGTATTTGATACTAACTTACCAAAATTACCATTTGTTTTAGCTTTTGCTTTACTTAAATTATTAGTTAATCCCTTTGGCAATTTATTACCTATGGCGTTTTTAACTTTAGAAGCATCTGAACCTACCGCAGAAGAAAAAGTTTTTATACCATTTTTAGCTGTATTTATTCCTTTTCTTGTAGATACACCCAGTCTATTTGCATTATTTATTAATGCCATACTGGCTATGGCCCCTGCTGCCATTGAAGTTTTAGAATTATCATCAGCAAATCCAAATATTTTTCTTACAATTTCTTCACCATCTTTTACAAATTTTAAACAAAGTATTACCAATACCCCATTTGCTAATTGGTTAAATCCTGCTGATTTTAATAGTGCTGGTAAAAGATTTGTTGGTAATATTTGAGTTTCTTGAACTAACTTAAAAGCAGTATTTATTAATGCTATATACATAATACAATGAAATGGTTGAATTAATATTGTATATGCAAATTCTTTAAGCCAATTATTTAATGCTTGTGCTTTTCCATCTCCCATTTTATCTATTGAATATGTTAATGAAATAAGAGGTGAAATAATTATAAGAAATCCTATTTTTAACATACGATTTACATATGCTATAAAAAACATTATAGTTTGTGCAACAATTCCACAATATAAAAAAACTGCAACTATACTTGTTATTCCTACTCCTAATGAAGAACTAATTGCTAATTTATCCATAAAATCAGCCATAAATCCTTGAACACCTGAATCTGAACCATTAGCTATAATTGCTCTTAATGATTTTACAAGTGCATCATTTAAATATATGATTCCTAGAGCTATATATTGTAGTAAGAAAATTAATGCCAAACTGCAAACCCAATCAACTAACATTTTTTTATATTTTGCTCTATCTTCTGCAACAGAAGATAATGCCATTCTTATTCCAACATATATTAATATACATAATAGAATAATAGTTGCAATCATTCTCATAGCATAAAACCATAATGATACGGATTCTCTAAAGTTACGAACAAAAGAACCTTCTTGTGCTCCTGAAACATTGAAAAAATTAACATTTAAGATTTGGTAACCATTATCACTTGTATTAAAAAATATATCAAAAGGTGTTAAATAACTAGAACCATCACCAAAATCACCATCTCCAGTAGCCACAGCACCGCTGACTATTAGCAATAAAGTATGTTACTTTATTTATCATAAATGCCATTGCTGTCATTAATATCCTTGGTATCCATAAAACAATAGAAACTATACCACCTATTAAATTCGTAATAACATTTAGTTCCTCTTCTGAAATACTTTCAAAGGCAGCATTAACAGAATTTGAAAAACTAAATTCAAATACTAATATAAAAACTATTAAAATTATAAATATTTTTTTAATAATTTTTTTCACTTTTATAATTTTCCTCCAAGATTAGCATTTCTAAAATTATCTCTTTTTTCTTTAATTTCACCTAATTGTTTATTCATTTCACTTATTTGACTTTTAATTGTGTCACTATCTTTTATTCCATCCATTTGTTTTCTTGTTAAATGTTGATTTGCTTGATTTATACAATTATTATAATCTTTTTGTAATCTTGATAACTCGTTATCTACCATACTTTGAGCTTCTTTTTCAGTAGCACTAGTTGCTCTATCTATTGTTTCTTGAGCCTGTTTAGTTAATCTATCTATTGCTCTATCTAGAGCTGCATCTTGTACTTTGGCTCTAGCAGCTTCAATTTGATTTACTCTTGCAATTAACTTTTCTTTTTGTTCTTCATTATTCTCTGATGTTACTTTATCCATTGTTTCAAATATTTCACGCTGACATTTTTTATAAAAATCTTGTATTTCTTCATCTGTTCTATCTTGAATAAATCTTTGTACACTTTCATTATCAGGAGCTTCAAATCTATCTTCTTTTCCTTCCTGACTTGCTGTAATATTAACAGCATTTTCTATAAATTCTGAATCAGATACATTTTTACTATTACCATTACTGCTAACTGATGTATTACTACTTCCTATTCCTTGATATGATTTTACTACATCTTGTATGAATTTATCTGGTGATATACCAATATCGCCTGATGTTTTTATAGTTTCATATATTGATTTTTCTTGATTAAAATTAGCATAATTAACAGTAGCAGTTCTAAGTTCTGAAGTTATACTTTCTGGTGATATACCATTTGCTGCAAAGGCATGATTTACAATACTACCAACACTTGCAGAAGGGTTTTCCGCCATCATTTTTTGAATTGTATAGCTTATATTTTCTTTCATTTTTGGATTTAGCCCAGCTTTTTCTAAAGCTTTTTCTATTTCCTTTAGCAATTTTTTCATTTCATCTGGATCTTCATATTGACTTCCATTAATTGCTAAATTATTCATTTTTAACATTGCACCTTGTTTATCTGCAATACCTAAACTAGCAAGTCTTTTTTGTACATCAGTTTGTAATGTTTTACTACTAGTTTTCATAAATTCTTTAGTACCTGTATATGCAGCTTTTCCAGCCAAAACTGCTTTTGTTAAACTTCCATCTCCTGCATAAGAACCAGCTCCTACAAAAAGAGCTAATCCTCCAGCTGGTGCAATAGATTTTGCATATCCACCTAATAATTTTAAAGTTTCTGATTCATTTGCAATTTCTTTTACTTTACTTATTTTTCCTCTTGCAGATGCAATTCTAGGATGATTTTTTTCAAAGTTATCTTTTTTCTTTGCTTTTCTTGTTTCTTGAGCTACAGAAAGTCTTGCTCTGGCTTTTGCTTCTTTTTTACTCATACCATTTTTCATTAGCATATCTGTTCTGTCTTTTATAGTTTGTGCCATTGCTTTACTTTCTTCTGAATTAACAGTATATTTTTTTTCTTCTTTATCCGCCTTTTTATTATATTGTTCTGCTCTAACTTCCGATTTTACATCTGAATATGACTGTTTTTCTCCAGATTCATTTGTACCACCATTATTTGATAAATATCTTCTAGCAGCTATAAATCCAATTTTAGCATCTGAAAGAGCATTTCCTGCATTTGTTTTAAAATTTCTTACACCGTTTACAGCTTTTCTAGTACTTTTTCCTATATTTTTTGCTCTTGAAGCAGCCATAGTTGCAACTGCAAGACCTGCAGTTAAAGATGTATTTGAATTTTCATCTGCAAAATTAAATATTTTTCTTACAATTTTTTCTCCCTCTTTTATAAAGTTTATACATAATATTGCTATTACAGCATTTGCTACTACTGTTAAACCACCTGATGTGGTGTCACTTAAAGTTTTAAAGGTAATACTTACAAAAGTCATATATATTATACAATGAAATGGTTGAATTAAAATTGTATATACATATTCTTTTAACCAAGTATTTAATGCTTGTGCTTTTCCATCTCCCATTTTATCTATTGAATATGTTAAAGTAATAAGAGGTGATATTATAACTAAAAATGATAATTTTAACATACGATTAAAATAAGATATAAATAATCCAAAAGTTTGAAAAGCAAGTAAACAATATACAACTGTTGCTGCTATTGCTGATATATCTATTCCTAATGACATTTTTGCTAAATCATCAATTGCAGCACTTGCATCTACAACTGAATCTACACTTGAAATTGCTTTTACTAATGCATTATTTACATATATAGTAAATAAAATTATGTATTGCAATAAAAATATAATAGCTAAACTTACAACCCAATCCACAAGCATTTTTTTGTAAGAAGCTTTTTGTTCTGCTGAAACTGTTGATAGTGCCATTCTTATTCCAACATATACTAAAACACATAGTAATATTGCTACTGCGATATTTCTCATCATATAATACCATAAAGCAATAGATGTTCTAAATTTATATAAGATGGAATCATTTGAAAGAGTATTAAAATCAAAAAAGTTAATGTTCAATAAATTTATTCTATTAAATAATACATCAAAAGGTACTAAAGTTTTTACTCCTGATTCGATTACTTTTCCAGTTTCTGAAACACCGCCTTCAATATATGCAACTGTTCCCATCAGTGTGTTTACTGCCATTCCTAAAGCCATAGCAACAAGTCTCATTGGCCATGTAAGTAATCCAACAACTGTACCTAGTAAATCTACCAATAGTTCTTCTGCCTTACTTTCTCCTGCATATGAAATATTATTTGGAAAATTTCCAATAATAAAATTATTTAATATAAATAATATTAATATACAAATTAGCAGTTTTTTTAATATTCTTTTCAAGCTTCTTACCTCCTTTCTAGCTATTATTTATTTAGCAAATTTCTTCTTACTTGATTTAAATCTACAATTGGTCCATTCATTATTACTTCTCTTTCTGCTTTTTCTTTAAATTTCTTTTTTTGCCCTAAAGTTTTTTCTAATTGTTCTATTCTTTTTCTTTCATTTATTTGGTCTTCTGTATAATAATTGGTTCTTTCTTCATAATCTGCATCTGCATAAATTTCTGAATTTTCTTGAGCATATCTTTTTATTTCTAATTCTTGTTTATAATAATCTACAGTAGCATCAGATTTTGCTTTTTTTGCTTGATTAAATTTTTGTGATCCCCTACTTATTTCTAATTCTTCTACTGCTACATTATTAATTTCTTCTAATTCTTTTCTTAAGAATAACATTTCCAATACTTTGTTAGATTCTTCTGAAGATATTTCAAGAGATTGTCCTTCAGAATTTGTTATTACTCCACCTGTTTCTTTTATGTTATTAACTTGTTCTATTAAATCACCAGTTGCATCTTCAATATCTGTGCTAAAGCTCATTTCAAGAACTTGTTTTAATTTAGTTTTTCTTCTTTTTACAGAATCTTTAACTTTTCTTCTAGCTTTTTGCTTTTCTTTATATTCTGAATTATGTGTTGCTTTCTTAGCAGTTTCTAAACTTACTAAATATGCAACTACTTTTTTACTATAATCTTGCTTCTCTCTATCTGTTAATGGTGGTTTTTTTGAAATCTTCTTTGATTTTGAATTTTCTTTATTTCTAGGTTTTGGATTTACCCTATTAGTATTTACTATGTTTAAGATTTCTTCTGCTGTAATTTGCCTATAATCTGAAACTTCTCTATTACTACTAATTTCTGAAATTGCTTCTTTTATTAATTCTTTATCTTCATCATTTATACCGTTTAAATCTTGTTCTGCTATTTCTAATTTTGTATTAACTAGTTTTGCTTTTTGTTTTAATGCTCTTTTCAATCCATTTTTTCCTGCAACAAATACTTCACTAGCTGAACTATCTTCTGATATTACTCCTGATAAAACTAATTTATCTGTTAATTTTTTAGTTGCTTCATTTAAAGTTTTTTCACTATCCATATCTAAGTTTTTACCACAAGACATTGAAATTAAAATATTATCAATTTCTTTATCTATAAGACTTATTTCTGAATCTGTTAAATGTCTATTTGTATTTATATTACGTTCAACTATTGTATCTTCAATTCCATTATTTTTTAATTTTTCATCTAATTTATTTTCAAATTCTTCTTGTGTTTTTTGATCTTCTGAAATATTTGCTTTTACTGTTAAGTGACCTGTTTTTTCATCATAATCAAATCCCATTGAATTATATAATCTCTTCATATACATTTTTTCTTCTGAATCTGATTTTTGATTATCTTCATCAAGCATATAAGACATTCTTGCTTGAGTTTCGGCATTCAAAACATTTAATGCATCTTTTTTAAATTCTTTTTCTTGAACTTGTTGTTGTTTCACCCAATGATCTTTCAAATCTGTGAAACCTTGACCTATATTTGTTTTACTCATAAATCTATATGGTGTCATTGCCAGTGGAACTATAGCACCAGTTGTTAATTTTCCAATAGGTGCCACACTTATTTTACCTAATTTTGCTAATTTATAAAAATGTGGATGTCTAAACTTTATAGACTCTAGCATCAAATAATTTCGTTCTTTTTTTGCTTTTTTTATAGCTTCTTTTTGCATATTTTTTATTGTTGGAATTCCAAACCTTGAAAAAGCATATTTTCCTTTATATGTACTAATTGAAGTTGATCTACCTAATCCTTTATGAGTTAAAACTGCACCTGATGATAATAATCCCATTCCAACTGTAGGATGTGCTATAAGAGTTGACATTCCCATAAATAAACTTGCCATTCCTCCAAAAGTTCCTGTAACTAATCCCATTTGTGTTTTTAGCATTTTTTTATCTTCATCTGTTAAACCTAACAAATTTGTTGGTCTAAAATTATTGTAATAACCTGAACCATCATTTTCTATTTTTCCAGTTTCAACATTTCTAACTTTATTTCCATAAATACCATGATATGTTGCTGATGCATTATCTTTAGCAAATTTGAAAAATGATTTTGCAAATCCAGAAACTCCTTTTCCTTTTGAAAAATGTTTAAATGCAAAATTTGTATCAAGATTAGTAGCTTTACTAACATGTGCTCTAAGTATTTTAGAAGTTGATAACTGAGGTGATGATTTTGTTATTTTTTGATATCTATTATATTCATCAACTGCTGTTGAATAATTTGACATAGCAGATTTCATTTCATCATCTGTTTTTGCGTTTTGTACTTCTGCTTTACTATTCTTAACATTTTGTTCTAATTTTTCTTTACCATCTTCTAATAATTCATCATCACTTCTTTTATATTGTTTTGGTGAAGTTCCCAAAGGTTGTGTATTTTGCTCATTTGAATTTTCTGAGTTATTTGAATCATCTGTATTTGATGTATTACTACTTCTATCATTATTACTACTATTGCTTGCACTAGAATTATTTTCATTAAATGAATAACCATTTTCTTCATTTGTTGATTCTTCATCTAATGCATTTGATATTTTTCCGTATTCCTTTTCTTGCACCTCCAACTGCTAAAAATGGAACTGCTCCAACTGCTTTAGCTGCACCTTTTATTGCTTTTGTATATGGAGTATTAGATAAAGTTTTTAAAGCTGCTTTTCCACCTACAAAACCTGTTGCAGCTTTTCTAAAGTCATCTGCAGCATTATTTGTTTGTTCTAATAAACCTCCACTTCCAGTTGAAATTTTAAATATTTTTCTAAATAAAGCATCTGCTTTCATTGTATAATTCATAAGAATAAATGCTACTATTATTCCAGAAACAGATTCTAGTGATAATATTAATGCTTGTGAAATAAATATTGAATATATTAATGCATGTACAACTTGTATAATAACATTTAGCACATATTCTGACATCCAATTTTTTAATGCTTTTTGTCTTCCTGAAAATACTTTCTGCAAAGCATATGCTACGCCTAAGCCAGGTGACATTATTGTTAAAACTATTATTGTAAAAAACCTTTTTATATAAATTATGGTATATCTAAATGCAAAATATACTAAAGTCATATACATTACCATTCCTGTTACACCATTTATTAATTTTGCATCATAAGCTCTTGTTCTAATAGCTTCATATATTTTTAATTCTAATTCTTCATTTGTGTATTCTACTCCTTTTTGACTGCCTTTTTCAGCTAATTGTTGCATTTGAACTTTATATGAAGCTGTTGAAGCTTTTTCTATTACATTAACTAATTCTTCACTAATATAAAAAGTAAATATCATTATATAATGCATAGCAAATATTATAATCATTCCTACTAACCAATCAACAAGCATTCTTTTATAAACTGCTTTATCTTGAGCTATAGTAGATGTAGCCATTTTTATACCAACTATTATAAGTACAACTAACATTGCTGCAATAGCCATATATCTAATTACATAATACCAAAAAGCAACAGATTCTTTTATTTGGTATATTATTGGTTTTTCACTTTCACTACTTTTTTTAAAATTTGCAACTGCATTTTTATATGTAGTACATCCTTCACAACTTTCTGGACAACTACATTCACTACCACCTTCACATTCTGTTACTTCGTGATTTTCTCCTTTATCTTTTGAACAATTTTTATTTGTACATTTTAATATATGTCCTGTTCCTGAATACTTTAATTCATCTTCTGTTTGTTGTAAATGAAATGGGTTTGCATCTAAAGCAGGAACATGATTATATACAATAGACTCTATAGTAACATTATTTGATGAATCTGTAATTGCAGTTAAATCTGTATTACTCTCAACTACACTTCCATCAACTGAAATTCCTGCTGTACTTTCTAATGCCCAAGTTAGCATTTTCTCTATTAGAGCTGTCCACCCAACAAATACCATCCTAAATCCCATAGTAATAATACCAAGAATCCAATCAGCTATATCTCCAATCTTTGATAAAAGCCATTCAAAAACACCTTCTGATACTGTATATTGTCCTTTTTGAGTACCAGCATAATAAAATTCTCCTTCTTCTAAATCCAATTTTGCATATGAAGAAGGCATAGCACAAAATGTTATTAACATTGATATAACTACAATCATTAATATGACTCTTTTTAATATATTTTTTAATTGTGCCATCTTTTTTTCCTTTCTAATATTGAATTTGTACCTCAGTATCATCAAATTTCAATATTCCGTTTTCAAATCCCTTTAATTCATAATCTTCTGTACCTGTTAATATTCTACTAACTATACCATTATCTAAATTATATAAATAAATTCCTTTTCCTTTTTTAGAATATATAAATATATTATTATTTGCCCACAAAAAAGAATCTATTGTATCTGATAACTGCCTATTTGGTGCTTCTCCAAATTTAGATATGAAATTCATTGCATAAATAAGTTTATTATTATCTAATTCTGGATAAATATCATAAGTTAGGCTTTCTCCTATTACTTTCTTTTTTTCTTCTTCTAAAGATTCTTTATACTCTTTACATAAATTAAGTAAATTTTGATTTTTTTCGATTCTTCTTTTTTCTGCTTCAAAAACTAAATCTAATTGAAGTTTTGCAACAAAATCTGTATTTTCTATATATCTTTCAACTTTATTTACACTACTTTTTATATTATTGAAAATAAATATCCCATTTTCATTATCATAATTTAATTTTATTTCTATACCTTTTAATGGATATGATATGAATACACTATTTGAAGTATATTTATAATCACTATAATCAGGCCATAAATATGTAAGTTCATTCATAAATTCTTTAAAATCAATTTCTTCTTTTATATATTTATCTGCTAAATTGAAAAAGTCATCTGTTTCAATTGTATTTAATCTATACACAGAAATTTCACTTTCTGTGAAAAAAGCATATACTTCTTTTCCTTTATATCCTATTACTTTTAATTGATCATCTTTAAATGTAGGCTCACCTAAATTAACTTCTATATTTTCAAGAGCCATACCAGGAAAAATATTATTTATAACATTTCCAGAATATTTTTTATCAAACACTATATTATATATTCTATTATCTAATATTTTAACTTTTATTCCTTCATCAAAAAATATATAATAATCATCGTAAATACTATCTCTTTCTCCAAAAGAAATATTTGAATTCCAATTATTATTAATGCAATTTTGTAATAATTCTGAACTAACATTGAACTCTGTTATTTTTATATCTTTAAATTTCTTCATACTTAGCTGGGAATCCATATATATAAAATAATCTTCAATTCCGTTTATTATAATAGTTTTTATCTTGCTACCATCACAAATAACTTCAACTGTTAAATTATTTTGTTCATCTAACATTTTAAAACTTCTATAATTTAAAATTTTTGCACAATCACCTAATAAATTATTATAATATTCTTCATTACTTTCTTCTTTTTCATTATATGGTAATACTCTAAAAGTTAAATATACATCTAAATAATATTTATTGTCATCACTTGGATTTTCTGAAATATATTTTGATTCATAATATTCTATTACTTCTTTTATAGTTGTTAAATTATCATAAGAAAGCTTAATATTATTATCTTTTTTATATATATTTCCTAAAATAATTGATACAATAACTAATATAAAAATTAAAACAATTAATATTACAATAACTTTTATATATTTTTTATTTGGTTCACCTATATATCTTGGTTCTGCCATGAGTTAACTCCTCACAATTATTTTTGGTTTCTTCTTTCTTTTTCAACTACATCTATTAAATCATTTTTTGAATCTATACTTATAAGCCCATCTTTTACAAATTGTTTTGTTTTATCTGTTAAATAATAATTTGTATAAAGTTTTATTCCTTTTGGATCATTATTTTTTATATCTATTTCAAGCCCTCTATTTGAATATAATATGTATGCATTTTGTTTTTCTGGGTCATACTCATAATAATCATAAGTTTTACATCTTTTAGTTATTCTGTTTACGAATCTATCTAAATCCTTTGTTTGAAGATATTCTTCTATTATATCTTCCATATCTTCATTATATTCATAGCTGTAACTATATATTGAAGTTTCATCACTATAAAAGAAAATATAATAATCTGATTCTTTATATCCTAAATATTTATCTTCTAAACTTCCAAAAGTATTTGTATTATTTAAATCATATATTTGCCTTAATGACATATCTTTGGTTATATCTGATACAATTTGGTCTGGATAATCTTTGGTAAATATAATATTTCTAACAGCTTTAGTTGGTGCAAGTCTTATTTTAACAGTGCCATTTAAATAAGAAGTATATCCATTATCTAATGGCTCTCCTTCACCAATATCTTCTTCAATAGAAGAAAAATACATTGTATTCATCATTAATTCATCCAAATATGGATTAGAAATATTTATATTAGAATTTTTTGTTATTGACATTTTATCAACATCAACATAATCTTTTCCATTTATTACATCAAAAAAGTTTTCTTTATCATTTATTTTTATAACGTATTTATTATCTGATAATACATACTGAACTGTTATTTTAATATTTTTAGATTCATCTATTAAATAAAAAGTTTGTGAAGGAAAAAATTGTTCTAAATCTTTTGACAAGTCATAAAAATAATTTTTATTATCATTCCCATTTTCTTCAAATAAATCTTTTCCAAATTCTAGATAAATAGTATTTTGTTCCTTTTTTATATATTTTGAATCATATTTATTTATAAAATCTTCTATTGTTTGAGGAGTAGTTACTATTGATGCTTCTTGTTCCATTTTTTCTTTTTCAGATAAAGTTATCAAAAAATAAGATAGTATTACTAACAATATAGTAAGAATTATAAAAATAAATATTATAACTTTTTTCATCTATTTTCCTTTCTTAAACATTTTTGCTTCACCTAAATTTTTTATAGATAATCCTTTCATATCAAATATAACTTTTACCATTTTTTCTACTGTTCCCATTGCTAAAAGAAATGCTATAGTAACTAATGGTGAACTTTCTGCTATACTATTTGCTGTTAAAACAAAAACTAAATATATAATTGCATGAAGTGGTTGAATAAAAACATTAATTGCAAATTCTTGCATCCAGTTTGAAAATGCCTGTGCTCTACCATCTCCTGCTTTATCAATTGAATAAGTTATTGTTATTAATGGAGATATTGCAATTAAAAAACCTACCATTAAAAATCTTTTTATGTATGTCCATAAAAATTTTATTTCCATCATTAATAAGCACCAATATACAATTGACCAGAATGTTAATTGTAATCCAGAAGTATTTATTGTACAATTTAAAGTTTGAGTACGAATTGTTCCTTCAAATACTTTCTCACCATCTAATAAGCTTTGTTCTACTGAGTAAAAAATATTTGTTAAAATTTCACCAAATCTTATCATAAAACTTATAATATATGGTAATAAAAACATTATAATAATACTTTCTACCCAACTAATTAACATTTTTTTATATTTTGCTTGATCTGATGCAACTGATGATATTGCCATTCTTATACCAATATATATAAGTACTACTAACCCTAATGTCATTGCTATAAATCTACATATGTAAAATACTGTTGCAATAGATTTTTTAACTTCTGCATTACTATGATTATAATTAATATCTAAATCTCCTACTGAATAAGAACCTTCATCTTCATATGTATTAAAATAATTTATATTAAATAAAGCTACTCTATTAAATACTGTTCTTTCTATTGTAAACCAGTATTGTAAGCCATCATTTTCTGTACCATAAGTTATTTGAGACATAACCAAATCAATTTGAAGAACTATAATGTTTATTAATCTTGCTAAAATTCCTGTAACAGTTCCAACAATTGATGCACCATAACTATTTGAAGATGTTGATACTTTTTTAGAACTATCTTGTTTTTGTGAAACTTCACCTTGTTCCAAAATTTCAGCAGCACCCGTATCAGATACATTGGCTGGATCTTTTGTATATACATCACTAGCCTTTGTTTTTGGTCCATCTGCATCTTTAGCATAAACATTGTTATAAAATATGAAATTAAACATTAATAGTATAATTAGCATTATACTTACTAATTTTTTCATATATTTTCCTCTTTTTCTAACTTTCAAATTGATTTTTTATATTTTTAATTTCGTTGTGCTTCTTGTTTTGCTCTTTCTAAAGCTACTTGTTTATTTAAGTTTGTTTCAACAAATTCAAACTCTTTCTTAGTTGGTTGTATTGATAAAATTGCAGAATCACTACCTACTTTAAGTAATCCTTCACCTCTATTACATGTAATTAAAAATCCTGCTTCACCTTCACTTAACTTAAATACTTCTTTTAAATATTGTATTTCTGATTTATCTTGTGCTAAAAACAACTTTGTTTCAGAAGATGTTAAAACTGCTTGAACTTCTTGTTTTTCATAGAAATCTTGGAATTTCTGTGAAATAACGGCTAATGAAACATTTCTTTTTCTAGCACGTCTAGCCATTGTATTTAAGAAATCAACAGCCTCTGGATATGGAAGTAACATCCAAGCCTCATCAACTAAAACTCTTTTCTTAGCTGCTTTTGTTTTATCTTCACTATTTTTCTTAACATATTTTTCCCAAACCCATGAAAGCATTATTTGTTGTGCAAGAGGTCTTGCAAATCTTTCCTCTAATTGAGAAATATCTATATTAATGAAAGGAACACCATCTAATAGTTCAAATGTTGATTGTCCATCAAAATAAGCCATTTGTCCTTGATATTCTCTAACATATTGTTTCATAACTTTTACTAAATAACTATAATGGAAACGATAATCTGGGTTTTCATTTTCTTCTGCTTTTCTTTGAATTCTTTTAAACCAAGAACCTATTGTTGGCATTTCTTTTTTTGTTCTACCTAAATAATTATCTGAAATATTAATTTTTCCGTTTGATTCATCTCTTGTATATAAACTTTCAATATTATTTGTTATACCAAGAGCAGCATATTCTTCTGCTACAGCTTCAGAAATAATTTGTTTTGTAAGCTCGTTTACTTCTTGACTTCTTGTACTACCTCTAGCCATTGTAAGTAAACCATTTGTAACATCTTCAACCTTGTTTTCTACACTTAAAACTGTTCTTTCTTTACCTGTTATTTCATCTCTTATAGTTTCTGGTTCTATATCAAATAAATTTATAACTGTTTTTGAATTAGGACTTAAAGTAACATTAACTCCACCTAATGCTTCAGCAACTACTCCATATTCACCTTCAGCATCTAATGCTAAACTTTCAATTCCCATTAAAACTGCTGATCTTGCAGTTATTGTTTTTATTGTAACAGATTTACCAGCACCAGATTTACCAAATATAACCATATTATAATTTGTTAATTTAGAACTAAAATTATCATATAAAATTGGTAATCCTGTTTGTTTGTTAAATCCTAATGGAATACCATTTTCGTGTCCTACTTCTGATGTAAAAAATGGAAATACTGTTGACATAGCTCTTCTATCAAAAGTATGTGATTTTGTTATTTTATTATCAGCATAAGGCATATTGCTTCTAAAAGCTTCATCTTGCATTGCCCAAGCTGGTTTTATATCAATAAGATTTTTAGACATTTCATTTGAAAGTAATTCTGTATATTTTTCAAGTTCATCCATACTATATGCAAATATTGTTGCTATAATTGATGAATCAAATAATTTATTAAAACCAGCTGCTATTGAGTCACGAAGTTCCTCTGCTTCCATTCTTTTTTGTGCTATAACTCTTTCTCTGTTTATATCACCTCTATCTAAAGCAACTATTCTTTCAGACTCTAATTCGTTTATTGTTCTATTTAAATCTGTTTGAGAAGATGCTTCACTAACAGGATTTATAAAAACAGATACATTTATATCTCCAAATGTATACATGCCTCTTAAAAACTCTGGGAATGTACACATTCTAGGCAAATTTGCTACAATCATACTTCTAGCATATCTTGTTCTAGCTGATGAAATTTCAATATGATTTGTATAACTTGCATCTATTCCACCAGGAGCAATTAAACTTTTTATATTTTTTTCATTTTTCTTAAATACACTAACTTCTTCTTTTTTTATATTCTCAATCTCATTTGTAGAAGAATTTTCTTTTTTACTTTTAAACATTTTTATCCTCCTTTTCTTTAGTTCTCAGTTTTTCTTCTTTTTACTATTTTCTTTCTCACTACATTTTCTGTAGTTTCACCTGAATCTTTAGGAGTTTTTTCCTTTTTTCCATCATTTTTTATTTCTTCTTTAGCTAGTTTATAAACTCTTGGATCTAATTGATGTTCATATGTATCTAATAATTCATTTGCTCTTTGTCTTATTTTTTCTTCTTTAGATATAGCTAGTTCTAATTCTTCAATTTGTTTTTTTCTATCTGCTTTTAATATACTATCTGTTGCCATATCAATAGCTGCTATATTAATTTCTTGATCTAATTTTTCTTGTTTCTTTTGAAGTACATCTTTTCCTGTACTATATAATGAATCATATTGTGCATCAAGAGCTTTTGATAATTGTAATAACTCTGCTTCATCTCTATTATATGCTATATATAGAAGTTCAGCTAATTGCTCTGAATCTAATATTGAACAAGTTATTTGAGAATTTCCTAAAGCACTTGCTATATTTTGACATCTAGTATAAAGTTCGGCAAAACACATATTATATATTTCTTCTTTAGAATATTTTTCAAGTCCTCCACCTATTTCTGCTGAATAATAAGAAACAACTACATATGTTCTTTGTTGTAAAACATTTTTGTTTGAACTTAATTTTTCAACATAATCTGTAATACTAACTCCATATTCTAAAATATTAATTTTTCTTCTTTTTTCAAATTCTAATTTTTCTCTTAATGCTTTATTACCCATTGTTTTGGCTTGAGCTATTTTAGCATCTATCTTATCTATTTCAAGTGTTAGATTATCTATTCTTGATTTATATTCATCAATAATATCTCTTAAATTTAATGTTCTACTTTGAATATAAAGTTGAATTGGAAATCTTAATGTATTTAAAAATTGAACAAAACCTTCTTCTATTGCTATTTTCTCTTGTTCAGACATTAAGTCATAGTTAACACCATTACATTGTAAGATCATAATATATTGTTCACCTTTTTTTCTTACAATCATGTTATCAACTATTTCATCAAATTCCATAAATTCAAATATGGACTCTCTTGTTAAATTTCCTGTAAATTTTCCATAATCTTGATTTGCTTTTTTCTTGTTTTCATCAGTATTATCAGTAAGGCTTTCATCTTCATTTTTTTCTAATTTTTGCGTTCTTGGTTTCATTAAATATATGTATAATAATACTAATAAAAGCATTATACCTACAATTACATAAATTCCTACTTGAAGTAGAGGTATCATTTCACTCCCCATCTATTTTTCCTCCTTTGTATATGTATACATTTTTCTATTTTTCTTAAATTTCATATATCTTAATATAATCTCTCCAACAGGCTCTCCACCAATTCTTTTTGTAATTGGAAAAGCAACTATTGTAGGTATTTTTACTGCACCAATAACATATCCTAATAATCCAAAAAAGGCCATAATGCATACTCCTACTAGTGTCATACCGAATGCTCTAAACATTAGTAAAAATAATGAACCTATCATTGCTCCAACAGCTGTTGTTATAAGTGATTTTACTGTAAAAATATATAATATTCTTGACTCACCTCTATAATTACGAGGTATTTGATATGTTGCCATAAAAGTTCCTCCCTTTTTTAAATTATTTTTTTAAAATGTTGATGCTATTTGTACTACTATTTTCCATATAAAATATGCTCCAAAAATAACAATTCCTGATACTACTACTCCTATTAGTTGAGTTTTTAATTTGGCTTGTGCTTCTGGTCCTTCTGTTAAATATTTTATACCCATATATGTTGTTACAGCTACCATAATTCCTGCTCCAATCATTGTTAAAATTTGTGCAAGACCTGTAAAATTTCCTGTTATTTCTGATGTATCAATTGTTTCATTATTAGCTTGAGAAGAAAAGTTATCCATATCACTTTGTATTTTAGTTAATAAGTCATCTCCTTCGCCTGCTGCAATAACTTTATGAGATGGTAATAGTATAATAATAAATACTATTAATATTGACAAAATTAATTTAAATTTCATCTTATTTTTTTCTAACATACGTATCGCCTCCTTATTTTTTGGCATATTTATACTATTATATTAATTATAATAAATGAACATTTTTTTTTCAACAATTTTATGTAATATTTGATATTTTTAATACAATTGTAACAAATTATAATTTTTTTCTTAAAAAAAGAAGTTGATATTTTAAAATCAACTTCTTTAATAATTATTTTTAATATTCTATTTTATTCAAATGAGTTTGTAGCAAAATCATATAGAGCACTCATTAAATTTACTGCTCCAAATAAAAGAACACAACCTATAATTATAGGAAAAATTGATTTTTTTGTATCTGCTTTTTCAGATGGACTAGCCATTAAATATTTTATACCTAAAATTGTTACTACTATTATAGAAATACCTGTTCCAGCAACTTGTAATAAACCTATTATAGTATTTATTATTTTTGGAATATTCGATCCATCACCTCTTGCCATATTGCTAGGTTTTGCATCTGACATTGCGCTTATTATTGCTCCTGTATCAGTAATAGAAGAGCTTGCATATGTATATATACTAAAAGAAATACTAATTAGAAGAAACATAATTAATACAATTATATATTTTTTCATAATTTATTTCTCCTTTCCAATTAAGTTCCTGCTTCTGAAAAACTTGCATCAATAAAGTTTTTTGCTAAAGTTATAATTCCTGAAGCTCCAAAAAGAATTAATGCTCCTATAATGTAATTAATAGCATATTTTTTTACATCAGCTTTATCTCCAGCAGAAGCAATAATATATTTACATGCTACAGTTAATAGCATAGTAACCGCTACAGTTGATCCTACTATTCTTACAATATTCAATATTGAAGATATTATTTTTACAACCATATCTTTAGAATTAGTAGCTTCTGACTGAATACTTCCATTATATATTTGTTTTATGACTGACTCACCATCATCTGTCGCATAAGAATATAAATTAGATAATAAAAGTACAAATATTAGTATTGAAGTTATAATTTTTACTATTTTCATTGTAATCACACCCTTGTATTAAATTTTATTCATCTGTTGAGAAAGTTTTATCAGCTATATCTATTAATAATGCTATTATTTGTGCTGCTGAAAAAAGTATAAATGTTCCTATTACATATGCTACTGCATGTTTTTTTATATCTGCTCTATCTCCTGGAGCTGATATCATATATTTCATTGCTATTACTAGTAAAACAATAATAGATATTGTAACTGATGCTACTCTTAAAACTGCAACTGTTGTTTTTCCTGAATTTTCTGCTAAATCTTGTAATTTATTACTTTCTGAGTTTTCCTCAAACGGATCTGTTGCAAAATTATCATCACCAAAAACAGTTGAAAACATACTTGTAATCATAATTAAAACACTTAACACTATTATAATTTTTATAATTATTAATTTTAGAGTTTTCATACTTCCTCCATTCTTTATAATTATTTATTAAAACATATATTAATCTTTTGAAGTAATAGCACTTGAAAATTTTTGTATTAAAGATAGAATTCCAGCAGTTGCAAATAATATTAATGCACCAACTACATAAACAATCGCATGTTTTTTTATATCTGCTTTTTCTCCTGGTGATGAAATCATATATTTCATTGCAAGTACAAGTAACATAATGATTGCTATCGTTACTGCTATAATTTTTACAGCTACAATAATTGTGGTTAATAAATTATTTACCTTCTCACTAGCAGAAGTTTTATCTGAATATTCTCTTTTAACAATACTATCCATTATATCAATATAATCGCCTTCTGCGAATATATTATTTATTAGAAAAGAATTAATTAATAATATTAATAATAAAATTAATATTATGTTTTTAGTCATTTTTTTCATTTAACCCTCCTGTAATATAATTAAATTAGCTAAATGATTTTGCTAATTGTTTTATTATTCCTAATATTCCTGTAGTTGAAAACATTATAATAGCACCTACTACATAGACAACCGCATGTTTTTTTATTGTAGCTCTATCTTCTGGAGCTGATATCATGTATTTCATTGCAAGTACAAGCAACATAATAATTGCTACACCTACTGCTATAATTTGTGCAACTGTTATAGCTGTTCCTGATATGTTATTAACTGGATTTAATACTTTTTCATTTCCATCTCCCTTCATCATTTTATCAACTTGACTACTATAATCAAAACCAGTTGAATAAATTTGGAATGAGAAAATTAATAGTATTGAAATCAAAATTAAACTTATTATCTTCTTTTTCATAGTTATAGCCTCCAATTACACATATTTCCACTTTTATTATAACATTTTTAAAATTTATTTTCAATATTAATCATTCTTATATTATATTATATGTCATTTTTTGTAAATATAATTTATCATTTTTTGTTATAAAAAATCAAAATATTTTAAATAACTTATTCACATAACATTTTCTTTTTTATTTGATATATATTAAAAAAAGTGCTATAATTATTTACATAATATTAATTGGAGGTGCTTTAATGAAAAAAATTTCAAAACAACATGGTAATATTCGGTTTAGTGGATATGCTGGTGTAAAAGATATAACACTACATGCATCCCACACAATCGATGGTTTTTCAATTCAAAATAGTTTCGGCGAACGGTCAACTATTGATGAAAACGGTAATGTAACTTGCAAAAAAGTTGATATTAATGACATTTCTTTTAAACAATTCGAAAAAATCAATCATAAAACTAAATACATACGAGTCTTTTCAACGGTGCTTTCTTTCTTAGGACTAACAAGCAGCCTTATTTTTGCATTATTCTCTTGCATTCGGCTGAGCGAAATTCTTATGTCTGTTGCTTTTCTTTTTTGGGCAATAAGTACTGCTCCAGAAGTAATAGTACTATATGTAGGAAAAGTTTTTAAAGATGAAGAAATACTTTCATTATGTCGTTTTCACGGAGCAGAACACTCTGTTATAAACGCATATTATGATTTAAACCGAATTCCTACTTTAGAAGAAATTTCAAAATATTCCGAGTATTCTTATAATTGTAGCTCTCTTTTAGCATTAAAAAATCCTGTAATTATCTTAGGATTATCGCTTGCTAGATTATTACCTGGTGTATACTATTTATTAGGGATTTTATTTTTTGAATTTATAATAACAATCCTAATAAAAAATAATCTTCTATTTGTACTAGAATTTTTGGTAACAGCACAACCAACCGAAAAAGAATATAACGTAGCAATTAGTTCTTTAAAATCTTGCTTAGAAAATGTCCAAGAAGAAAAAAAATCCATCAATCATATGAATGTCGCGTTTTTGCTATGTAATATCAAAAAAGTTTTAAAAGACGTCGAAAACATTGATATCAACTTTGAATCTGAAAACTGTAACCAATGTGAGAAATTTGATTTTTGTAAAAAGGTATTAGAACATGAAATTAAAAATTAACATCTAATACCAAAGTAAGTACCAATTAAAAATTTTTTTTACCAAAAAAGTGCGTGTTTCCACGCACTTTTTGGTTAATTTGTTTATATAATTTCTCATACTACTTTTTATTTTAAACTATAAAACATATTTTGATATTAATGAATTAATCATTCTAATATCTACATTTGATTTAAAATCAAATTGCAAAATATGTCCATTACTAAAAGTTAATAATAGTTCACTATCTATATCTAAAATTCCAGCTGTTTCAATCCCATAATATTGAATTTTAGAATATGGGTAAGAAAAGTAAGCAATTTTTTTACCTGATACTCCTTTTACATTTATTACAAAAATTCTATTATCAGTAAAAATAACTTGATCTCTTATAGTTTTAAAAGCACATTTTATTTTTTCTCCCTCTACTAATAGTTTTTCTACTTCTGGACGTACTTCTTTTATATCAATTTCTCTAAGATTTAAAAAATTAGAATCTGTATTTATTCCTGATGAAATACTTGGCATAATAATATCCTCCTTTAATTTTTTTTAAATTATATCACAATATATTTATTATAAAAATAATAAAACTGCTAAAATTTGCGTATTATTTCTAAATATGTTATAAAACCAAATCAATATCATAAAAATCTACACTTTTTTTGTACCTTTTAACTTGTAATCAAAACTAACATTTGGAATTTTGGATAAATTTTACAATTCCAGTGCTTTTGTATCTTTCAATATCTATTATGAAAGGACAATTTGTATATTCATTCCATTTTTCCATAAAATATATTTGTTTTTCCTTTATAAAACTAATTGCTTGTTTTCTATATTTATTTGATAAAGGCTTACTATTATTTTGGGTTTCCATTAATTCACATTCAATAATTTTAAATCTATCTTTATATTCACTAGAAAAAGTTTGAACATGAACATGTGGTTCATACATATGAATACTTTCATTAGATTTAATATAGTATCTAAGTCCATTCGATTCTCCCCAACATCCACCGCCCAAATATTCTGGACAATCTATCATAATAATCGGTTTACCTTTTTTTATTCTATATTGAAAAATATCTATTAATCTCTTATTTAATTTTTTTGTATTTAAATTAAATCTATTTTCAAATTCTTTTTTAAAAAAAGAGAGCATTTCACAACATACATCATCGTAATCACATTTGTAACAAAATTTATTAATTACATAATATATAAAACCCTTTACTGTTATTTCCGAATCAAAATCGTGTTCAAACTCACTTCTAACTAATATACAGTAATTTTCTGGCTCTTCTGGATTCTCTTCTAAACTTTTATAAAAAATACCTTTTACTATCACTTAATTCTCCTTTTAAAATATAAAAAGTAAAATAATTCTGTAAATATTTATACATCATTATCTTGCTTTTAATTATCTTTTGATATTATTTTCATAACAAAACTCTTATTTAAACTATTTTATTAAGTATACTATATAGTTTATTTTTTTTGCAATATAATACTATATTCTTTTTAATATATATAGATATTACATAAAAAAACTTGATACTATTATACTACTAACGAAGAATTTTTTCATAAATTATTAAACTTTTAACAATAAAAAATACTATTGGTTTCTTATATTTTTTATTGAATTTTAAAGAAATATCAATAGTTTTTGAGATATATTTCTCCAGTTTTTTAGTTTGATATAAAAATGCAATTTTAAGTATTACTGTAAACTAATCAAAGAATATAAAAAATCGTTACAACTTAGTTAGATGTAGCAATATAGGTTTGGTTGTGGGATAAAACTCGAACTTAATACCTTCGGGTTATGAGCGACGGTTTACGGCTTTTTGACCTTTTAAGAAAATTAGAGTTTTTGTTGGTATTTTAATACTCACAAGAGTTTTTACTTATAGAACATTTGTGCATTTTTAGGGCATTTTTTGAGAAGTTTTTTCCCAACTTTTTCCCAAGTGATAGTACACGGATGTTCGTGGATTTATAACTCTTGTGGCAAATTTTTATTTTACAAAATTTTAATTTTTAGGAGGTTATTTTATGAGTAATTTAAGAGAAGTTAATGATGATATTTTAAAAGATTGGTTAGATTTTAGAGAGGAAACTACTTTTTGTGACATGTCTCCTCAAGACAAAAAATATTGTATATGTTTTGATGAAATATCCGAAAAAATATTGAAAAATGTTCCTAAACAAAATAAGAAATATGTTCAAAAACAGCTAGATGAGCTTGATAAAAATTTTATGGATTATCTTATTTATTGGAATGAAAAGTACTATAGGAATGGGTTTTGTGATGGAGTGCAGCTGATGGGTGGATGTTTTAACATTTAGGAACAAATAAAAACAGAGAAAAACGAGATTTCCATTTTTATATTCTCTTTTTCTCTGTTTTTATTTATTTTCTAATAATTCTAGTTGATATTTAAATACACTTGGATATTTGTCTAAAATTTCTAATATTTGTTGTTTTGATTCTAATAATAGATCTTTAACATTGTATATATTAGGTTTCATACAAAAATTGTTATTTACATAACATTCTAATTCTTTAGCAACTTCTCTGTCTGAAAATCCTAATTCATATATTTTTATTGCAACTTCTGACTTTATTCCATATTTTAGTTGTTTTAAAAGCAAATCAAATACACCAAATATATAACTGTTATCTATTTTAGATTTTAAAATATCTTGTACTGCACTTACAACTAACGGCATATCATAACTAATTACATTATTACAAATTTTTAAAAAATCATTTATCTCTAAGTTTCTATTATTTTCTATTATTGCTTTATATGAATATCCGTTTATCCATAGTTTAGATATTTCTTTAATTTCTTCATCGTATTGCTTTAAGCCTTTAATTAGATCATATAAATTATCAAATAATTCATCGGTTTCTTTACTATTTATAATTTTTTCCATATTTTTATTTATATAATTTTCAATAGTTTCATTATCTTCAACTCCAAATATATTCTTACTATATAAATATCTTTTTTCTGGTGTAGCAGCCTTTTTTATGCAAAACTCTGCTATTATCATAAATAGTTTTACTATATTTTCTTTTTGCTCATCTTTAGATAAATAATATCCTAATGTTTCTGCAGCAATTTTTTCAATATTCTCCTTATTGTTTTCTAGATTTTCTTCCGTTAAATAGCCCATTATAAAATTTTCTATTGGACTTAATAGACTTAGAATATTATTTATTCTAATTTTTTCTTTTTCCCTTTCTTTTTCTTTAAATGACAATAGATATTCCGATAAAGCTTTTTCCTTATTTCCCTTATAACATTCATTTATTATATCTAATATAGTATTATCGTTCATTTCCATAAGTAGGCTAATATTCTTTGATTCTCCTGTATTCATTATCAAATTTCTGTATTGATTCCATCTATGTTTATATTTGCTATAATTTCCATAATCTTTAAGTTCATACACAAGAGGATCAGAAAATATAACTGTTCCTTCGGTATACATTCCTGGTCTACCTGCTCTACCAATTAAATTGTTAAAGTCTCTCGTTTTTATTAATTTCCCTGCTTGATAAATGCTACTCATAATTAAATATTTTATTGGCAAATTAACACCTTGTGCTAATGTTGAAGTACATATTAAAAAAGATAATAATTTATGTTTCATTGCATACTCTAAAGATATTTTTATTCCATTCGAAATATCTGCATGGTGCACAAATATTCCTTGCTTAGCTCCACTAAAATATTCATTTTCTTCTCCGTAATTTTTACTAATTATGTAGCATAATTTTTCTAGCTCTTCTGTATTAGTAGTTTTTTTAAAATTACTTATATCATATTTTCTTTCATTTAAATCTAATATTCTTTTAAGAATTTTGCTTGCAGTTGCTTTTGTTCCACAAAATATTATTGTTGAGCCTTTAGAACATAGTTTTATTCCCAAATATATAGCAATATCAGTATCTTCTCCCTTCAAACTCTTAAGGTCTACTGATGGAAAATATTTATCGCTTCTTTCTCCAATCTTTCTATTTAATAATGATTTCTTAATTAATCTAGGCACATAAAATTCTGATTCCATATTTAAGGGATTTAAAAAATTTAAATATCCATATAAGTTATTTCCAATGCTTTTCCAATTTATAAAGCATACACTTTTTTCTGTTGACTTAATTAGGTTATTTTTTATTGTTACACCTTCTATTCCATTTAGCCATTTATTAATTGTCACTAAATTAGACCCAACTGCTGAAATTAATACTTTTTGAGTATCATCATTAAGTAATAATTTTAAATTAGATATTAAGAGCTCATAATTAATTCCCCTTTTCCATTCATCAAATATGTGTCCTTCATCAAATATTATTAATCCTATCTCATCTATAATTTCCTTTTGCTTTTTTAGTATATAAGTAAGCTTTTCTGGAGTAAGTATTATTACTGCTTTTGCATCATTTCCGAATGTAAATAAATTTTCTTCATTTAATATGTCATTCATTTCATTTATTTTTATGCTATCATTATTTCCAAAATCATTCATTAAATCATTAGTAATTTCTCTGCAAAGTGCTCTAAAAGGTGCAACAATCACAGCAAGTTTCTTTGAAGTATGTAAAAAATATGTAGATAATAATATTGTTAATGATTTTGTTTTTCCAGACCCCGTTGGTAATTGTATCACTGCTGATTTACCTTTAAATACTCCATTTTCTCCAATATTCTTTTGTGAAGGCCATAATTCTTTTATTTTATTGTTCTCTATTAGTTTTCGTTTGAATTCATCATTTTCTATATTAATATATTCGTTTGATAAATTAATAAAAGAATTCTTAACCTTTAAATCATATATTGTCAAAAAAATATCAGCAAAAAGTAGTTCTTCATCACTTCCTTCTTTATATACTTCTGTTCTAAATTTCTTTTTTTCATCATAATAACTTATATAATAGTATTTTAAAAAATTCTCTAATTTTTTTTTCATATCTATTAAATGCGAAAAATATTTGCCTTGATATTTTTCTTCATCACTAGTATCAAATTCGTCTTTTAGTAATTTTACTATTGCATAATCTAATCCATTTATATTTAAATCTAATTCATCTGTGTTTATTTTATTAATTAAAACTTTAGAATTTCCTATATTATTAGCCAAATAATATGCTACAGCAGAAATTATTAAGTACAAATTTTTATTTTTAACATTTATATTTCCATTATTATAATCTTCTATAAATTTTGCAGAAAATAATAGTTTTTCTCTATTTGTGTTTAAAATTAGATTTATCGCATTCTCATTTCTCTGAATATTAGCTGATATCTCTCCTATAATACCTATTGCAGTCAAAAATACTTTTTCTATTGGTTTATCTATGGCTATTCTTTCATTATTATCAATATCATACTCTTCCATTTTTGCATTAGCACTAGTTAGCTTTTTGTAATATTGAGATGTATTTCCTATCAGCATATACTTGCCCTCCTATACAATTCATGGATAAAACTCATTAAATTATCAATGTGTATTATAAATAAGTTTAGTAAATTTTTTTCATTTATTACTTTTATTTCTCTTATTTTTTCTAAATTTAACATTTCAGTTGTATATATTGCAGTTGCTCCATATTTTGTTTTAAATGGTGTATCTACATCATTTTGAAATCTCTGTACAATTTTACTTTCATTTTCTTTATTTAATTCTATCAATCTTTGTTTCATAGCAGATAATGAAAAAGCTAATCTCTCTATATCTTTACTTGAATCATCTATTGCTTTTTGTAATCTATTTTCCTTTTCTATACACTTGCTAGCTCTAGTTTTCACCTCTATAACATATAATTCATCATTTACATTTTCTTTTTCTCCCATTTTTAATCCAATTACATCTGAACCTTGTTGGGATGTATTTGGATTAGTCTTGTTTGAATATTTAGTTCTAGGTACATAATATGAATGAATATATTCTATATAATCAGCAATTAATAATTCTCCAAAATCTCCTGCTCTTGTTGATGGTCCTGGTGCAACTTTATCACTTGGGAATTTATTAGCTAATAGCCATTCTTGTTTACTCATTCCTGTACCTTCTACTAATTTATCTATACTATCATCATCACAATACTGTTTTCTAAAATGATGTGCCCATTCATTTAAAATCTCTTCATCTTTACTAATATGCAATTCATATATATCTATATTCTTTCCTTCATGTGTCATTATACTTTCTTTTTTAGATAATCCTTTCAAATATTTTAACATTTAAAACTCCATTTCTTATTTTATTTATTTCCAGTATAATATCTAATCATTTCTATATACTGATCTTGTGCATTTAAACATGTATCAATTAGATAACCTTTTTCATTTTTGTATTCTTTCAAGCCCCTATAATAAAATAATTTATCTTTATCTAAAATAATAAAAGGAATTATATTATTTTTTAGACATTCTTTAAACATAATTATTCTTCCAACTCTACCATTTCCATCTTGAAATGGATGTATTCTCTCGAATCTAAAATGAAATTCTATTATTTCTTTTATTGTTATTTGTTTTAATGAATTATACCACTCCATTAATTTAACCATATCTTTTGGTGTTTGACTCGGTGTTGATGTTTTTATATTTCCAGCTTCATTGACTACTTTTTTATACTCTCCTACCATAAACCATTCTTTTCTACTATCCATAGTTCCTTCTTTTAAAATTTTATGAAATTCTTTTATTATATCTTCTGTTAAATCTTTATCTGCTATATCAAGCATATAATCAACTAATTTAAAATGATTAGCTGTTTCTAATATATCATCTACACTAGCTACTGTTTCACCCTCAAACAAAATTGAATTTGTTTCAAAAATATATCTCGTTTGGTCTTCTGTCAATTTACTGCCTTCTATATGGTTTGTATTATATGCAAAAATAATTTGAGTATTATGATATAGATTACCTTTTAATTTCATATTTTTTTGTTCTCTTAAGATTTCTAGTATATTTATTTTTGAAATATCAAAATCACCTTCATCTTTTAATAATTCATCTATAGTTATTCCAAAAATTTCTGACAATTTTTTTATTGATTCAATATTGGGTTCCAATGTTCCAGCTTCATATTTAGATACCGTAGTAGCTTTAACACCTAAAATCTCTGCTATTTCGTTTTGAGTCATATTTTTCTTTTCTCTATATAATTTTATTTTTTCTCCTAACATAATAAAAACTCTCCTTTTTGGTATACTATTATTATATCATATTATTTCCAAAAAAGAAAGTTTTTATTTTTATATTATTAAAATATTTCTATTATAGATATTTATTATTTATATCAAAATCTCATAAATTTTTCTTAATATTTAATATAGCTTTTTTTAAAGTTTTTACTACTAATTCTGCACAATGTTCTTTTTCTTTAGGTAATCCTTCTAAATTTTCAATAATTATTTTTTCATTAATTTTTAGTGCTTCTTCAATTTTCATGCATTTAACCAATCTCGTTAATTCACAACAGGATGCAATTACTGGTGGACATCCTTTTGCTTCAAATTTTATATCTTCAATTATATTATTAGAATTAACTTTAATATAAATTTTTATTACATCACTACATACTTCATTTTCAATTTTTCCTACTACATCTGCATTCTTCATTATTCCCATATTAATTGGATTTTTAAAATATTCTCTTA
Source organism: uncultured Clostridia bacterium (assembly GCA_947627185.1). Classification (GTDB taxonomy): domain Bacteria; phylum Bacillota; class Clostridia; order TANB77; family CAG-508; genus Scatovivens. Next base: position 747 of record CANQVF010000004.1, on the reverse strand, counting down.
CTTTATCACTATACATCTTTTACCTCTTGTCATCATTTTACACTACTTTTTCAAATATAGCAATATAGAGCAGCCAAAAGCCACTCTATATAAACATCTTTTGTAATAATCCCTTTTTAAATTTATTTAGCATTTTATACTTGTTTTCTTCGTTTTCTATTTTACTTGATATTTTATTTATTAGTTTTCCTTTTTGTTCTTGCTCTACAATATCTGGGATTATAAAATTTATTTCGTAAAAAGATTCTATATTTAAATTTCTTCTTACTATGCTTGCTCCTTGCTCTGAGTTTATGGTGTAATAATAAATTGCTTTATTTGTTTTTAATAAATATGAAACATAATCTTTATTAAATTTTTTATTTATATTAAAAACTTTATATGATGGTGAAACAATTCCAATTTCATATTTATTATTATAGTTTATATTTCCCATCCACAAATTTTGTGGACTAATAACAATTTGATACTTTTTCAAAATTTTATAACCACTATTATCTTCACTAGCTATACTTCTATTAAAATAATCTTTTTGTAAAAATAATCCATCTTTCGTTGATGAAATAACATCATACTGATTATTTTCTGTTGTTTTTTGGGTAAATTCTTCGAGTATTTCACCTATTTTTACCTTTTTCCCATTTTTACAATCAAAATATCTTTTTATTAATCCTGTTTTATATATCTTAAGGGCTTCAATTTTTCGTTTTTGTAGTTCTATTTTTTTATCTAATAGACTAAATAAAA